>JBBIPA010000091.1:0-3890 GCA_037443085.1 Chloroflexota bacterium | reverse complement strand
AGAGTACTCTCTTGTGGTTCACTTTCCAACCTCTCTCCGTAGCGGGGGTTGGATTTGAACCAGCGACCTTCACGGTGACTTAATTTCTTTTGCCTTCTGCTTCAATTCGTACAGCCTGGTAATCGCTTCCAGTGGTGACATGGAATCAACATCCAGCTTAAGGATTTCTTCGATGAGTTTAGCGCTATTGTCGAACAGAGCTAGCTGCTGCGTCAAGACCTCTTTGGGACGAACAGCTTTGTGTTGCTTCTGGCCAGACTGGTTATCCTCCAGCCCCACCAACACCTCCTGGGCGCGGTGAATTACCGAGCCGGGCAGACCAGCCAGTTGCGCCACGTGGATGCCATAGCTCTTATCAGCACCGCCGTGAACCACCTTGCGCAGGAACACCACCCTACCCCCCTCCTCAGCCACCGCCACATTGAAATTCTTCACCCTGGGCAGGAAATGAGCCAGCTCCACCAGCTCATGGTAATGCGTGGCAAACAGAGTCTTGGCGCGGAGCCTGGGATTATTGTGGATAAACTCCACCACCGCCCAAGCAATGGATAGCCCGTCATAGGTGCTCGTCCCCCTGCCCACCTCATCCAGGATAATCAGCGATTTTGCAGTAGCATTGTTTAATATATTAGCCGTCTCCACCATCTCCACCATGAAGGTCGATTGTCCCGCTGCTAAGTCTTCCTGAGCGCCAATCCGGGTAAAAATGCGGTCGACGATGCCGATGCTCGCCGACTCAGCAGGAATAAAGCTGCCAATTTGCGCCAGCAGTACGATTAAAGCTACCTGCTTGAGATAGGTTGACTTGCCTGACATATTGGGACCGGTAAGAATGACCAGCTGGGTATCGGCATTGCATAAATAGGTATCGTTGGGCACAAAACCATCGCTGACCAGGTTTCTCTCCACCACCGGATGACGCCCGCTCTTGATGGAGATAATATCGCCATTATTGAGCTCAGGCCGGGCATAGCCATATCTCACCGCTGCCTCTGCCAGGTTGGAAAAGGCATCAATCTCCGCCAGAGCCCTGGCCGATGCCAGTATCGGCTCAACAACAGCGGTTATCTGCTGGCATATCTGCCGGAATAGAGCCGTTTCCAGCTCCAGAATCCTCTCCTGGGCATTGAGAATAGCTGATTCATATTCCTTGAGCTCCGGAGTATAAAAACGCTCGCCATTGGTAAGCGTCTGTTTCCTGATATAGCTATCCGGCACCAGGTTGAGATTGGCTTTAGAAACCTCGATATAGTAGCCAAAGACCCGGTTATAGCCCACTTTAAGCGACTTGATGCCGGTTCTCTCCCGTTCCTGCCGTTCCAGGTTAGCCAGATAATTCTTGGCCTGAGACGATGTCTGGCGTAAATTGTCCAGCTCAGGAGAAAAGCCAGCCTTGATGACACCGCCACGTTCCAGGGTGACGCCCGGCTCCTCAGCAATTGCCTGCCCTATCAAGGTCACCGTCTCAGGACAGGATTTTAACTCTGTTATCAGGGAAGCCCGGGCATTGCTTCCTTCCAGTACTAACTTCACTTCGCCCAGTTTTTCCAGACTGGAACGCAGTACCACCAGATCCCGGGGGATGGCAATAGCGCTTCTCACCCGGTTGACCAGTCGCTCCGTATCAGCTATCTCACCCAGCAACGATATCACCTGCTGACGAACTAACGTGTTGTGATAAAACCAGCCAATGTTCTCTTGCCGATTTATCAACTGTTTTATGTCAAGCAAAGGCTGCCCCAGCCATTTCTTGAGCAACCTGCCGCCCATTGCAGTCCTGGTCAGGTCGATTACCGATAGCAAGCAGTTAGCCGTGGTGCCCCAGCGGGCGCTGGTGAATAGCTCCAGGTTGCGCCTGGTCTGGGCATCGATGGTCATGAACGCCTGTGTGGAATAGGTAGCTAACCGGTCTATCTGACCCAGTACTAACTTCTGGGTTTCAGCGATATAGTGAATGATTGCCCCGGCAGCTTTTATCGCCAGTGGCAACTGGGCACAGCCATAGCCCTCCAACGAAGCAGCCTGGAAATGGTCACTTAATGTTTGCCGGGCTGTTTCTAAATCAAACCAGTAGTCATCAAGGCGGGTGATTGAGCTAGACCCCAGCAACAAATCAGCCTCCAGTTCCTGGGGCAATAGCAGCTCTGCCGGCTGAAGGCGCTCCAGCTCATCGGCAACCTGGCTCGCCGCAAGTTGCGTGGTGGCAAACTCACCGGTAGTGATGTCCACATAGGCAATGCCAGCTTCATTGCCGGCGATGACCAGGCTCACCAGATAGTTATTCTTTTTCTCCACCAGCAACCCGGGGGCCACCACCGTCCCAGGCGTGACCACTCGGATAACGTCTCGCTCCACCAAACCTTTGCCCGGCGGAGTTAGCTGCTCGCAAATAGCCACCTTATATCCCTTATTAATGAGCTTAGCCAGATAGCCGTCGACTGCATGATAGGGAATCCCCGCCATCGGTATCCGCTGTCCTTTGCCCATCTCCCGGGAAGTCAGGGTAATCTCTAACTCTCGAGCGGTAACTCTGGCATCTTCATCGAAGGTCTCGTAGAAATCACCCAGGCGGAAGAAGACTATCGCCTGGGGATATTGCTGTTTGATGTTAAGATACTGGCGTCTCAGAGGCGTTATTGACATAGCTCACCTTAAACTACAAACAAAACAGTCAGCCAAATCTCCGAGGCAACTAAACAACAACCTGCAATGCAGAGGGCAGTACACGGAAGCGTGCCGGGGCATCACCGATGAGGTCACCATCAGCCTGAATGCACATCCTGGTTTTAGGTCGCAGCTCTATCTCCTTTACTCTCTTCAAGAAGACCTTGGGATGGGTAAGATGAGTACCTTTATAGATACGCGGCAGCGACTGAAGCAAATCGGGCTTGGTCATATTATCGACAATCAACACATCGAAGAGTCCATCGGCGGGGTCGGCCTCGGGTGTGGTCATCATACCACCGCCACCATACCGGCCATGTCCCATCAGTATGGTGACAATCTTCCGTTCCTCGATTTCACCGTCCACCATAATAGACACCTCTTTATTCTGATAAAAAATAAGTGTGGTCAGCAGCCCCAGCAAATAGGAGGCCATCGCACCCGTGGCTTTGAACGTTTTCGTGGTGGCTTTCACAATCTCGGCATCAAACCCTAATCCGGCAAAGTTTACAAACAATCGCTCACCCTGATTATCGCTAAACTCGATGACCCCGATATCCACCGTCTGGGTTTTGGGCTGCAGGAATAGCTTGCAGGCTTCGCTATAATCACGTGGTATACCCAAAGTACGTATATAGTCAGCGCCGGTTCCAGTGCTGACAATGCCCAGCATTACCTCTTTTAAGCCATTAGCCTGGTAAAGCCCGTTGACTATTTCATTTATGGTGCCATCGCCTCCCACTGACACCACCAGTTTGCAGCCCTTCATAGCCGCCGTTTTTGCCAGTTCGATGGCATGTCCCGCAGCCTCGGTCAAGGCATACTCGAAATCTAATCCCAGGCTCTGCAGCAGCTCTTTAATATTCGGCCACGTTTTGGTAGTTTTACCGGCGCCGGCGATGGGATTCACGATTAACTGTGCATAAGGCAAGAGTTTAACCCCTTTTCAGGTAACAGCCGCACCCTGTTCGATAGCCCCAAATTGTATCAGGCTATTAAACTGCACTTCAAGTGGTAACATATGCCCCAATATAGTTGACCGTCCCCCTGTTTTTATGATAACCTTTTCCTATATTAGGAAAGGGAAGCTAAGGAAAAAATGGCAGCCTCTAATAATGCTCCGCAAAGCCTATTTTACGGATTTTATTTTTTCTATTTTGGAGGACAAGCACTCGTCCGCTTGGAGGCTGCAGCCATGAAAGCATAAACACCAGTCCACAATAGGT
>JBBIPA010000090.1:0-4009 GCA_037443085.1 Chloroflexota bacterium | reverse complement strand
TCGGTAATTACCAGCGCCTCAGAGATAAAGGCGATATCCAGGGGAAACAGCATATTTGCGGTGGTCACCTGAATTATCTGATCTTGGCCGAGGTCGAAGAGCATGCCCGTTCCTGATGGTACGGCGGTGAGTCCCCCCAATCCCTGCATTAGCTCCCAGGGTTGAGTAGCCATAGTTACCAGCCATTGTTTATCTCTGATGACTATGGTTGCATGTCCTTGACCTAACGTCGCCATGTTACAATCTCCTTATCTCTCCTAAAATCTCTGCTTTCAACTCGGCCTTTATGGTGTCTTTAAGATTGTCTACTTTTATCATCAATTCCATAAGATCTATGCCCCTCGGCTCTAGTTCTGGCTGGATTTCTGGTATAGTCAGGTCATCATCAATCTCCATCATGCTCTGTGTTTTGCAGTTAAAAACTATTCTTCTCATCTCATTGTTTCACCTCAAGCGGTCCTCGGTTTACACAGTAGTAGAATTGAACCAGCGCCTATGGTATTTACAGGTGTTCCTACAAAGCTCATACTGGTAACATTGGCACTTGTTTCCCAGTTCATAACACGAAACACCATTTCTATTATTGAACCTGTGGCACCTGTCTGTGGCTGCTGAACAACAGCCACCTTGCCGCCACTGCGACCAATCACTAACATGCCCACAAGATGTTCATTGGCGGCTACACCCAAGACGCCAGGATTGTTGGCTCTATCTGCAGATACAGAAGTGCCGGAAACAAACATTCGCTGCCGCCAGTAGTTGGTGCCGGTAGAGTCTCCATTGAAAAACAAGAGGTAGGCAGCAACGGCGGCTTGTGGATTATAGATAGCTGCAAACAGTATGTAGAACTTATCCCTGGACAAATCCAAATCAGTGAAATCCACAGCGGTAACGGTCGAACTAAGGTTTACTTCTGCTATCTTTTCCCAGCTACTTATTTCGCTGGGTGGACTTGACCCGCCTCCTTTCAATATCCTATCAGCTGACCACAATCTATTTAAGGCGATATATTGAGAGCCAGCAGCTATAGCGAGGTAATGAGCGCCTGCTCCATGCACGCCAGTAGCCAGATTCTTGTGAGAAGCTAATGCCGCCGGCTCTCCGGAAAGTCCGGCAATGCTGAACTCATCTACCCCACCAGTTTGATGGGTGGCACCATGCACATTTAATGCATCCAGATTGACCAACCTCCCATATCTATCATAAATTCTCATACTAATCCGCCCTCCCTTTCACTTCTAAACGAAATTCGCAGCCTGAGGGCACATTGCCGCTGACAAAGTCGCCGACTGTAGGAAAATCTCGGCATCCCTGAGGTCGGATCTCATAAATGCGACATCTCCTATTCCCCCCATCAAATTCAGGGCAATAACCCCTTCGAGGTGGTATCCCGTCAAGTTGATCGGGCATGTCATAGTAGTAGCAGTAGCAACATGCGTTATTACAGGCACCGTAGGGATTACATTTACCGACAACTGCTATTACCAAGCCCAATACGCCCATGTTCTACTTGCTCCATCCACCGCTGATGCTGACACATTAGATATCCTCAACCGTAAAGTGTTATTGGAGGGACAATAGGCAGCTATGCAAACTAAGCCATTTTCTAGGTCAGATTGACACTGCACCTGAACGCGGTGAGTTGTCTGTAGCCCAGCAACAGTAACATCTACATTGGTGGTTGACTGCTTGGCTATGCTTGGCGGGTCGACACTGACTGTTCCTCGCAAGGATGGGTGAACACTGGTATTTTGTGCATGAGTATTTACCTTGCTTTGAGCGCCGGCTTTAGACTCCACTTCCGAACTTCCTACCCCATGAACGCCAGTAGTAGCATCTTTATGTGCAGTGAGAGCTACAGGTTCACCATTTAATCCAGCGATGCTTATCTCATCGACACCGCCACTTTGATGGGTATTGCCGTGAACACCGTGAACCCTGAATAGTATCTGTCTGCCGCTTCTATCGTACTTTCTCATAAGGTACTCTCTATTCCGAAGAGCACATAATCCACCTGATTATTATTAGTAGATGAGCCTTGAATTTTGTCCCCAGAACTCAATTGGATGGGATTATCGAGCACATCACACATATAACCAGATTCAAGCTCCATATTCACCGGAAGCAGTCGCCTAGCAGTGCCACCGGATGGCAGCACGTAAATATTGACTGATTCAGTAACACTGTTATTATTGACCAGTTTGATTTCACCAATAACAACCTTTCGCTCGCTGGGCACAGTGTATATATCAGCGGTCGAGCCAGCTAACCTGCCACTGGCTAATATTCCCATTTCCTGTATTGTTAAGGCCATGCTTATCTCCTACAATATCATTGACCAGATAATAGGGTCATCCGATGGCGCCGCACCTCCACCTCCTTCAACCACAGCCCATACTCGATCACCCCTTAAGAATTTGCTGGAATCTGCTGTTCCGGCACCCAACTGTGCAGTTGGCACTCTAGCGGTACTATCCAACGAGGCATAGCCATTGGCTGCTCCTTTGTTAGCCGTCTTTTCCAGATTCGTCGCTTCCGCATGGACAATGGTGGTGGAAGCGTGCACGTCCACTTTTGCCTGTGAGCCAGAAGTAGATTCTATAAAGCTATCTCCAACTCCATGCACGCCAGTAGCTAGATTTTTGTGGGAGGCTAACGTAACGGGTTCACCATTGAGACCGCCGATGTTAATCTCATCAGGTCCGTCGGCCTGGTGTCTGACAGCATGGTCCCGGGCATGATGGTCATCGATACCGATACTGGCTAAATCGCTGTGGCGGTGGGCATTGGCGGGCCCTGCCAGCGAGCCATGGTGCGCAACGTCCAGGGTCGCCTGCCACGACCAGCCCAGGGGACCACCGATGATGAGACTGTTACGTCCCTCTATTTTCAAAATCCGGTTAAGCAGATTGAGGGCTGGTTTGAGCAAGAGCCATTTGAGAAGCTGCATCAGTCCTCCTATTTTTTGGCTACTGCCTTCTGATGGGTACCCCAGCCAAAATGAGCCTGAAATGTCCCCGGGTCCAGGCTGGAGAAGCCACAATCCTCACAGAACAGCCCCAGCTGCCTGGCCCGGTTCAATGCCTCATCATGACAGGGGCAGGGGCATCGGGTAGCCTCAGGCGACAGCCCGCAAATATTGCCGCATTCACATTGGTACAGCGGCAACCCCTCAGGCCCTATGGTGCCGATAAATCCCATGGTTAGCCTCCTTCCGACTCAATGAGCTTATCAATGAGCCTTAATCGTTCTTCCAGCGGTATCCGCTGCTTTCTCAGGTCGGCCAGCCTCTCCTCGTACTGCTCCCTGACCCTGGCTGCCTCCCGGTCGATGGCCTCCATCTGCTTCAGGATATCCGCCTTTCTGGTGTTAAGTTCCTCAATGAGCGCCATACTAAACCTCCTTATGTGCTGATCGATATCTGCACCTGCTCGAAAGCGCCGGTGGAGTTCTTCATGATCTGTTTGATGATCCCTTTTGCCGAAGCTCCCGGCGTCAGATAGTACAGTTTGCCTTCATTGCCAGCGCTGGCTGCCGGCTCGCTGGCCGATGCCATCAGCTCCATGAGCAGCGGCGCAGTCAGCCTTTCGCTGCCATTGAGCGGGTAGTAATCAGGGGTATGAAGCTCATTGCCATGCACTCCACCTGCCGGAGCGTCCGCCCAGTTGGGCAATCCAGCCACCACTGTCAGCACCTGCCCGGCGGTACCGATAGCCCGCCTAGCCCAGGCACCTCCTGCTCCTGCATGTATCAAATCGCCCTGTGTCCCCGGATTATGGTCGGAGGCGCCATCCAGATCATGGGCTCGGTTATGGCTATCAGCATGCAATCCCGAGCCCCGGCTGCCATGCTGGGTGTCAGTGATAGCCCCGGTATGGTCATCAGAGCTGTTCAGGGCATGCTGTCTATTATGAGAGTCGCTATGCAGACCGGAGCCTCTGGAGCCGTGGTGAGCGTCATCGATGGTGGCCTGCCAGGTCCACGACGTGGGACCGCCCATAATGACGGA
>JBBIPA010000089.1:0-4338 GCA_037443085.1 Chloroflexota bacterium | reverse complement strand
GTAGTGTAGTGAAGGGATCATCACGTCGCTTCGCTCCTCATGATGACAGTGCAGGAGATGGATATGTGATGGGTCACCTGTGGACAGGTGACACCTAAAAAAATTCTCACCGTCATGGCCACGCTTCGCTCGCAATGACAGTGGGGGTGGCGGTTTCAGATTTGAATACTTTGAATTTTGATATTGCTTGGGATTCAGGATTTCGAATTTGGGATTTGGGAGGATTATGGCATATGGGGGGTTACTTCCCCACCAATGACTTCACCCGCTTGGTCAGGAGGGGGCGGGTGACAGGCACCAGCGGTCGCCGTGGCCGGCGCAGCAGTTCCGCCATCCGGGCATCTAGCAACTCGAAGAACTGGCTGTTGCCGTTGAAGTTGGCTCTATCCCGCTCCATGTTCTTCTTGTAGCTTTCCAGGTTATCCCTGAAGGTCTGCAGCCGGGCCGCTGAAGGCGATAAATCGAACAAACCATAGCCCATTTTCTCCACATAGTGGGCATTAATCATCTGCTCGAAGTCTCCCCTGGTAGGAATAGCAAAGATGGGTTTGCCCAGATACAGGGCTTCGCTAATGAGGCTGTGTCCGCCATTGGTGATGACCGCCTTTGACGCTGCCATGTCCTGAAGAAATTCTTCGCCGAGCTTTTTGAAGGTGATATTCTTGCTCTCAGAGCCAATGCCTTCGAAGCCATAAGCGAGATAGTGGTAGCCGCTTGTTTCACTGATAAGGGGCAATATCTCCTGCGCCCTTTCCGGCGTCCGGATATAAATAGCAATCTGGTCTTTTTCTGAAGGCTGCTGCTCCAGCACTTCCTTTCTCAGTATCGGCCCGACCTGCGTTGCCTTATGCCGGTAATTCTTTCTCAATGATGGCCTGAAGAAGCAGGTGATAAAGAAATGGTCAGCAAAGCCGCAGAAAGTCTCGCATACCGTCCAGGCCATGAGATACTCTTTCAGCCAGGAGCGGGGATACTCCAGGCGACACATGGTAATGACATGCTGATTGTCAATGCTGAGCAGGGGTATTCGCTTTACCGCGCCGATAACGGAGATAAACGGCTCGAAGTCACTGATGATGATATCCGGCTGGAAGCTGTCGATCTCCGCTACCAGCTTCCGGAACGTTCCCGCTCCGTACTTAAATAGTTTTTCGAACGTTTCCTTGAGCGTTTTCCAGGCATCCACTTCTCCTCTATCGCTGACCACCCGCAGACCTAAAATCTGCATCACCTGGTAGTAGTCGCTGAGGTACTCGTAGCCTTTTCCCGAGGAGACAATCTTTACCTGATGACCCTGCTCCAGCAGGTGAGCGATGGTTGGCTTGCTGCGGGAGCCATGCCCCCTGCCGTCACCGGATAGCCCAAAAAGCACCCTTGCCATGCTGATACCTCCACAGTTAAATTTTACACCCAGAGCCGCTGAAATACCACATGGCTGGTCATTGGGCTGCCATTTGAGAAACGAAATCCCAAATCCTAATTTCTAAATCCCAAACAAATTCCAATGACCGAAATTCAAAACAGAGTGAGGTACGCCAGTACCGAAGCAATCTAAAGGTTTGTTGAAGAATGGCTAGATTGCTTCGCTGCGCTCGCAATGACAGAGAGAGGGAGGTTCGCGATAACAGAACGAGGTGAGAATCGCTTCTGGCGAGGTAACTGCCACGAAACAGAACAACGTGATGATTACCGGCATACAGGAGTCAGCCTTTGGCTACTCTCCAGGTTTGCCCAGTGCCCAGAGAGCTTTAACGGCAGCAATAATTGCAGCCGGCGCCATAAGGGTAGCCACATAGCTGAGCATATTGCCCAGAACCTTACCGATATCCAAAACTGTAAGAGGAGCGAACACATTACCGACCACGACTAAAGCTATCGTTGCCACCAGAAAAAGCATAATCTCTTTGGCAGTTATGTTCAGAAAACCAATGATGATGCCCAGGATGATGAGAACGACGATGAGGATTGCATTCTGAGGAAGCACGATGCCGCCGACCACCGCTATGATGAGACCGATGATAAACGCCCAGAAACCAATCAGCGCCAGAACATTACCCTTTTTGCCTGCCATAATACTTCTCTACCTCCTTTATTTATTGGCGTGGTAGCAGTATATCAAACACATTGCCTTAATACAATGACATGACCTGCTGGCCTTTGGGAAAATTGACATGTCATTCAATTAAGACTAAACTATTAGGCGGCTTTTTAGGGCGTTTATTTTTCCAAGCTGCACTGCGAAAACCATGAAGCTACGCTTTGAATATATTACGTCGTATCCCCACTTCTCCTTAGTCCGAACTATTACCCAAAATAGATTAGGCACTTCCCTATCACAACAGCCACGAGGTGTATTATGCTAGTCGTCGCATGTATTAAGCAGGTACCCGATACCACCCAGGTGAAAGTGGACCCGGTCACCGGCACCCTGATCAGAGAAGGGGTGCCCTTCATCATGAATCCCTTCGACACCCATGCCCTGGAGGAAAGCCTGAGATTGAAGGATAAATACGGCTTCCGCGTGGCCGTTATTTCCATGGGACCTCCCAATACCGAGGTAACGCTGAAAAAGGCGCTGGCGGTGGGGGCGGACGAGGCTATTCTGCTGAGCGACCGTGCCTTTGGCGGTGCCGATACGCTGGCAACCAGCAAGGTACTGGCCGAAGCCATCAAAAAGCTGGCGGAGAAGGAAGAGGTGGCGCTGGTGGTCTGTGGCAAGCAGACCATTGACGGCGATACTGCCCAGGTGGGTCCAGGCATCGCCACCAGGCTGGGCTATCAGCAACTGACGCTGGTCGACCATATCGAGAACCTCGACCTTAACGCTAAGAAGATAAAGGTGAGGCGGAAGCTGGAGGGGCGTCATGAAATGGTGGAGTCGGTGCTGCCGGCGGTGATTACGGTGGTGAGGGAGATTAACCATCCGCGCTATCCCACCGTGCCTATGAGGCTGATGGCGCAGGATGCACCCATCGCCCTGTGGAATAACAAGGTGATGAACCTGGAGGAAACTACCATCGGTCTCAAGGGTTCAGCCACCCAGGTGCGCAAGATTTTCTCGCCGGAGCGAGCCAAGGGCGAAATCCTGGGCGATGGCGCCAATGACCCCGAGGGAGCCGCCTGGTTGCTCATGGAGAAACTGATAGAGAAGGATATCGTCGCCCTATGATCAGGCATGGCTTGACCGCTAATTTAAACAGATAAGGAATCGAGATATGGCAGAAGAAAAGAAGATGAAGAAACCCCGAGGCATAGCCAGGCTAATAGCCGGCAAATGTATTGCCTGCGGTGCCCGCTGTCAGACCTCCTGTCCCAAAGAAATCATCGAGATGAATGACAAGGGCGAGCCAGTCATCGATGTTGCCAAGTGCATCGGCTGCCGCAAATGCCTCAAGGTCTGCCCGTCTGATGCCCTGGAGATGTACTTCACTCCTGAGGAGCTGAAGATTCTGGCTGAGCTGGAGGCGCAGGCAAAGGCGGCAGGCGCACCGGTAGCCGTCGAGGAAGTGGAGGAAGAAGCCGAAGACAAGGTCAAGATTAAAGATTATGAAGGTGTCTGGATTTTCGTGGAGCAGACCGAGGGCAAGTGCGCCGAGGTATCCTGGGAGCTGCTCGGCGTGGGTGCGGAGCTGGCAAAAGCCCTTAGCGTAGAGCTATGCACCGTGGTCATCGGCGACAGGATGGAACACCTCTGCCAGGAATCTTTCCATTATGGCGCTACCAAGGTATATGTCATCGACGACCCGCTGTTCCGCTACTACCGCACCGAGCCATATTACAAAGCTATCTGCTATCTGGTGCAGAAGTATAAGCCGGAGATTTTACTCATGGGCGCTACCGGGCTGGGCAGGGACCTGGCTGGGGCGGTGGCTACCGAGCTTAAAACCGGCTTGACTGCCGATTGCACCGGACTGGCTGTGGACGAGCGGGGATTCCTGCTGCAGACACGTCCCGCCTTCGGCGGCAATATCATGGCAACCATTCTCACCGAGCAAACCCGGCCGCAGATGGCCTCGGTACGTCCCCATGTCATGCCTCTGCCACAGAGGGACAACTCCCGCACCGGCACCATTATCCGCGAGAGCGTGCCCCTTAAAGAAGATGATTTTATGACCAAGGTATTGCAGATTATCGAAGACGCCAGGCATGGCGAGTATGTGGACGTGGCAGCGGCGGAGATAATTGTCTCCGGTGGGCGAGGCATGCAGGCAAAAGAGAATTTCAGTATCTTGCAGGAGCTGGCGGATGAGCTGGGCGGGGTGGTGGGCTGCTCACGCGCTGCCGTGGAAGCCGGCTGGATGCCGGTGGAGCGCCAGGTAGGGCAGACCGGCAAGACGG
>JBBIPA010000088.1:0-4421 GCA_037443085.1 Chloroflexota bacterium | reverse complement strand
AAAGTAAAGACCTGGAAAGACCTCTCCCTCGGCGAAATAATATTGAAGAGTAAATTGTGAATAAAATTAAATATCGAGAACCAAGTGAGATAAACCAGGTCGTTATTATAGGAGCTGGCAACATGGGTGAAGGCATTGCACAAAGCTTCGCTCAGGCTGGCAAATCCGTCAAAGTGCTTGACTTGCGAAAAGAAGCACTAGTTAAGTGTCAAAACCAAATTAATGAAAATTTGAAGCTATTTGCCGAATTCAAGCTTCTGGAAGAAGCTCCTGAGGTTATCAAGTCGAGGATTACCTATATGCCAATAACTGAACTATCGGAAGCTATCAAAGGATGTCACTTCATTGTGGAAACAATTCCTGAGGTATTGGCCGATAAAAAAGACCTCTTCGAAAAGCTTGATGGTTGTGACCCGGATGTTATATTAGCCAGCAATACCAGTAGCATAACAATTACCACCTTGACAGATGGTATGAAGACCGCATATCGTGTCGTTGGTACTCATTATTTCAACCCTGCGCATATTATGCCACTCGTCGAAATTCACAGCGGAAAACATACGTCTGACAGTGTGGTTGAGATGACAAAAGATTTGATGTTGCAGGTTGGTAAAAAACCAATTATGGTCAAGAAAGAAATCCCTGGATTCATCGTCAACAGGATTCAAGGTGCTCTCTTTCGCGAGATTGGTTATCTGCTGGATGAAGGTGTAGCGACCCCTGAAGATATCGATATTGCTGCCAAGGCAATGTACGGATTCCGGCTATCCTGCATTGGCCCTATGGAGGCAGATGATATGATTGGTCTAGATACTTCAGCCAGAGTATCGACAAGCCTCTTTAAAACACTGAGTAACCGAACAGGGCCGTCGGAGACACTACTGGATAAAGTTAATAAGGGTGAGTTAGGCATCAAAACAGGAAGTGGCTGGTATAATTACAGTGGAAAGACAAGGACGCAGGTATTGGACGAGATAAACAGGAGGCTATTAAAACAGATGGTTTTGTTTAAAACAACTAAATAAGGATAAGGTCATGATAGAAGAAGAAAAAGTTTTACGGAAAGTTATTATCACGGCAGCGGTAACCGGGCAAGGAGCAACGCCGACCATGTCCGATTATCTGCCCTATACCCCGGAGCAGATTGCGGATGATGCTGTTAAGGCATGCCAGGCTGGTGCCGCCATTGTCCATATTCACGCTCGCAAACACAAGACCGGTGAGCCTACACCTGATTTGGAAGTGTTTCGTGAAATAGTGACCAGTATAAAAAGGCGCTGCAATGCAGTAATATGTATAACCACAGGAGGCGCTGGTGACGAAAAGGAACGTATTGCCGTCGTTCCTGAATTCAAACCTGAGATGTCGTCTCTAAACTGCGGTTCGGTGAGCGGGAATACTATGCCTGCGTGGGAGAGGATGAAGGGCACTTTTAAGTTTCCCTGGGAAGATAAAGTATTAAAAAATGAAGAGCTGGTTTTTGTTAATACCTACAAAATGATGCGTGAATACAGTCAACAATGCAGGGAAAACAATACCAAGCCGGAGTTGGAGATATGGGACCTGGGGCAGGTTGGAGCGGTGGAATTTATGCTGGCAAAGAATTATGTAACCAGGCCAATTCATATCCAGTTTGTCATGGGAGCACTGAGCGGCATGCCAGCAACACCGAGTGCACTTGCATTTATTCATGACTACACAAAAAGAGTACTCGGGGACTTTACCTGGTCAGTGGCTGCTGTAGGAAAAGACCAGATGCCCATAGCTGCGGTTACACTTGCATTGGGAGGCCACGTTCGGGTGGGTATGGAAGATAGCCTGTGGGCTGGTTATGGGAGACTAGCGAGAAGTAGTGCTGAGCAAGTACTTCGCGTTGTCGCCATGGCAGAGCAGATGAGTATTGTGCCAGCAACGCCTGACGAAGCACGGGAAATGCTGGGGCTAAAGGGCGGCGAAAAGGTTAATTTCTAGAAAATGCGAGGTTTATAACTTGCCTAAGAGGAGACTATGACTGGCCCTTTCGATTTGACAGGAAAAGTAGCCATTGTTACTGGTGGTGCTGGGGGTATTGGAAAAGCATTGGCTTTAGGTCTCGCTGGGCATGGCGCTGATGCCGTAGTAACAAGTCGTACACTGAGTAAGCTCGAGCCTGTCGCTGCCGAGATAAAGGCTGTGGGCAGGAAATCCCTAGCGGTGGCATGCGACGTAACCGATGAGCGCTCTATTAAGGAGATGGTTGAGCGGGTTGTCCAGGCGTTTTCCCGTATTGACATACTGGTAAACGCAGCGGGCATTAATATCAGGAGTTCTGCTGAAGATATTTCCATAGATGACTGGAAAAAGGTCATGGAGTTTAACGCTCTTGGTACGTTTATCTGTTGCCAGGCAGTTGGACGAGTCATGATAAAGCAGAATAGTGGCAAGATTGTCAATGTATCCTCAGTGCGTGGGAGGTATGGGGCTCCATCGGGTGCAGTAGCCTATAGCCCCAGCAAGGGAGCGGTAGATACACTTACTCGCACACTGGCTTGCGAGTGGGCAAAGTATAATATTATGGTAAATGCAGTAGCTCCTACTTTGATAGAAACTGACCTGACACGTCAGGCTCTAGCCAATCCGGAGTTTGCCAAAACCATGAAAGCCCGTATCCCACTGGGTCGCTGGGGATTTCCCGAAGATGTCGTTGGTCCTACGGTATTCTTGGCTTCAAAAGCATCTGATTTTGTCACTGGACAAATAATATATGTTGATGGTGGCACGACAACCTGGTAGCTTTCACTGAGTAATTGTAAGTTGTCGGTTGGTAAAGGGCCAAAACATAAGGAGGAACCAAATGTCAGGAAAAGCTTATAATCCAAAAATGTTTGAGTCGGAACACGATCATCATGAGAGGTTCAATGGTCTGCCAAAGGAGGCTATAGATGCATACAGGTTGGTGACCAAGGAAGGGAGAGCAAAGGCAGGTTACCCGGCAAAATGGACGTATGACCAGCTATGGGAGATGCATAAGGCTAAACGTTCGGGTCAGGTCGGTCATTTCATTTACGAAATGTTTTACGATATCTACATGGGTATCGAGGACGAATTAGTCGAAAACTCCATAGACACCCAGGTGCGTCTCTACCCGGATTATGTACCGAGGTCAAATGATATCATTGAGTACGCTATTAAGGCTTCAAAGGCAAAGATGCGCGCCTTCATTAGCCAGGACCACTTTTTCCCAACCGTTGGGCAGGCATGGGCTGCTCAGCAGCGGATTGATGAGATGGTGCGTGATGGCCAGTTAGAGTACGCTTGCCAGTGTCTGGGCACTCACATACTTGCCTGGAGTCATCACCCTGACCAGATACACTTGATACATAAATACCCCAATCTCGGTGGTATATTGTTCTGGTGCCAAACTTATGGAGGCAAGAACTGCGGACCGGATCTCCGGATTTACGATGAGAATTTAGAGTTGTGTAAAGATGTTAAAGAGGTTGTACGACTTTGCGCTCAATATAAAATACCAGTGATGACCTGCCATGCCACCATGACCTACGACCATATTCTACCTCTGGCAGAATATGCTTCTGAAGTCGGTGCCAATTTGCTCTGGATGCATGCTGCCCCCTGGACTGCAATGGAAGACCGGGCTACAATAAAACAATATAAAGACTTGATTCGTCTCGGATGCTATCTTCAGATCGATGCCAATAAAGTACTCCCCAGTATTATTTGGCCTATGATCGACCCCAACCAAGGTATGGAGTGGATGGCGGAATTGGGACCAGACCATATCATCCCCTGCACCGACGGCGGCCAACCATTTTTTGGTGATGCTCTTGATTGCTGGCGGATGTTTGTTCGGGCAATGATACACTTCGGTATACCGAAAGAAGACATCAAGACCATGATTCAGACAAACCCTGCCAGATTCCTATACCTCGATGAATAGAGGTACAGCTAGAAAACTGATATATAGTAAACAGATTAGAGTAGAACTGAATAATGGCATTCTTTGTATTGCACTGCAAGGGAGATGATAAGAATTATTCCAATCCAGGAAGCATACAAGAGGAAGATTGAAAGGCAAGAAAGAGTCGGGGGGCTAAAATTTAAGTGTCATGGCAGTTGCGCTTATGTGGGTAACGATATTTCGCCTGGATGTTACGGATGTTTTTATCCGGACGCATATCATCACGGGTTTATTTTAGGCAGGGACATTGGACTGCCCAATGTCTGTAATAGAGACTGTGTTTACTGCTTTGAGCCACATATAGTTCGGCAGGAATATGCTCTACCGTCGGGATTCAATCTGGGAAATAAATGGCAAGACTCAATACAAAAGTTTCTTGCAGGGGAAAAACAGATAATAACTACCGATTGCAAAATGCAATATTATGAATTTACTGGCGTCTGCGAACCGATGTTTTATCTTG
>JBBIPA010000087.1:0-4508 GCA_037443085.1 Chloroflexota bacterium | reverse complement strand
AGTAATGGACAAAACGGAGGTAGAGATGAGAGAAACCTATAAACAGGTGGCTTTCAAGGTAGAGCCGAGAGAATACCAGAATTTTGAGGCTTTTGCGAGGCGATTGAAGCTATCTCCCTATGCCATGATGAAGCTGCTGGTGGAAAGCTGGGCAGCCGCCGAGGAACTGATGCAGAGGCTGGAGCGAGGCACCACCAATGAGCCAGAGGCGTTTGCCGAGCTGGGCAGGCTAGTGGAGAGGATAAAGACAGTAGCCAGATTGAATGGTATTTTCAATGAAATCATGCAACGCGTCTGTGATCACTACGGAGTAAAACTGCCAGTGGTCGCCAATGCGAAAGGGGGTTAGAATGAAAGAGAAGTTAACCACAGCACTTAAAGAACTGCTGGTGACCTTCAACAAAGAGGCCAGGCTGGTGCCTCCTCAATTAGAGAGCGATATGTGTCTGGCTCTGGATAAACTGGGGGGAGAATGGCTGCTCCGAGGATTGGAGGCCCAGGGCATTGACGGCGCCAGCGAAATAAGGCAAAATCCAGATGCCTACCTCAATATTGTCAGGGACGAGGCCGGGAAAAAACAGCTTCAGGCTCTAGTAGAGAGGAATACTACAGCGGTACAGGGGATGAGGCGAAAGATAGTTTCTGTTATTCGGGCAGTGAGACCGGGGGATCCGAATTTGGAATTTAACGTGGCCAGGCTTACCGATAATGGCGGCGTTTATCACCTGCTATTAGATAGTAAATAAAGGAGACTAACATGGAAATAGCATTCTCTATCATCAGGGTCAGTAGCGAGGATGGGCTTCGTGGTTATGGGCCGGATGTGCAGTGGTTTGAAGATGTGCTGCCTAATGCACCGCTCCTGGGGCTGGAAGTTTCCGAAGAGTTAAGAGCCGTAATTCAGGAGCCGGCTACGGGCTGGGACAGAGAAAAATTTCAGAAGGCGGTGCAGCAGGCGCTGGAGCTCTACCGGCAAGGTAAGGTGAAAGCCATTATTTTTCCCCGGGTTGATCGAGAAACCAGATTTGTTTTTGGTTCCTTTGCCCTCTTGGCTGAGGTCATCAGGGTTGGGATGGATGTCTATTTTGCCCGGGAAAAGTTCAAGTTGAATCCTGACGAACCTGAGAGTGTGGAACGATACTTCTCCAAGGCTACTCAGGCACAGGCCTACGTGGACACAATGCGGGATAATACCATGAAGGGGAAGAAGCGTCGTGCCCTCCAGGACCATAAAATGCCCGGCGGCGGCAGAAAATGGGCTTTTGACTATATTCCAACTACTGGCCGTTACCAGAAGAATGAGGCCAGGGCAGAATGGGTGCTCAAATGCTACCACTGGCTATTGGAAGAAGGACTATCTCTGGAGAAATGCTGCCGTCGGCTGGAACAGGCACAGATTCCCTCGCCGGGATGGGAGTACTGGATGCGCGCTATGGGGAAGGGACGAACCTGGAAAAGAAAGTTGCCCCGGGCTGATAAATGGTACGCCTATACCCTGCGCAATATACTGCTGGATCCGGCTAATGTGGGTAAGTTCTATGCCTACTGCCACCAGAGAGTGAAGAGAGCTGATAATAAAAAGTATCTGGTGCCCACCGACCCCAGTAGCTGGCTTCTGGTCTATGAGGACGCTGAGCAAGCCATCGTCACTGAAGAGCAATACCAGGCGCTCAAGTTGAGGCTGCGTCTTAATTATGAGAACAGCCGGAGACATGCAGGGCATCAGTACCCACCGCTGAGGCGGCTGGTGTTCTGCACCCTGTGTCAGCGACGCATGGCTGGCTGGACCAATGACCACAGTGGCATACCTTACTATGTCTGCAATGTCTGTCATTATCATGTCAACGCCAGGAAGCTATGGCAGCAGCTTAGTAATGAAATCAAGACCCGATTGCTGGAACCTGAACGGCTCGTTGCCGGGGTGAGAGCGCAGATCGAGGATGGAAAAGGTAAAGCTTCCCCGAAGTTTTCGAGCAATGCTTGAGGCCGAAGAAAAGCAACTGGTGGAGAAATTAAAGAGCTGGGAACAGGCTCGGGACAGGGCGCGAAGGCTTTACTTCTTGAACCCCAACTATAGTGAGGAAAAGTTTCTGGTGGATGACCGGAATATGGCCGAGCAGCAACAGAAGATGGCACAGGAACTGGAACAGATAAGAGGCCGTATAGCTGAGCTCAAACAGAAGGCGATGGATGAGGCCGGCATCAGGTATTTCTGTGAGAGAGCGGCCCATAACCTGAATGACCTGGATGAAGTGCAGTGGCGGTTGCTGCTGGAAAGGATGAAGGTCAGGATAGAGGTTACGCCTGGGGAATCGATAAAAGCAAATCTGGCGCTGCCGTCTTTAACTCAGAAAGACGGTGCGATTGTGTATCAATCATCGGGACAATCATAGAGAACACCATGGCCAGCATCATGATGGGCAGGATAGCGTTGAGGATGCTGCCCATGTCCAGTGTTTGCGGGCTATAGGTGGTCGCCGGACTGTACACCTGCGCCGGGCTGTACACCTGAGACGGTGAAAATACTTGTTGCGCTTGCATTTTTTTCCTCCTCTTAATTTGCTTTGAGCACTTTTTCTACTGTTTGATGTTAGAGCGAGTAAGTTGTTAATGCCGCCACATAACCAACCACTTCTCTACAGCATCAGATTAGATGCTTAGGCCAGCTTTATAGTTGGGAATCCACTTCCTCCTGGCGCCCTCAATGGCATTCCTCTCCAGAATGGAGCCCTTGCCGCTGACGCCGCGCTCATAAGAGCCTGTGGTCACTGGCCCGGGCGTGATGCCAAATTTGGCGAAAGCGCCCCTAAAGTTGGAGGTCATGGTGGGCACTTTGGCGTCGTACTTGGCCCCCTTGCCGGTCACTCCTTTGATGAGTTTGTCCAGAGCTTCGTCCAACGTTGCTACAGCCATAATTCACTCTCCTTTCGTTATTCTATTGTCGCCAGCTGGCGGGCTGACCGGGTAGCAACCTGGCCTAAAAGGAAAAGGGGTAAGCCTGAACCTCTTAGGCTCAGATTGCTTACCCCTTTTGTTTACTTTGGGAGCCTACCGATGAAAAAAGGCTTGGGAGCCGACTTTCATCGGCAAGCTCCCAAGCCTTACAATATCAAACTACAACACTAGGCAACACTTGTCAAGTTATTACACAAGTACTAACTCCCTGTCCTCAGATTTGCCTTTGACTTTGATGACCACATCATCATTGGCAATTATCTCCACAATATCGCCAGGCTTAAGACAGTTGTACCTCACCCACTCTTTAGGCAGGGTGACGGCAAAACTACCCTCACCAACCCGAAAAATAACACGCTCAACTTTTATTGACATAACTATTTCGACAAGCTCTGTGCCCAGTTGCGCCACTTTTTCTCCTGCGCCCGAGCGTAACCTCTCACTGATTTCTCGGCTAACTGACTTATCAGCGCGGGAGTTGCCTTTGCCTTCTTCATCATAGCTACATTGGACGCTCTATTATCCATCGTATTATCTGCCTGACTAAGCTCATAGCGCATCCTCAATAGCATAGCCAGAACCACTATTGTGATGTATTCACTCCACATTAAGTATCTCGCCTTTGATGCCGAATATATTGCCGAAGCCCCAGGCGAGCTGCTCGGCCAGCTTATCCACCGGCTCGCCGATGTCATACGTATCATTAGGGTCTACCAGGCGAAATCTGACCTCTAGCCGTCCTTCCCTGCGATACTTTTTAACCTGCATGGTCAAACGCTGCCCCAGCTCTTTTGCCTGATTCAT
Source organism: Chloroflexota bacterium (assembly GCA_037443085.1). Taxonomy (GTDB): domain Bacteria; phylum Chloroflexota; class Dehalococcoidia; order GIF9; family UBA5629; genus JBBIPA01. Next base: position 749 of record JBBIPA010000087.1, on the reverse strand, counting down.
CATCTCCGGGGTTAGTGGGATTGAACATCTTTTACGCCTCCTTTACGTCTTTTTGCTCCCAGCCTGATGGCAGCTCATTAGCCGCCTGCTGCGGCATTATCTTGGACATCATCATGTGCTCCATATATTCCCAGAGCTTGTCCAGGCGCTTGGTAAACATCTCATTCATATCCTTGGGCGGCGGCCCCTTGGGTATCTTCTGGTCAAGGTAGGTTAAAATATTGCCAGCCACCTCCTGAGCCGCCTCCTGAGCCGCCCCATGCGCTATCTCAAGGCTGGACGCTTTAGCTCTGGCGGCAGCGGCATCCTGCTCCTCCCTGGACTCTCTCATAACACGCAGTATCGGCTCAAGTAGTTTGGCGTCAGCCTCAGCCTGCATCCGCATAATCTCGACATCTTCTCTATTCATCTTCTGAGCCGCCCGCAATAGCATCATGCCCTCCAGGCGCAATCTCCAGTCGTCGCTGCCGTCAGCGAGATATCTCATTATAAACTCCGGAGTGACCGACTCAGTTCCCTTTATGGTGACCGGCATGGACGTTGATTCTGATGATGGCTCATCATTTTCTGGCGGTGGCACCATTTTGGCAATCTCCTGTCGGACCGTCCTGGGATTAAAACCAAACCTTTTAGTAAGCTGCTCGAAACTGTAGCCCTGTTTAAGATGCTCTCTTATCTGTTCAGCTTCACCAGGACTCTCAACTGGTGCTTCTACTGGCTGAGGCTGAGGATTCGTTTCTACTGGCGGT
>JBBIPA010000086.1:0-4886 GCA_037443085.1 Chloroflexota bacterium | reverse complement strand
AAAACATGGTGGTTTTATGCAGCTTGGCCAGCACGTCAGCCGGCGGTGGGGTTTTGCATTCGACCTCTCCGTATTGAACAGTATAATACTTAAAGTCGATGTAATGCCATTCATCGTAGGCATAACCGCTGATCAAAATCCCCAGTAGATTAGTACCTGGACTTAGTTCAATCTCACCTTCGCCTTCAAAGCGTGTCAGTAACTTGCCGTCTTTGAGGACAGAGAGTCGTTCTCGAAAAGCCCAGTTTACCATTTTGGTTGAGACCTTTATTTTTTTCTGGTCGGCAATATACCCGTCCAGTGGTGTTTCCTGGTTATTTCCTACGTTAACCACTATATCGTATGGTGGGAACTCATCGTTTCCAATAGTGCCATTTTTAAACTCCGCCCAGCGCTGGGCTATTTTATCCCAGGGAATAATGGTGCTTTTGGCTATGTACATAATGTTTTCAAAGTTTGTGCCCCTGCCCGCGTCAATCTCCTGCCTGTTAGCACCTGAATTGTATGGCTTGAACTTGTTATTGAGCAGCTCAATTTTTCTTTCAGTATTTCCAGGATAGTTGGGGTCGGCAATATATAACACATTTTTGCTGACGCGGTAGCAGACCATGGCATGCCCTTCGCCAGCATTGCTATGAATAGCTACTTGCTGTGGCTCACCGGTCATCTGTATGGCAAAGGCGAATAAATCCCTGGTTGTCTGGTCGCTAATCACTGGTGGAACATTAACCCATTGCCATTTGTTATTTACTTTTTGCCAGGCTCTCCCGACCAGGTTGCCCCAGAAAATGAAGGCGAAATCGTCCCGTCCACAGTCCTTCTGGACCACAGAGCAAAGTCGGTATCCCCATGAGTCATCCTGCCACAGATTCGGAGTTGCCGGTGATTTGCCATTATTGTCGTAGCGGTTATAGAGAGCGGCATCCTTTCCATCAGGAGTGGTGCAATAATACCACATGGCGGTAAGAGACTGCCCCGTGCAGTGACCTCCCATTTCAATAAAAGAACCGTAGTTGGAAAACTGCCAGTCGTCTATGCCGGGGCGGAAGCCGGAGTCAACATCTGTTTTCAATTTCAACCTGTCGACCATGCCGATGAGAAAACTGGAGAAGTGCCGTGTTCCCACGGTAATAGAATTGGCATCCTGTGCTACCAGCGGCATGCCTTCCAGTTGTTTTGTCTTACTGTCATAAAGAAAGCCCATGGCAAAATGATTATCAGGTATTTTAACCGGCACCCTGACGGTCATTAGCTGGGCGGAGTAGCCGCCACCGTTATCAATGGTTATCATCGGTGAGGCAGGGATGAAATCGTCGCCGAAGGTATGGTTGGTTACCGGCGCATAAGAGATGGTAAAGGTTTTATTGCCGGTATAAGCATCGGTTGGTATGCCTATTTCCAATCCGTGCAGTGGGTCTCCCGGTCTGGATACAGTGATGCCACCACCGACTTTACCTATGGGCTGTGAACCTATTTGTACCCTGGTGCCCAGTGTTATCTCGCCGGTGCGTACTGGAGGGTGGGGACGGGTTTTACTTGATACTGTTGGAACGGTAGTTGTATCTTTCTTCCCAAACGAGGGAATTTTGTCTTTATTTATGGTAATGCAGGACAGGCTGTTGGCGATTAAAACCAATACTATACCTGTCAAAAAAACATATTTGCCGTATTTAAGTAGCAATTTCATTTACATAACCTCCTGGAAGTATTTGTCCGTGATACGTTATTTGAAGGTTGTCAGGTTTTGTGTTCTGGCTAAACAAAATATTTTAAAAGATTTTCATATTGAAGGCAAGAAACATTGATTCTGCTTGTATTTTCGGGCAGCCAGCATGAGCAATGGCTCTAGCTCTGCACCATATGTCCGTAGCGGCCGGAGGTGTATTTATTCGGGCGGGAGGAGCGGCGTTTTTCGTTGGGGTTGCGTACCTGGTAGCGGGTGTGCTTGCCTTTTCCGGAGCGGCTGACCCTGGCCCTGGCCAAGCCCTGGTCGGCAGGCAGGCGGCGGATTGCCTGGTATACCATCTCGCCCACTTCCCATTTTAACGCCTCGCCGCGATAGGTGATATCAGCAATATAGCGAGTGCGCCCGGGTATGCCATCATGGCAAAAGGCACAGTCATCGCCATAGCAGAAGTATGACCGTCCCTGCACCTCCACATAGTGCTTGACTACTTTCTCGATGGAAGCGATGTTAATCACGATGTTGACCAGGTCCCGGTCATGCAGCACCAGCCAGCCATTAGCATTTTGCATTGTAGTTGTACCTCTCTTTAAGAATGAAGCCTGGATGCTTAGAAGCCTTTCCCACTCTTTATAGATGCCTGAAAGAAAAAGATGGTGAAAGCTTGCTAAGCTTGTTCCGGTAAGTCCCTTTAATTATAAAATAGAACAAGTGTTCCATGCAAAGTGGTTTTTGTCGTGTTTATCTCGTTATCATCTGTCTTGAAAGCCTTTCCCCGATGTCAATGACGATAGAATAGTCAGCCACTGCTATTGTCTGCTGCGGTGAAAATTGACAATTCACCTGCACCAGTTCATAATCTGGTGGTTTATTTAATATGAAAAATTCTTCGACGGGGCTGTTTTACGGCTATGTCATGGTAGCTATTGGCTTCTGCCTGATGACAACGTTCTGGGGATCCCTCACTGCCTTTGGCGTCTTCTTCAAACCCATGCTCGAAGAGTTCGGCTGGACCCGTGCCATGACTGCCAGTGCCTACTCGCTTTCCTGGATTCTTCAGGGGTTGACCGCCATCGCCATGGGCAAGCTCAATGACAAGTTTGGTCCCAGGTTGACCATTACCATCGGTGGGGTGTTGGTAGGGTTGGGGTATTTGCTCATGTCGCAAATGGATGCTCTGTGGAAATTTTTCCTGTTCTATGGAGTCATCATTGGCATAGGCATGGGGACGGGGTTTGTGCCGGTCACCTCAACCATCGCCAGGTGGTTTTTTGCCAGGAGGGGCTTGATGATGGGAATCGTTATGGCCGGCGGTGGCATGGGGACATTGTTGGTACCTCCTGTTGCCAGTCAACTTGTCGCCAGTTACGGGTGGCGTGTCTCCTATCTCATAATGGGAGGCGCTGTCTTGATTATCATACTGGTTGCCGCCCAGTTCCTCAGGCGTGACCCTTCCAAGATGGGGCTCCAGCCCTATGGCCAAAATCGGAGCGGGGAACAAGAGATGAGAATGGAGGCGAGAAGTCTTAGCCTGCGGGAAGCAGTAATTACCAGGCAATTCTGGATGTTTAGTGGTCTTTCCTTCTGCCTGGGCTTTTCTGCCTATGTGGTTATAGTGCATATCGTGCCACATATGCTTGACCTGGGCGCATCAGATGCTGTGGCAGCGAGTCTTCTGTCTACAGCCGGTGTTGGTACCATCCCCGGTAGATTATTGCTGGGCATCCTGGGTGACAGAATCGGAAATCGAAATACTGCCGCCATTGGCTTTATTATCATGGCGGTAGCATTATTTCCACTGGCGGCAGCCAAGCAGCTATGGCTGCTTTATATCATTGCTGTGATTTTTGGTGTCGCCTTCGCTGCGGGAGTAACCCATCCGCCACTGATCGCCGACCTGTTTGGGCTGGGCGCCCACGGTGTGCTGCTGGGATTGACTACAATAGGTTATACCATTGGAGCCGCAGTTGGGCCGGTAGTGGGCGGGTATATCTTCGACGTAGCCCATAGCTATCAAGCAGCATTTGTACTATCTGGTTTCCTGGCTGTTATCGGCCTGATATTGACAATGCTGATCAAAACAAGCCGCGAGCCACAAGATATAAGCCACTAATGTGTGCCTACCGCCGGAACACTATCCACTTCCGCGTCCAGAACCATACGATAGCTACTATCACCACCACTGCCATCAGCCCCAGCACGGCAAAATAGCCCCATGACCATCTCAGCTCCGGCATGTTATCAAAGTTCATCCCGTAGATGCCGGCGATGAGCGTCAGCGGCATAAAGATGGTAGCCACCATGGACAGCACTTTCATGACCTCGTTTTGCCGGTTAGCTACCGATGACATATAGGTATCAAGGGCATTATCGGCAGCATCCCGAATATTCTGGGTCAAATCCTCGATCCGTATCAGGTGGTCATAGACGTCGCGATAGTATATCCTTGCCTCATCCTTGATGATGGGGAACTCGCCGCGGCTGAGCCGATTCAGTATCTCCCGTTGCGGCGCGATGACACGGTGTATTCTCAAGGTAGACCGCTTCAGCTTCAAAATTGATTCCAGTACCGCCTGCTGCGGATTGCGGATGGTTTCCTCTTCAACTTCCTCGCTCTTCTCCGCCATCCCGTCGATAGCGGGCAGAATATTGTCGATGAGCACATCGATGAGGGCATGCGCCAGGAAATCCGCCCCATGCCTCATAGGCGGGCCATTGTTCTCCACCAGCCGCCGGACATCATCAATGCAGTGAAGAGGTACCCGGTGTGCACTCACCACAAAATGAGAGCCCAGGAACAATGCCATCTCCGCCGTCTCCGGCATCTCTGCCCCAGATACAGGATTGATGCCGTGGACGATGATGAACAGGTAGCTGCCCAGGTCATCTATCTTCGGCGAATGAATCCTTGGCGCCACAATGTCCTCGATGGCGAGGTGATGGAAATGAAAGTTTCGCTCCAGGAACGATGCATCCGCCTCCGTCACCCCGCTCACATCCACCCACAACAACCCCTTCCCCGATTCAAACGCCATTCTCACCTCATCCTCGCCCAGGTTCTGCCTCAGCTCACCCTCCGGGCTCAGGTAATATGCCGTGAACGTCATACTGCACCTCCTCTACAGGATATGCTCAATTCTAGCACATTCATCTGCCGCATCTGCTCTTTGACCCGCGCAATCTCCTTCTCCAAGCCTTCTTT
>JBBIPA010000085.1:0-4939 GCA_037443085.1 Chloroflexota bacterium | reverse complement strand
TTGCCTTCGTAGCGGGCGTAGAAAAAGCGCTTCAATCTCCTTTCTGTTTTTCCATCATCAGTAACCTGACTATCGCCATTTTCCTCCTCGCTCTTGAAAGCGGCGACATACCCTGTTTGCACATTATCGAAGCTTTCCACGCTAAACCCATACCGCTCGGCACGGCTGGTTAGCCACGCTTCAATTTCGTTCCGGGGCACGGGGACTCTCCTACCGTAGTTGTTCCTGTCCGCAGGCCGGTTTTCCTTATCCTTCTTGCGGGTAGGGTTAGCCAACAGACGAAAGGTGAGAAGCTGTCCGTTCTGGAAAAGCGGGTCATATAACTTCACCTGCGGAGGTGCTGCCAGAAGGTACGTGGAATTACAAAATGCATAGTCCCAGTCCGGCTTCAAAGCAGACTGGACAGATATGACAGGGTTGCCGCCAGAATGTGAATCAACACGAAAGAGAAAGGCTTGCTCGGTTGTACGTTGCCCATGTACGTGAACAAATGAACCTGGTTCATATGGTTTTAGAAAGTCTTTGTCCTCCGCGATGGTTTTTGTGGATGGAAACGCCATGGACAGCCGTTGATGAACGCGGTACACGTTGCGTAACCACAGCCGTCCGGGCCGCGGACGGTCCGGGTTGTCTCCTGCATTGATAAGAAGGTATGACAGGTACACGTCTATTCTACCTCCTCCGGGCTGAGGCGACGGCGGCGGGTCTCCAGCGAGCGGAAACGGATGATTTCTTCGCGTTTCCGAATAATTTCATCTCGCCATTGAGGGTCTTCGGGGTTAATGCGGTCCAAACCCATGCCCAGACCGTATTCAATCATGGTAACAGCATCATGGCAGAGGCGGCACAACGAACGCAGGTCGTCCTGAGATTCGCCTCCGCCAGCACGGCGGTAGGTGATGTGCTGGACGGTGCTTGCAGGCGCTTTGCAGAAAATGCAGAGACCATGATCCGCTTTCAAGCGAGCCGCGCGGGCTTTCTTATATTCTGTGTTTTGGTAGTCTGCGCGCGGGCGAAGCGGTCTGGGAATCGCGCGCTGTATTGGCCCTCCGACAACAAGGTTCTTGCCGACACTCAGCGTATGCCTGGTAACAAACCGGGGATCATGGGAGGGCGGTTCGAAAGTGAGGGGGACGTCGTACCACACCAGCGCGTCGGCGGGGGCTTCCGGCTGGTCCGGTACCGGTTGCCAGTCCAGCAGGCAATCAACTGCTTTCGATACGGGGTCATCCTTTAGCCGTCTTCGCCATGGGACTGACCGAAGCGCCGAAAGCAGATCAGGAAAATCACCGACAGGATGTTCCAGCAGCGGGCGTGATGGGGGACAGCATTTGCGGCCCAGGTAAAGTGTCCATGTTGGGTTTTCTAACGCCGCAGCTAGTTCTTTGACCAGGGTAGCATCGCCCTGCAGCGCCACGAGGAAACTGGCGTCACACAAATATTCGCGCCGAGTTAGCATTGCGCCCTGCTTGGTTTTTCCTTCCCCTCCGGCAATACGCATTTCCATAACTGCTCCGACAGTGTGATAGTCCCACCAGCGGATGCCCGGATTGTCGATACGGACGCCCATCTTCAGGGTAGATAGCTTCGTTAGCCATTTTTTCTCAGCGGCCGCTTGGCGCGATATGCCCAGTGCTGCACAAAGCAGCCCGATAACCCCTGATTTAGTTGGAGCTTCCGCTGTGCGCCGGACAACAAACTTGGACTCGTGATTGCCCCACGCCTGAAGCGGACCTTCAAACCGTAAAAACAGGGTATTAGCCGTCATGCTTGCACCGCTAGATTTACGATAGCTTTCCTGGCTTCTTCCCAATCACAGCCGACAGCCTTGACCACCGCTGGTATGAGTTCATCCAGAGACTTGACATTGTTCTCTGCTAGGTCAACGTCCTTCCCGACCTCCCTCTCTCCTTCATTTAGCTTTATCCTGACGGTCAAAGGAGACCGGAGGTTTGGCGAAAACCAGAAGCGTTGTTGTGGCTTGCCAAAACCAGTATCCAGGTCGTAGACGTATTGGCCCAACTGGGCGATGCTCTGGGAGACAATATCGCGTTCGCCCTGAGCGGCTGGTCGGGCAAAAGCATTGGCGTAATTGATAGGCGTATTACGAATTTCCACAAGTATGCCATCCGGGTAATTATGCGCCGCGAAGCTGTTTTGTTTCCCTGTTGGTGTGACCAGCGCTGCTCCGCGAATGAATGCCCCGACGGTGTGGGCAGCCACGTTAATGTCTCCGCCCAGATTTTTAAGGAGCTGTTCCCAGTGGATGGAGAAATACTTGTAAAAACAAGCGGAGGCGAACATAGCTTCATCGACATAGCCAGCGCCCGCATCATCGCCGGGAATGTCGTCTGCGGCAACGTAATAATCAACTTCAGGACGAGCTTCGTGAGTAGAAAGGGCATGTGCCACTTGCAAAGCCGCCTCCACGGTAGTGTCAAGGCCTTTCCATACGTCCTTACCCCCTGAAGGTTCCAACATTCTCCCTGATAGCGCCATATCTGGCGCAAAAACGCGTTCGGCAATTAGCCTGGAGAAAGCCCTTGCCTGTTCGTCATCGCTTTTCTCGCCGCCGTTCTGTAAAAGTACGGACATTTCCTTGATCGCGTCACGCGTGGTATAAACCAGCATTCTGCTCTTGTCTGCGTCCTCCTTCGACTTGAAACCGCAGTTGGTAAGAATCTTCTCAGCCCGTTTCACGACTTTGGGGTCAGCTTGTACTGTTTCATCAAATGGGTCTCCCTCGGTACCCCTTGCAATCAATTTTGCCAACTGACGTGTGCGGACACCGCCGAGCAATGCTTTGAACTCATCGCTCGTGCGAATACTGCGCTTGAGGCACTGGCTGGATATGCGCGAGCGCAGTACGCCGCCGAAGTAGCAGGTCTTGGGCGCACCCAGGTCATCCCGGTTCAGATTAGCCGGGCTATGGTTCTGAATCATGTGGATTTCAATCAGCATTGTCATTACCCTCCTTGTCACCAAGAAATTCCTCCGCCCACTTCAGGCGGGTTGCTTCACGTTCCCAGACGGACAGGTCATTCGTCAGCTTTACCCAATCAAGTGATTTACCCTTGTCAGCGACCTGTTCTAGTGCCCATCGCAGTGCCGGTTCAATCTTACCCAGCGGCATAAGCAGCATTTCATCAAATTTCTGTTGAAATCGCCTTCGATTGCGCTCATCGTCTGGTTGGCAGCGGCGCAGCTGGGAAGCCAGCGTGTCATTTTTAGAATTTGGAACAGGCGAAAAGGCATAAAGCTTGGCAACCAGCCAGGCCACCTCGCGCCGGGGTGCAAACTGGCTCTTGTTCTGCAACGGCCACCATAAGCCGGCGAACAGGTCAAACCCCGGGACGGATTCATCCAGGCCTTGCCCGGCATGTGTTCGCAATAAGCCGAGGTCCCCAGATTTCAACCGCGTCAAAATTTCAACATATTGCTCAGTAGCTGTTGGACTCATTTACGCTCTCGCTTTTCCCCCGTGGTCTCTTTGCTACCGGAGGTATCTGTTCTATCTGAGGGAGCATATTACCGATTTCTCGGCGTCGTTTGATTGCCGCTGCGGTTACACCGGGCGCAAATGATCTGGCAATCATCTGCATCATGGGCCGGTACTCACTGGCTGCGTGTTTCCATGCGGCGTTGTCACCAGACAATAACTCATCAGCTTTCGCAGAGACTATACCCTCAACATGGGAGCGAATGGCGTCTAGCGCCGCGGTTTTTTCAACATGTTCTCGAGATAGTATTTCGTCAAGCTGTTTCAGCTTTCGTTTTAGATTATAGTTAGAATTTTGCCAACGGATTAGCTTCTCAATAGAAGCATCTGAGACCTCCCAGGGGAGTACCATTTCCGATGCTTCGATGTATTTATTCTGGTCTGACGAAAAGCCAACTATCCACGCCCTGGTTCGCTCGGTTCGAGGATTCCGGAGTAATCCAGCCATTATTCTAGCCCACTGCCCGGCACCGGCGTCAGCGCTTCTTACTACATCTGCCCAATACAGTGGCATTTCTCCGTTTTGGCGCTGTTCGTAGATAACGTGCGGGTCATGCCAGTCGCGCCTAGTATCCTCACCTGTCTTAGTACTCCCTTTGCCGGCAAAGACGCTTGACAGTATTATATTGTCCAGGCGACCGCATGAGATGCAGTGGGTCAAAGATTCCTGCGGTTCGCTTAACCAGACTCGGCGCGGGAGCCACGTTAGCCCAGTTAGTAACGGCACCTCTCCCATCCCAGGAAGAGGCACGTCCGGCTTTTCCCAGGCTGGCGTTCCCAAATTAGACGCCTGCCGCCACGAAAGCCGCAAGGTCTCCGCAAGGGTCTCACCCAAAGGGATAACATAGATTGGCGGCTTTGCGTTGATGCCGGGCGACTTGCCCTGTCCCCCTTGTGTGGAGAACACAGGTAACCGCAGCAGTCCCAAAGCACAACATGCCGGACACAAGCCTTTGGTTCCGTCTACTGAGTGCCGGAAGTGGTTGAAGTTAGTGCCTACTGGTATCTCGTGAATGAGGTAGTTTACTGCGAGTAGTTTGCCGCCTTGTTTCCTGTATTGATAGAATCTCTTGCCATCACCAAGCAAATTGAAACACTCTCTATTGGCATCGAGTCTGGATAACCAATCAATTGGGAAGGGTTCTTCGGAGGCAGTGTCTGCCGTAGCCGGTGGGTTGCCTCGGCACCAGTAGAGCAGTGCAAGCAGGAACCGGAAAATCGCCACACGGTCCATAGGATTGCTGGCCGCAATTTGTCGGATATACTCTGCTTGCGTTAGTGCTTCTTTAATCCCTACCCGCGTGACATTGCCATTCGTCCAGAGGACGGGAATCCACTGTTTCTCAAGCAGATTGTAGCTCAAAGTCCTAGCCTCCCGGGCTCATTCTTCCTGAGTTGGCTTGTCCCTAGTAACGGTACCAGTTCTTAAGCAGTTGCCAA
>JBBIPA010000084.1:0-5345 GCA_037443085.1 Chloroflexota bacterium | reverse complement strand
CTGTATATTAAAGGCGCCGCTTGGTTCTATGAATCCCTGGGAAATATAGAAAATAGCACCGGCTATCCCGCTGACAAAAGCACTTGTCACAAAGGAATAGAGTTTTAGTCTGAATACATCTACTCCAGAGCTGGCGGCAGTACTATCGCTATCCCGTATAGCTTCCAGACCCAGACCCCACTTTGAGTCCAGGATAAGACGCATGAGGAAAATCGACCCGATGCCAACAACGAGTGCAATCCAGTACGTATGCATTGGGGAAATAGCAGATGCTCCTTTTATGGCATAGCCTGCGCCTTTGCCATAGAGCACGTCTCCAACAGGCCTCCACATTAAAAATATTAGCCGGACGACTTCAGGAACAATCAAGGTGCCGACGGCAAAATAAATACCTCTCAGCCTGAAGACGGGAGTGGATATGAGCAGGGCAAATGTGGCAGCGATGATACCTCCACCAATAACCCCTATCCAAAGAGGATAGCCTGTCCACACAGCTATGGCTAGAACATACCCAGCGATCCCAATAAATGCCGGCTGGCATAATGATATTAAACCGCAATATCCAGCGAGTAAGTTCCACATATTTGCCAGGGCGAGGTAGATAAAGAAGAGAAACAGGTAAAGCAGCCATTCCTGCGGCACTCCTATTGCTGGAAATATCGCCAGGACAACAGTGGCTATAAGTAACGGAACCAGTCCCCCCTTAAATAAATCAGGAATGGCGACCTTCATACCCCTCCTATCGACTGAATATGCCCTCTGGCCTTACTGCCAATATGACAAGTACCAGTACATAAGCCACCAGCATTTGAGCAGCAGCTCCAAAGAAATAGCCACCAATGGTTTGTGCTAGACCCATTATGATGCCTCCAATAAACGTTCCCAGCATGCTGCCCATGCCTCCCAGGACGATGACACCAAAGGCAATGATGAGGAATGGTGGCCCGGACGTTGGCGTAAATGGGAAAGTCAGCCCCAGGAACACGCCGGCTATGGCAGCGATAGCCATGGCCAAGGCAAAGGCAAAGGCGTAGACACGGTTGGTATTTATGCCCATGAGATGAGCCGCAATCCTGTCCTGGGAAGCGGCGTTAATAGCTTTACCCAGGTAAGTTCTCTTCATGAACTCGCGAAGGAGGAACATGACGACCAGTGCCGCGATGAAATCTAGCAGATAAACCAGCGGCAAACGGATGTCACCAAGTTCGAAGCTCTGTAGGGCGTAAGGTGTCGTCAAGCCCCTGGATAACGGAGACCATATAATCTGGTAGGCATTTTGTAATATTATGGAAATTCCGAAAGCGATGATTAAGGGAGCTTCCATTGAAATTCTAAAGGCGCGGTTCAATAGGATTGTCTGAATACCATAGCCTATGCCAAAGAGGAGTGGGACGCCTATCACCAGGCTTATAATAGGGTCCAAATCAAGACTGGACATAAACGTGAATGCAAAGTAGCTAGCGAGTAGAACCAGGTCACCATGAGCCACATTAATCAGTTTCATGACGCCGAAGACCAGTGAAAGGCCCAGGGCAATCAGGGTGTACAGCCCGCCCAGCAAGATACCCATTACTATGGGGGTGGCTAAGTCAGAAAAGAGCTCTGAATTCATCTTTTTGCTAATCCTGATTACAGTTCAGCCGCCAAAATAGGCTTTTTTAACCTTGTTCTCCTCTCTCAAATCTGCTGTTTTCCCGCTTAAGGCAATATGCCCGGCTTCTATAATATAGGCTCTATCAGCTTCTTTGAGGCTTCGCCTGACGTTTTGCTCAACAAGAACGGCGGCAATGCCGCGAGCTCTAATTTGTCTTAAGGCACGGTAAAGCTCATTGACCATGAGCGGGCTCAACCCGAGTGACATCTCATCAAAGAGCATCAGCTTTGGATTTGACATGAAGCCACGCCCTATGGCCAACATTTGACGCTCTCCGCCACTGAGTGTCCTGGCCATCTGGTTTTTTCGCTTTTCTAATATGGGGAAGTGCTCGTAGACTATGTTGAAGTTTTGCTCTCGCTTGCCTCTAGCCTTATGGTTATACGAGCCTATGGTAAGGTTATCAAGAACAGTCATGTTGGGGAAAATTCTCCCACCTTCAGGAATCTGGCAAATGCCCAGAGATACAATATCGAATGGGTCTGTATAGGTGATATCCTTCTTATCGAATTCGATGCTTCCTGTAACGGGATGATTTAGACCTGATATGCTATTGAGCAGAGCGGATTTGCCTGAGCCATTGGAGCCAATGATAGCCACGATCTCTCCGGGATTAACCGTAAGCGATATATCCCACAAAACCTGCAAGCTGCCGTAATAGACGTTAATATTATTGACCCGCAGCAGTGGTTCCTCAGGCATTTGCTAATATCCTTCTACTATTGCTTTTATGCTATAAGTGTGACTTACTCTTCCTCTGGCTCACCCAGATAGGCTTCAATTACCTTTTTATCTTGCATTACTGCATCAGGTGTGCCCTCAGCGATTTTTTCGCCTCTGTCAATCACTATGAGCCGGTCAACTGCTTCTCTCATGACTTTCATGACGTGCTCAATTAACAGGATGGTGATGCCCATTCCACGTATTTCTTCCAGGAGTTTGAATATCTGAGGGAGCTCTACTTCGGTCAATCCCGCGGCAGCTTCATCTACTAGCATAAGACTTGGATTGGTAGCCATAACCCTGGCTAATTCGAGCCGTTTTCGGGTCACCTCTTCCATGTTCTTAACCAGTGTGTATTTCTTGTCTATCAAACCTACAACTTTGAGCAATCTGTCGGCTTCGACGGCAGCAGTTGTTCTGTTCATGCCTCTGCCAAATATCGCTGCCACCATGACGTTTTGCAGCGCGGTCAGGTTCACAAAAGGCTTGGGTACCTGGTATGTTCTGCCAATCCCGAGGTGGCAGATCTTGTGTGGAGGCAGACCGACAATGTTTTTTCCTTTGAATTGGATAGTCCCGGAGTCGAGTTTGTATGTCCCGGCGATGGCATTTACCAGCGTTGTTTTCCCGGCCCCGTTCGGTCCCATCAGCCCCACCACCTCGCTGGTGTGCAGGTCAAAAGTGAGGTCTTTCAGTGCCATGAGCCCACCAAAACATTTGGTTGCTCTGTTTATTGACAGAATAGGTGGCCCCAACTTACTACCTCACGCCGGCTTGAGTATTGACAGTTAACCTAGTATACAGTAAAAATTTCAAAAATCAAGAGGTCAGTTGTTATTGACATGATATTGCGGTGAAGCTATAATGTGTACTGACTCGTTAGTAAAAATTTTTAGAAAAAAGGGAGGGAAAAGGTTATGAACATCGACCTGAAAAACAAAGTTGCCGTGGTTACCGGAGGGACGCGGGGTATAGGTTTTGGTTGTGCTGAGTTATTGGCTACCAGTGGCGCTAAAGTTGCTGTGGTGGGGAAGCAACCGGAAACAATTGCCAAGGCAACTGACCTCCTTAAGAAAAAGGGGGAAGTTAAGGGGTATCAGCTTGACGTGACCAGGGTTTCAGACATTGGTCCCGTCGTGGAAAAGATACGGAAAGAATTGGGGGAAATAGATATCCTCATTTGCAGTGCCGGTGTTGACCTCACCAAACCGACGCCAGCCAAGGATATCACCGAGGAACAATGGGATTTCATGGCCACATGCAATACCAAGGGGCTGTTTTTCACCAATCAGGCTGTTGCCGTCCAGTCCATGATACCGCGTAAGAAAGGGGCAATAGTCAATGTGTCGTCCCAGGTTGGTCTTGTTGGCGCTCCTATGTGCATCGCCTATTGTACCAGCAAGGCGTCTGTCGTGCAGATTACCAGGGCTGCGGCAATTGAATGGTCCCAGTATAATGTGAGAGTTAATGCCATCGCTCCGGGCTGGGTCTTTACCGATTTGTCAAAGACTCTATTTGACGGTAATCCCGGTATGATGGAGTATGAGCTATCCAAAATCCCTCTCAAGCGCATAGCCAAAGTCGAGGATATCGCTCCAACTGCTGTGTTTCTGGCAAGCGATTTGGCTAATATGGTTACCGGTTCGATCTGGCCAATAGATGGTGGCTGGACTGCTCAGTAAATCCAGTTGAGTGACGGACTTTGCCGGCGTTAAATAACGCCGGCATCACGAAAAGAAGCAATGTCCTCCCAGGTATAGCCTAATTCCAGCAAGACCTCTTCTGTGTGTTGTCCCAGCGCTGGGGCGGGTGCCTTTACCGGTGGTCTCACTCCGTTGAATAACACCGGGCTGGCAACCAGCCTCAACCGGTTGACAACCGGATGATTAAATTCCAGGAAGAAATCGTTTTCTATTGCCTGGGGGTCGTTCACTACCTCGGTAACAGTCTGCACCCGCGCATAAAAGATGTCTTCACTATCAAAAATTCGCTCCCACTCCGCCAGCTCCTTATTTTTGAGTGCCTCGCTGATTAATTCGATTAATGACTCACAGTTTTTCACACGCTCTTGATGCGATTTGTACCGCGGATCATGTTCGAGGTGTGTTAGCCCGGTGGCACGGCAAAACCGCGGCCAAAACGGGTCCGATGTTATCATGGTAAGCTCCAACCATCGCCTGTCTTTGGTCTGATAGGCATTCCATAGCGGATTGGCTGTTCTTTTGATGTTTGAGTAGGGGAGTTCTTCTTTTCGGGCCAGAGCTATTTGAACGTCACTTTGCAGTGCCCACATTGCAGTATTGTATAGAGAGAAGGATAGCTCCTGTCCGCGCCCGGTTCTCTCCCGGGCGAAAAGGGCAGCGCAGATACCGCTGACGATGCATATCGAGGTGGTATTGTCGCCTATCCCGGGACGCTGTCTGCGGGGTGTTCCATTGGGATCACTGATTTTGTCCATGATGCCGCTGTTTGCCCAAAAAGCAGCATAGTCATAGCCTGGCTTATCTTTCTTTGGGCCTTTAGTTCCATAGCCAGTCACCGTGGCATAGATAATTCTGGGATTGATAGCACGTAATTCTTCATAGCTCAAACCGAATTGTCTCAGCGCATTGTGCTGGAAATTCGACATGAATACATCAGCCTTCCTTATCATTTCGTATATAATTTTTCTTCCCATCTCCGCCTTCAAATTTAGCGTGATACTTCTCTTGTTTCGATTCATTACTTCAAATGTATAGTTGATTCCGTTAGTGACTTTACCACCCTCGAGATGCGTGTGGCTGCGGGCTTGGTCGCCGACCCCTGGAGCTTCGACTTTGATGACAGTGGCACCCCAGTCCGCCAGGATTGCTGCCGCACTGGGAACGGCCACCACATGCCCCAGCTCTACAATATTTACGCCTTCCATGCATCCTTCCATGAGTCTTCTACCTCCGTAATAAGTGATCCTAGCGTGCAACTAATTAAC
>JBBIPA010000083.1:0-5360 GCA_037443085.1 Chloroflexota bacterium | reverse complement strand
GTCAGGTAGTACTGCGTCTTGTAGGTAGCGGTTACGCTGCCACCTGTGGCATTTCTATTAGGCAAGTTGATGGTGCCACTTTGACCACTGGTAGCAGGCGAAGTGGCTACAGTTGATACCCACGCATATCGTTTTGAGTTTGCTGTCACTACCAGCGGAGAATACCAGGAATAAGTATTATCGCTACCCTCAGGCAAGTAGTACGTATATTCATACCTACCAGGAGTAGAGGAAACAGAAAATTGGCTCCACAGGATATTGTCGTTATTGACCTTCAAAACCTGTTCTGTTCCCGCAAGGTCAGTACCAACGCCGATGGTATAAAATATCCAGGGCAAATCGGCGATAACATTAGGATTAATGCCAATCTTGCTATCGTTAAAGGGAGAGGCGATATCGCCAGCGAACATGGTGCCGCTGCCTCCAGCATAATCAGCGGCGCCTGCAGCCAGTTTTGCGCCAAACACAATCCAGCCGCTGCTGCCGGTAAAAGGCACCTGGATATACCTGTATGTTATGCCACCTTGCACATCGGTTCCAGGGGCAAGGAGAGCCGGGGCAGTGAAGGCGATGCCATAGCCCCACAGGTATTGCCCGGTGTCGCCAATCACACCTCCCGAAGTAATTTCCTTGGCAGACCACCCGCTACCCGGGGGCATGGCGGGCAGAGTGGTAGAAGGCGGGCCAGTAAGATTATTAGGCGGACCACTGGCGGCACTGATATAACCATATCCATTATTAGAAGGAATTCCATATCCAACATAATTCCAACCTGGAAGCGAAGGCGGCGTGGTCAGATTAGTAATAAAGTAGCTACTTCCCTTGGAGTGCTCATAGCTTAACTGAACTGTATCCCCGCTGCCCGCGCCGGAAATGTAGACGCGGAATGGGATGGGGGTCCCTTCCCTGTAAACGGCATTGTTATTAAGGGTGGAGGTTTCCCAGGGCGCTTTCGGTAGCACATTCTTGTTGGCAAATCCCTCCAGTTTATAGTCAGTGGCATGGGCAGATGAGCTGCTCAGCGGCAGCCCTGCCATCAGCAACAGCATCACCAGGGCAGTCACTATGTAATCGAACAGAAGTCGCTTACCTTTCATTTTCATTTCGTGTCTCCTCCTTTGCTATTGACTCCAGAAACAAAAATGGCAAAACCGTAATTCATAGGTCGGTTTTGCCATTCGCTCCTCACTACTACAGGCAACCACTCTAGCAGTAGTGAATCACTGCACCCTATTTACTCAGCTATATGCCAGTTTTCTCTTGACCTGTTAAGAATAACCTCCCCTGTTAAACTAATCTGTGACCTTAGTCACACAGGCAAAACAAAAGAAGCCTCCTCTTCGTAGGCTTGTATGCTAATTATACAACTACTGTCGTATCTGTCAAGCCACTTTACCTCACTAAACCTCCCAACAATGGTACTTTTTTCCCAAAAATTTCACAGTACCAACGTCAACCCCAAAATCAGTACCTTCAGGTGATGTTAGGTGAGGTCTGGTAGGTTAAAGTATAGATGACTGGCTTGCAAATACGTTAAAGGAGGAAAAGTTAATATGGTAATGGTAAACGGCAGGAATAGAATGCTTACGCCAGCAGAGGTGTCCCGTCTGCTGCACATACACATAAATACCGTGCGAAGATGGAGCGACCAGGGAATCCTGAAGCCCTATCGCATTGGGCCTCGGGGCGACCGCCGCTTTGATAAGGACGACATCGCCGATTTCCTGCAACATAATGGCACCAATGGCACTAACGGCACAAACGGCAACAACGGCGGAAATCAGGGAAGCGCCGAGACCGCCGCTCAAGTGGCATAAGCACGGGTGTAGGGATTGCCACGCTTCGCTCGCAATGACGATGAGGTGTAAGTGAAGGGATTCTCACGTCGTCCACCTGAAGTGGACTCCTCAGAATGACAGGGAGGGGAACAATGGGTTTGGGATATCCTCCCTCCCCTGGCGGAAGGGAGTTAGAGGGAGGGGGAAATTAGACTTACTTCACCCCCAGCTCCTTTAATTGCTCCTGTGCCTGGCTCACCATTCTCGGCTCTTTGCTCAGTTCAATTACCTTCCTGAAATCAGCTATTGCCTGTGTAGGTTCCTTGCGCAGCTTGTAGAACAGCCCTCTATTGAAGTAACCTTCAGCAAGATTGGGGTTGATCTCAATAGCTTTGTTGAAATCAGCCAGGGCAGCGCTCATCATTCCTTTCTGAACATAGGCAAGGGCTCGATTAACATAAACTCCCGAATTGTTAGGGAGCAGCTCTATTACCTTGTTAAAATCAGCTATGGCCAGGTCAACTTTGCCCTGACCGAGATAAGCCTTGCCTCTGAGATTGAAAGCGTCAGCGAACCTGGGCTGGAGCTCTATAGCCTTGTTGAAATCAGCTATGGCCAGGTCAAACTTGCCGCTCTCCGAATAAAAGTTTCCCCGCATATAAAGTGCCTCATGACTGTTAGGGCTGAGCTGGACAGCCTTGTTGAAGTCAGTTAACGCCAGTTCCGGTTTCCCCTGCTGGAAATAAGCCCGACCCCGGCTGGCATATCCTCTCATCACATTAGGAGATAGTTCAATGAACTTGGAGTAATCGGCAACAGCCCTGTCCCATTGCCCCATCGCGGCATAGGCATCGCCGCGGAAAGCATAGGCGAGGTTATAGGCAGGTTCTAGCTTGATGGTCTGGCTAAGGTCGGCAATAGCCAGATCCAATTTGCCCAAATCCATATACATTGAGCCGCGGTTCATATAGGCCTGGGCATTGTTGGGATTGAGTTGGATTGCCCGAGAAATATCAGCAACAGCCAGGTCCCATTGTTTGGCAGCAGTGTAGGCATTGCCTCGTTTTAAGTAGGCACCAACGCTATTGGGTGCCAGCTCCATGATTTTAGTATAGTCAGCGACAGCCTCATTCAATTTGCCCAGCCCCAGGTATAAGTCACCCCTGGCTTCATACGCAGCGATGAATTTAGGGTCAAGCGTTATCGCCTTGGTGAAATCGGCCATTGCCGGCTCCCATTGCTGCTTTATTTGATGGTAAATACCGCGGCTCTGGTAAGCAGCAATATAATCAGGCTGCAGCTCAATGGCCTTGTTGAAATCAGGCAGAGCCTGGTCGAGTTTGCCGACGAGCGTATAGACATTCCCCCGCAGTAAATAGGCTTCGGCATATTTCGGGTCCAACTCTATGGCCTTGGTGAAATCAGCAATAGCCGGTTCAGCCTGCTTCTTTTCCAGGTACACCGTTCCCCTTCTAACATAGGCAATGGCAGAACCGGGATTTGCCTGGATTACCTTGCTATATTCAGCCAGAGCACTGTCCCATTGTTTCTGGTCGCGATAGCCGTCCCCTGCCTTAAGTTGACTTTCTACGGCAGTGCAGGATAGCAGTGAAACTGCCAGCACCAGCAGCAAGAAAAGGCATTTAATAGCATGGTTCATGTATACTCCTATCTTCATCTGTGAGTAAACGCTAGATAACTATAACATGAGAT
The DNA here is from genome assembly GCA_037443085.1 of Chloroflexota bacterium. Lineage (GTDB taxonomy): Bacteria > Chloroflexota > Dehalococcoidia > GIF9 > UBA5629 > JBBIPA01. The sequence goes on along the minus strand of JBBIPA010000083.1, from coordinate 1,869 downwards.
TAGGCATATGTCCATAGTGAGCCAGGATGCCTGAAAATACACCTCCTTGAGACTCACGAGTCCACTGAGCTATTGACAACGTTCCCGAAACAGGTATAATTGAAGAAACTATTAGTATAGTACTTATGTATAGTATCAGTAAGGGGATAACGTCCTCGCGTCTCTGCGAGTCTTATTATTTTGTCTCCGATTCCCACCCGAAAACCGGGTGTAGTAGTTTGTTTTTGCCCGGGGTTAATGATAGAAAAATTCCTCTGTACACCAAACTATTATGGAGTGAAAATGAAAAATAAGTATTTGAGCATCCTTGGCGTGCTTGTTACCGTGATTCTCATTGCCAGCTTCATAGTTCCCGGCAGGCTAATGAGCCCCCAGCCGGTCGCCGGTTATTCCGGCATTATGGAATGGGTGACGGTGGATACTCCAGATACTCAAGATGGTTCCATCAACAATATATTTTCGCCTATCGTGTTAGGTGGTGAGGCCGGCTCCGAAATCGTCAAACTGCTGGTAAGCCGTGACGGCTATGTCATGTACGCCATCATCTCGCAGGTGGTAGCCAATCCGGCCAATACCTCGAAACTGCGCCTATATAAGTCTTACAATGGCGGCATTTCCTGGGGCGGTGTTTATGCCGGACTGGTGAAGGCAGTCACTGGAGCAGACCTGGCCACGGTAATCGTCTGGGACATTGCCATTGCCCCGGATAACCCCGAAATCATCGTGGCGGCGGTAAGCGTGGTTACCAGTATCACCAACCAGATGGTGTTCATTTCAGTAAACGGTGGCACTGATTGGCATAATACTAATTGGCCCGGTGCCCAGGCACCGGCAGCAGGCTATGCCATCAGCACGCTGGATATTTCTGTAGATTACGGCGGCCGCCGAGATATCCTGGTCGGTGTTCGCGATGGCACCGCCACTGCTGGCCGTAATAAGCTGTGGATCATGAAAACGCCGGGCTACGGAGGCTGGAATGTGCAAAACACCGCCAGCGGCAGCCCGCCATCGACCAATCCGTTCAATGGCGATATCGTAGTGGCCAAGTTCTCGCCAACCTATAACGGCGACCTAACCATAGCCGTGGTTTACTCTGATAGCACTGGAACTTACCTTGTTACCGGAGCCCACGATGTATCTAACAACTCTACCAACTGGCAGGCTCCTGGCTCGCAGGTAGAAATCAAGAACGCTACCGCCGCTGCTGGTTCGTCACCCCGGGTGACGGAAATCATCACCGCAGACCTGGAGATGCCATCAGACTTCTCCGGACAGAGCGCCAGCCTGCGCCGGTTCTACGTTTGCACCGATGCTATCAATCGCTCCGCCGGTCTGCCCAACCGCGGCGTCTACCGCATCGATGATAATATCGTGTACACGCTGATGGATAACAGCACTACATTTAAATATCAAGCAGATAACCAGCACGGGAGAAGGGCTGCCAGCATTGCTTACTGGGGCACCTATGCCTCGGGTAAACTGCTGGTGGGCGAGAGATTAGGCAACGTCTGCACCGCTTCAGTGCCGGTATGGTTTACTGACTCGCCGACAGTATGTCCCATCCCCTGCTGGTATCCGCCAAGAAACCGCCTACCGGCGCTGCTGGCTACTATGATGAGTGGCAGTATTGCCGGCAGAACTATACCGGCTACGGCAATGCCTGGGTGGTCTGGTCGCCGATCTTCGCCGCTCAGGGCGTGGCCTATACTACCACCGGCGCCATGAGCTACGATGGGCCGTTCTCTGTTATTACCAATCAGGATAATGGACAGCTTTCCTGGCCCGGCGGCATATTCAACGTGGTGTATCTGGACGAGTCTGCGTTCAGCCTCACCCGCAACAACGGTGAGACCTGGAACCAGCTATCGC
>JBBIPA010000082.1:0-5633 GCA_037443085.1 Chloroflexota bacterium | reverse complement strand
ACCGAACAAGAGCCACGCATAAAGAGGCGAGGAAACTCGCCTTTTTGTGCTTTTTTGTAGGGGTGTTTTTACCTCAATGCGGGGTAAGACACCCCTTTTTTGTGGCTTTGAGGGCAAGTCTAGCGCAAAGGGGGTGAATATGAGATGCCAGCTTTGCGGTGGTGAAGTGGAAGTGTTAGTGCTATGTAAGCGCTACAGCAGTCGGGGGATTATGATATGTCCCCACTGCCAGCAGCAGGTAAGACAGCACTACCGCAAGCCCTATTCCAAGGTTATGGAGCAACTAGCTTTAGCCGAAGCTGGCTACAAGGTAAACCGCAAAAGCAATATGTAGGCTAACCATGTCCTGAAAACTAAAGGAAAGGGGGTGAAACTGTGCCCATTGATACCGACCTGATTGAACAGGAACTGGCTGATTGGATAGACACCGAAGTCATCGCCGAGCACATACTGGAGGAACTGGAGGACAATGGCATTGAGCCCAGCGTGGAGAATGCCCAGAAGGTGTGGCTGGATGTGCTGGAGACCGAGCTTTGCCAGGCTATCAGAGCCAGCATCGAAGCCAAGTTACAACAGGGCATTTTAATAACCAAATAAGTAATCAACAAACAGGGAAGGTAGAGGGTAGGGAAAACTTAAGTTACCTACCCTCTATTTTTGCCAAAAACAGAGTAAAGGAGGTGATTATCGCTATGCCGAAATACAAGGTGAAGCTCTATGTTGAGTATCAAGTCGAAGCCGATTCCAGAGACGAGGCTATCGATGAGGCGGAAAGATGGCTCGGTGAGGACATGGAAAACCATCTATTCCATGTTTCCGACTGGTTTAAGGCAGAAGTACATCAAATATAGTAGCCCCAGCCCGACCTGGACAGTCGGGAAGGGATAACTATGTCCAGAATGGAGGTGATAAGCATGGATGATAATGACATTATCTTCATCCTCACTAAGGAAGATGTTATCGAGTGCGCCCGTGAGATGGGCATACCCACAGAAGCCATTACCGATGACATCCTGGAGCAGGTGAAGAAGGGTGTGGAGTGGGGGCTGGAGTGCTGGTCAGAAGTCATGAAAGAGGCTCTCAATATTGCTCTCAAGAATTAAGGTGATGAGTGTGTCAACGCTCGAATAACAGGGCTAACCATGCCCAGAAAAGAAACTCGATGAAAGGGGGTGAAACTGTGCCTATTAAGTGGAATGCTCTCAGGGTAGTTGAGGCTGCTGATATGATTGAGAAACACATCAGTCAGGCTGTTGAGCCGCTGGAGCTGGCTAAGAAGGCGGCGATTGAAGCCAGAAAGATAGCCAACCTGCCTCAATACATTGACCAGGATTTCATTCGTTTTATCTATGAGATTGAGCGAGTGATTGGTGGTAGCCAGCAGGAACCCATTGGGCGGTTCAGGGCAGCAATAGGGAATATTCGTATGTCTATCCCTAAGAGCGCATTAGAAGCAGAACAGGAAGCCAGTAAACAGGGCAATCAGCTAAACCTGATTTAAGGTGTTGCATCTGCAACATCTGATAGGTCTACTCATGCACAGAATATGAAAAGGAAAGGAGGTGTCTTGGTGTCAATTTCAGCCCAGATGAGCTTGTTCAAGGAGACTAAGGTCGAAGTGCCAGAGCCAAACACTAAGGTCAGACTGGGAAACAGAATTGCCGAAATCCCACTCCGCAAGAAACGGCGGGAAGCACTGCAGAAGCTGATGCCCCTACTAGAGCAGCTTGAGGGCAAGGATATCTACATCGGCAGCTACTGGAGTGCTCACAATCACTTCTGGGTGCATAATCTGAAGCTGTCCCGAATGAAGCTACAGGCTATCCAAGATGGCAGCAAGCAGCCTGGGGTCATCGTGCTCTGGGGAAGCAGAGAGGCCAGCGTCCGCATCTTCACCGACCAGCTGGTTGACGTCCGGGAGCAGGAATACGGTGGTTATACCCTGTGGCTGCTGGATTTCTGGAACGGATTCGGTGAGCATCCCATTGACCGTTATAAACCCAGGGGCTATGTCAGTCTGGGCATTGTCCGATTCAAGGACTAAAGACAGCTTCACGGTATCAGGTCGAGATATCAGTAGGATTACTGCGCCCAAAAATCCCAATGAAAGGAGGTGATGGAATATGGAACAGCTCTTAGTAAATTCACCGGTTACCCAAGATAATAAGCCCAAGCTAAAAACGGAGGATTACTATCTCTCGGAACTGGCAGGCACTTTCTGCGACCCTATTATTGCCTATCCTGGAGGCTGGAGTGACGTAATACCTGATTGGCTGAAACAGGCTATCACCATGGAGAGGCTGCTAATGAACATGGCAGCCATTAGCGGTAAAGATCCCACCGGCACTGATGCTGAAGCCTGCGCTTATCTCATGACAGCAAGCCTCGACTTTTCTTTTGACCACGACTGGACACAAATCTACCTCTATGTCGCTGGCAGAGTTTGCAGCAAGGCGGGGAAGGATGTGCCCAGTGATATCAAAGTGGAGTCGCTGAATGACCAGCAAATGCATGACCTCAACCGTCTTAAAGCATGGCTTTACCTCACCAGGGTACGTGCTAGGCAAGAAAGAGATAGAGCTGAGAGACGACAAAGGAAAGAGGCGACTGCCGCAGAACATGAGCTAGCGCAGCCAGCACTGTTCCAGTTCTAAATGCTACCAGATAAGGGGCTGGAGGATTCCTCCAGCCCCTTTCTTTTCGCCCAGAATATGCGCTGCATTCCATAGTGTATTTTGCCGCATGTCAAACCATTCAAAAACTTTTTTATGCCCTTTCTGGCGCATTCTAGCAAGCGACTTTGTTATGCGAGGTATCCGTTACCACAATGACATCACGTTTGGCTGATGCTTCGACGCTTTGTAGGGCTTTTCTTTACATAATGGTGCTGCTTTCTTTTCTCCCTGAAGTAGAGCTCGTCGTATTGCGGATATAGCACCCGATGAGGATTAGACCACTGCCAGTCAGGGGCAGCGATGCCCTGTTTGCTGAGGCGGTAGTAACGCCGAGGCTCAAAGTCCTGGTAGTAGTCTTGGGGCGATGACACCTCCTCAGCACCGGTAGCTTCCACCCACTCCAGCTTCTTGAGCATGTTGAAATACATCAGGAAGCTATGATAGCGGCATTTCACCAGCTTATAGGGGATACGCCTTAAATGCCAGTCCACCCGTTCGGCATATTCTTTCTCGGTATATAGCCCTTTGCCCGCTTTGGCTCGCTCATCGTTTTCCCAGGCGGTGGCATCCTCGGCATAAGCCCGATGTAATGCCTTTTTATAATGGTAAAAGATATCTGCCTGCACCGCACCCTTTGGGGGATCAATTTCAGGGCTGCCCTGAGGAGCATGTCCCAACAAAAACTCTCGGATAAACCAGCCGCAGCCAAAGGGGCGCAGGAAACCACCTCGCAAAGGCTTTATCGCTATTACCATCTTGTATACCCCTCCTAAATACCTCTTCTGGCCTTCCTGGACTCAGCCAGCCTTTTAGCCTCTCTCTCTACACAGGTCACGTCGTTATGCGGGCAGACGGCCTCAGCTAATCTGGCAGCCCACCATCCGTATTTGTCAGCTATCCTGCTCAAATCAGTTCCGGGGATGGTAGCCGGCAGCAATTCCGCCTTTTCTAAGCTCTCTAGCATGGCGCTGGCTACTCTTCGGATAGCATTGAGGTTTTGCTCCAGCATTTTCTTGTCTCTGGCCCATAACGCCACATAGGGGAATGACCTGACTCCGGTATCGAAGCCATAATGCGCGCCCACCACATAAGCAGCGCTTTCGGCAATAGTCTCAGCATCATGTCTGGGCATTCTGAAAACGCCCTCAGAGTAGTAATGTGCTACTTCATGGAGCAATGTCTTGAGCTGCTGCGCCCTGGGCTCCTCAGGGCGTATCCAGATTTGGTTCGGCGGCGTGTATTGTCCCTTTGTTTCCGATGACAGATATGGCCGCGATTCGAAGCTGACCAGCACGCCTCGCTGTTTCATGAGAGCCAGTAGTCTGGCTAATAGCTCCTCATTAGCTTCGCCGCTGAGCACTGGCACCTCAAACTCAGGCAATGGTTTGCCTTCGGTCTGAGATATGTCAAAAACATGTACCACTTTAAAGTATTTGGGAGCAGTCTCCATCTCCTCGATGCCCGCTGGCTGGCCGCACTGTGGGCAGTACCTAGCCCCTTTGGGTATTTTGGTGCCACAGGCAGCACAGGTGGGCCGTGGTGGCAGTACTGGCGCCAGTATGGCGATGCCCTTTTCGCCCAGCTTGACCCATCTGCCCAATTCCTTCCAGGTCATAAAGCCGGCAACTCTGGTAGCATCAGGCTTCTGCAGTCCAATGAGTATTAGATTGCCGATAGAGTAATCGTGGAACTTGGACATGGTGGTGAGAAACAGGCGGAACTGAGAGCTATCCTGTATATTCTCCACACCGTCCTTGAGCTGCTTCATCACAGCGTCAATCTTGCGCTCTCCTGCCTCTACTTCCACTGCTGGCAGCGCCGCCAAGCTGTACTCCGGAAGCGGATCACTGATGAAACCTGCCATGTGGCGATATGGTGGCGGCAGCGGCTCACCACCTTCTATAAGCAGCGCCTGAGGATGTAGTCCCATAGTTGAGGTATGCTCTTTCTTGATATGTTGATTCAATGCCTCGGACCGGGACATAGCGTTATGCTGATGCACCTCTACCTCCTTATGACAGATAGGGCATTCCACAGTAACCACCTGGGGTAAGTATTCGGTTTCCTCATCAAGGACTAATTCTTTAACTATGGCCAGGGCAAATCCCATAAAGACGAGAGAGATGCCGAAATTAAGGATGTCATTTAGCTGCTGTTGGGTTCGATAATCTGTTACCATATGGCATTCCTCAGAAAGTCATCAAATTCACCGGCATGGGTCAACTCCACCACTTCGGCGGCAATTTTGGTCATATGTTCGGCATGGCGCTCCTCCAAATCTTCAGCGTTAGAAGTGTGATGGGCTATTTCATGAATTAAGGTGTCTATGGTTTTCCTGCCGCTATCCAGCTGGCCCAGGGCAATGTAGATCTCCTCAGTGGTGCGGCTGTACATGCCGGCAGTCCTCACCCGGTCGCTGGCCGGAGGGATGATGGCGGCGTGAACTCCAGATACTTTTTGTCTCCGCGCAGTGATCCTCCTCACCATAGCCCGCGCCAGTTCCAGATGAGCCCTGTGGGTAGCATCAAGTCTATCGTCGGGGATAATTTTAGCTTCTCGCAGCCTTTGCTGCGATGTTTTCACCAGCATACTATCGGTGAGTATTGCCCCCGCCAGTGTCTCCTGGCATAGCCAGTGAACGGTGTGTGACTCATAGCCCAGATGTTTCACGGTGCTGTCCCAGCGGTCGGAGGTGCGGATGACAGCATTTTCACCGAAATTCTTTTTCCAGGCTGCCTGCCAGGGTTCAGGTTTTTGTTCAACAAGCTGACTATAGAACAAACCGGAAACAGGATCGCTGCCCATAGCATATTTTTCCATATTGATGTTACGCCCCTCATCGGCAACAACTACCGGCGGAAAATGCACCATCTGCAAAAAAGACTCCAGCAGCTCCACCTTATCCACGCAGCACCACAGCCTGCCGATATCCACCCAGAGGTCGTTCTCCGTTTTGGG
>JBBIPA010000081.1:0-5800 GCA_037443085.1 Chloroflexota bacterium | reverse complement strand
ACTTAGTCGTTGAGATGATAATCGAAATTAAGAAGGTATTATTTCAGAATTCTCAAAAGGGGGAGGCATAATGGCTTACACAGCAAAAGACTACAATGGTCTTATCGGAATGGCGGGCTTCAGCGAGACGCTGCTGAAGAACCATTTCACCCTGTACAATGGTTATGTGACCAATACAAACAAGGTTATGGATATGCTGCTGGCCATGCTCAAGGAAGGTAAGGTAGGGACGCCGGAGTATGCGGAACTGAAAAGGCGGCTTGGTTGGGAGTTCAACGGCATGAGGCTGCATGAGTATTATTTTGACAACCTCGGTGGCAAGGCGGCACTGGACAAATCCGGCAAGCTGGGCAAGAAGCTGGCGGCCGATTTCGGCAGCTACGAGGATTGGGAGAAGGACTTCAAGGGCACCGGCACTATGCGGGGTATCGGCTGGGTTATCCTCTATCAGGACAATGTCAGCGGACAGCTTTTTAACCAGTGGGTCAATGAGCATGACGTGGGACATCCTGCCGGTTGCATTCCCGTCATGATTATGGATGTGTTCGAGCATGCTTTTATCACCGATTATGGGCTGAAGCGAGCCGACTATATCGAGGCATTTTTCAAGAATATCAACTGGGGCGTCGTCGAGAGCAGATTAGAATAAGTTTTATGAGGAGAGGAGGTGAATCATGCCATACTTACCTGAGATTTATAAAGAGTTTCAGGGTCAGTTCCCCAAGGTGGCCAAGGCTTATGACGAACTGGCAGAGATCTGCAATAAGCAGGGGCCGCTGGACAAAAAATGCCAGCGGCTGATTAAGCTGGGCATCGCCATCGGCATTAATTCCGAGGGTGCAGTGCGGTCACATGCCCGCAGAGCATTAGAGGAAGGCATTACTGTTAAGGAACTGCGACATGCCGTACTCATGGCCACGACCACTGCTGGATTTCCCACTATGATCGCCGCCATGAAGTGGGTGGAAGAAGTCATTCGGAAAACAAATTAAGATTTTGTTATAGACAATACCTATGGAATCTAGTTGTAGCAATCTCACATTGCTGAAATAGTTAAAAAAGGAGGTTGATATGTACAAAAAGATACTGGCGCCATTAGATGGTTCGGAGTTGGCGGACTGTGCTCTGGCGCATGTCAGGGCAATAGCCTCAAGTTGCCAGGTTCCTGAGGTGGTTTTATTTGGTGTGGTCGAGCCCATCCATTCCAGCCAGATTGCCAGCGAGCTGGGGCAGGATTGGCTGCGTGATGCCACAAAAGGGATACGTACTGCTACCGAAGGCTACCTAGCTAAAACAGCCGCTAAGTTACAGAAAGAGGGCATCAATGCTAAAACTGCGGTTGCTGAAGGCATGGCTGCCGACAGGATACTGGAATATGCCAGCAAGAACAGGGTCGATTTGATTATCATGAGCAGTCATGGCAGGTCAGGGCCGGCTCGTTGGGCATTCGGTAGCGTGGCTGATAGGGTAGTGCGCCATGCCACAGTGCCAGTACTGGTGGCGGCAGCACCGGCGTGCCGAGCAGTTGAGTAACACGGCGTTTTTGTGAGGGCTATCAATGAATTCAAAATTCGCTGTTAAGGGGGGGGTGGCATGTATAAAAAGATACTGGTGCCACTGGATGGCTCCGAGCTTGCCGAGCGCAGCCTGGTGCATATGAAGGCGATAGCTACAGGCTGTCAGGTTCCAGAGGTAGTTTTAATTGGTGTGGTAGAGCCGATTCCGTTAGCGGGTGAGTTGAGTGGTTTTTCGGCTGTTGATCTGGGTGTTCAGGCGGAAAAACAGGCGCTGGACTGGCTAAAAGGGTATCTCGCTGGTGTGGTTGATAAGCTGAGCAGTGAGGGCATTAATGTGAAAACAGCCTTGGCTCATGGCAAAGCTGCTGACGAGATACTGGACTATGCCAGGAAGAATCAGGTGGATTTGATTATCGTGACCACACATGGCAGGTCGGGGGTGGCGCGCTGGGCTATGGGCAGCGTTGCCGATAGGATAGTGCACCATGCCCAGATTCCAGTATTGATAGTCTCGCCTCCGGGCGCCAAGAGCGGCAAGTAACGAGATTGTATCTGTTATTGCTTCAGGTATTTCCCAGAATCAAAAGATTGCTTCGGTACTATCGTACCTCGCAATGATATGATAGGGGAAACAATTACGCCATTGTCCTTCAATGGGGGATTGGCAATGACAATCATATGTTTCTGAGAGGTGATATGTTATGCCTAAAGCTGTGGTTGCTAAGAAAGACGATCTTGCCAACGGTGAAATGAAAGTAGTTCAGGCTTCTGGACGTGAAATCTTGTTGGCTCGGGTGGATGATAGCTACTATGCCGCGGGAAGTCGCTGTCCCCATTTGGGAGGCAAACTGGCTGAGGGCAAATTGGAAGGAACCATCGTCACCTGTCCGCTGCATGGCTCTCAGTTCGACCTAGCTGATGGCAAGGTAATCCGCTGGACTAATTTCACTGGCTTTGCCTCAAAGCTGGGCAAAGTGCTCAGATCCCCCAGGCCATTGGTTACTTACAGGGTGAAGGTCGAAGGCGATAGTGTGCTGGTGGATATGTAGCTATTGCGCTGGAGCTATGGAGCTAGGTAATGTCGATACATTTTAGTTTTATGGTGGGTGGTGAGGCGGGGCAGGGGGTGCAATCAGTAGGTTTTCTGCTGGCCAAGGTTTTTACCCGGGGCGGCTACCATGTCTTTGCCGATCAGGACTATGAGTCCCGGGTCAGGGGTGGGCATAACTTCTACCGCGTCAGGGTGAAAGATAGCCCCGTGGGCGCCATAGCCGAGCCGGTAAACATGCTGATTGCTCTGAATAAGGAGAGCATCGACCTGCATCGTCAAGAGCTGTCACCCGGAGGCATCATTGTGTTTGATGGCGAAAAAACAGGAGAGGTAGCTGACAATGCCAGTATCTTCAAGGTCCCACTGAACAGGCTGGCTGAGGAAAGCGCTGGACACAGGATTATGGCGAATTCTGTTGCCTTTGGCGTGGCTCTGGGGCTGGTGCAGTATGATTTCGGTGCGGTGGCTGACATTCTAAGAGTCCAATTCGGCAGTGGTGAAATCGGAGAGAGCAATATCAAGGCAGCTAGGGCAGGATATGACTATGCGCAGCAGAACTACAAGGGTAGTTTTAATCATAAGTTGCTTCTTCTCGGCGATACCAGGCGGATGCTGCTCAATGGTAATGAAGCCATAGCGCTGGGCGCAATTGCCGCTGGCTGCAAGTTCATGGCGGCATATCCTATGACCCCGGTCACTGGCATTATGGAGTATCTGTCGGCGAAGGCGAAGGAATTAGGCCTGGTGGTAATGCAGTCCGAGGATGAAATAGCAGCAATTAATATGGTCATCGGTGCCGGCTATGCCGGCGTCAGGGCGATGACTGCTACCTCCGGCGGTGGCTTTTGCCTCATGGTGGAGGGCTTGGGGTTGGCCGGTATGACCGAGACGCCGATTGTGGTGGTGGAGGGGCAGCGTCCCGGCCCCGCCATTGGCTTGCCCACGCGAACGGAGCAGGGCGACCTGGAGTTTATGCTCCATGCTGCACATGGTGAGTTTCCCCGTGCCGTCCTGGCTCCAGCTACTATCGAAGATGCTTTCTGGCTCACTGTGAAGGCTTTTAACTTAGCGGAGAAGTATCAACTGCCGGTCATTGTTTTGACCGACCAGCATCTGGCCAGCTCCTATACCACCGTGGAGAAGTTCGACCTGTCCCGGGTGACTGTCGATAGAGGCTTATTGTTCTCTGAAGGAGTATCGGGCGAATATAAACGTCACCTGATAACTGATTCTGGCATTTCGCCTCGTGCCTTTCCGTTGCAGGGGAAAGCGCTGGTGGTGACCGATTCCGACGAGCATGATGAGGCAGGTCATCTCATCGAAGATGCTGAAACCAGGACGAAGATGATGCAGAAACGGTTGCGTAAATTCGATGGGCTGAGGCAGGAGATTGCGACCCCGCAACTGTATGGGGATAAAAAAGCAAGGACAACGCTTATCGGCTGGGGCAGTACCTGTGGTGCTATCCGCGAAGCCGTGGATATTTTGCGGCAGAAAAAGGTTAGCGTTAATTCAGTTCAGCTAAATGAGATATGGCCTTTTCCTGTCGGATTCGTAGCGGGGATTATGGATGCTGCTCAGAAGGTTTATGTCATCGAAAACAATGCCACGGGACAGCTTGCCCATCTCATCCGAGCTGAGACGGGGAGAAAAGCCAGCACTGTGCTCAAGTATGACGGGCGTCCCTTTACTCCCGAGCATATTGTCCGCGAGATGAAAAAGGAGAAGCTGCCATGACGGTAACAGCGTCTGATTATGCCGGGCTAAATCCAGCCTGGTGTCCCGGCTGTGGCAATTTTGGTATTTTGCGGGCGCTCAACCAGGCGCTGGTGGAGCTTGATATTGAGCCACATCGGGTTTTGCTGGTATCCGGCATTGGGCAGGCGGGCAAGTTGCCGCACTATACCAGAGGCAATGTGCTTAATGTGCTCCACGGCAGGCCGTTGCCTGCTGCTATCGGAGCCAAGATAGCAAACCCGGAGCTTACGGTCATTGCGGTTGGTGGCGATGGTGATGGCTACGGCGAGGGGGGCAATCATTTTATCCACAGCGCTCGACGAAACCATAATATCACCTATCTGGTGCATAATAATCAGGTTTATGGTCTGACCAAGGGGCAGGCTTCGCCTACCAGCGACCAGGGCTTTGTTACCAGGACATCGCTCGATGGCGCCTGGAATCCGCTGAATCCTGTGGCAGTGGCGATAGCTGCTGGCGCCGGCTTTGTGGCACGAGGGTTTGCCGGTGATGCCGAGCACCTTACCAGTCTTATTAAGCTGGGCATCAAATATCAGGGTTTTGCTTTAATCGATATTCTGCAGCCCTGTGTCTCGTTCAACCATAAAAATACCTATAGCTGGTATCGGGAGCGGGTATATAGTCTGGAGAATGAAGCTGAGTATAATCCCGGTGATAAGCTAGTGGCGTTCAGTAAATCCCAGGAAGGGGATGGGAAGATACCCATCGGCGTTATTTATATGAAAGAAGCCCCCACTTTTGAGGAGCAACTTTCTGTGCTGGCTCAGGGGCCACTGGTGAAGCAGTCGGTGGTACCGCGAAGGATAGAAAGCCTGCTAGAGGAACTTCTATAGGAGGAAGAAAAGATAAAATTATGCTGGAGAAGAAAATTCTAACTGAATTTCACAACATCGCTGTGGTAGGGGCATCGCCCAATTCAGAGCGTCCCAGCCACCGGGTGTTCGAGTATCTGGCTCATCATGGCTACCACGTCATTCCGGTTAACCCTAATGTCAAGGAGGTACTGGGACATACCAGCTATCCTGACCTGAAGGCGATAAAGGAAAAGGTGGAGGTGGTGGATATCTTCCGCAGCTCTGATGAGGTGATGCCTGTAGTTGAGGAGGCAATTCGCATCGGGGCTAGAGTAATATGGATGCAGGAAGGCGTCATCAACGAGGCCGCTGCTGCTAAAGCCAAGAAGGCTGGCCTGCTGGTGGTCATGGACAAGTGCATTAAGAAAGAGCACGAACGACTTATCCAGAAATAAACAGGAGATTGATTGTCTATTGAAAGGAATGAGGTAACAATGAAAGGCATTTTAATTTCTGCATCGGTGGTGTTGATTTTATTGCTTGCTATCTTCAGTCTATCCTGCGCTGAGCAGTCGCCGTCTCCCGCCCCAGCGCCAGCACCGGCACCGGCCCCATCACCATCTCAGCCGCCAACACCACCGCCGTCACCGCCACCGCAGCCACCACCGGCGTCGGGACCA
>JBBIPA010000080.1:0-5974 GCA_037443085.1 Chloroflexota bacterium | reverse complement strand
TAATGGGGCACGGCATTGCCCAGGCATTTGCCCAGCAGGGATACCCCGTAACCATAACCGATAGCTCAGCATCATCGCTTTCGAGCGCAAAAAACAGAATAAAAGCCAACCTGGAGACATTCGCCCAGGAAGGGCTGATTCAGCAGTCGCACACCGAGCAGATACTCGAGCGAATCACCGTGACTGAGAGACTGGAACAGGCAATTCGCGATGCCCATTTCGTTACCGAGGCCGTCTTCGAAGGCCTCGAGGTAAAAAAGAAGCTGTTCCCGGAAATGGAACAATACTGTTCCGCCCAGACCATACTCGCCAGCAACACGTCGACTTTCCCCATGACTCAAATTGCCGCCAGGATGGTAACACCGGAAAGGGCCATCGTCACCCACTGGATGAATCCCCCCTATTTGGTGCCGCTGGTAGAAGTGGTTCCTGGCAAGAAAACCTCAGAGGAAACGTATACCACCACGTATGACCTGCTGCGCAAGATTAAAAAGGTGCCAGTCAGAGTACGGCAGGAAGTCATGGGCTTCCTCATTAACCGCATCCAGACGGCGATGCACCGCGAAATTTATCACCTGGTGGAGACAGGCGTTGCCAGCCCCGAAGATATCGACCGGGCGGTCGTCGCCGCCATCGGATTTCGTTTGGCCACATTAGGACCATTGAGATTAAGAGACCTTGCCGGTTTAGAAATTACGCAAACTGTAGAGGGAAGGCTCGCCAGAGAGATATGCTCTTCCAAATCATCCAGCAAGCTGCTTACTAGCATGATAGCCAGCGGTAAAGCGGGGGCGAAAGCTGGCAAGGGGTTCTATGACTACACCCCGGATTCCCTGGCTGAGCTTATCCGCTACCGAGACCGCCAGCTCATCCGCCGCTTGAAAGATCAGTACTCGGCATAAGCCACCAGTCTACGAAAATAAACACAGGAGAATGCCATGAGTTCAGCAAACATCAGAGCCACCACCCAGCAACCAGTCCAGTTTATCTTCAAAACCATGGTATATCATGGCATCGGTAGCACCGAGCTGACCGGCAGCGAAGCCACCAAACTGGGCATCGCTAAAGCCATGATTATCACCGACCGCGGTGTCCGCAAGGCCGGGCTCCTGGAAGCCGTGCAGAAATCCCTGTCTAAAAGCAAGATATCCTATCAGGTCTTTGATGAAGTGGAAGAGGATGCCGATGTCAACGTCATCCATAAAATAGCCCTGCTGATAAAGAAAACGGGTTGCAACGGCATTGTCGTCGTCGGCGGCGGCAGCCCCATCTGCGCTGGCAAGGGGGCGGCTCTGGAAGTGACCAACAAGGTAAAAACCGTCCGCGAGCTGGAGGGCTGGAATAAAGCTAAGGTACCGCCGCTGCCCATCATCTGTCTCCCCACCACGGCTGGCTCCGGTTCCGATGTATCGCCCGGCTTCCCGGTGCTGGACTATGAATATCAAAGACATTTTGGCATCGGCGGCGAGCTGGTGCCGCCTCATGTTTCCATATTAGACCCGCTGCTGTTAACCACCTGCCCCCGCTGGCCCATGGCCTTTGCCGGCATAGATGCCCTCAGCCATGCCGTAGAAGCGCTGTGGAGCAACCGCAGCACTCTACTAACCGATGCCCTGGCTTACGAGGCAATCAAGCTCGTCATGACTAACCTGAGAGAAGCGGTTTTCAGCGATAACATGGAAGCCAAACTGAATCAGCAACTGGGCTGCACGCTGGCCATGGTTGCCGGTGAAAACGCTGGACTGGGCGCTCTGCACGTTATCGGCGGGGTCTGCTTCAACTTGAAAGGGCCGCACGGCTACAAATGCGGCGTGCTGCTCCCGCCTATCATGGAGTTCAACTTGCCGGTCTGTGAGGACAAGTTCGCCAGAATGGCGGTCATGCTCGGCGAGCTGCTGCATAATAAAACCACCGCCGGGCTGGCCAGGCTGTTCCTGCGACAGGTGAAACAACTGCTTGCCGATTTGGATTTCCCCAGGAAGTTTGACCAGGCAAACCTCACCCCCAAGCAAATTCCCGAGGTGGTCAAAGAGGCGAGAAGGTTCAGCCCGCCCTTCTTCGACAATAACCTCCGCAAAGTCACCGACGAGGACATCGCCCATATCTGCGAGGCAACGTTGAAGGGCTGGGAACTGGATTAGGTAATTAAACTCCTTCTATCTATAAGGAAATAATCTATCAACCGATGTCTACAGTGATTGCCTAATTCAGTCAGCTCATGTATCATAAACCTGCAGTACACGCAGGGGCATGAGTTTGCTGCCTTTCGAATCCCACTTTAAAGATTATCTCTCCCATATCAGAGAAGCAAAAAACAGAGGAGCCTCTCACGACCACCTTCGCCAACTATTCATCGAATTCGCCAGGATAAGCTTCAACGTTGACCCAACCGATGTAGAGTTAGAAAAAGGAATCAAAGGCACAAAATTGAACAACAATTAGCGCAACTAAATACTAGAAAAACTCCAATCCATAGTTTCCTGCAAAATGTGGGTAGGGACAACTTCTATTGAGCGTATACTATTTAGCGTCATTACCCTATTGACCTCCGAAATTTTATATAATAATATTTATATTCATTGCTGTCCAAATTAACTGAGGTAGATATGACCGATGCCATATCAGCACCGTCTCCTGCTGTAGTTGGAGATTCCCTCAGATTTGCCAGGACAACCATAGGTCTCACCTTAAAGCAAGCAGGTGAACAGAGCTTGTTTTTTAATCAACTCGCAAAAACCTCAGCGCAGGCGCACGTTCACTATAGCGCATGAGTACGCCCATTGCATTGCTCACCGTGACCAGCTAGCCCGTGTTGATACTCTACCTGCCTTTGAAACCAAAAATCCCCAGGAACGTTTTGCTAATGCCTTTGCCTCCGCTTTCTTGATGCCAGGACGTACTGTCAATGAAATGTTAAGTCAACTGGTATCTCCAAAAAGGTCGGTAACCGCTGAGGTGCTCCTTCATCTGGCAATATATTTCGGTGTCAGCTTTGAGACCATAGGCTGGAGGCTGGTGTCCCTGCGGAAGCTGTCACCCACCCTTTGGAACGACCTTTTATGCCAGCAACTGCCATCATCACCGACGGCTCGATTACTCGGCTATCAGGTAGAAAACGACTCGCCCGATATGCTACCACGCCATTACAAGTACCTAGCTTACCAGGCATATAAGACAAAACTTATCTCTTTTGAAAGACTGGCCGAACTCCTCTGTAGAAACTACTACGAGCTCAGGGAGGAATTCGACCAGGAAAGTCAGGAAGGCGATGTCTAGATGTCGCCTGTCACCAAACCAATTATCATCGACAATGACGTAATCTCCAGATTATATTCCGCCGGAGCATTGCGCCGAGCGCTGGAAATCTGGCCCAAACGCAGCTTTTGTATCACCCAGCAGGTTATCGATGAGGCTGGAAAGTGGCCAGCTAAAGGAAAAGACCTGGTATTGCTCATCGAATATCTTATAGCCTGCGAAAATCTGATGTTAATCTCAATTGACGACTCTTCGGAAGAGGAAATAGCGACATATGCCAAGCTGTTACTGCAGAACAAGCTGGGACGGGGCGAATCGGCATCCATTGCGATTGCTTCTCGTAGAGGCTTTGACATAGCAACCGATGACGGAATTGCCATAGATTCCTGCCGGACTATGTACCCATATGTCTCCATTTTGGGCACAGGCGACCTGTTAAATATGGCGGTTCAAGACGGACTGATGACTCGAGTCTAAGCCGACTCTATTCAAGCCAGAATACACCGCAAAAACAAGCAATGACACCTAAACCACAGGATGGGATAGAGAGGTCAGGCTTTTTCCCCTACTTAATCGGCAAATCAACCTTGTAGTGCGTCAGGGTTTCCCGGATAAGCGCCTTCGATTTCTCGTCAGGTGCAGTAAGCGGCAAGCGGGGCAGTCCCACAGCAAAGCCCAGATAGTTCAGGGCATATTTCACCGGCATGGGATTGGCCACCACGAACAGCACATTCATCAGAGGCAGTAAATCACCATGTAGCCTCGCCGCTTCCCTGGTCTTGCCACTGATAAAGCATTCAATCATTTGCCTGAGCTGCAAGCCCACGATGTGGGAAGCCACGCTGATTACCCCGTAGCCGCCCAGAGCCAGTAAGGGCAGGGTATCGCTGTCATTGCCGCTGTATACCAGGAAGCCTTCTCTGGCGCCGGTGATAATCCGTCCAATCTGCTCGAAATTGGAGCTGGCTTCTTTGATGCCGATGATATTGTCTATCTGGCTCAGCCTGACCACGGTCTCAGCATTGAGGTTAGCCACCGTGCGTGACGGCACGTTGTACAGGATACAGGGCAAGCTGGTAGCCTCAGCTATTGCTTTGAAATGCTGGTATATTCCTTCCTGAGCAGGCCGGCTGTAGTACGGCACCACTAGCAGGCAGCCATCAGCCCCCACCTTCTCCACCTCCCGGGTAAGCTCAATAGAAGCGGCGGTGCTATAGCTGCCGGTGCCGGCGATAACCACGGCCTTTTTGCCTGCGGCCGACTTAACCTCAGAGATAAGGCGCAGCTTCTCTTCATGGGTAAGCGTGGGACATTCTCCGGTAGTGCCAGAAACAACCAACCCGTCACTGCCCGATTTGAGCAGCGCCGTTGTCAGGCTCTTTGCCTGCGGGTAATCAACCTTGCCCTCCGCCGTAAACGGCGTCACCATGGCAGTGAGCAAACGGCCAAATTCTGTCATCACTGTTCTCCGCACTTATTGAACCTTCACCCAGTCTCGTTTCACCGCTTCTTCCGCAATCTGAACCGCATTCAGGGCAGCGCCTTTACGCAAATTATCCGATACCACCCACATCACCAGGCTGTTGCTATGTGAGATATCCGTCCTGATACGTCCTACGTAGACCTCATCGGTGCCCGCCGCCAGCCAGGGCTGGGGATACAGGCTCACATTGGGGTCATCCAGCACTTTGACACCTGGCGCCTCAGCCAGAATGCGCCTGGCTTCATCCGGGCTCATGGGATTGGTAAACTCAACATTCACCGCTTCGCTATGCGCAATAAATACCGGCACCCTCACGCAGGTAGCTGAGATGGCAATATTCTCAGCATGCATAATCTTACGCGTCTCTTCCAGCATCTTCTGCTCTTCCCTGGTGTAGCCGCTATCCAGAAATACGTCTATTTCCGGCAGCAGATTGAAGGCAATTTGATGCGGATACACATGGGGTACCACGTTTTGCCCCTCTAGTATCAGCTTCGCCTGCATGGTCAGCTCTTCCATGGCTGCCAGGCCAGTGCCGGAAACCGATTGATAGGTGGAAACCACAATACGCTTAATGGGGTTGACCCTGTGCAGCGGATACAGCGCCACCACCATCTGAATAGTGGAGCAGTTCGGGTTGGCGATAATGCCCTTATGTAATTTTATATCCTCAACGTTCACCTCGGGGACCACCAGAGGAACTTTCGGGTCCATTCTAAAGGCAGCGCTGTTATCCACCACCAGGGCGCCAGCCTTGGCGGCAATGGGCGAAAAATGACGGCTGATTTCGGCACCGGCGGAGAACAGGGCGATATCAACATGGTGAAAAGAATCAGCGCTGGTCTCTTTGACTTCAATCTCCTGATGCCCCACGAACAGCTTTTTGCCCGCGGAGCGGTCGGAAGCATAGAGCTGAATAGAGGTAGCAGGAAACCGCCGCTGCTCCAGCACCTTGATAAACTCCTGGCCCACCATGCCAGTAGCACCGACAATAGCTACTTTATACGATTTCATGTTCTCCCCCTAGATGCAGCAATTCTTCCAGACCGAGCACCAGTCCTTTCAAATTCACTACCTCTTTTATCGCTACAATAACACCAGGGATATAACACTCACGGTTTATAGTGTCGTGACGCAGGGTTAGCGTCTGCCCCTGCCCGCCAAAAACCACCTCCTCACTGGCCACTAAACCAGGTAATCTTACACTATGTATGGTTATTCCTTCAACCTGTCCGC
>JBBIPA010000079.1:0-6284 GCA_037443085.1 Chloroflexota bacterium | reverse complement strand
CTTTGACTAGAGTAATACTGCGCAAAGGATTTTGAGGTGTTGCTAAACAATCTCATACAAGTCAAGTAAGAAGATTACTGGCAAGTGGCGAAATCAAGGGCAAGAAGTTAGGGCGTGATTGGGTAGTTTTGAGCCTGGACTATGAACGTAAGAGGCGACCCAAGAAAAAGAAGGCAGTTTAGCAAAAAGTTTAGCAATTTATCAATCGTGAGGTGAACGTAGATGAGAAATATAAAGTTTAGTAAAAATCATAAAAATGGTTATAAACCAAGAAAGTATTACATGATTGCTCTAGCTTCAACAAAATCTGGTGCCCCCAAGGGAATTCGAATCCCTGTCGCGAGCTTGAAAGGCTCGTGTCCTAGGCCTCTAGACGATGGGGGCAGGAACAGCTATGGATACACCGGCACCGCTTCCAACCCGGCTTTCTCGGGAAAGCCCAACATTATATTCATATTTTGAATAGCTTGTCCAGCAGCACCCTTCACCAGATTATCAATGCAGCTTATGATAATAGGCCTGCCGGTACTGAAATCAAATGCAGGATGCACCAGGCACAAATTGCTTCCCCACGTCTGCTTGGTGCCTGGCGGCTGCTCCACCACCCTGACAAAAGGCTCATCCTTATAAAAGTCCTGGTACAGCTTCTTCAAGCCTTCTTTCCCTTTCACCAACCCACCAGCTTTGAGCGTGGCATAGCAGGTGCTCAATATGCCCCTGGTCATCGGTACCAGATGCGGCACAAAAGTTACCGACGGAGTGAAACGGGTGTCCACAGCCTTTAGCTCCTGGACAATCTCCGGCAGATGGCGATGCCCCTTCAGGGAGTAGGCACTGACATTATCCACTGCCTCGCTGTAATGCGTGCTCAGGGTCAACGTCCTGCCCGCTCCGGAAACGCCCGATTTGCTGTCAATGATAATGTCGGGATAAATCAGCCCTTCCTTGACCAGCGGCGCCAGTGCCAGCAGGGCGCTGGTGGGATAGCATCCAGGGTTGGCTACCAATCTGGCAGCTTTAATCTCAGAGCGATACAGCTCAGGCATGCCATAGACTGCTTCCTGAAGCAGCTTCGGCGCTGGATGAGCGAACTCATACCATGCTGGATATTCGCTGGCATCCTTCAGCCTGAAATCGGCACTGATATCAACCACCTTAATGCTCTTTTTAAGTAAAGGCACAATCGCCTCGGCGCTCGCTTTATGAGGCATGGCCGAGAATACAATATCAACAGTAGCATCCAGGTCAGCGGTGATGAGCAAGTCAATATCCGCCAGATGTGGGAAAACGTCAGCCAGCTTCTGTCCGGCAGCGCTCCTGCCAGTAACCGCGGTAAGCTCTACATCCGGATGATTGCACAGCAGCCGCGCCAGCTCTGAGCCGGCATAGCCGGTAACATTGATAATGCCTGCTTTAGTTTTCATAATTGAACCCCTCACCCTTCGTCCCTCTCCCCTTCTTTAAGGGAAGAGGGACGGCTATTTTCCCAAGGGCTATACCCCTTTTAATCTCCTAAATTAGTCCTGCCTTCGTCAAATGGCAGGTATCGTTCAGCAGCCTGGCATAAGCGATGCCGTCTTTTACCTCAAACAGGTTGACGGCGCAGACATCCTGCCCTACCTGCCAGAAACGGGAATTGTCCAGCCCTAGCAAATGAAGTATCAGTATCAGGCAGACCACCCGGTGAGATACCAGAGCTATCGTCTTCCCATAATGCCTCTTCACCATCTCGTCAACCGCTGCCCCCGCTCTCTGCCTTACTTCATCCAGGTTCTCGCCACTGGGAAATTTTACCAGGTGTGGACTCTTCTGCCACAGAGTAAACAGCGAACCATCCTTAGCGGCTGCCTCCTCTGGGGAAAGCCCCTGCCATTCACCAAAGTTGATATCGATAATGCCGGGCAACGGCTTGGCCTCAAGCTTCAGCCGCTGCGATATGATACTTGCCGTAGTCACCGTTCGTTTCAGCGGGCTGCAGTACACCGCTGCTATCGGCCACTCCACCACCCGCTCTGCGGTCGCCTCAGCCTGCTTGATGCCCACCTCATCCAGCTCCAGGTCTGTCCTGCCCCGAAGCCGTTCCACACGGTTCCATGCCGTCCGCCCATGGCGGATAATGATGACCTGGGTCAAAATGCTCCCTTACCGTTCCACAATCATGGCCATACCCTGGCCACCACCGATGCACATCGTCGCCAGACCCCTTTTTGCATTGCGTCTCCTTATCTCATAGAGGAGCGTCACCATCAACCTGGCGCCGGTGCAGCCGATGGGGTGCCCCAGGGAAATACCGCTGCCCCAGACATTGGTATTCTCTTTGCTCATCCCCAGCTCTTTCATACAGGCTATAGCCTGGGAAGCAAATGCCTCGTTCAGCTCGATAAGGTCGATATCCTTCACTTTCAATCCCAGCTTATCCAGCGCCCTCCTCACAGCCGGTATCGGCCCCACTCCCATATAGGCTGGGTCGATAGCTCCCGAGGCATACGCCTTGATTACCGCCATCGGCTCCAGCTTCAGCTCCTGTGCCTTTTCCCTGGTCATCAGTACTACCGCCGCCGCAGCATCATTAATGCCAGAAGCATTGCCCGCAGTTACCGTGCCGTCCTTTTTGAACACCGGCGGCAGCTTGGCCATTTTCTCCAGGCTGGTGTCCATGGGGCGCTCATCGATATCATACACGATAGGGTCGCCTTTCTTCTGCGGCAGCACCACCGGTACTATCTCCTGCTTGAATACACCATTCTTGATGGCTTCCCGGGCGCGTTGATGGCTGAGCAGGCCTATTTCATCCTGCTCCTGTCGGGAAATGCCATACTTCGCCGCCACGTTCTCAGCGGTCATGCCCATGTGATAACCGTAGAATTTCTCAATCAGTCCGTCGTAGACCATGAGGTCAAGAACCTCTCCACAACCACTCAAATCCATGCGGTATCCCCACCTGGCTCGAGTCATGCCGTAGGGAACAGCGCTCATATTCTCCATGCCGCCGGCAACCACCACCTCAGCATCACCACCCAGAATCGCCTGAGCACCCAGGGCTATCGCTTTCAGCCCTGAAGCACAGAGTTTATTCACGGTAAAGGCAGGGGTCTCTTTAGGCAGACCAGCATAAATGGTAGCCTGGCGAGCAACATTTTGCCCCTGGGCCGCCGGCAGCACATTGCCCATAACCACTTCATCAACCTGAATCTCCTTCAGGGAACTGTCCCAATCATAGTGGTTCTTTTCCAGCTCAATAAGCCCGGTGCCCTTCAATGGCTCCGGAGCATAGCCCAGCAACTTCTCACTGGCTTTTGGCCGCAGCCCGGCACGTTTCAATGCCTCCTTGATAACCAGTGCCCCCAGATTTACCACAGGTACCTCCTTCAAAGAACCCCCAAAAGCACCGATCGCCGTCCTGACACCGCTCACGATTACGACTTCTGACATATCTTGTAACTCCTTTCATTATTTATTGTCGGATTCACTACACTACTGCTCCAACTGCGTCGGAGGAACTGCCTGACCTTCGTTAATAATCAGCCTGTACATTCAACTGGAAGGCCTCACGGCCTCGGACAGGTTTAAAAACCTGTCTCTGCTGAGTCTCAATCTTACTTATCTACCCAGTAGTTCCACTGCCACATCTTTAAAAAACTGGGGGTTACACCCATTCAGGTTACCCTGGAAAGGGGTAATAGAAATCCTGTTCTCCTCCAATGCCCAGACATCTGTTCCTGGTACCACGCTCCATTCCGGCACACCACGCACAATCCAGTAGTAATCCCGCTTGCCATCATGCCCCTGGTCGATTCTATCAGTATAGCTACGCTCGCCCAACTTAGTAATCTCTACCCCTTCAATCCTGTCCGCCGACAGGTTGGGCAAATTCACATTGAGCAATAATCTTTTGGGTAACACTCCATTTTTAAATCCTGCGGCCAGCAGCTTTGCCAGTCGGGCAGCAATGCCAAACTGAAGCCCTTCAAAAGCAGCCACAGAGACAGCAATCGCCGGCATACCATAGAAATAGCCCTGCAGGGCAGCGCCCATTGTCCCCGAGATAAAAACATCATTGCCCAGGTTCGGCCCTTCATTAATGCCGGAGACTACCAGATCTATCTTATCCTTCAGGGCAAATCTGATGGCCAGGATAACGCTGTCGCCAGGGGTACCCTCCACAGAATACGTCTTAACCCCGCTTACTGGTGACTTCACTGCAGTTAGCCGTAAAGGATGACGAAGGGTAACCGCAGTGCCCACGCCGCTCTGGTCCCGGTCGGGAGCCACCACCGTTACC
The DNA here is from genome assembly GCA_037443085.1 of Chloroflexota bacterium. Taxonomy (GTDB): domain Bacteria; phylum Chloroflexota; class Dehalococcoidia; order GIF9; family UBA5629; genus JBBIPA01. The sequence goes on along the minus strand of JBBIPA010000079.1, from coordinate 2,002 downwards.
GTTCCTACCTCTTTTAATTCTCTAACCAGCGCCCACAAGCCTTCAGCATTGACACCGTCATCATTGGTAACCAGGATCTGCAAGAGAGAATCTCCTTAAAAAAGCTATTTGAGTTTAGCACAACAAGCTGGCAAGAACAAACCTGCCCTTAAGTTCAGCCCATTGGTACAATAGCGCCCTTGAATAAAACAGGTATTTTAAACGGTTGCTTTAGTAAAATCTCACATGATATAATTGCACTTTGACTAATCAAGCAACGGAGATATCTTGTGCATAGAGCTCTCATGAATCACACCATGCGCTCCGTACCTTCCATTATTTCCACCACTTACATTTCTCTATCGAAACAAACAAACAATAAAAGAGGAGGTATATCCATATGGCCGCAAAAATTATCAGTGGCAATCAGGTAGCTGCCGAAATCCGCGAGGAGCTAAAAGGCAGGGTAGCTGACCTGAAGAAAAAGGGGGTGACACCGGCACTGGCTGTGGTGCTGGTAGGAGAAGACCCCGCCTCAATATCCTATGTCACCGCCAAGGCAAAGGGTGCTGAAGAAATTGGCATGCTGGAGGAGACCATCCGACTCCCCGCTAATACCCCTGAAGACGAAGTATTGAAAACAGTTGACAAGCTCAATAAAGACCCCAAATTCCACGGCATACTGGTACAGTTACCATTACCCAAGCACATCAATACCGACAAGGTCATCAACTATATCTCCGCAGAGAAAGATGTTGATGGCTTCCATCCGGTGAACGTGGGCAAATTGCTCCGCGGCGAGCCCTGCCCCCTGCCCTGTACTCCCCACGGAATCCAGGAACTGCTGGTCAGAAGCGGCAATGACCCCGCTGGCAAGCACGTGGTCATCTGTGGCCGCAGCAATATCGTAGGCAAGCCATTGACAGGCATCCTCATCCAGAAGACGAAGGGCGCCAACGCCACCGTCACTATCTGCCATACCGGCACCAAGGACATGGCTTATTACACCAGGCAGGCAGACATCGTGGTCGCCGCTATGGGCGTACCCAATGCCATCACCGCTGACATGATTAGAGATGGCGCCGTGGTCATCGATGTCGGCGTCAACCGAGTCGAGGATAAAACCAAGGAAAAGGGCTTCCGCCTCTGTGGCGATGTCGATTTCGAAAAGATTAAGGAAAAGGCATCGGCGATAACTCCCGTTCCTGGCGGTGTCGGCCCGATGACCGTCACCATGCTGCTGCAGAATACCGTCGAGGCAGCCGAGAGGAACGCAAAATAACGTAGAGGTTCCAGCGCACGCTGAGAAATAACAAAATATATAAAGGAGGTTTTTCCCACATGGCTTATGATGCGACAAAGTTAAAGGACTGGCAGATTGCGGAAGAAGCGGAAAAGAATATGCCCACCCCGGATGAGTGGCGCGAGAAACTTGGCTTGAAAAAAGATGAACTCATGCCCTACGGCAGGATTGCCAAGCTCGACTTTCTCAAGATTATCGACCGACTCAAGAGCAAACCGGATGGCAAGTATATCGAAGTAACCGCCATCACCCCCACCCCGCTGGGCGAAGGTAAAAGCACCACCTCAGTAGGCCTCATCGAAGGTCTGGGCAAACGCAAAAAGAACGTCGGCGGCGTTCTCCGCCAGCCCTCAGGTGGACCCACCATGAATGTCAAAGGGACTGCCGCTGGCGGCGGTAATGCCCTGCTCATCCCCATGACCGAGTTCTCCATGGGCCTTACCGGTGACATCAACGACATTATCAATGCCCATAACCTGGCTATGGTAGCCCTCAACGCCAGAATGCAGCATGAGCGCAACTATGATGATGCCGAGCTGGCCAAGCGCGGCTTGCGACGGCTCGATGTCGACCCCAATAGGGTGGAGTTCGGCTGGGTTATCGACTTCTGTGCCCAGTGTCTCCGAAACATCATCATCGGCATCGGCGGCAAAATGGACGGCTATCTGATGCAGTCCAAGTTCGGCATTGCGGTAAGCTCCGAGCTTATGGCCATGCTGT
>JBBIPA010000078.1:0-6295 GCA_037443085.1 Chloroflexota bacterium | reverse complement strand
GTCGTAAAAGTTGGCATGATACCAGCCACATATGCCATTCCGAGAAATCCCAGAAAAAGCATAACAATTCCAATGGGCATGCCAGAAAAAATGATAATAATAAGTAATACAACACTGACGATGCCTGCGGTAATCGGGCTGAGCTGGAAATCAAAAACTCCTTTAGCCCATATCGGTATAGAAAAGATGGCGATAACTATGACAATTAATACTAAGAACCCTAACCACTCCTGCCATTTCTTTCCCTTTATGACCTGGGCTATATTTTCTATCAGATTAACCAGCAATACCAGGCAAAAGACAAAGGCGCCAAAAGCTACTAATAAAACAAAGGGATAAACCGGTGCATTTAATGCTGCTGATAAGAAATTGCCTTCTTTCAGCCTGATAGCATAGGAAATACTACGCCAGATAATTAAAGAAAAAACTGCCAAACCAAAGAAACAGGTTATGCTGTTGATTATCGCCTGTACTCTAGGCGTGAATTTGCTGATAACAACATCAACGGTAACATGTCCCTTCTTAACCCCTGTGTATGCTAATGCCAGTGCTACCACAATCGCCATCATAAATTCAGTTAATTCAAAGGCGCCCGTAATTGGCTTATTGAACACATAGCGACCGATAACATCAGCAGCGGTGAGAAACATCATAACTGCCAAAAAGGCAACACCAATGCCATTAATAACCCGGCTGACAGAATAAATACCCCGGCGCAATGTGGTTCCCAATTTCGCTAGAAACATAGCTCTACCTTCACATTAAGAATTACTTTTCGGTAATGGCTGTCCAAGAAGACCCAAGTCACACATGCAAGTATCAACGGTACGGCCTTCTTAGACAGCCCTTGCTAACTAATAGTTCATTACAAGCTCAATTACTTGTATTTATCGAGTAAACTGAGAGTCTTATCGAGGACTTTTTGCCCTGGTAGACCCTTCGCCTCCATATCTTTCACCCATTTGTCCCACAACGGCTTGCCAGCAATCTCTTTCCACTTGGCAAACTCTGCTGGAGTAACATCGATCTTCTCCAGGGTATAACCGGCTTTCTTCGCTGCCTCTAATACAATATCCCTGGCTTCAAATCCCCAACCGCCGTCACCAGCGAATTGAGCGCCGGAGTAGCCACTGACACTCATTATTGCCTTCTGAACATCTGGTGGCAGCTTGTTCCAGGTGCCAGCATTCATGATTATGGCAAATTGCCCAGCACTAGTAGGAGCAGCAGTCCAGTACTTAAATACTTCGAATAGCTTATAAGTTGCTACCATTGCCCAGGGTGCATTATTCCCATCAATGACACCTTTGGATGCAGCCTCATAAATGTCGGGGGCGGGCAACATCATTGGACTGGCACCGAGCAATTTCCACATCTCAGTCGGTGGGCCAGCAAGCTCCCTCAACTTCAAACCTCTTAGATCGTCCATTGTTCGTACTGGTTTTTTTGTGGTGAAGAGCTTATATGGGTCAGTGCAATGTACAAAAAGACACTTCACGTTTTTCCACTCCGCCTGCACTTCAGGAAATGTCTCATATAGTTCCTGCAGAATGTGGCTATTGACAGCGCCACCAGAACGCTCTTTGCCATCTATTTTGCCTGAATCTAGACACAAAAATGGCAGAGACATGACCGACGTCAATGGAAAACTAGCGGCAAAATAACCCACCTGTACCCAGGCGATATCAGCAACACCACCTACAGTAGCCTCGATCACTTCACGTGCCTTAAACAGACTTTCAGCGGGATACGTGGTAATCTTCACCTTGCCTTTACAAGCTTCCTCTACCTTTTTTGCCCAGGGGTCAAGATATTTCACTGTAGTATGACCAGTCGGTGGGTTTTGGTGACCAAATTTAAGTTCTATAACCTTCTCCGGTGCGGGAGCCGGTGCGGGGGCTGGTGACGGCTTGGGTGACGGAGCCGGTGCACAGCCGATAAGAATCAGACTGATGGTCATCACTGCTACCAATATAACTAAGAAAAGCTTTTTCATCTTCCCTCCTTGAATTTTGGTTCTTCCAGTTGCAAAATCATCATATTAATTTAAATCTATAGCAATCACCTCACTTTCCTAATACGTAATTCGCAACAACCTTAAGACCGCAGGTCAAATGTGCAGAAACCAGGTTATAATACCACCATAACGCGCCAAGCACAATAGTGCAGAGTGAATTCTAGCAATTCGACTTTTTCACCAAGCCATTCATTTATAACAGATATGCATGGGCAGCGGGATGCGGAGGCTGATGGCACCAGCAATGGGACAATCGAGCACACAGGCATTGCAGTGCCAGCACTCCTCAGGATAAGTAATCAGCGGTGTCTTCTTCCTCTCCGAGCCGAAGAACACATCCTGCGGGCAGATATCCACGCATTTGCCGCAGGCAGTGCATTTCTGGTTATTAATTATTGGCGGCATGGCTAATCCTCCTTCAGTCTTTGACCTCTCGCCATTCCAGGGCAGGCTTGCTTCTCACCTGCTTGCAGACGAGCACCTTGTTATTCAATAACGGATTGGTGAAGGGATAATCCTGACGATAGTATTTGCCCCGGGACTCTTTCCGTTCCATGATGGCAGTAAAGACAAGCTCGCCGATATCGAGCAGATTTAATACTTCCAGGCAGTGCATCAGCTCATGCTGATTCTTTGCTGAGATAGTGGCGTGTACTTTCTTCTTCAGCCTCTGCACGTGGCTGAGGCCTGCTTTCAGCAAGCTTTCCGTTCGTACTGTGCCGGCATAGTCCTGCATGATTTGCTGGAGGGCGATATTGGCTTCCTGCCAGCCCACTCCGGTCTGGCGACTGAGTATCCGGGTTAACCAATCCTTCTTCATTTCTATATCCCGCATTAATGTATCTGTTTCCGATGCCTTAACTTTCTTAACATATTTGGCAGCATTCTCACCCGCAATCCAGCCAAAAGTTGCAGCACAGGATATTCCACCAAAATATTCATCACCAGCAGCATATAAGCCCTTTAACGAGGTTTCACCTTTCTCATCGTAATTTATGCCACCTCGAGTAGTGAACTCATAAGTCATGAATTCCACGGGGTTCTTCCTGATATCGATGCCTTCTTCACCGAGATGATTTACCAACGCCAAATTTCCTTCATTTTTCAACCCATACATCATATATTCATAGTCTTCTTTGGACATGCCCCGGCAATCCATATAAACTGGCCCTCTTCCTGAATTGGCATAATCGCTGAATAGCGTCGGATAAGCATCAGATATGACGTCTCCATACTTTCTATCTGGTTTGGTAATAAAAGGACCTATGGGCTTATCCTGTGGGTCTCTGAATACACCCACCCAGGTGGCCTTGCCACAGCGAGCGAAGTACTTAGGCCCCGCCCAGCGCCTCGGCATCTCCATATTGACCAGCTCGGCCCCTGCACGATACGCCATGGCACGTCCGTCGCCAGCAGTAGACGGCGGGTCGGCTCTGTTGAAATCGCAACCTGGAGTTGGTGCTTGATATAACCGCACACAATTGCCAGTTCCTAAAACCACACTCTTAGCCTGAAAGATGATAAACCTATTCTCACGGGTATTTATCCCCACAGCTCCAACCACCCCATCACCTTGATTAAGCAAATCGAATATCATTACCCTATTGATGATGTGAACGCCCCGTTTCTTAGCTTCCTTGGTAAGAATAGGCTTCTGGTTCTGACCAGCATACTTTAATGTGTTCAGGACACCTCCTGGAAAAGCATGCGCAGAGAAATCCCATCTTCCATTGTGCCTCATGGGAATGCCCCAGCTATCCCACAGCTTTACAATTTCGAAAGAGTGCTCCATCCAGGTATGTACAAACTTTAGAGAGCGCGACCATCCTGACTGCGAACTGGCAACTTCTTCCACAACCGGCCTGATATCTGCACCATGAAATTCGGGGATATAGCATCTAAAATGGTCATTACCTGTAGCCCCGGCACCGCTTCGCAAGGTATTTGCTTTCTCAGCAACAACTACTTTTGCTCCCGATTCAGCAGCATGTATCGCCGCCATCAAGCCGGCAATGCCACCTCCCACACAAAGCACGTCTGCCTTTACCATTTCCTCTTTCACAACAAGCTCCTCTCTGGCAAATTCAGCTATTCGTCATCAGTGGTATACATCATTAGCTCTCCAGTAGTTTTTGCTTTCAGTATCAGTTTTCGCCTGCCACCAAAGCCATCTGAAGGCTGCAACACATCGGGCATTTCTTTGAAAACATCAGGCAATGATTCACTACTGGTGGGATGCCGCTTTTGCCACAGCTCAAGCGCTCTCTTAAAATCCCAGGTCACAACCTGTTTCTTAGGCATCTCACGCTTAAAAACTACCGAGGGCACAGTAGTACCACAATGCAAGCAACGATCGGCTTGCTCCCTAGCCATAGCCTCACCAAATCCCAGGTCAACTTCGGCAAATGCCTTCCGCTTCTTTACTTCGAGTACTGGCTGACGTTGACTTTTTATTTCCACTCTGGGCTTTGCGCTCTTCGACGGCAATTGTCGTCCCTGTTTTAGATCCACACCACGGAGATAGCGGTCGATGGAAATAGCCGCCTCTCTACCGGCAGCAATAGCGCTAATAACATCAACAGGCCCGGAGACCAGGTCACCACCGGCAAACACGCGCTTATCCGAGGTTTGCAGAGTAACAGGATCAACTGATAAGGTTCCTGTAACAGCCTGTTTAACTTCGTCAGGTAGCATCGCCTGATCTACTCCCTGCCCGATGGCAACGATAACACTATCAGCACCTATAGTTGGCGAATCACCTTCTCTGAACCTGGGGGCAAAGGTGCCATCTTCTTCTCTCACAGTAACACATCCAATGGTTCCCACACCAGTAACCTTTCCGTCCCTGGTTGAGAATTGTCGTATACCCAGGCAAGGGTGAATAATAACTCCTTCTTCTTCAGCCTCTTCTATCTCCCTGTCCTGAGCTAACATCCTGTCTTTTGACGTCATGTCACGACATTCAAGACAGATGAGATGAACTTCTTTAGCCCCGAGCCGCAACGACGTTCTCGCTGCATCAATGGCAACACTGCCACCACCGACAACAACCACCCGTTTCCCAAGCACAACCTTCTTCCCTGAATTTACTTGCCTGAGAAAATCAAGAGCAGCGAAAACACCTTCAGCTTCTTCGCCCGCCACACCTAATTTCAAGCTCATCCAGGCGCCAATAGCTACAAAAACAGCTTTGTACCCTTGAGAGAAGACATCAGCTAACTTCGTTACTGCGGCATTTGTTTTTATGTCGACGCCCAGTTCCTCAATATAACTAATTTCAGCGTCAAGCACTTTCCTGGGCAATCGATATTCCGGTATACCATAGCGCATGAGTCCGCCGCTCTTGGGAGCAGCCTCAAACACAGTAACGTGGTATCCCTGCCTGACCAGGTCATAGGCACATTGCAGACCTGCCGGACCTGAACCAATAATAGCCACTCTCTCCTCTTTCGTTATCCTGACAGGGGTTGCTTTTCTCCTACCCTTCTTAAACTCGTAATCCGCAACGAAACGCTTCAACGAGCATATGGACATGGCATCGTCAAAGTAACCCCTGCGACAATCCGTCTCGCAAGGATGGGCACATACTCGACCGAGAACTCCAGCAAATGGAGTGGTCTCCCTGAAGAACTCTAATGCCTCTTTAGGCTTGTTTTCTGCGACGAGATTGATATACCCCTGGGCATTAACGCCGGCAGGACAGGCTATACGGCAAGGCGCATAATCTTTCCCCGGCATATCTTCCAGTCGCTGCAAATTGCCATACTTCTTCATCAGCTCATCAATAGGCCCAAACTCCAGTGCTCTCATCGAACAACTCAGCACACAGAGCGGTTTTAAACCTTCCTCAAGCCGATCAATGCACATAGTGCATTTAGACATTTTAAGGCCAGATTCATCTCCAGCAAACTGAGGAGCACCGTAAGGGCAAGCTTGCCAGCACTTTCGTGCCCCGGTACATTTCTCAGGGTCTACCATCACAGCACCATACTTCTCTTCCTTTGAAATTGCTTTATTGGGGCAAGCTTCGGCGCAAACAGGGACTTCGCAATGAAAACATGGTATGGGCAACACCCGAAGGTCAATTTTGGGGAAAGTTCCTTTCTCCCATTGATAAACTCGCATCCACTTAACCGGTCCAGGCGGGATATCGTGCCACTGCTTACAACTAATTACACAGGCATTGCAACCAATGCAGCGGCTCAGATCAATCAAAAAACCATATTGTGCCATTATCGTGCTCCCCTGTATTTTTCTACATGAACCAGATTTGTTGCT
>JBBIPA010000077.1:0-6776 GCA_037443085.1 Chloroflexota bacterium | reverse complement strand
CTACATTTCTGTCACTTCTGTATAATTCTCACTAATAAATGACCGACAGTTCTGGCTAAAGGCGGATTAAAATTATGATGAAAATTGAAAGTTCATTCGGCTTCAAGTTTTTTCCCTTATTAGCAGGAGTGCTCGTCCTGCTGAGCACTTTTGCCGGCTGCCAGACAGCTTCGCCAGAATTGTTAATACAGGGGAAAGCAGCCAGTAAATTAACCGCCATGGCGGCAGATGCCATCAACGCCTGGGACAGGGAAATTGCTGCCGTAGATGCTGACCTTACCCGGGCCGAGATAAAGCTGGGCAAATTAAACCAGGTAGCAGCGCCGGCGTTAAAATGGGTAGACCTGATGAAGGCGAAGGGTCAACAGGAGCAGTGGAACGCGCGGATTCTGGAAGTGACGGCCGACTTAAACAAACTGAAGAATGACCAGTTTAGAGTAGCCAAGCTCCAGCTTAACGTCGAGTTGCTCTCTGCCGGGTTGAGGTACACCAGCGTTATCCAGATTGACGAACTGGCTACCGGCCAGGTGACCGCGTATGAAGAGCTTCGTGATAATTTGCAGAGGCAGGTAACGGCGCTGTCCGAAAAGAGAGGGGCTTTAGCCAAGGCCAGAAACACGGCACGGTCCACAGCCATGAATGTTTTCGCCCAGTACAAAAACTGGAAGGTTCAGAAGGTCAGTAGCATTACCTATAATGTCAGCGGGCAGGGGCTGGGCATGGAAACCGCGCTTACCACGGGGAGATGGGAATATAACAGTGACAAAGACCAGCTTACCTCTTTAGACAATGCCGCGGTTACATTGCGGAAAGTGCTTACCGGCAAATAGCCGCGTCTCGCCGACGCTGCTACTTCGGGTCAGGAACATAGTATCCCCGGGAAACGAAGACGAAGTCCCTCTTGAAGCCGCTTCTGTTACTGGCCGGTTGATACGGGAACTTCAGGAAAAGCTCACCGCCTTTTTTCATGACCAGGTAGTTGCCATCAACACCTGAAACCCTGGACAGGACATCTTCACCCGCCCTGGCATAGACCGGGGCAAGTTCATGCACTTCTTTGTCTACCTCCGGAGAGGTATCTATCCCGATGAAGTCCACTTTATGGGTATTGGTGAAGAAAAATCTCAGCTTATAGTCTCCATTGGCATCCGGGAGAATAGTGGTGATATCAAAGACATTGGTTGCCCATAGTTCATGAGGAGAAAACACGAAATGCGTTTGCCAGTCGGTAACGCTACCCCTGTTTACCAGCGACTCAATGTAGATGTTTTTGCCGGAGGTATACTTCAAAGGAAGTGGTCTGCTGTCATCAACTGCTGGTCCGTTCGAGGTTATCACCAGCTTGATGATTTTGTTGCCCGACAGGTTGCCGAAATCGGCGATGATATAGTCCCCTCGCTTACCTTCAAAGTATGTATCGGGAGTATGTGCTTCCTCTCTCACCCTGAGCCGGGACAGCTGGTCATTGCCCTGCCCGTCTGTGCAGGACAGCAATGGTTGAGGGTTGGAGATGTTAAAAATATTCCCCTTAAGGTCAGGATAGACATCCACCGCCGCCGGATGGTCAATGGTGAACAACCGGACGGAGTCCAGGTACGATGTCTCGGGCAGCTCCTCGGCTATGCGCACTTTGTAGTAACCGTCTTCCGGGATAAGCGCCTGCTGAATCCGGTAGTAATTGGTATTTTCCGCAGAGCGGCCCCGGAACGGCATGATATCATTGTCAAAAACATAGCCGTTGCCATCCCAGACATAAAGATAAGGACAGGAACCTCCCGCACCCCCAGGACGGGAACCCGAACCCGTGGCTGGGTCTCTGATTTCAGACTGCATATTGGGGTCAACGTTGAGGGCAGCCTCTGGTTTCGGTGTTGTATGGCCAGGAACATTTTCGGGTGTATCTCGAACGAAATTACCTGGTGGTCTAAAGCTCGCATCCGGATCCAAGCAGCAGTCCATCTTCGGGCCGGGATTCCAGCCTTCATAGGGCTTGACAACCGAGGCCCCCGTGCCTGTTAATCCTATGGTTAACAGGACAGCAATGATACAAATAACGCCTAAAATGTTTTTCACATTGTCCGATACTTTCATTTCGACGCTATAATATCGGTGTGACCTGGAGTTGTCAAGTCCCTGGCTGCAAGGTAGTTGTAGTATCCGGGTGATTTGCAGAGCATATCCGGGTGACAAACCATGGTATAGTTACCGCAAGTATCACTACATCAACAATAACAGCCAGTTGTATACCCAGAAAAAAAGTCTCTGCCACCCGGAAGAACCGCACCGGCAAGTCGGTGGCAGCGAAAAGTATCAACCAGAGCAGAAACAGCGAACCTTCCGTCTTCAACCGGCGCTGCAGCGGCCACAGCGCGGCAAAAGCCAGCAAACCCAGTAGCAAGTGATACATCTGTGTGGGATGCAGCAATTTACCAAAAGGCGCATGGCTTTGAGCGCTGGTATAAACTACTGACCAGGGCAGATGCGCCTCCAGGCCAAAGCAGCAGCCATTGAAAATGCAACCCACCCGGTACAGTGCCATGCCCAGCATTGCCCCCGGGGCAATAGCGTCACCCCAGCGCCAGAAAGAAAGTTTTCCTATTCGTGCATAAATGGCTATGGCTATCACTGACCCGATAACAGCCCCATAGATTACTATTCCGGCCAAGCTGAAAATCGCCTGGGGATGCTCCAAGTAATAGCTCCAGTTATCGATAACGTAAAACAACCGGGCGCCTACGACAAGGCCGATGATGAACGACAGGCTCATGCCAATGATATTCCTGGGTGCCAGTGATATGCCGACGCGCCGTAAACCTATTATGCCAACGGCAATGACTACAATGATGGCACCTATCAAAGACAGGGTTATCCACTTTATTCCCCAGGTACCCAGGTGAAGCACGGGGTCGATATTTATTTCAATCAACGTATCACCTTTGGCTCTTCTTTTCGGCGGTAGAGTGAAATGCCATATAGTTATACCACTTATTTTGCCTATTCTCCAAAAAAGTGACCGTATTTGTAGGATTCAAGTAAGAAATGTTATAACCATTCGCAGGATAATCAAAAAACCGAAAAGAAGCAAATGACTTCACATTATAGCACCGCTCTTCGCATATTAGCTTTAATCCTGGCACTCTTTTTGGTGAACAGCATTTCCATACCGATAGCAAGTAAAGTCGCTGCCGCTCCCGAATCTGCCAAATACCTGGTCATGATAATAATCGATGGCTGCCGCCCCGATTACCTTTCTCTGGCACCCACTCCCAATATAGATGCCTTGAAGTCTGAAGGTATCAGCTATAACAATGCCTGGGCAGGCCAGTTGAACAATGACACGCCAGCCGGGCACACCGCCGTGGCAACAGGCCGGTTTGGCAAAAACAACGGCATTATCAGTTTTGGCTGGCGCCGGGAACGGCCAGCAGCCCACTGGGACCTTTACCTGGCTCTATCCAATGCCGTCCTCAACGTGGTAAAGGCAACCGGCTGGACAGAAATCGGCCTGTGGTATCAGGATAATATCCTGCGTCCTATTGTTCAACAGAACTTTGCTTCCAGCTGGAACAATGTGATATCAGGAGTCTTCACCGGTTTTATTAAGGATAGTGGAGCCACCAGCATCGGTGCCGAATACAAGAAAGTATATCCAGGAGCCAGGGTGGCTGCCATCAGTTGTGATAAATGGCATGCGGTAGCAGGGCTGGCAGCAGACAGTGCCGACTATACAGTGTTCGCTGATGCCTCTGGCATATCTCCCATTTCGTATGGTTCGCTTACCAGAATAAGACCATCGGGAATGACCGGCGTCCCTCCTCCCGAATATATAACGAACGATACTACTCTGGCAAGAGCGGTTCATGATGCTGGCGATACCGACACCTGGGCAACCGATGTTGCCCTGGCGATGATCCGAAAAACTAAACCTGAAATTTTGTTCCTCAACCTTCCGTCCACCGATGACGCCGGGCATGAGTCCGGTGGCATAAACGCACCGGAAAAGATGTCTAAGGTAATACAAAATGTGGACAAACAGATAGGACGCGTTATTGACGAATACAAGAAGTCCGGTAAATATGAAAAAACAGTTTTCGTCATTCTGTCCGACCACGGGATGACACCACTGGTAAAGCCGATCCGCCAGGAATCACTTGACAGGATTTACCTGGAAGAAAGCAACTTCAGTTCCTTTTCTTCACACATATACCTGATTAATCCCGCACAATCACGCGAGGTTGCGGAAAAAATTACGGGAGCATCTATTCCGGGCATTCATGGAGCGTATTATAAGATACAGCAAAGTGATAATAGCTACAGCTATCAGCCGACCAGCGCTACCAAGACCAGGATAACCGGTGAGCTGGATAAAGCGTACCGGTATCTACTGTCAACATGGGTGAGCGAGAAAAGCCCTGACATTGAATTGATCACAGCAGAAAATTGGCACGTTGACTTTAAAACGGAGAGAGGCAAAACATTCTACGGCAACCATGATTCGGCTACATGGTTACAACAAAATATCGTAATGATAATTGCCGGTCCAGGGGTCAGAAAAGGTATAACTTCGGATAGTCCGGCACGCCTGGTAGATGTGGCGCCGACTATATTAACTCTATTGGGTATCTCACCTGATAAAATGGATGGCATTACGCTTGCCGATGCCCTGCAAATACCTTCCTCTTCACAGGTACATGCTCAAAGCAAGCTCAATGAAGAACTGAAACCACTCATTGAGGCACTGAAACTCCAATCGACCTCGGACCTCGCCGACCTCAATCACAAATGATTCTATCGGGTGAGAAGTCACCACACGCCATCCTCCCCTTGCTATCATAGTACATATGTTCTATGATAATAGCTGACCATGGCTAAGTTACTCAAGGTAGCGCTGGATAACCACCGCTATGATCTGGCGGCGCATGTCCTCGTCTTCGGTCTGTTCAAGGCAAAGCAGAATGGCCAGAAAAAGCACTCCCCAAAGCAAAAAACCCGGGTTTTACGCCCAGGCGCTCAGCGAAGCTGAGAAGCTGCTGCTGGAGGAGGCCCGGGGCGTGGAGGGTCTCGACGAGGAAATCGCCATGCTGCGGGTCAAGCTCCGCGAGCTTATCCAGACCAGCCCCGACCGCTTCGACCTGCACCTCAAGGTCACCAATACCATCGCTCGCCTGGTAGGCATCCACTACGACATCAGCAAGGAGCAGAAAAAATCGCTCCGCGAAGCCATCATGAAGGTATTTACCGAGATAGCCATACCGCTGGGAGTGAAGATACTGGTGAAGTAATTGGGGAGTTTAAGAAGGACGCTGTCCCTCTTAAGAAAAATATTTCCCCCTCTCCCTGCGGGAGAGGGGGCCAGGGGGTAAGGGCAATTCTTAGACCATACCAGCAGGAAGTAGCCCGGGCGGTGCTCAGCAGCATCCAGGAGCACCGTGGCCTGACCTTCTCCGTAGAAATCGCCCGACAGGGAGGCAAGAACGAGCTGTCAGCGCAACTGGAAGTGCTGCTGCTCACCATGCACATTGCCCGTGGCGGCACCGCCATCAAATGCGCGCCCACCTTCAAACCGCAGACCATCATCTCCATGATGCGGCTCAAGGAGAGGCTGGACGACTTCGGCTTCAACGGCATCTGGGAAAGCGAGATGGGCTATATCATCAAGCTGGGCGCCGCCCGCCAGGTATTCCTCTCCGCCGAGGCATCTTCATCGGTGGTGGGGCATACCGCCGACATCCTGCTGGAGATAGACGAGTCTCAGGACGTGAGCAAGGAGAAATACACCAAGGAGTTCCGCCCCATGGGCTCGGCAGCCAATACCACCACCGTTCATTACGGCACCACCTGGGATGACTCCACCCTGCTGGAAGAAATCAAACAGATTAACCTGGAGCTGCAGCGAAAAGACGGCATCCAGCGGCATTTCCGCTATGACTGGCAGCAGGTGGCCAAATACAATCCCGACTACGGCGCCTTCGTCGAGGCGGAGCGCCAGCGGCTGGGGGAAAACCATCCCCTGTTCCAGACGCAGTATGCCCTGCTACCCATCCACGGCGGCGGCGGCTTCCTCTCCCCCCAGCAGCTCGCCCAGTTGTCGGGCAATCATCACCGGCAACACCAGCGCCATCAGGCATCACAGATTTACGTTGCCGGCATCGACCTTGCCGGCGAATCTGAAGTCACCGAGGAACAGGTGCTCACCCGTCCCGGCCGGGATGCCACCGTCATCACCATCGCCGAGATTAAATCCCCGCCGGGGACATCAGCGATTGCCACACAGCCTGCCCTCAACGTGGTGGAGCACTACTGCTGGATAGGGCAAAAGCATCCGCTGCTGTTGAACCAGATGGTAGACATTCTGAAAAACGTCTGGAGATGCAGCCGCATCGTGGTTGACGCCACCGGCGCCGGCGAGCCGGTAACGTCATTCTTGAAGCAGGCGCTGGGCAGCCGGGTAATTCCGTTCAAATTCACCCAGCTCAGCAAGTCACAGGCGGGCTTTGACCTGCTGGCGGCGATAAACTCGGGCAGGCTCAAGCTGTACCGCCAGGATGGCTCCGCAGAGTACCGCGAGCTGATGAAAGAGCTAACCAGAGCCCGCAGCGTCTACCGCCCCAACCAGACGCTGAATTTCTTCGTTGACCCCGCCGAGGGGCATGATGATTACCTGATGAGCCTGGCGCTGCTGGTGCAGGCAACCAGAGGCTTTGCGCCACGCAAAGCCACCGGCCAAATCGGTGATTGGTGACTGGTCGCCTCAACACACCACTGACACCTCCCCG
>JBBIPA010000076.1:0-6836 GCA_037443085.1 Chloroflexota bacterium | reverse complement strand
GTAGGGGGGGCTATAGAAAGGCTCAGGTTCTTTCCGACGTCGGATAATTTTTAGATACACATATTCAGGTGATTTCAAGGCTATTTATGATAGCTGTGTTGATTAATGGAATTGTGGAATCTTTTATTTGTCCAATCTTTTTTGCTAAATGGGTTTTATCAACGGTCATAATTTGCTGTAAATCAACTACGCTATCGGTATCTAAACCGGTTTCTTTAGCGCGGATTAATACTTGAAATGGATATACCTTATTAAATTTGGTGCTGATTGAGGCTACTATTGTAGTTGAGCTATAGGCGTTACCAATATCATTCTGAATAACTAAAGCGGGGCGAGTGCCTTTTTGTTCACTGCCCCGGGAGGGATTCCAATTCACCGATTTATGGGTATCCAGCGAGGCGAGGTTGCCGGTCAGCACTGCTGACGAGGCGGAGATATCCACCGCAGGCCCGGTGGTTACTGCCAGAGCGGCCAGTACCCCTGCTGCGGGTAACAGCGCTAAGAGAACGGCAACTAAAATCGGTACCAGCCTGCGGAACATGATATTAGCTCGTTATTTCTTTATCTTCACGGTGAAGGTCAGCACTTTGTCGCTGGCAGTCTGTTCCCAGGGGCGTTTATAGGTCATTTTCACCGGGGCATCGCCTGATTTGAGCCCCTGGAAGGTGAAATATTCCTTGCCGCCAACACCTACCATGCCAGGCTTAGACGCATCCTGTTTGTACTCGCTCTTTACCAGCTTCAGCAAGCTCTGGTCGAAGCTGGCTTCCCATTTGTAGCCGGTGGTGGGGTTGGATTCCAGTGTTATGGTGAACGACTCGCCAGCTTTTGTCTCAATCGGCTGCGAGGGTGAGGTGTATTCCCTGCCTCCGCCCGGAGCGCAGCCTGCGGTCAGCAGAACCGAGATAACAACCAGCGTCAAAATAAGCGCCCTGAAAGCCGTCATGAAATGCCTCCTGAATCAGTAATTTTAGTGCGACATTGCCGGGTGTCTTTGCCTGGTTAGTGCTGTCCCGGCTGATTAGGTATACTTTCCCTAATGATACACTGTTATTTTGCAGCGAGCAACCGATTGCTCGAACAGGTTATTTGAATATTTTTGTCATGATTTCTATAATCCCAGTGAATAAGGCTGGCGCGAGTTTAAAATATGACTAAAGTAGTGGTAGCTATGAGCGGGGGAGTGGATTCATCGGTAGCTGCTGTCCTGCTTAAAAAGCAGGGCTATGACATCACCGGCATAACCATGAAAATATGGAGCGGTGAAGATAGCTGTGCGGAGGGAGCACGCCATGCCTGCTACGGGCCGGGTGAGGCTGAGGATATCGAAGATGCCCGAGCCGTGGCACGGGGTCTGGGTATTGATTTTCATGTTATCGACCTGAGGCAGGAATATAAGACTACCGTGCTGGATTTCGTCTGCGAGGAATACCTGGCAGGCAGGACTCCCAATCCCTGCGTCAGGTGCAACCGCAGGATTAAATTCGGCGCGCTGATACAGAAGATTCGCGATTGCGGCATTGCCTTCGACTATTTCGCCACGGGACACTATGCCAGTGTGGAATACCACGATGCTACCGGTCGCTGCCTGCTAAAAAAGGCTCAGGACCGGGCCAAGGACCAGACTTATTTTCTGTACTCTTTATCCCAGGAGCAGCTTGGCGTCTCGCTGTTTCCCCTGGGCAGCTATACCAAGGAGGAGGTCAGGCAGATGGCGGCTGACTTCGGTTTGAAAGTTGCTGAGAAGCTGGAAAGTCAGGACTTTGTCCCCGGCGGTTATGTCTCCCTCATGGAGAAATCGCAGCCCGGGCCGATACTGGACAGGCAGGGAAACCTCCTGGGACAGCACCGGGGAATTTCAGGTTATACCATCGGGCAACGCCGGGGACTGGGCATCTCCAGCAGAGAGCCGTTATATGTCACCGCTGTCGACCGTGAGCGGAATGCTGTCATCGTGGGCAGTAAGGCAGAACTCTATAGGGATGAGCTTATTGCCTCGGAGCTTAACTGGATAGCCATTGAGAAGCTAAATGAGCCTGCCAGCGTTATGGCCAAAATACGGTACTCGCATGAAGAAGTCGCCGCCACCATAGTGCCTGCGGGTAATGACAGGGTGCGGGTTAAATTTAGCCAGCCTCAGTTGGCGATTACGCCAGGGCAGGCAGTAGTCTTTTACCAGGGAGATATCGTGCTGGGCGGTGGCACCATAGAGCGGTGAGACGGAATGGCGCCGGGTTGACAGGTCATCCTCTCCATGTTACTATATCCGAGTATGCGTAACTATGTATATATTATTCTACTAATCATTTTATTGCTGGTTGTTTCAGCCTGCCAACCGGAGCCCAGGCCAGTTCCATATACTCCACCAGTGCCCCAGGCTGCACCCCAGGCGCTGCAGTTCAATGACCGGGGCGTGGCATATATCCGGGCAGGAGAATACGAGAAAGCTATTGTCGAGTTCACCAGGGCTATCGAGGCGGACCCGAAGTATGCTGATGCCTATGTCAATCGTGGCCTGGCCTGCATCTCCATGAGGCAGCAAGACAGGGCGATTGCTGACTTTACCAGGGCTATTGAGCTTAAGCCCGGTGATGCCGGCGCCTATAACTACCGCGGCAATGCCTATATCAGCAAGAAGGAGCCGGATAAGGCGATTGCCGACTATAATAAAGCGCTGGCGCTGGACCCCAAATATGCAGCGGGATACAACAGCAGGGGCAATGCCTTTGTGCAGAAGAAGGATTATGAAAGGGCGATGCTGGACTATAACAAGGCTATCGAGCTGGCTCCCAAATATGCCCTGGCCTATTTCAACCGCGGTCTGGCCAACAGGGCAATGGGTCGTAAAACCGAAGCTATAGAAGATTTTACCAAATGCACGGAGCTGGCTACAGACCCCACCCTGGCTCAGGCAGCTAAGATAGAAATAAATGAGACCTTGAGCCAGCCACGATAAGCTATGTTAATCAACCGGGTGACTTCACATGAGACAACTGGTTAAAGCATTCAAAGCTCTTTCCGATGAGACCAGGCTGAGGATTGTGAACCTGCTCCTGGAGCGGGAATGCTGCGTCTGCGAGGTGATGCAGGCATTGCAAATTTCCCAGGCAAGGGCATCGCGGAATCTGAGCGCACTGTATGATGCCGGCTTCCTGAAGCTGCGGCGTCAGGGCTTGTGGGCGCTGTATTCCATCGATAATGAAGGATTAGCCGAGCAGTACCTGGAAATGATCGATGCCGTAAAGAAAGCGCTCCGGGGCAATGAAACGGCACTTCAGGACATTGAGAGGCTGCGCGCCGCGGAACGAGTGGGTCCTGATTGGGTATCCCGATGCTGTAAGGTGTAGTTTTTTGCCCGATTAAATACGTATATGCGCATATTTACATCGGTTCGACAACAACCTGGCATAGCAATTAATGCTGTAAGCGTCATTATTATTCTGGCACTGGTGGTTATTGTGGTGACTGGTTGCTACCCGACCACGGCTCCACCGGCCACTCAGCCGAAGGGAGCACCCACACCAATTGCTCAACCGGAGGGCACATCTGCGCTGCCTGCTGGCGCTCAGATAGGGAAGCATGCTCCCGATTTTACTCTCCCTTCCGTGGACGGTAAACCCGTAACGTTCAGCAGCTATCGGGGGAAGCCGGCAATGCTGTATTTCTGGACGATGACCTGCTCGGGGTGCCGGGAGAAGATGGCGGTTATTCAGCAAGCCTGGGACAAAATATTGCCGGGAACGATAGCCATGCTGTGCATCCATGTGCAGGGCAGAGCCTCGCTGATTCAAAGCTATGCTGCCAGCGCCAGGCTGACGGTTCCCGTCCTGGTCGACCCGGATGGCATTGTGGCAGAGCGCTACGGTGTCACCGGCATCCCTACCAGTTTTTTTATCGATGGTGATGGCATGGTGCGCTTAATCGATGCCAATTTTGACACCGCTGAGGAGCTGACAGGTATCTTTCAGGCATGGAAGTAGCAATGGAATCACAACCCAATAGCATGGTAAGTCGGCTATCTTTCCTGGACCGCTTTTTGACGCTGTGGATATTCCTGGCGATGGGGTTTGGTGTGGGACCGGGATATTTCGTGCCCGGTGTAGCTAATTTCATCGGTTTCTTCCAGGTAGATACTACCTCCATCCCTATTGCCATCGGGCTTATCCTGATGATGTATCCGCCGCTGGCGAAGGTGAGGTATGAGGAAATGGGACGGGTTTTCCGCCTTATCCCCAGAATCAGCCCCATCACCCTGGCGGCATTGCTGTTCACCATCGTGGTGATGTTCTCATTGAAGGACGAGGTTATCGTTCAGGTACCGCTCGATGTGGTGCGCATCGCCGTGCCGCTGCTGTTCTACTTTGTCATCATGTTCATGGTATCATTCTACATGGGCAAGAAGGCGGGGCTGATTATTCGCGAACGACGAGCATCGCCTTCACCGCTGCCAGCAATAACTTTGAGCTGGCGATTGCCGTGGCAGTTGCGGTGTTCGGTATCGGCTCAGGGCAGGCGTTTGCTGCGGTCAACGGACCTTTGATTGAGGTGCCGGTGCTGATAGGATTGGTGAATGTGGCATTATACTTTCAGCGAAAGTATTTCAAATAAAGAAAAGAAAAATGTAGGGGCCGACCTTCAGGTCGGCCCGTGTGGACAGTGTCCACAGAGTCCTTTGCCCAATATGGTTTATACAGTGAGGGATGAGCTACGAGTAGTGCATGTGGTGAATTTTCTCTGCTCGAGGCGGACGGGCGCACCTGAAGGTACGCCCCTACGTGTGCCCGGGTAAATTTTTCCAGGGAAAGGAATTCGAAAATATGATGAATTCGGGTCGTTTTTGCTATAGAGCCAGCATGTCAGTGGCGCTGGCTGTCTTGATTATGGTAACCCTGCTGACCGTAGCCTGTGCCGCTCCGCAGGCAGCGAAGCCAGCTTCTGAGCCGCAGGATAGTGGGGGGCTGGTTATTCGCTATCTCACTGCACCGAAGCAGATTATGCCTTCTCTGGGTGGTGAGGTGCTGTGCGTCGTCACCGACGAAAGTGATGGTAAGTTAACCTATGAATGGTCAGCCACTGGCGGCGAAATCAGGAAAAAGGGGGAGGATTGGGACCTGGTGCTCTGGGTAGCCCCGGCAAAGACCGGTACTTATACCGTCACCGTGGCGGTGACCAATGCCCAGGGCAAAAAGGCTACCAGGTCAGTGGATATCCTGGTGACCAGCGAGCCTTCGCAATCCCCGGTGGTCCTTAGCGTAACCTGCCAGGATTGCAAAAACAGCATCGAGGCTTCCCGGTTCAGTACTTACAACATTAGATGTGATGCACATGAACCAACCGGCGGCAATCTGAGCTATACCTGGTTTGCCACCATCGGCAAGATTAAGGCTGAAGGCAATGGTTCCTCCGCTACCTGGTACACTGGCGGTCAGTACGGTAATGCCTTGATTACCGTGATAGTGAGCAATGACAAGGGCAATAAGACCGAAGGCTATCTGGCAGTGAATATAAGCTGCTGTAAATAACAGAAGGAAAGCTGAGGTAGTTACAATGAAGAAAGAAGATGTCAGAAAAACAGTGCGGGAAGGCTATGCGCAGATCGCTAAAGGAGAGAAATCATGCTGCTCACCGGTGAAGTCCTGCTGCGGCACCGGCACCACTACCCTGGCTGAGAACATCAGCAAGCAGATAGGCTATAGTGATGCCGAGCTGCAGTCAGTGCCCGACGGGGCTAATCTGGGGCTGGGCTGTGGCAATCCAGTGGCACTGGCTTCGCTGAAGCAAGGTGAGGTGGTGCTCGACCTCGGCTCGGGCGCCGGCTTCGATTGTTTCCTGGCAGCTAAGAAGGTGGGCAAGAAGGGTAAAGTCATCGGCGTGGATATGACGCCGGAGATGCTGGAAAAGGCAAGGGGGAATGCCCGCAAGGGACAGTATGACAATGTGGAGTTCCGCCTCGGCGAGATTGAGAACCTGCCGGTGGCGGATGACCACGTCGACGTCATCATCTCCAACTGCGTTATCAACCTGTCACCAGACAAGCAGCGGGTGTTCCAGGATGCATATCGCGTATTGAAGCCCGGCGGCAGGCTGATGGTCTCCGACATGGTATTGCTCAGGGAATTGCCTGCTGCCATCAAGAACTCCATAGCTGCCTACGTGGGCTGTATCTCCGGAGCTCTGAAAAAAAATGACTACCTGGCTGCAATCAAGGCTGCCGGGTTCAAAGATGTCACCGTGGTGTCTGAAGACGGCTTCGATATTGACTGCATGGCTGATGACCCCACGGCGCAGGCAGTAATAAAAGATCTGGGCATGTCAGCGGCGGAGGTTAAGAGCATCGGCAACGCGGTGCGCAGCGTCAAAATCCACGCGGTGAAGTGAAACACTGTCATTGCGAGTAGTCCCGACGTAATCGTGATGACGTGGCCATCGCTTCAGGGGAGCCGAAGGCGACCCTTATCTATTCTCGGATCGCCCTGCCCAATACTGAATATGAGAAACCGGCGCTGGTTGCTACGCCGGTTTCTCTACAAATATTAGTTGGCGCCTGGGATGCGTGCGGCGCCTCTAAGTGGAAACGAAAAAATAGCAAAAAAGTTTAGGGTGTGGTTCGACCGACTGCCGTCGCTGGTCCCTGCTCAATCTCTTTGCACAGCAGGTTAAAAGCTATATAATCGAAAAAGGGTAGTGGTTTAGCCATTGCCGTAAATGACCGCCACGCAGATACTATCTTAGCGATTCCTGCACTTGCACCAACACCACCCTGTCATACTGAGCGAAGCGTGAGCATCCCTTCACTTATACAGTACTAATACGATTACCTTCCTTGCCACTCTGGT
>JBBIPA010000075.1:0-7284 GCA_037443085.1 Chloroflexota bacterium | reverse complement strand
GAGATTCCCATCAGGATAAGGCATCCTGAATCGAACGGGAGGATTGAACGCTATCGTGAGGTTGCTAAGGGATTTCAGTCATAAGAGGAAGAGAGGAGATTTAATCTATAGTGTCATGAAGACTACAATCCATCAAGATTACTACGGTCTTGTGGTGTTACATGAATTACCGTCATGTCTTCCAGTGCCTCTTTGTTAAGAATTTCGATGCCATTACGTTGCAACCTGATAGCACTATTGCTCTCCATCACTTTCAAAGATTTGTTAACCATTTCCCGTGAAGTGCCTATCATATCTGCCAGATCCTGTTGCGTCAGCTTAACCCCAATTAGCTTCTTTTCTCCATAATATTTGAGCAGTACCTTTGCTAGCCTGCCAATGACCTGGTTAAATGACAGAGCCTCCACCAGAAGCGAGTCACGGCGTACTCGGCCTGCCAGGACTTTCAGCGCGTTCAACGCTACTTGAGGATATTTCAAGAGAATAGCTGATAAATCACTTTTCTTGATGCCATAAAGAACTGCAGGGGTCATAGTGACCATATTAGCAGCGTTAGGGCTTTGGTCAAAGGTGGACACATCGTTCAGCGATTCCCCGGCAGTAGCGATATTTAGTATTTGCTGCTTACCATCAGCAGATATTTTATATACTTTTACTACGCCAGCAATAACAAAATACAGTGAGTCGCACCAATCCCCTTCCAACAAAAAGATTTCACCTTTTTGTACTGTCCTCGGCGACAAATATCGTTTCAAGGATTCCAGTTCTTCACCATTTAAGCCAGTAAAGTAGTTGATGTTCTTCACAACATCAGAATCGGCAGCTACATAATCAGCCATATTTCCATGAAGTCCTTTGCTCTAGCCGACACCAAATTTTAGAAGATACCCATTCGGATAATCCACCGAAAAAGCTAGTAATGATAGTCCAGCCTATCTGAATTTTAGCACTCTGTGATTAGTTTCACAACCAGTATGTAAGATATGGAAGAGAATCCGGAACTTAGAACTTAAAAGTGGCCTCAGGTTTCGGGATTTGACCGTGTGCACCAGTATGTTGACTCAAAAATATACGGCGAGTAAAATTGCACTACTTTGCACCAAAAATTTACTCTGGATAATGGACTACGGCTGATCACTACTGAAATGGCTCATACTCGCTCGGTTTCCATTGTTTTTTTCATTGGTGCTGGTGTGTGTTATGAGACCGATTCAGAAGCCGGCACTTCCCATTTTATCGAGCACCTTTGTTTTAAGGGCACCAAAAGAAGAAAGACCTCTAAAGAGATTAGTGAGGCTATTGAAGGTATTGGAGGGGTACTCAATGGAGGTACTGACAAAGAACTAACCGTGTTCTGGTGTAAAGTCGCCAGCCAGCACTTTGAGGAAGCCGTTGACGTACTTGTTGATCTGCTCAGAAATTCCCGCTTTGATACCCAAGATATCGACAGGGAACGTCAGGTTATCATTGAGGAAATCAACATGAGTCTTGATTCCCCCCAGCAGCGAGTTGATATGCTTATTGACGAACTGTTGTGGCCAGAACAGCCTTTAGGGCGTGATAGCGCTGGCAAGAAAGAAACCGTAGCCAATTTACGTCGACAACAGTTAAGAAACTATTTCCACGGACATTACCTGCCCAATAACACCGTAATCAGTATTGCTGGTAACATAGAGCAAGAAAGAGTGCAGCAGATTATCCAGAGTCAGGTGGGCAATTGGAAACCAGGCATAGTAGCGCCACGTTTCTCAAGCAAAGTGAAACAACGTACGCCGAAGATGCGTGTGGAAAAAAGAGATACAGAACAGGTTAATCTTTGTCTCGGCGTTCATGGACTATCACTGTTGAATGCTGACAGATTTGTTGTTGACCTTCTGAGTATGGTTTTAGGTGAAGGCATGAGCAGCCGCCTTTTCATTGAGATTAGGGAGAATCAAGGGCTTGCTTACGACATCAGTAGCTGCACTTCCCATTTTATAGACTCAGGTGCATTTTTTATAAATGCAGGTGTTGACCCTAATCGGCTTAATGATACCTTGAAAGCCACAGTAAAGGAGCTTACCAGAGTCAGAGATGGAATTTCTGAAATGGAACTGCACAAAGCTAAAGAAATGGCAAAAGGGCGACTATTGCTGGCGTTAGAAGATAGTCGTATTGTGGCTAACTGGTTTGGTGCCCAAGAGATGCTCACCAACCGCATACTTACCGTTGATGATGTCATATCGCTTATCGGCAAGATTACCACCGACGACTTGAGACGAGTCGCACAACAACTATTTACCAGCAATAAATTGAGTTTAGCAGTAGTAGGACCTGTGGATGAAGGAGAGGGATTGATAAGGATGTTGAAAATTTAACACGTGGATTTCATTAAAAGATAAGGCCGCATTAACGGCGGCCTTATCTTTTAATGTGCTAATGTTCTTAGTTGTTTCTAGTACTCCGGCATCGGGGGCATCGGAGGTGTTTTTTCCTTTTCAGGAATATCAGTTACCAATGATTCGGTGGTTAGAATCATGGTTGCGATGCTAGCAGCATTTTCTAATGCGGTTCGAGTAACTTTAAGAGGATCGATAATACCTTTTGCCACCATATCTCCATAATCGCCCTTCAGGGCGTCAAAACCAACACCCTTCTTACTTCGTTTCACTTTATCGACCACCACTGAACCTTCCTCACCAGCGTTTATAACAATCCATCGCAACGGTTCCTCCACAGATTTTCTCAGGATAGAAACCCCGGTGTTCTCGTCTCCATCTGCTTTGACCTTATCCAGAACATGGCTGACATTAAGCAAAGCGACACCACCACCAGGCAGAATACCCTCTTCAACTGCTGATCTGGTCGCTGACAAAGCATCCTCAACCCTGTGTTTTTTCTCTTTAAGTTCAACCTCAGTAGCAGCCCCGACCTTAATGACAGCTACGCCTCCAGCTAACTTGGCTAATCTCTCCTGTAATTTCTCTTTGTCATAATCAGACGTGGTTTCATCGATTTGAGCTTTAATCTGCTTGATGCGCGCCTTGATAGCTTCGTCAGAGCCTTTACCCTCAACAATGGTAGTATTATCTTTGTCGGCTACCACTTTCCGAGCACGCCCTAGGTCAGCCACAGTTACTGAATCGAGTTTCCTACCCACTTCTTCAGAGATAACTTTGCCACCGGTTAAGATAGCAATGTCTTCGAGCATTGCTTTCCGCCTATCGCCAAATCCCGGGGCTTTGACAGCCAGACAATTTAAGGTTCCCCGAAGCTTGTTGACTACTAGTGTGGCCAGAGCTTCACCTTCGATATCTTCAGCAATAATCACCAGGTTTTTGGAAACCTGTAATATTTTCTCCAGAGCAGGAAGAAGTTCTGATATTGCTGATATTTTCTTGTCAGTAATCAGAATGTAGGGGTCCTCAAGCTCACATTTCATGAGTTCAGGATTGGTAACAAAGTATGGGCTGATGAAGCCACGGTCGAATTCCATACCCTCGACGTAGTCAGTCTCAAATTGCAACCCTTTGGACTCTTCCACAGTGATGACCCCGTCTTTACCTACTTTCTCCATAACCTCAGCAATGAGATTGCCAATATCAGCGTCGGCGGCAGAGATAGTAGCTACCTGAGCCACCTGCTCCTTGGTGGTCACCGGTATGGCCATTTTCTTCAGATCATCGACCATTGCAGCTACGCCCTTTTCAATCCCCCGCTTCAAAGCCATAGCATCAGCACCAGCAGCTATGTTCTTGAAACCTTCGGTAATTATTGCCTGAGAAAGAACAGTAGCGGTAGTGGTACCATCACCGCACTTATCGTTGGTTTTTGTAGCTGCCTCTTTGACTAACTGTGCCCCCATGTTTTCGAACGGGTCGGGCAATTCGATGTCCTTAGCTATGGATACACCGTCGTTAAGAACAGTAGGGGGGCCGAATTTCTTATCAAGAGCTACTGGGCGTCCTCTCGGCCCCAGTGTTACCTTAACCGCATCAGTTAAAGCATCGATGCCTCTCTTGAGAGCTCTTCGTGCCTCTTCACCATAAAGAATTTGTTTTGCCATTTATACTATCCTCCTTACGTAAAAAATTAATGTAATTTCTCTGTATCGTTAAGCTTTTCTGGCCAGGATGTCACTTTCCCTCAGGATTATCAGTTCTTCATCGTCCTCCTTGATCTCGGTGCCACCGTACTTGGCATAGATTACCGTATCGCCTGCCTTGACATCCAGGGGTATCCGCTTGCCATCATCGGTCATTTTGCCTGGACCTGTAGCAAGCACCTTGCCCTCCTGCGGCTTTTCCTTGGCGGTGTCCGGTAAAACGATACCACCCTTGGTGACGTCTTCACGGGGAATTGGTTTTACCAATATCCTGTCTCCTAAAGGTTGAAGTTTAGTTGCCATATTCTCCTCCTTCAGATTTTTTAGCACTCTAACCATGAGACTGCTAATTATATTAGCATAAAAAATTTTACCTGTAAAGCGTAGTATCTAAAAAGCCTATCCTCAGGGCTAAAACTATCCCGCGAGACTTAGATGGTGCATAATTCGTCTCCTGAGTACACCTGGTTTTATCTAATTGCCAGTTTTGTGGGAAGCTCTGAGAAGTTTCTTTATGTTTATGCTCTGCGTTGTAACGAGAGGGGTCTGTCCTGTGGACGTTAAGGCTGCTTGATGTCTATGATTAGGTAGGGGAGGGTGCCGGCTGGTGCGACTACACTCACTGTATCTCCTCTGGCATGCCCTGCTACGGCTTTGCCTATGGGTGAAACCATGGATATTTTGCCTTTGAGCGGGTTTGCCTCCCGGATATCGACCAGCGTGTAGGTTATTTCTTCTTCTGATGTGAGGTCGCGGAGCACTATGGTATCGCCCAGCCCTATCTTGTGACTGGCGGCTTGCTTCTCATCGATGATGCTGGCCTTTTTCAGTGAGTCTTCCAGCTCCCTAATCCGCCCTTCCAAATGCCCCTGGTATTCGCGGGCAGCCTCCAGCGGGGCATTTTCACGGAAATCCTTGTCGGCAGCGGCTTTACGAATCTCCTCGGCAGCGCGGGGGCGCTCTTTTTTCAACGCGATGAGCTCAGCTTCCAGTTCGGCATAGCCCTGGGCGGTGAGAGCAATGGTTGGCTCAGCCTGGCGCTTGCCGCCCTGAAGTCCCTTAGCGGCAGTTTTTTTGAACTTAATTTCGGTCGCCAGCTTTGTTTTAATAAAGCCCTGTTTAAAGGCATAGCTCAGGAATTCTTTTACCGGCTCCAGCCGTTCTGCCGGGTTGGTTGCTGAGGAGGTGACATGTTCAACGTAGCCCGAGACTCCCGTCGCATTCATCTCATGGATGGGGCGTTTCTCGCCATACCATCTTGCGAATCTATTGGCTTCCTGTTGAGCTTTTAGTTTTTGTTCTGGAGGAAGGCTGATGAGGAACTTGGTGGCAGCTTCGCCCACGGTGAGATTTGCTGGTGTTGGCTCGGAGGTTTTTGAAATGATTGCTTTCTTGGTCACAGGTGCATAATACTAAGGCATGGCGGTGGTGAGTGTCAACTCTTCAATTTGACAATCTTTTGCCTTATAAGGATAATTAGAGTGGTGTTTGCCTGTGGCGCATTCGTCTAGGGGTTTAGGACGCGTCCCTCTCAAGGACGAGATCACCGGTTCGAATCCGGTATGCGCTACCATCTTGTATAAAAGGTAAAACTCTTACTGTCTCTATTCCCAGGTAGGCTGGTGGCATAGGGATAGTATATATGACCTTTGCTTCCGATTCTCCCACCTCAATCCTCTCAACAAAAGACTTTAGGAAAGCTTTTTTCTCTACTAACTCGGACTCATCGAGTAGCTGTTTCAAGTCTCTGACGTAACCTCGCACAATTTCGGGATCAGCAAGCTCAATAATCTGATATCGTAGTGCTTCTTCAGCCTTAGACTTGGCCTGTTGAAGCTCTTCTTTTTTCTGAAAGAGCGCTTTTATCCTGGGAGCCAGTTCTCCGCCTTTGAACTCACCGGTTTCTATAGCATCATAGAGCTTCCCGAGTCTTATGTCGACATCGGGCAGCTGAGCTTCCAGAAACTGCAGCCTTTCTTTCTCATCATTGCAGTTCTGGGACAACTCGTCATTCGTCAGCCTGACCAATTCTTCCAAGTTCTCCTCAGTGAGGATATATTGTTTGATTCGGTTAACAACAAACCTCTCGATCTTGTCTTTTGGCAGGAGGGGAGTCTTGCAAACATCCCTGCCTTTTCTACGGGCATTGCCACACATGTAGTAAAAAAACTTTCCGGACTTGACCGCATGACCTATCAAAGCTGTTCCGCATTCCTGGCACCGAATCATTCCACTTAAGATATACTCGCTGTGGGTAACCCGGGGATGGCTTACCGCTGGTGCTCTAGAGGCCAACTTTGCTTGAGCCTGTTCGAAGGTGTCGCGGTCAATAATTGCTGTCCAAACATCTTCAACACGAAGAGGGGCTAATCCATCGCCGATATTCCTTCGTTTTCTTCTATCCCAAGCCATCACGCCGATGTAGGCCTCATTGCGGAGAATGTGGTGTAGCGAGGTGGTCCCCCACTTCTTACCTGTTCTGGTAGTTAGACCGTTACCATTCAGCCCTTTGGCGATCTCTTTCAGCCCTTTTCCGCCAATGCATTCTCTGAATATCCTCTGTATGACTGGTGCTGTCATCGGGTCGGGCTCCAGCTTACTCCTGACAGCATTACCATCCCGAACTTTGATGATCTTATAGCCATATGGTGTCTGGCCACCTGGATAGAATCCCCTCACCACATTTTCTCGCATCCCCCTCACCACATCCTGAGACAAGTTAGCCGAGTAGAACTCATCTATAACCTCCATGATACCTTCCAGGAGTCTACCAGATGGGGTATCCTCTACGGGCTCATTGATAGAGACTACCTGGATGCCCTGCTTCCTGAGCAGGGATTTATAGATGATGGAATCCTCCCGATTACGGGCGAATCGGGATAGCTTCCAAACCAGTATCGTTTCAAATGGCGGAGGCTTTTGTTTGGCAGCGATGATCATCTGTTTAAAAGCCGGCCTGTCGATAGATCGGCCGCTTTCAGCCTCATCGATGTACTCTCTGACCACGATATGGCCATTACGGGAAGCATACTCTCGCAACGCCTTAAGCTGAGCAGAGATGGAGAGGTCGACATCTTGTCGTTCAGAGGAGACCCGCGCATAGATAGTGTTGTGCTTCAATGGAAGTCGGACACCTAGCTTCAGAAAAAAATGCGACACCTCCTCCCGGGGAAGATATAATAAAACCAAACCAGGAGGGG
>JBBIPA010000074.1:0-7304 GCA_037443085.1 Chloroflexota bacterium | reverse complement strand
AACCAGATGATTCTATCTATGAGTATTAAGACAAATGGTGTCGAATGAGAAACGCATGGCTCGGATAACAAACGCCTGTTTCGTGTGACATGGATTGATATCGAACTAGAACCCGACTTTGACAGTTTCGTAGCTAAAAAAGGGGGCACTACAGGCACCCTGGCCAACCAGATATATGGTAAAAGCAAGAAAAGCAATGTTCCCAGGATACCGTTAAAAAGGATAAATCGTGTGGTCGACAAGGCTATAAAACGTAACTACTTCGAATGCTTTAATACAGGTTTGCCTGCCCTTTACGGGCCTCATTCTTCACACCCCTGGGTGAAATTATTAAAATCCCTTACCTAGTTTTATGCGTAATGATTGGCATGGTCTCTCTAATACAAAATCGACAACCCATTGACAGTAACCAGTGTTATCGTATCTCTTGACCCAAACGCAAATTACCTGTAGCATTATACCATCCTAAAGCGAGGAGGCTTGTTGCATGAAGAAAAAGACCTATCCCCTCTTCTATGCCGGTAAAAAACAACGGTTCGCCCGCTCAGTAGTAGTCGGTGACCTAGTCTTCGTATCCGGTTCCAGTGGTAGAACCATGGAGACAGGTGAGGTTTCCTCAGATAACTTCAAAGAGCAGATGATTGTAGCTCTGGATAAAATCAGAGGGGCGCTGGAGGAAGCCGGCAGCTCCATGAATGACATCGTTAAAACCATTATCTATATCAAGCGTCTGGAAGATTATCAGCTTATGCGTGATACCGAGCTGGAATACTATAAAAAATATGCTCCCAGCCTTGTGGATGAGCCACCCGCCAGTACCTGCATGCAGCCCGCTTCGCTGGCCAAACCCAGCATGCTGGTAGAGATAGATGTCACCGCCGTCAAGGGCAAGTGACTGCACTCTTTCTACGGATTGTTGATAGTTACTAGCACCAGCTTTCTTGTGTTGCTGGACTCACTGCAGCCAGATGATTTTCAAAGAGGAGAACTCTAACAACACCTCGAGTAAAATACCTGTTGATTTATCGCATCGAGGAATCTATACTATTAGCAGGGGAAAGGAGGAAGTATCACATGCCAGAAATAGAAATTGGTCACGTAAGCGACTTTTTTGCCAAACCGGTGGTAGCCGGCATCAACCTGACAGGATCCATCAAAGTCGGTGACAAGATTCACATCAAAGGACACACCACTGACCTCGAGCTTGTAGTCAGCTCCATGCAAATCCACAACACCAATGTCACCGAGGCGAAGGTTGGCGATGCCATCGGTATCAAGGTGACCGACAGGGTAAGGGCTGGGGATAAGGTTTATAAAGTAACCGACTGATTCTCAGCCTAAAAAGTTTTCATCAAATTAGCCATCTCAATGGCGGCGGAGGCTGCGGTAAAACCTCTATTGCCCTCTTTAGCACCGGCTCGCTCGATGGCTTGTTCCAGAGTGTCAGCGGTTATGATGCCCTGAATCACCGGCATGCCGGTATCCAGGCTTACCCGGGCAATACCTTTGTTCACCTCACTGGCGACATATTCAAAATGAGGTGTGCCACCACGAATAACACAACCTAGACAGACAACAGCATTGTATTTTCCGCTCTGAGCCATCTTTTTGGCAGCCAATGGTATTTCCAGACAACCAGGGGTCCAGGCAGTATCAATATCGCTCTCCTCAACTCCATGACGTAACAAACCGTCCCTGGCGCCACTGAGTAGCCTGCTGGTAATCACCTCATTGAAACGAGAGACCACCACCCCAAACTTCAACCCCCTCCCCAGCAATGTTCCTTCATATTGTTTAGCCATAGTGCATCTCCTCCCTAACTCTTAGTCTTCGTTCTGGAAGCCTCTTTTACTTCCAGCAAATGTCCTAGCTTTTTCTTTTTAGCCTCGAGGTAATAACGATTATACTGAGTTGGCGGAACTATTAACGGCACTGTATCCACTATCTTCAGCCCATAGCTCTCCAGCCCCACCACTTTCTTGGGATTATTAGTCAAAAGTCGTATCTTATGCAAACCAAGGTCCACTAAAATCTGAGCACCGATACCGTAGTCTCTCAAGTCAGCAGGAAAGCCCAGCGCAATGTTCGCCTCCACAGTATCCAATCCCTTATCTTGAAGCGCATAGGCTCTCACTTTATTATGAAAGCCAATCCCCCTTCCCTCCTGCCTCATATACAGGAAGACACCACGGCCTTCTTCCGCGATTTTCTGCATTGCCAGCGCTATCTGCTCTCCACAATCACAACGCAAGCTGCCAAAGACATCACCGGTGAGACACTCACTGTGAACCCTTACCAGCATTGGCTCATGATTGTTGATCTCGCCCCGGACCAGCGCCACATGCTCATCAGCATCAACCGCGCTGCGGTAAGCAATGACCGTGAACTCTCCGTACTTAGTAGGCAGATTAGCCTCAGCCACCCGGTGTATCAGCTTCTCATGACGCCGCCGATAAGTAATAAGATGGGCTATGCTTACCATCTTCAGCCCAAATTTATTCGCTATCGCTTCGAGCTGCGGCATGCGAGCCATGGTGCCGTCTTCATTCATAATCTCGCAAATTACACCGGCAGGATATAGCCCTGCCATCCTGGCTAAATCCACAATAGCCTCAGTATGTCCCGCCCTTACCAGCACACCACCATTCCGAGCCCTTATCGGGAACATGTGGCCGGGCCTGGCCAAGTCTTCCGGCTTGGTATTCGGATCCAGCACTGCTTTCACCGTCACCGCTCTATCATGCGCTGAAATACCAGTAGTCACCCTATGCTTGGCCTCAATGGAGACAGTAAATGCTGTAGAAAAAGGAGAGGTATTATCCTGCACCATAGGGGGAATTTTAAGCTCGTCCAGCCTTTCCCCGATAATGGGCAGGCATATTAGACCGCGAGCCTCTTTAGCCATGAGGTTGATGGCATCAGGCGTAACCTTCTCGGCAGCCATAGCCAAGTCACCCTCGTTCTCGCGGTTTTCGTCATCCACAATGATAATGCATTTGCCCGCTTTAATATCTTCAATTGCTTCTGAAATACTCGCCAGTGCCATCAGAATCACCTTTTTTTCAACAGATCATGCTCTTCCAGAAACCCCAGCATCACTTCCTGATTATTACCCTGCTTCAGCCGTTCTACATACTTGGCAATAATATCCACCTCCAGATTCACCATGTCACCCGGTTTTTTATCACTTAATATCGTCTGCTTCCTGGTATACTCCACCAGAGAAACCGAAAAGGAAAAAACATCAGGCTCAATCACTGTGAGGCTAACGCCATCAACAGCGATAAACCCCTTATTCACAATATACCGCATCAGCTTGGACGGTGCTGAAAACTTGACGATTGAAGCGTCTCCATCAGGTGTAACTGACAAAACCTTGCCAGTATCATCCACATGCCCCTGAACAAAATGCCCACCAAGCCGCCCCCCCACCAGTAGCGCTCTCTCCAGATTTACCGGGTCGCCATAGTGCAGCCTGCCCAGATTAGTCCGCCGCATAGTCTCCGGCATAACATCAACCGTAAAACTGCCGTCACCTAACGCAGTAACAGTGAGACAAGCACCATTTACCGCTATGCTGTCGCCTACACTGGTGCCCTCAAGCACTTTTTTAGCACCAATAATCAAGCGACCAGGGCGTATTTCCCTGGCCACACCGATCTCCTCTACAATGCCAGTAAACATATTACTTATTACCTAAATATCCGCTCACCAGCACATCATTGCCAAAGCTTGATATCCTAACATTATGTAAAGAGTAAGCCTCGGCAACTTTGCCCACCCCAACACCACCGACCACCGTCTTGGCACTCTCGCCACCGATGATAATCGGTGACACAAAGGCTAACACTTTATCAACCAGCTTATCATCGAACAGAAAACCGAAAAGCTTGCTTCCACCTTCAACCAGCACGCTGGTAATCTGTCTCCGGGCTAATACTTCAAATAAATCCTTCAATTTTATTATACCGTTATCCCCATCCAATTCCACAACCTCTGCTCCGGCTTTCACCAGCTCTGCCTTCTTCTTCTTTGCCAGGGGCTTCGCCACCGCAATCAGGGTTTTACCTGGCTCGGAAAAGATTTGAGCTGATGCTGGTATTTGCCCCTTGCCATCGACAATCACCCTTAGCGGCTGTATCCTGGTCGTCCCCCCCTTGCCACTACTGCCACCACAACCCCTCGCCGATAATCGAGGATTATCATTGATGACCGTATTGGCGCCCACCATAATAGCATCGACAATATGACGTAGCCGGTGCACGTATCCTCGTGCATCGCTATTGCTTATCCATCGGGAATCGCCTTCCCTGGTGGCAATCTTGCCGTCCAGACTCATGGCAAATTTAGCTATCACCAGAGGAAAACCAGTGGTGATAAATTTGATATACCCCTCATTAATTTCCCTGGCTTTTTCCTCATACTCACCCAGCACTACCTCAATGCCTGCCTCTTTGAGCTGCTTAATACCCTTGCCCGAGACCCTGGGATTGGGGTCAACTAATGCCGCATGAACTCTGGCAACGCCTGCCTCAATAATGGCTTTGGTACATGGTGGAGTCCGCCCTTGATGACAACAGGGCTCCAGGGTCACGTACATCGTTGCACCCTTTGCCCTCCCACCAGCCTGCTGCAGCGACATTATCTCAGCATGAGCCGAACCCGGCGGCTGCGTATGCCCTAGTCCCACCACTGCCCCATCTTTAACAATTACGGCACCTACTGACGGATTAGGGCTGGTATATCCCAGTGCCAGCTCCGCCAGCGACAGAGCGTATGCCATATAATCTACGGGACAACCCAGCATGTAAACTATCCTCTCACCCCGGCACAGATGTAATCTGGCAGAAATGCCTCTTTCTGAATTCAGATTACACTCGCCGTCCGGTGATAGACATATTAACTGAAGCAGCCAGATTTGTCCAATTCATCATCTCAACGGACTACAGGAAAACAAGCCTTCTATCTTGGGGCGTGAGAGGTCACTCGATGGTGTAAACCATCTGAACATTAATCTGGAATTCTAGCTCACCTTCACTGATGGGGGTGGAGGCAGGCGCTGGGGCAGCTTCCGCTTTCATATACGTTCTTATCGGGGGTGGTACGTAAGCTGCACTTTCAGTAATATAGATTGCCTTACCTAGCTTGATGCCTGCTGTCACCGCAATTTGCTTTGCCTTGGCGATGGCATTTGCCACTGCTTTATCTCGCGCCTCTTTATAATAAGGCGCTGGGTCATCAACGGTAAAACCGATACTGTCGATCCGTGTAGCATTACCACCGGCAGCAGCCACAGCATCAATGACATTGCCAGCGTCACTTACCTTTCTTATCTTAGCCACCACCACATTCACCACACGATAGCCGATGATTTCCTCTCTCCCCTCCTTATCAATCCACCTCTTGACTATATTAATGTTAAACTGCTGCGTCTGGATATCTTTATCAGCGACACCCTTTCCCTTCAATGCTTTCACCACTTTATCCATAGCCTCAGCAGCACCACGCTGCGCCTGAGCCACTGACTTCTCCTGTACTTCTACCCCCAACCTGAGCAAAGCCACGTCTGGAATTCCGTACGCCTTCCCCTCACCGTTAACCCACAAGCCCACATTCTGCTGGCTCCAGATTATCCCTCCACCTTTCGCAGCTTCCGCAGCCACAGCTGAAAATACCGGCGGCACGCTTTCCCGCGT
This sequence comes from Chloroflexota bacterium, assembly GCA_037443085.1. Lineage (GTDB taxonomy): Bacteria > Chloroflexota > Dehalococcoidia > GIF9 > UBA5629 > JBBIPA01. The sequence continues at coordinate 1,608 of JBBIPA010000074.1, read as the reverse complement.
ACCGGTTGGGGCAGCACATCCAGCCCCTGCCAAAACCACAACCAGAGTTACCATACTGATGATTAACCAATGCCTCTTCATGAAAACCTCCTTGTTTCTTCAAACTACGATCCGCTACTATGGTAGCATTTATGGCAACCACTATAGAAATAAACGAAAGACAATTGCATTGCGTTTAGAACAAATATATCTCTTACTCATCTATGAAGAAAAAATAAAGCGGGCAAGGCAGAACAAATAGCATTAACCGCCGTTTTCGACTATAATTAAACACTAAAAACAATTGTGTAACTACTGTGACAAAGTATATTCGCGATATCATCATCACCGTCCTCGCTGCCCTGGCTATCTTCCTCGTGCTCCATGCAACCATAGGCAGCTTTAAGGTTTATGGCATGAGCATGATACCCGGCATCAAGCATGGCGACTTTATCATGGTCAATAAAGCGGTATATTACTTTCAGAATCCACAGCGCGGAGAAGTTATCGTCTTTCACTCACCTCGCACACCAAATACCGACCTGGTCAAACGAGTCATCGGTTTGCCTGGAGATACTGTTGAAGTAAAAAACGGCAAAGTGTACGTTAACAACATCCCACTAATAGAACCATATATATTGGAAACTCCCAACTATAGATACCCGCTGGAACAGGTCCCTTCAGACCAGTACTTCGTGCTCGGCGATAACCGCAATAACAGTGCTGATTCCCATACTGGATGGTTTCTGCCCCGGCAAAATATTGTGGGCAAAGCCTGGATCAGCTACTGGCCACCACCAAATTGGATGGTCATCAGGCACTATCCTCTACTCGCCAACCGATAACGTCCAAGTCTTAAAAACAATCATGGAATGAACAATGTCCGATAAAGTGATGAAAATCTTCAGGGATGCCGGCGCCTTGCAGGAAGGTCATTTCCTGCTGACCTCGGGACTGCATTCACCAGTATATTGGGAAAAATTCCGGGTTCTGCAATATCCCCGCGCCACTGAAGAACTTTGCCGCCTCATTGCTGAGTATTTTAGAAAGCAAAAGGTTGCAGTGGTTGCCGGTCCGACCACCGGCGGTATCATCCTGGCTTTTGAAGTGGCCCGGCAATTAGGCATCAAAAGCATCTTTGCCGAAAAAGAAGGAGATAAGAGAATCTTCCGCCGTGGGCTCATCCTTGACTCCGGCGACAGAGTGCTCGTTGTTGATGATGTTCTGACCACCGGTGGCTCCGTAAATGAAGTGATAGACGCAGTGAAACTGTTAGGCGGCAATGTTATCGGTATCGGCGTGTTGGTCGACCGAACTGGACAAGGCATTAAATTCGATGCACCGCTGTTTAGCTGTATCCGCGCCCCTGCCACTACCTACCAGCCCAAAGAATGCCCCCTCTGCACTGCAGGCATACCGCTGGTCAAACCCGGTGGCGGAGCATAGACAGGATTAATGCCCGCCATATTCATTGACAAGACCAATTGGCCACTTAATCTTTCTTTGAAATAGGGCGAGAGGGCAGCGCCTTTGCTTGACATCAAGTAAAGCGACAACTTACAATAAACAGCCATGCCGAGGTAGCTCAGTCGGTAGAGCAGTAGACTGAAAATCTACGTGTCCCCAGTT
>JBBIPA010000073.1:0-7479 GCA_037443085.1 Chloroflexota bacterium | reverse complement strand
CTGACCGCGGCAGACTGGTCAAACAAATGCGGTTTCTGGATAACCATTTATTAATGAAACAAACAAAACGGCTCTTATTGCAAATTACGTTTCCGTGGTGTACAATCAAATTAATAGTTGCAGTTTAGGTTATTACATACTCAAGTTACCCCAGATTCCAGCAAGTATTGGATGACCGAACGCGAACTATAATCAAGAAAGGAGGTCATCCAGTGGGTTACCAGGACAAGTCTCTTCAGTGTGCTGACTGTGGGGCTAACTTCACTTTCACTGCCACCGAGCAAGAGTTCTTTGCCTCCAAGGGCTACACCAATGAGCCCAAGCGCTGCCCTTCCTGCCGCCAGGCGAGGAAATCAGAGCGTTTTGGAGGTGGTGGTGGCTACGGCCGCAAATCCCAGCGGGAAATGTTCCCCGCCGTCTGCGCCCAGTGTGGCAAGGAAACTCAGGTACCGTTCGAGCCACGTGAAGGCAAGCCAGTATACTGCAGCGATTGCTACAGCAAAGTCAAACCTGCCCGATAAACTCGTTACAGACCCAGACACAGGCGAGGATGCTCGTCTGTGTCTGGCACCAGTAAGGTTGATTAAATTAATAGGGGGTTATTGTTTTGAACATTTATGTGGGCAATCTGTCATATGAAGTGACAGAAGAGGAGTTGAAGACGGAGTTCGCCGCCTTCGGACAGGTGGCATCGGTAAACATCATCAAGGATAAATACAGCGGGCAATCCAAGGGATTTGCCTTCGTGGAAATGCCCGTGTTGTCTGAAGGTCAGGCTGCCATCAACGGTCTCAACGGCAAGAAGCTCAGAGAGCGCACCATTGCCGTCAGCGGGGCACGTGAGCGTTCCGATGACCGTGGCAGAGGCTCCTTCAGGGACAGAAGAGGCGGTGGCGGTGGCGGGTTTAGCCGCGGCGGCGGCCGGGATAGCCGGGGTGGCAGAGGCGGTGGCGGCGGCAGACAGAGACGATACTAGTTCTATAGCAACCTCCCACCCCTTCCCCTCTCTCCTTAGCTAAGGAGAGAGGGGAAGGCTATGCTAGCCACCAGTGGAGACCAAGCTCGTCATCTGGCTGGGTCAAGCACTATTATTTGGGAGGCAGCGGCTAAGTCACCAGGCTTAAACTGGAAGATGCTATTATTCAGCCTCTTCACATTTTCTTTTCCCTGCAGAAAATCGTCGATACCAGCAATCGGCAAATTTGCCTTTGGCGTTTTGTAATGCATGGGGATGATGACTTTAGGTTTCAGGTCACCGCAGACCTCGGTAGCAGTTTTGGCATCAATGGTGAAATTACCGCCCACTGGAATAAGCAGTACATCAATACTACCAATTTGAGAGATTTGCTCGGGGTTAAGGCGATGCCCTAAATCGCCCAGATGGCAAATTTTCACCCCGTCTACGGAAAAGACAAATACTGTATTAGACCCTCTTTGAGCACCGCCGACGGCATCATGCCAGGTAGCTATACCTTTAAGCTCGATTCCCCTGACAGTCCTGGCTCCAGCACCTTTAACCACCTCAGGCTGTCCTTTCACTGCGGCAACATTGTTGTGGTCTCCATGCTCATGACTCACCGTCACGACATCAGCCGTCTCGTCGACAGGCGAATAGGCGAGCGTGCCGGTCACGGTATAAGGGTCAGTAATTACCTTTAATCCAGCACTGGAGGTAATCAAAAAGCAAGCTTGACCCAGAAATTGGATCTTAGTCAAGGTAGCTGCTGGAGGCGGTGGTGTTGGAGCTGGAGATGGTGGAGGTGATAGCGCCGGGGTTGGTGGTGTCAGTACAGGTGTGGGCGGTGCAGGTGGTACAGGTGCGGCGCAGCCGCTTAAGGCAAACACCAACAGAAGAAACATAGAGATGAACAGAACACATCTATTCATGGCTTTCCTCCCCTCGGACACGAGGTCACAATGATTCTTTACGAGGCTTATCCTGCTATTGATTCCAGAATAACATGGAGAGGAGATGACCGTCAACGGGCCATTTGACTTTATCCCGCAGAAATGGTTTAATACTGATTTTGTATGAACGAAGTATATGCCATCGTTGAAACCGGCGGCAAGCAGTACAAAGTAGCTGCCGGGGACAAAATTAAAGTCGATTACCTGGGCGCCGGCGCAGGCAAGGACATGGAGCTTTCCCAAGTCCTGCTAATTGCCGATGGCAAGGACACCATCGTGGGTAACCCTGCCATCGAGGACGCCAAGGTCACTGCCACCTGCCTCAGCGAAGGCAAGGGCGATAAAGTCATCGTGTTCCGCTACAAGAACAAGGTCCGCTCCCATCGCAAGACCGGCCACAGGTCGCTGTTAAGCACGTTGCAGATTAATAATATTGTCAGGTCGGGCACCGTGGTGGCAGCAGCAGCCGAAAAACCAGCCAGGAAAAAGGCTAAGGCTGGAGGTGAGAGCTAATGGCACATAAGAAAGGCGGCGGCAGCACTCGTTGCGGTCGCGATAGTAAATCGAAACGTCTGGGCATCAAGCGCTTCAGCGGCCAGGTAGTCAGCGCCGGCACCATACTGGTGAGACAGCGAGGCACCAGGGTCTATCCCGGCACCAATGTCGGCATGGGCAAGGACCATACCCTCTTTGCTCTCATCGACGGCACGGTAAAATTCGAACCGGCCACCAAAGCCGCCAGGCGGGTATGCGTATATTCTGAATAGCTATGCGAGAGAAGATTCATCCCAAATATCACACTAATGCCAGGGTCACCTGTGCCTGCGGCAATACCTTCACCACCGGCTCCACCAGGGAAACGCTGAGGGTGGAGCTGTGCAGCAAATGCCATCCCTTCTTCACCGGCGAGCAGAGAATTGTGGACACCGCCGGCAGGGTGGAGCGGTTCAAACGCCGCTACAAGATTCAGGGCTAACCGGGCTACATTCGATTGGAGCAGGAGCGGATATCACAGCCGCTCCTTTTTGTTTATACTATGCCAGCAAAGAAACCTTTCTACTACGGCGGGCAGGCAGTCATCGAGGGGGTGATGATGCGGGGCAAGAAGCGCGCGGCTATCGCCGTCCGCCGCCCCGATGGCCAGATAGAGGTCACCGACCAGCCCCTGTCCAGCATATATCAAGGACGTTTCCGAGAAATGCTTTTCATCCGCGGCATCATCGTGCTCATCGAGACGCTGGTGCTGGGTGTCCAGGCGCTGTTTCATTCCGCCAATGTCGCCGCCGAGGAGGTTGAGGAGAAGCTATCGCCGTGGATGCTCTGGGGCACCATGGCGCTGGGCATCGTCTTTGCCGTGGCGGTGTTCTTCGTGGCACCGCTGCTCATCACCAACTACCTTATTTATCCCTACATCGATTCCGCCTGGCTGGGCAATCTCATCGAAGGTCTCATCCGCATCGGCATGTTTATCCTGTACCTGTGGGCTATCGGCTTTATGTCTGAGATACGAGCGGTGTTCGCCTACCACGGCGCCGAGCACAAAGTAGTCAATGCCTATGAAGCCGGGATGCCGCTGGAGCTGGAACACGTCAGAGGGTACTCCACCGCCCATACCCGCTGCGGCACCAGCTTCCTGCTGGTGGTACTGGTGCTGGCTATTATCGTCTTTACCATCATCGGCCGACCGCCGCTGTACTGGGGCATAATCTCCCGTATCATCCTCATACCGGTAATCGCTGCCATCGGCTACGAGCTTATCCGCTTCAGCGCGGGAAACGTCACCAACCCGGTAGTGCGCACCCTGCTAGCGCCCGGGCTGGCACTGCAATCCATGACCACGCGTGAGCCGAGCGATAACCAGATTGAAACGGCGCTCCTGGCAATGAAAAGGGTCGTCGCAGCCGACAACCCCGAGCCACCACCACAGTATCAGCCTCAATCTGAATCTCAATCTTAATCTCAGTCTATATCCTCGCTCGCCAGCTTCTGGTAGAAGCAGCTCCAGTTGCCAGTGTGGCATACCGGACCTGCCGGCTCAGCCCGAATCAGGACGGCATCGCCGTCGCAGTCCTTGGTAATAGCCCGAACCCTCAAAATGCTGCCTGAGGTAGCGCCTTTATGCCACAGCTCCTGCCGGCTGCGACTGTAGAACCAGACCTCGCCGCTTTCCAGCGTGAGCTCCAGTGCCTCCTTGTTGGCATAGCCCAGCATCACCACCTCGTTGCTGTTCACATCCTGAACTATCACCGGAATTAAGCCTCTATCGTCAAATTTCAACATTATCCCTTTGCTCCTTTAGTGTCATTTTCCAGGGCTAACGCCTCTTTCAGATTGATATTGCCGGTATAGAGCGCCTTGCCCACGATGGCTGCCTCGACCCCCAGCTCCCTGAGCTGCTGCAGATGACTGACGGCAGCAATACCGCCGGCGGCAATTACGGGCAGCTTCGTTTTGTTCAGCAGCCCGGCTATCGCCTGGTAGTTGGGCTCGGTAAGTGTGCCATCCCGCTTGATATCAGTATAGAGCAGGCGCGGCACGCCCAGCGCTGCCATTTGTTGCGCCAGCTCCAGCGCCATTACCGTGGTAGCCTGCTTCCAGCCGCGGGTGGCCACGAAGCCATCACGGGCATCAATGCCCACGATGATAGCCTGGCCGAATTTCCGGCACAGCCCCTGTATCAGCGACGGCTGCTCTATGGCTACGGTGCCCAGGATAACCCGCTTGACACCGATGTTCAGCAGCCTGGTAACCGTAGCTTCATCCCTGATGCCGCCGCCAAGCTGCACCGGCAAGCCGGTCTGCTTCACTATCGCCTCGATGATGGGCAGGTTCTCAGGCTGCCCGCTGGCAGCGCCATCGAGGTCTACGATGTGCAGCCTCCTGGCCCCCTGCGACTGCCATTGTTTAGCCATCGCCACCGGGTCCTCGGAGAACACCGTTTCCTGGCTATAATCGCCCTGGTACAGGCGGACGCATTTGCCGCCCTTGATATCTACTGCTGGAATTATCTGCATCGCTGCTCCTGGTCAGGAAGTCCTAAAACTATAGCAAAGAGCAGGCCAATCTACAAATGGAATCACATGAATTGTCATTGCGAGCGAAGCGTGGCAATCCCTTCACCACCCCATCCCACCACCCTCCCTTTCGCGCCATAAGGTTAACTAAACCTCACTTCAGCTCACCAAACCTCACAGTACCAATTTCCCCTGACCTAACTCTCACGGACTAAGCTACTAGAGCAAATCAGTACCTTGTGTGGATGGAAGCTAATCACTCGTAAACTAGAATTGCCTTGTTATGAAAGCAAGGCAATTAATACCAGCAATAATCATCACCGCCAGCATCTTCCTGGCGATACCGCGAATTACCCTCGCAGACAATCAGGCAAACGAGCCTGTAGCCACTTTAGCCTCTGTTTCTCAAAGCAATGACCCCTACATTGACCAACAATGGGCGCTGAAACAAATACCAGTGCTCGCCACCTCTGAAAAAACGGAGATCCTCGTTGCCGTGCTCGATACCGGCATCGATGTTAGCCATGAAGACCTGGCTGGGAAAGTTATCGACAGTGTCAACTTCACCAAGAGCCAGACCACAGAAGACGTCAATGGTCACGGCACCCATATCGCCGGCATCATCGCCGCGGATAGGAATAACGGCATCGGGATTTCCGGAGCCGCTCCCAACGTGAAATTACTCAATGTGAAGATAGCCGAGGACAACGGCATCGTCTGGGCATCCAGTGTCGCCAAAGGCATAGTCTGGGCTACTGACCGGGGAGCCAAGGTAATCAATATGAGCCTGGCAGTGCCGGCAAAATACCAGGCGCTGGAAGATGCTATAAACTATGCCTGGAGCCGTGGGGTAATAGTGGTAGCAGCAGCGGGGAACTATACTAAAGCCACCACCTATCCTGCCGCCTACAGCAACGTCCTGGCGGTGGCCGCCACCACTCCTGATGGCAAAGTATGGACTGAATCCAATGACGGGGCTTTCGTTAGGGCCTATGCCCCGGGCGTTTCCATAGTGTCAACACTGCCTGGCAACAAATACGGGCCTCTCAGCGGCAGCTCCATGGCCACTGCCTATGTCTCTGCCGCCTCCACCCTGCTTTATAGTGAGACCACTGATATGAACAGTAATGGCAGGGTTAATGACGAAGTAGCAGGCCTGGTGACCAGGCTCTTTCCCAAACCAGACTAAAGTAGAATCAACCAACCCTTCTCCGTCATTCTCAGGAGCGAAGCGACGTGAGAATCCCTTCACTATACCATCACTTCCCACACGTTTCACGGGTCGATATGGGTCGCCTTCGGCTCCCGTGAAGCGATTGCCACGTCATCCCGATTGCATCGGGACTCCTCGCAATGACAGTGATGTTCCAGTGAGAAAAAAAAGGGCTGCCCCGATTGTAATCGGGACAGCCCCTTCACTATACTCTGCAAGCAAGATTACTTGGCAAAGATAGTAAAGTACCCTGCTTGAGCCGCGCGGAAAGCCGCGCTATTGGGTACCGGTGCTCCAGCAGCAACATAACCGGCTGTTTCCCGGTCAACCCACTTTCCCGCCTTGGCATCGTAGAAAGCCCAAGTAACCGATTTGCCCTGGGACACGTCGCCAGCATTATATCTGGCAGCCAGGGTAAAGTCATGACCCTTGAAAGTAATGCCCGCAGGGGTCATCTGGTAGGCACGTACCGCGCTGGAACCCTGTGGCGCCGCAGCTATAGTGCCGGCAGCAGTAATCACCACATCAGGATTAACCGTGTGATAGTAAGGCGAGTAATTCTGGTACTGCGGTGTATTGGTCGCGCTGAGCACAACGGTGCCCGCAGGTATTTCCACAGTCACGCTGCCGTCCGGGCTGCTCTGAGTAACATTAGCAATTAGCGCTCCTTCCGTGGTTACCGGATGCGCCTGGATATTGCCCATAACGTCCACCATTATCACCATCTGAGGGAACACAACAGGCCCACCCACCTGAGGCGCAGGTTCTGCAGACCATATAGCAGTTGCCGTCTTGGCGGCATTCATTAGTATGTTATTGCTGTTTGCATAGTTGGTGCCGCTGGCATCGCCAGACCAGTTACTGAACACGTTGGGGCCTTCAGTGCCTGAAGTCAACCCGGCATTGGTGTTTGTCCCACCATCGTACCAACCCTGTCCTATTACCGGTAAGCCATACGGCGAGTTCACCGTCAGGTAGTACTGAGTCTTCCAGTTGGCCGTCGCTGTCTTCGGCGCATTCATCAGTATATCGTTCGACGGAGACGTCGTGCCGCTGGCATCGCCACTCCAGTTGGTAAACACGTACTGCGTCCCGGCTCCACCAGCTACCGTCAGCGGCGTTACCGTCGCCTGCGCATTAACTCCACTGTCATACCAGCCATATCCGCCAGTAGTACCATGCGGCGAGTTCACCGTCAGGTAGTACTGCGTCTTGTAGGTGCCAGTGATGGTGGCCGCCCCGCTCACCGTGATGGGCGAGGTAGGACTGGGAGCAGGAGTGGTCAGAGCAAACCGCTTGCCAGTAGTGCTGCTGCCCACAGTATTCTCATAGGCATAAGTTACA
>JBBIPA010000072.1:0-7538 GCA_037443085.1 Chloroflexota bacterium | reverse complement strand
GCCGCAGCTTTTCACTGAGTAATTGAGCGATATCTCTGCTTTTTCGCGAACCTTTGGCTCCAATAGCCACCAGCATAGTAGGAAGAGTACTGCCTGGGAGACTGCCACCACCAAGCATAGATTCGCCTTTAACCACTGCAGCCATATCATTCATAGCTTGAGACCAGCGGCGGGCCCGCCGCTCAACCTCATTTAAAGACATGCTTACCATACGCCATATTGGTACTTTCTGCAGCACCTCACCTTTCAAGTAATGAATCAGCGTACTTGCCAAAGCTGCTAGCCGTATCTTATCCACTCGCAATGCTCGTGCCAACGGGTGTTTCTTTAATTTATCCAAGAACAGTTTCTTTCCCACGATAATCCCCGCTTGCGGACCCCCAACCAGCTTGTCACCAGAAAAACAGGCAAGGGCAACACCTGACGCTATACTTTTCTGCACCATCGGCTCCGCAGACAAGTCGAATAGACTGGTATCTAAAAAACAACCACTGCCCAAATCATCAAACACTGGAATATTATGCTTGTTACCTACTGCCACCAGTTCCTCAAGAGCAACATTATGAGTATAACCTTCCACTCTGAAATTACTAGTATGCACCCTCAGCAGCGCTGCTGTCCGCTCAGTTATCGCATTTTCGTAATCGACAGCATAAGTACAGTTGGTGGTGCCTACCTCAACCAGCTTTGCCCCACTTTGCCTCATCACATCGGGAATGCGAAAACCGCCACCGATCTCTACTGCTTCACCACGTGATACTATCACCTCTTTCCGCTTAGCCAGTGCCGTGAGGACAAGCAACACCGCAGCCGCATTATTATTCACCACCATGGCTGCTTCAGCACCGCTCAACTGGCACAAAAGCTGCTCAACATGAACATGGCGTGAACCCCTAACCCCGGTATCAATGTCAAACTCCAGATTGCAATATCCTTTGGACACCCAATCCATAGCTGCTATTGCTTCCTGGCTTAGCGGTGCGCGGCCCAAATTAGTATGAAGTATTACTCCTGACGCGTTGATGATTGGACGAAGGCTTGGCTGAGCCAGGACTTTTATTCGCGACATAACATCTTCGACTATCTCATTAAACGAGGCACAAGTGTTGCCTCCCATAACCAATGCCCGTTCCTGCTCCAACCGCTGACGAGTTACATCCACAATAAAACCGTGAGGATAATTTTCCTCAAGTTGCTTGATTCTCTCGTCAGAGATGACCTTATCCACACTGGGCAAATGCCGAAGCTCACTTTCAGCCATATCTCATATTCTACTATTATAGAGTGTCCTGTTCAAAACAAAAATCTGTTGACAGCCCTAACTTTGCTTCATGGACTTAGCTAGTGCTAGAATACAGAGCACCATCGTAATTTATGCTAACCAGTTTATGTAAAGGAGAGCATTGGCAGAACAACTTCCACCACAACTGACCCAAACTGTCAGCGGAGCCGGCTGAGCTTCCAAATTAGGTCCGGGCGACCTGAATAAAGCACTGTGCGGCCTATCTTTGCTGACCGACTCTAATGTAATTCGAGGCCTAGATAGTCTGGATGATGCCGGCGTCTATAAGCTGAACGATGACCTGGCTATAATACAGACCATTGATTTCTTCACACCCATTGTCAATGACCCTTATGATTTCGGGCAGATCGCCGTTGCCAATGCACTGAGCGATGTTTACGCTATGGGCGGCAAACCCTTAACTGCTATGAACATCGTCTGTTTCCCTGCAAAAGCCATGGATATATCAGTACTGCAGGATATTCTGAGAGGTGGAATTGACAAAATGAGAGAGGCTGGTGTGGTATTGATTGGCGGACATAGTATTGATGATAAAGAGCTTAAATACGGACTCTCCGTCACCGGCACAGTACACCCCAAACGCCTGCTGCCCAATTCTGGAGCCAGGGCAGGAGATAAATTGATTCTAACCAAGCCCCTGGGTACCGGAATCATCAATACCGCTCTGAAAGCAGGCGCTGCCGACAAAAAGACGATAGATAAGGTCACCAGATACATGGCGTCCTTGAATAAGAAGGCCGCAGAACTGATGCAGGAATTTGAAGTCCATTCCTGTACCGATATCACTGGATTTGGCTTTATCGGCCATACATATCAGCTAGCACAAAACAGCCAAAAAGGTATAAGAATTAACTCAAGCTCATTACCACTCTTCGAAGAGGCAAAAGAATTTGTCCAGAAGGGATTTCGTCCCGGCGGGCTGCAAAGAAACAGGGATTTCTATAATAGTAGTGTCGAGTTTGCAGCACAGGTGCCCGAGTATATGAACGACATTCTCTTCGACCCCCAGACTTCAGGTGGACTTCTGATTGTAGTAGCGCCTAAGGAGGCAACATCTTTACTGGGCAAGCTACATAAAGCTGGCATCACAGATGCCGCTGCCGTCGGCGATATTATCAGTAAACCCGTGGGAAAACTGCTTGTAGGATAAAAGTGAGGAGGCCATGGTGACCAAGCTATCCGACTATAGTGGAGAGCCTATATCTGATTTGAAACTTAGCGACTTCTCCTATGATACTCTATTGGAATTGCTCAAGCTATATTCACGTTTCTACATGGCATTAGATGGATTCTGGTATCTTTCCATCAAAGAGAGGGTTAACAATGAGGAAGCATTAGCCTGTGATATAAAGGTATGGGAAAAGATGGGCAGATATGAATTAAGTAAAATAACCAAGTTACTTAATATCCAGGGAAACGATATGGCTGCTTTTATCAAAGGTATGCAGATAAGCCCATGGTTTCGCGTAATAGAAAGCAAATTTGAATTGAGTAATCATAATAACGCCACACTTACCATCACCAACTGCCCCACACTAAACGCACTGGAAAAAGAAGGAGAGGGACGAGAAAGCCAAATATGTAATATCGTTGAGCCCAAAGTATTCAAGAATTATGCTTCCTTCTTCAACCCCGATATCAAAGTGAAATGTCTGCAATCACCTCCACGGAAAAACAAGGACGGTTTGTGCTGTCAATGGCAATTCACCCTAGCCAAAGGAAAGTAGCTGCCAAGATAAGTCACAGCTCACAGGTCCCGCCGATTCGACCTGCTCACGTTACCCCGCGCCAAAGAAGCAAATATGCCCAGAAAACATAAAATAGCCGAGATTATGAAAACTATCTGAACACTCTGCAGAAATGCCCCATGGTATTCTGGAGTAATCTGGGCCTTACCCATATAAAGGGCAAATAACAACATAACAATTCCCATGCTCAATATCTGGCCCGTCTGTCGCATGGTGGCGAGTGTGGCTGAAGCCACGCCATAAAATTTCTTATCCACCGAGCTCATCACCGCATTGGTATTGGGAGATGTAAACATGGCAAAGCCAAAACCAAGTAGTACCAAACTGCCGATTATCTGCAACAGAGTTGTTTCCCTACTCAAGAAAACAAAAGACAAAAGACCAACTTCAGTACACGACATCCCCACTGAAGCAACCACGCGCGGCTGAACCCGGTCTGACATTCTACCAGCAATCGGCGAAACCAAAGCCTGTACAATAGGCTGAGATACCAGAATAAAACCAGCATCCTGGGGACTAAATCCTCTTATATATTGCAGGTAGAGGCTGATCAAAAACCCTACTGCGTAAGTAGCCCCATAGTTTACCAATGCCGCCAGGCAGGAGAAGGTAAAAGCTCTATCCTTCAGAAAAAGGTTCAACTCCAGAACAGGGCTGTTCGCCCTTATCTCCCAGATAACAAATATTACAAATCCTAAAATTCCAACGACAATCAATACTACGCCCAGCGACTCTGGCAAATGGGTAAAGCCGTAGATTACGGCTACAAGCATAAGGCTATATATAATGGAGCCCACAATATCAAATTTCTCACCCTTTGCCTCAACCCAGTCACCTTTCAACCTCCAGAAGATAAGTGCAATTATCAGCAAACCTACAGGCACACAAACGATAAAAATACTACGCCAGCCCAGATATTGTGTTAACAATCCACCCAGAAACGGACCGAGCGAAATACCCAAATAAACCGCAGCAGCATTTAAGCCTATCACTCTACCTCGCTCACCCATAGGAAACGCTGAGGTTACCATGGCTATAGAGGTACTAAAGATAAGAGCACCACCTGCGCCCTGCACAAAACGTAAAGCAATCAACATCGTAGAGGAGTCGGTTACTGATAAAAGAAGTGAGGTAAGCGTAAATGCAATCATCCCCGCTGTATAAATTTTCTTCCTGCCATGAATATCTGCCAGTCTACCGAATGGAAGAACAAAAATTACCGACGCCAAGAGGTAGGCAGTAGCTACCCAACCCAAAGAAATAGCGTCCATGACAAGCTCACTGCCCATCTGGGGCAAGGCAATATTAATAGCAGACCCCATGAAAGGGGTTAGAAAAGAACCTAGCGTGGCTACGATCAAAACTGAGGCTTTATCTGGACTTCGGTTCATCGTCATAGATGCACAAATAACTGCTGCATATTACATCATAAGTGCCGAATTTCACAAGAAGACTTATCTAGAGTGCAAAGTGGAGTCGCGCTATGAGAAATTAGCCATTTCTCATAGGTGAGAGAGCAGTAACCAATATTCTCCACTATACAACCAACTGGCCAGAGAGAGACAAATTGCTAAGCACGCTCATTTAGCACCAGTAGATAAAGTCTGTTGGGAATCACCTCCACTCTAGCACGTTTTGAACAACGTTAGAGCATCGGCTATAATTAAAAATCTTTTGCTATAACAGAAGTAGCACAGGCTGTGAAATTAAAGTATAGACACGTAATCACATTAATGCTAGAGTGCTATGCGGCATAGCGAGGGCGATTGAGCCTTACTATAGAACTACACTTTAAGGAGGAGGCATGACTGGAGACCTGGTCAAAACGATGGCAGACCTGAAAGAAGAGGAGGCATTGAAGATAGTCAAGGAGAGACTGGCTAAGGGCGACGACCCCATGAAAATCCTCGCTGACAGCAGAAGCGCCATGGAGATTGTGGGCAAACGCTTTGCCAGCAGTGAGTACTTCATCCCCGACCTTATCTACTCTGGCGAGATACTCAAGCAGATTTCCGAGATAGTGAAGCCCAAGCTCACCTCTGCTGCCCAGTCACAGAGAATAGGCAAGTACATCCTGGGCACCGTTGCTGGCGATATTCACGACATCGGTAAAGACATCGTTGGCTTCATGCTGGATATCAATGGTTTTGAAGTAATCGACCTCGGCGTCGATGTTCCCGTGCAAAAGTTCATTGATACCCTGAAAGATACCAAAGCCCCTATCATGGGATTGAGCGGCTTTCTCACCCTGGCATTCGATGCCATGAAGGAGACCATAGACGCCATAAAAGCCGCCGGGCTGCGCGATGAAGTGAAGATTATGATTGGTGGCGGGCAGATCGATGACGAGGTCAAGAAATACACTGGCGCTGATGCTTACCGCCCTGACGCAGTAGCAGCAGTAACGCTGGCTAAGGAATGGTTGATAAAAAGTAAATAGAAACAGGTACGCATTAATGTCCGAGCGCAACGCATAACTTCTGTACAGGCTGTCCAAAAAGTCTGGCGGAGAAATAGATGGTGATAGGGTAGACAGGGTAAAATGTGCGTAAAAGGATGCTTCTCCCGGAGGTAAATGCGAATGAAGATATTCAGGGAATACAGCCAGTGTCAGGGGTTGCTGCTTCCCCCTTCGCTCGATGAATTCGTGCCGGAGGATCATGAGGCGCGCAAGGGGCACCGCATTTCGCTTGGTTGGCATCGTGATGTGGCTTTACTTGAGATTTGAAAATCTTCCCCAGCATTTGCTTCAATTCATAACGCAGTGCCTCTTTTCCCCGCTTAAGCTCTTCGTTTTCTCGACGCAGCTCCTGAATCCTGGTGAGCTTGAGTTTATCCTGCTTGATCCACTGCTCAATCTGGCCGGCCCAGGGCTCAAGCACCTCGTTGGTGGGGACCACCACCTGGCGGGGTCCAGCTCTGTTAAATTGCACCAGCGAAATCAGTTGTGATTCTGTCGGTGGCGGCCCGTCGCGGACCAAACCACAGCTACGCGCTGTGAGAAGATACTTTCGAATAGTGTTTCTGGCCAGACCGGTTGACCGTGTTATCTCCCTGATACCACGGCCAGCCTGCCATTGCCGAATAACTTCTGTAATCTCCACTCGGGAAACCTCCTTGTACGCCATTGCCGCTCCTTTCTGATGGTTCTGCGACAATGGTACTAATTCGTTCCCCGGGTGGGTCAATGATAGTGGTAAAAACCCTTTTTTGTGGGTCAAAGTTCGTGGTGTTTTACAGTGCTTTATTATACTTCTAACTGTAATAATACACTCAGCTTTTGGAGCACCTCAGAGATAGTCTCAGCTGGCAAGACGCATATCAGTTCCGCATTTCGAACATGCCAATCTAAACTTTTAACCTGATCAGATAAAATTGCCCCCGCTACTGGCAATCCCTCGGGAAGAAGAACCTCAAACGGATAGCCTTTGATTTGGTTAGTAATGGGACAAAATATAGCCAACCCTGTCTTGCTGTTATAGCTCTTAGGTGACAGAACTAAGGCAGGACGACGTCCAGCTTGTTCATGACCAGCTTGTGTATTTAGGGTAATCCATACCACATCTCCGCAGTTAGGCACATAAGTCCGGGAACTTACCACATTTCCTTCCCGATTGCAATGCCGATATCAACCTCGTGATGTAAATTTCGTTTGGTAATCTTTCTCAGAAGTTGCTCTAGAGTCAGCTTTGGTTTAGCCACAGGAGTTATAACAAGTTTCCCATCTGCTAAAGATACGTCAACAGACGTTTCCTTTTGAAGACCCACTTCAGTAGCGAAAGACTTAGGGATACGAAAGGCAAGACTGTTACCCCACTTTTGTATACGCGTTCTCATAAATACCTCAATTTATGGTATCTACATTGAAGATACTCTGTTTAGTGGTATTTGTCAAATATGCCTAACTGTCTATAATTTCTTTCTTGAGCTGTTTCAATGTCACATTCCATCGGAAAGTGTGATATGTTATCAGCAATTGCTGGATCGCTGGAATAAGTCCTTCACACTCAAACGCGAGTTCGGTATCCTTCCAACTTGGGCTACCTAATTCGAAACAGAGGCAGATCTTTTAAACTCTGCCTTTTGTGTTTCCGAAGCTAATCTCCAATCACTGCTACGTGAAATATCTAAGTTATCACCCACAGATAGGCAACTGCTAAGTTCGCTTATCCAATCCAAGCCAGCATCAACTTTAACCATGCCCGGTCACGGTATTTCAGACTGGCAGAATGAACTGAACATTAGAGGTTATTTTTATGGGAGTCATCCTCGCCAGAGGTGACCCCCAATGCGGTCACTTGTGAGCAAGTGACTTACACAAAAGATTGAGCCAAACACAACACTACAGATTCTCGATTACACGCCTACCTCTTTAAGCGGGGTGGCCAGAGCGATGGGAATGAAGGCTTCCACCATCTCGGGGTCGAACTGGGAACCGGCGCAGCGCTTTAACTCCTGTATCGCTTCCTTAGAGGACATGGGCAGGT
>JBBIPA010000071.1:0-7716 GCA_037443085.1 Chloroflexota bacterium | reverse complement strand
AGATTGCTCTTTTGTTTTATTTCGGACACTGTGGGGGCAAAAAGAATAGCCATTTTAGCCTCATTACTGGGAGCCGGAGCACTAGTATTGCTGCTTTTTTCTGATGGGAAAGGGTTGTTCTACATTTTTGCAGCACTTTTTGGCCTTGCCTGGGGCGGGTTCGGCACTATGGGAACATTGCTGGCCAGCCGTTTGTTCGGAGTAAGGAGCATCGGCTTGACCATAGGAAGCATTAATGTCGGCTGGCATATAGGCGCAGCTATCGGCCCTGCATTGTGTGGCTTTGTCTTCGATGCCACCGGCAGCTATTTTGCGGCGTTTATTACCGGGATAATCTGGCTGTTACTGGCTGGCTTGTTCTTGGGTCTGATCAAGGTCGGTACTAAACGCAGTTAGCCTTGCTGTTTGCAGCGAACAATCGTTTATTTTGATACATAGTGTCAGGAAGTTTACTTATAGCACAATGACAGAGATAGCGGAAGCTGTAATTTAATGGCTCCCTCTACCGTGCACTCGTTGACACAGCAGTTGCAGTACCAGCATACCTCGGGATAGGTCACGACAGGGAACTCTCCTTTTGGGGAGCCGTAAAAAACATCTTCCGAGCAAATGTCAACACATTTGCCACAGCGTTTGCATTTATCCTCGTTTATCACCGGTGGCATGGTATCCTCCCTCAGTCTTGTATGGTTCTCCATTCAGTGATTATTTTGTCATTGACTTTCTTGATAAAGAGACGACTTTTGTCCAGTCGCGGGTCAGTAACTGGATAATCGGGACGAATGTGTCTTCCCCTAGTCTCTTTCCTCTCCCGTGCAGCAACGATGACCAGTTCGGCAAGGTCAAGCAAGTTTACTGTCTCCAGGCAGCGTGTTAATTCCCATTGATTTCTGGCGGCAAGATGGGTGTTAACCTTTGTTTTCAATCTCCGCAGAGCGTTAAGTCCAGCATTCAACTGTGTCTCGGAGCGAACAACACCGGCATAGTCATTCATTATCTGTTGTAGTGCCATATTGGCATCTTTCCAATCAGTGATTGCCTTTCTACCTTTCATTTTTTCGAGGACTTGTTTCTTTTCTTCGATAAAGGATTGGAGAGTATACAGTTGCGACTGTTGTTTCCCCCTGGCACCTGTAGCGGCATTCTCTCCGGCAATCCACCCGAAAACGGCAGCATTGGCAATACCACCCCACAGCTCATCGCCAGCAGCATACAACCCTGTCAATGATGTCTCAGCTTTCTCATTATAGTAAACGCCACCGAGAACGCGTATCTCATACCGCATAAACTCAATGGGATTGACTCTGAGGTCAATGCCTTCTTCAGCCAAGTAATTCAAGAAGGAAGTATATCCTTCCTGTTTCATGAAATGAATCATATACGCATAATCTTCGGGCGAGATGCCAGTGCAGTCCATGTAGACAGGCCCTTTACCGGCGGTGGCAACATCTTCGAAAAGAGTCGGGTATGTTTCCAGTACCACATCTCCATATTTCCTGTCGGGACTGGAAACAAAGGGGCCGACCTGTTTTCCCTGTCCATCCCTGATGACACCTACCCATGTTGCCTGGCCTGATCGGGCAAAATACTTCGGTCCGCAGTGCCGGTAGGGCATATCCAGTGCCACCAGTTCGGCTCCTGCTCTGAATGCCATTGCCCTGCCATCTCCAGTTACTGTGATGGGGAAATTAGGATTGTTTATCCGCCCATGAACAGGGCTCGGGTACAATCTGGTGATGAAACCAGTGCCCAGCACCACATTCTTCGCCAGGAATATCACCAGCTTATCCTCTCTGGTGTTAATACCGATAGCGCCAACGATACCGCTATCGCGAAGCAGGTCAAATATCATGACACGGTTGATGATTTCCACTCCCCTCTTTGTTGCTTCCTGCACCAGTATGGGCTTCTGTTTCAGCCCGCTGTACTTCAGGTGGTCCAATCTGTATCCCGCATATCCATGTCCAGCAAACTCATACCTGCCCTCGTATTTCATGGGTATTCCCCAGCTATCCCAGAGCTTCACAATCTCAAATGACCGTTCCGCCCATGCTTGTGCCAGTTTTTTATCTCTTATCTGCCCTCTATGCGACTGTAGCTGATGGATAAAAGGTTTGATATCCGGGCCGTGAACCTCCGGTATATAGCACTGAAAATGGTCATTGCCAGCACGAGCAGAGCCACTGGCTAAGGCATTTCCCTTCTCGGCGATAACCACCTTAGCTCCCAGTTCTCTGGCTCGAATGGCTGCCATGAGGCCAGCTATGCCGCCGCCGACGCAGAGAACATCAGCTTCAATAACATCGGTCTTCATGATAAATCCTTCTGTAACATTTAGGGTACTTCATGCGCGAAACTATGCTGTTAATGTATCTATCTGAAAAGTTCATGTTCCCAGTAACTTAAGGGCATTGCCGTAGAATATTTTGTCTTTCTCCTCCCGGGTAATCGTCATGTTCTCAATTGCCTGACTAACCCGTCTCAGGTTTCGTGCGCCATATTCGGTATCGAAAGGCATGTCAGTGGCAAAGAGCAGATGGTCAGCGCCGCAAAATTCATAGGCACACATTAAGGCTGAGGTGTTGCCATTGATGGCTGTGTCATTATAGAACATCTGGTAATACTCTATATGGTGTTTCTTCAAGGCTTGATTGCTGGAGTCCTGTAGCTGCTGAAAAATCCGGTCGTATGAACCTCTCGCTCTTTCCCGGAAATAAGGAACCATGCCACCGCAGTGGTGCGTGATAAATTTCAGAGCAGGATGTTTCTCTAATATTCCGCTGAATACGATGCGTGTCATGGCGACGGTGGTCTCAAATGGCCAGCCGAAGACGCTGAAGACCCGGTACCGAGAGTGGTCTTCGTTACTGTAGTCGGCTTGAACTCGTGGTCTGCGGGGATGTATCCAAATTGGCAAATTAAAAGCAGCCATCATTTCGTACAGTGGCAGAAATTCCGGTGAATCGATAGGCTTGCCACTGGTTGGCGTGTATATCTGGACGCCTTTGAGCTTCAATTGGCTGATAGTACGCTCACATTCTTTCAAGGCAGCATCCATATTATTCATGGGCAAAGCGGCAACACCAGCAATGAATCGGTCAGGGTATTTACTAACCATTTCGGCTAGTTCATCGTTTGCTAGCTTTGCCAGGTCTACACTGCTTGCTGGGTCAGCGACCTCTTCAATGCCTGGGGCAGAGATGGTGAGCACCTGTTTCATGTCTTCAAATTGGTCCATTATCCTGAATCTGTGCTCTAAATCGTAGACTGTAGGGGTAGAGCGCACGTTGCTGACAATATCCAGCTCTGGTGGTGCTATCTTGAACAGTTTATCTTTATATTTTGCCGGCAGTATATGGGTGAAAAAGTCAATTTTCATTGCTTTTCCTCCTGTTATTCATATTGGGGGAACAAGGTGGGGCATGTTATGGTTTCTCACAGTCGTTGGTCAGCGATACGGGAATATGAGTTAGTTCATCGCAGGCTTTATTTGCAGTGGCTTTTTTGGCTTTGCGTAAATCACTCAGCACCCGCAAGCTGCATCTAAGTTTTTGCCTGGGCCAATTTTAGTTTCCAGCGCGCACGCCATTCCCACCCAATCAGCAGCATGGCCAAAACGGCACCTGTGATATTACTGTAAATAGCTATAGTATGCAGGTCTCCTGCCTGTAATGGTATCAACAAGCCCAGGCCAGCCAGTCCAATGAGCAACCGTGATATCACATTGAGGTCTCTGAACAAATAGCCAACGGCGGCAATACCTACCAGAGAGCTGCCAAGGACAGCGGTGAGTATTGACAAGAAAATTTCCGTAGGCGTTCCCATAAGCAGCAGTGCTGGTCCCAGGACGAACAGGAACGGCACGATATAGACCAGAATACCGATGCGCATGGCGCTATAGCCAGTGCGCATGGAGTCAGCACCGGCCAGCGCAGCACCAGCGAAGGAAGCCAGGCAAACCGGTGGTGTAATCATGGAGAGCATGCCCCAGTACATGATGAACAAATGAGCGGCAAGCATTGGTATTCCAAACTTGACCAATGCTGGAGCCAGCAATAAGCTCAGTACTATGTAGACTGCTACTGTAGGCATGCCCATGCCCAGAATTAAGGCAGCTACCGCAATAATTAACAGCAACAGATAAAGATTTCCTCCAGCCAATTGACCCAGGAAGAGGGGAAATATAAAAGACATTGCGGTATAGGTGACGACTCCGATGATGAAACCAGCCATGGAGACAATGGCAAGAAGCTCCAACATACCGCGGCCGGTCTGCTCCAGCGAGTTGATCAGCCATTTGGGGCTGGTGCGCGTTTCCCTTCGGAAAAGGCTGATAACCAGACAGGAAACCACAGCCAGAAGCGCCGCCTTGCCGGCTTCCAGGTTCAGGACGAAAAGGGCCAGAATCAGCACTACCAGCGGGGCTATGAATAAATAACAGTTCCGTAGTATGCCCCCTAACGGAGGCAACTGCTCGCGGGGCAAACCTTTCAATCCTGTTTTTCCCGCTTCCAGGTCTACCTGAACGAATATGCCGATATAATAAAGAATCGCTGGAATGAAAGCAGCCAGAGCTATTTTAGCATAAGGGATTCCGGTGAACTCAGCAATAACGAAAGCAGCGGCACCCATCACCGGAGGCATCAACTGGCCGCCAGTGGAAGCAACTGACTCAATGGCACCAGCCACATGTGGCTTATAACCCGTCCTTTTCATCAAAGGGATGGTGACCACGCCGGTGCTCACCACATTGGAAACAGCGCTTCCCGAGATAGTGCCGAAGAGGCTGGAAGCTACTACAGCCATCTTGGCTGGGCCTCCTCGGAATTTACCGAATGCACCCATAGCCAGGTCAGTGAGAAATCGTCCACCGCCGACACCGTGCAGGAAATTACCAAACAGAATAAAAGGCAAAACCACCAGTGCGGTTACGTTCAAGGCAATGCCCAGCATGGCGTTAATGTCCAGGAACAGGTAGTTTACCAGATAGCTCCAGGGAATAACTTTGCCACCGAAGGCACCGGGTATCAGCCAGTTGAACGCAGCATAAAGAATAAACAGTATCCCAAGTATTGCCAGCACCCAGCCAGCCATGCGTCGCACTGCCTCCACTACAATGATGATAGCGATGGTGCCCATGATCACCCTGTCCGGGGTGATCACTCCCATGCGAAACACGATTTCTGGATATAGCAATGCCACATACAGACCGATGCCGCAACCAACTACCGCCAGTGCGACATCGTACCAGGGCAGCTTATCTTTGGCAGCCCCCTTGGATGGCGGTGTCATCAAAAAAATCAGCGGCAGCGCCATGGCCAGAAGAATGCCGAAGTACTGATGCATTAGAAAAGTCCATCTCAAATGAGAAGGACCGTCCATGATAAAGAAACAGGCTACCGGCGCCATGGCGATTAACAGTATTCTGGTGATAAGTTGCCACGGCTGGCCGATGAGTTTCATATTGCGAAAACGGGATACCTCCGTGTCAAGCTTCTGCGCAATATTAGTAGACAAAAACCTGTTACCTTTCTAATTTGTTATGAGAGGCCTGCCCCTAACCGGGGCAGGCCTCTGGGGAACTTCAGCTATTCGTTAGTCCAAGAAAGGATATTCGCCCTTGAGTAGCCTGTCCTGATACTTATCCATGGCAGCATCCCAAATTCCCTTTTTCTTAAAGAAGGTGATTGCTCCAGGGTGATAGGGAACGGTGGACTTTTTCAACAAAAACATCTCAGGCGAAGTTATTCTCTTCAGGGCAGGATGTATTTCCCATAGTAGCTGGTAATTATCCCACCAGGTGCCCAGTACTGATTCCACCACGGCATCAGACAGGGAGAGGGGGGCCACTATCATGATAGGGTAGGTCCATAGTGGGGTATCCTCTCTTATACCCACAGCTTCTCCTGCCTTCCATACAGTGTAGGTGCCGCCGGGGAATATGTTCTCGGCACGCTTGACAGCGGCGGGGTCCAGCGACGCTGTTAGAAAGCGAACACCAACCTTAGAATCGGCTTCGGCGATTGCACCCATGCCCGGAGAGGCATCGGTAGCATCAACACGGCCTTCAGCAAGGGCAGCAACACCGGGAGCAGGGCCGGCTACGGTTACTTCAGTGCAATCCTTCAGGTTTAAATTGGCGTTGTATACGCTGGTGAGCATGCTGATAAAGGCAGACGGCTGTGCCAGATAACCGGAAGCTATGCGAGCACCTTTCAAGTCTGAAATGGTCTTATATGGCGAATCCCTCCGCACCAAAAATCCGGTAGCCATGCGGCCACTGGCGGCTATAACCCGGAGATTGGTATGTGCTTTGGCATAGAAAGGTTTATCGCCAAGCTCAGGTACCGGTCTGGGTGAGATTTTGCCGGTATAAGCCCACCAGGCATCCACGGGATGGGCGGTGCCAAAGTTGGGGCTGCCGGTGTCATTCATCGAAGGTACCCAGGCAGATGGGCCGGCGGTGGCTGCTACTGCCACCAGTATCGGCCCCTTTTCTGAGGCTACCTTGCCCAGTCCAGTGGAGACGGCAAAGTGAGTTGTCCCGGTGGCATGAGTGGACCAGTCTACCTTAGCTGGCAGTTGGGGCTTTGGTGCTGGAGCCGGCGCGGGAGCTGGTGCCGGGGACGGAGCCGGTTTCGGGGCTGGGGCCGGTGCAGCACAGGATACAATTATCACAGCGATACAAAGGCTGATTATTACTGCAAATAAAGTTCTTTTTTTCATCTATAATCTACAACCTCCTTAAAATATCCTCTAGGAAAAGATTTCTTCAACTTTGCTCCTTACGAAATTAGTATAAATATCACCTCCTTTTTACAGCAGACTTATGCAATATACTTTGTGTTAATCCTCGCCCCAAATGCCAAGGGCTTACTCCTCAAGGGACGAAGTAGCAGACTGAAGCTCATTATACCATCTAGAAGACCTTTGTCAATAAGCCTTGAGGGACTTGACAAAAGAACAAGTGTTCAGTATACTTGTTCGTAGAACAAAAGTTTGCAATACCATTGTTTGAAATATGGAGGTATTATGAAAAAACCTGGTGAAAGCCCTAAAAGACAAAAAATACTTGATTTTATCCGTGGTTTCATCGATGAAAGAGGTTATGCTCCTACTGTACGTGATATTTTGAGAGGATGCTCTATAAGCTCCACGGCTGTTGTCCAGCATCACTTAAATATATTGGAAAGAGAGGGGCATATTCATAGGGACCCTGAGGTATTCAGGAGTATCCAGCTGATGGATAGGAGCAATATAGTTCGTGTTCCTTTACTGGGTAGCATCGCTGCAGGGTCGCCTATTCCAGTACCCAGCTCCGAAGCCTGGGAAATTGAGCCATTGGAGACCTTGGATTTAACGGATGAATTGACGCAGGGCAAGAGCAATATTTACGCATTGAGGGTGAAAGGTCTTTCTATGATGGATGCTCTAATAGACGATGGCGATATTGTCCTGATGCAGCCAGCAGATACTGCTGATAACGGTGACATGGTCGCTGCCTGGCTGAAGGATAAGCAAGAAGTGACATTGAAAAAATTCTTCCGTGAATCTAACCAAATTCGTCTTCAGCCGGCCAATAGCCAGATGCAGCCAATATACGTGGACTCCAATAATGTTGAGATTCAGGGTAGAGTTATTGGCGTTATCAGAAACTTATAGAGAATGCTGAAAAAGTCTCCTTAAGGCATTTATGAAAAGTATAGTATAAGGTAT
>JBBIPA010000070.1:0-7926 GCA_037443085.1 Chloroflexota bacterium | reverse complement strand
TGTCTTCTTTGTTGGATGGCCTCTTTTGCCAGAAAGGCCAGGGGGGAAATCCCGATCCCACCTCCAATGAGAAGCAATTTTTTTGATTTTGGCTCTATCGAAAAGCCATTGCCGAGTGGGCCAAGTAAATCAAGTTTCTCTCCCTGTTGGCGTGTAGAAAGCCAATTGGTTCCTTTGCCAATTGCTGCAAAAAGCAGAAATATTCTGCCAGAATGGTCTATCTGGTGGACACTGAGTGGGCGTCTTAGGATGACCTCCGAACCACTGCTTAACATGATGAATTGCCCTGGTCTGGATATCATGGCTAGTTCAGGAGCTAGGAGGCACATAAGATTAACCTGAGGGAATGTGCCTTTGGAAAGGTCTTTATTTGAGATGACAGTGGCTGTAATCTGTTTCATACTATTTAATCCGGTTTATTTAAGTATTCTGGTAGTGGTCTGACATTGAGAATCTGTTTGCCGTTTGCTAGCGCTTTCCAGGCTGCTCTTGCTGTGTCCAGTGAGGTAAAGCAGGGTATTCTTCTTTCAGTAGCGGTACGTCGAATATCGAAGCCGTCCTGTAATGAAACTCGTCCTCCGGTAACGGTGTTTATCACGCCGTTTACCGAACCATCATTGATGATGTCAATCACATTGGGATGACCCTTACCTAACTTTTTGCCTATCATCTGAACTTTCATACCATGGGCTTCTATGGCGGCAGCGGTACCTTCTGTGGCAAAAAGCTTGTAGCCAAGAGTATCGAAGCCTTTTATAACGGACATGGCCTCAGCCTTGTCCTTGTCGGCGATGCTAAATAAAAGCCCACCATGCGGTGGTAACATCAGACCTGCAGCCATCAAGGCTTTGGCGAGAGCGGCTTCATAAGTATAATCAATGCCCATAACCTCGCCGGTTGACTTCATCTCTGGCCCGAGATAAGTATCGACACCCGCCAGTTTCGACATGGAGAAAACGGGAGCTTTTATGCCTATCAGCTTTTGCCTCTTCCATAATCCGGTGGTGTACCCCTGTGTTTTGATGCTAATGCCGAGCATGGTCTTGGTAGCCAGTTTTACCATGGGCACGCCGGTGATTTTGGAAATGAAGGGTATGGTGCGGCTGGCGCGAGGATTTACCTCCAGTATATACACTGATGATGTGTTCTCCTGTTGATGGTGCATGATAACCATCTGTACATTCATTAGTCCCTTTACTTGCAGTGCCAGTCCTATTCTTATGGTGTAGTCTACGATAGTTTCTACCTCGGCTGAGGTGAGATTGATAGCAGGATAAACAGTTATAGAGTCGCCGCTGTGCACCCCGGCGCGTTCGATATGTTCCATTACTCCCGGTATCAGGACATCTTTTCCGTCACAAACAGCGTCTACTTCCACCTCTTTACCTTCAAAATATTTATCTATTAGAGTAGGATGTTTGGTATCCATTTCTAGCGCCTGTGAAATATACCGCACCAGTTCTTCTTCGTTGTGCACAATTTCCATAGCTCTGCCGCCGAGCACATAGCTGGGGCGTACCAGCACCGGATAACCCAGAAACTTGGCCACACTCATCGCTTCATGTAGTGACGTGACACCAGCGCCGGGTGGTTGTGGTATGCCCAATTTATTGAGGAAGTCTTCGAAGCGGCGGCGGTCCTCGGCCATATCTATGGCGTCAATACTGGAGCCGATAATGGACATGCCAGCATTGGACAAAGGTCCGGCCAGGTTGATTGCGGTTTGTCCCCCGAATTGGACAATAGAAGGTGGTGTGATATGAATGCCTTGGGGCAACAGCCCTTCATTTTCCAGGATATCTCTGAGGCTCTCCTCATCAAGGGCTTCAAAGTAAAGTCGATTGCTGGTATCGAAGTCGGTAGAGACCGTTTCCGGATTTGAGTTGACCATGATGCTGTGGTAACCGGCTTCCTGTAATGCCCAACCTGAGTGTACGCTGCAATAATCGAATTCTATGCCTTGTCCGATACGAATAGGCCCACTGCCGATAACGATGGCTTTTGGTTCTGCTAATGGCCCAGCTTCATTTTCCCGTTCATAGGTCCTATAGAAATAGGGTGTTTCGGCATCGAACTCGGCGGCGCAGGTATCCACCATTTTATACACCGGGCGTAAATTCCAGTTTTGCCTTAGCTGGCGTACCTGCTCGGGCAATCTGTCAGCCAGAGTGCCGATTTGTTCATCAGAAAAGCCCAGCCGTTTTGCCTCTTTCAACAGGTCTGGAGTGAGGACCTCGGAAAGCAGTCTTTTCTCCATTTGCACTATATTGAGCAGCTTGTGAATGAACCACGGGTCAATTCCAGTACGCTGGGCTAATTGCTCGCAACTTAAACCTCGTCGTAAAGCTGCAGTAACTGCCCATAATCTGAGGTCGTTAGGATGCAGAGGGTAGGCATAGGGATTGCCGCTTTTGCCCCAGTCCCTGTCTTCCCAGAGCAGTGATTTCTTACCGAATTCCAGGGAGCGAACTGCTTTTTGTAGGGCGGCTTCAAAGCAGCGGTCAATAGCCATGACCTCGCCAGTGGCTTTCATCTGGCTGCCCAGTGAGCGGTCGCCAGAGGCGAATTTATCGAATGGCCAGCGTGGGATTTTGACCACGCAGTAGTCCAGTGCTGGCTCAAAGGCTGCCGTGGTTTTGCCAGTCACCCGGTTAGGTATTTCATCCAACCGCTTTCCTATAGCTATCTTGGCGGCGATGCGGGCGATAGGATAGCCGGTGGCTTTGCTGGCAAGTGCTGAGCTGCGGCTGACACGCGGATTGACCTCGATGACATAGTATTGACTTGATTTCACATTGAGCTGGTCAGGTGCCCATTTCCGGGCGACTGTGGTGCTGGGAGTAAGAGCAAACTGTATGTTGCAGCCGCCTTCAATCCCCAGCGCTCTGATAATTTTCAGGCTGGCGGACCTGAGCATCTGGTATTCTTTGTCGGTGAGGGTCTGACTGGGGGCGACAACGATGCTATCACCGGTATGGATACCCATGGGGTCGAGGTTTTCCATATTACATATCGTAATGCAGTTGTTGGCGGCATCACGCATCACCTCGTACTCAATTTCTTTCCAACCCAGAAGACATTTTTCTACCAGAACCTGATGACTCAGGCTTGCCGACAATCCGCTGTCAACCACTTTTTCCAGTTCCTCCATGGTGTGGCAGATGCCACCGCCAGTTCCGCCAAGAGTATAAGAAGGGCGGACGATGAGGGGTAAACCAATTTTCTGGGCGAAGTTCTTGGCTTCTTCCACGAAATTGACAGTGACACTTTCCGGCAATGGTTCACCCATATCTAGGATAAGCTGCTTAAACAAAGACCGTTCTTCGGCTTTTTTAATTGTTTCTAGTGGCGTGCCCAGCATGCGGACTTGGTATTTATCCAGTATGCCAGCATCGGCCAGCTCGACAGCTAAATTAAGGCCGGTTTGCCCTCCCAGGGTTGGCAGCAGACCGTCGGGATGCTCACGTTCAATAATACGCTCTACCACATTAGCGGTAAGTGGCTCAATGTACACAATATCGGCAATGTCCTGGTCGGTCATAATGGTTGCCGGGTTGGAGTTTACCAGTACTGTGGTAACGCCTTCCTCGCGGAGCGATTTGCAGGCCTGGGTACCGGCATAGTCGAACTCTGCCGCCTGTCCGATAATTATTGGACCCGAGCCGATGACGAGGACTTTAGAAATTTTAGGCAATTAGTTTCGGCTCTCCTTTATCATTTCCAAAAATCTGTGGAAAAGGTAGATATTATCCTGGGGACCAGGGGCGCCTTCGGAGTGATACTGAATTGAGAGTATGGGTAAGTCCTTGTGACGCAATCCCTCCACGGTATTGTCGTTGGAGTTTATGTGACTGACCTTGAGACCACCATTGAGAGAACCGGCGTCTACGGCATAGCCGTGGTTCTGTGTAGTAATGTGTATTCTGCCGGTAGCCAGGTCACGGACGGGATGATTGCCCCCACGGTGTCCGAATTTGAGTTTGAAGGTTCTGGCTCCAAGAGCGTGGGCGATTAACTGATGTCCCAGGCAGATGCCCATAATTGGCTTCTTTCCGATAAGCTGCTTGACCGTTTTCGTTATATAGCCGAGCAGTGCTGGGTCGCCAGGGCCTGGTGAAAGGAGAATACCGTCTGGGTTTTGATTCAAAATATCTTCAGAGGTAGTGGTGGCAGGGACAATTGTTATGTCACAACCAAGCTGTTTCAATATGCGGACGATATTGTATTTTAATCCCATATCCAGAACCACAATGCGATGGGGACTCTGCCATTGATTTGGGGGTAGCTCCCAGTGGTATGGTTCATTGGTGCTGACCTCTTTGATGAAGTCCATGGCGCCATATGGTGGTGATTCCTTTAGCTCTTTTAAGGCTTCGTCGGTGGTCATTTCTGAGGTCAGTATGCCCATCATGACCCCGGCTGAGCGCAGGCGGCGGGTCAAAGCCCTGGTATCAATGCCGCTTAATCCAGGGATACCACTCGCCACCAGGTAATTATGCAAGTTTCTCATGTTTTGCCAGTGGCTGGGTGTGGTGCAGTATTCCCTGACTACAAAACCGCGTACTTGGATTTGCTTTGACTCCACATCAGAGTCGTTGATTCCGTAGTTGCCAATGAGAGGATAGGTGGGAACGACAATCTGGCCAGCGAAAGACGGGTCGGTGAGCATTTCCTGATAGCCAGCCATGGCAGTATCGAACACTACCTCACCATAAGTAGTGGTTTCAGCACCGAAGGAAAAACCTTCGTAGACCGAGCCATCTTCAAGTACCAGCAGCGCTTTCTTACCCATTATTTCCCTGCGAGCTTGATTGATGCATCCTGATAAACGATGTTGCCAGCGGCGATGGTGGCCAGTACTTTACCTTTGAACTGGTATCCATCGAAGGGGGTATTCTTGCCTTTGGACGTAAAGCTCTGGCTGTCAACAGTCCATTCCCTGGCTGGGTCAAAGATAGTAATGTCAGCATGACAGCCGGGTTTGAGGGTACCCAGTTCGCCATGCCTGCTGCCGATTATCTTGGCTGGCTCACGGGTGAGCTTGGATAGCAGAGTTATTACATCCAACTGTCCTTTATGCACCAGTCCCATAAGGCATCCTAGAGATGTCTCAAAGCCGCTGATACCGAAGGCTGCCAGCCCGAACTCGCACATCTTGTCTGCGGAGGTGTGGGGGGCATGGTCGGTGGCAATGGCATCTATTACACCGTCGTTCAGGCCTTTTAGAAGAGCAGCGATATCTTTTTCGGTTCTGAGAGGTGGGTTTACCTTGGTGTTAGTATCGTACGTTAGATATTTATTTTTCCTAGCTGGTGAGACCATGACTCGCTCATCGGTCAGGGTCAGGTGGTGTGGGGTGACTTCGGCAGTGATTGCTAATCTCTTTTCCTTAGCATTACGGATGAGTTCTACCGAACCTTCTGTGCTGACATGAGCTATGTGCAGCCTGGCGCCGGTCAATTTGATTAGCGCAATATCCCGGGCAATGGAGATTTCTTCAACAGCGGCGGGGATGCCTTTTAGACCCAGCCGTGCGGCTACCCAGCCTTCATTCATGACGCCACCATTGGCCAAGTCTTTGTCTTCGCAATGGTCTATGATGGGGAGGTTGAGGAGGCGGCTATATTCCATAGCCAGATACATAACTCTGGAGCTTGATACTGGCTCGCCGTCATCACTGAAGCCGACGACTCCGGCATCGGCTAGTTCGTACATCTCGGTAAGTTCTTTGCCCTGCCTTCCCTTGGTAATACAGCCGACGTTCAGTACTCGAATTGCTCCTTCATCTTCAGTCCTTTGCTTTACATAATCAATAGTGGCTCTGTTATCAAGTGGTGGGTTAGTGTTAGGCATGCAGCAAATAGTGGTAAAACCGCCGGCGGCAGCCGCTCTGGTTCCGGTGGCAATGGTTTCCCTGTCTTCGAAGCCCGGCTCGCGGAGGTGGCAGTGAAGGTCGATGAATCCAGGGGAGAGGATGAATCCAGTAGCATCAATTACAGTAATGTCTTTATGGGCTGATGCTATACTTTTTTCGCCGATTTTGGCGATTTTGCCATCTAAAACCAGAACGTCACCGACCTTGTCTATTTTCTGGCTGGGGTCGATGATTCGGGCATTTTTGATGAGCAGTTCAGGCTTCATTGGCTTTGCCTCCAGCGACCAGGTAGAACAATGCCATGCGTATGGTGATGCCATTGGTTATCTGCTCTTCAATTACGGATTGTGCCCCATGGGCAACTTCAGGACTGATTTCAATACCTTCGTTAATTGGCCCGGGATGCATTACCAGGGCATTGGGCTTGGCTAAGGACAAGCGTTTTTCGTTGAGCTGGTAGAGCTGAATGTATTCTCGCAGGGTGGGCAGCAAGCCGCTTTGCTGTCGTTCTAGTTGGAGCCTGAGCGGCATGACCACGTCGGCTTCCTTAAGGGCAGATTCGATGTCAGGTTCAACACTGACATCGGGGACGTGGCATTTACTGATGAAATCTGCCAGACCATAGGGGAGAAGTGTTTGGGGGGCACATAGTGTTATCTTGGCTCCCATGGTGGTCATGCCCCAGATATTGGAATGGGCTACCCGGCTGTGCTTGATGTCACCGATAAGCACCACCTTGAGGTCGTTAAACTTACTCAGGTGGCGGCGTATAGTGTACAGGTCAAGGAGTGCCTGGGAGGGGTGAGCATGCCAGCCGTCACCAGCATTGATAATGCTGGTATTCACATGTTGTGCCGCCAGGTAAGGAGCACCGGACTGAGAGTGTCTCATGACTATGACGTCGGCTCCAAGTGCTCGCAGCGTACGGAGGCTATCTATCAGCGACTCACCTTTGGCGATACTGCTCTTGGAAGCATCCAGGTTTATAGTATCGGCGCTCAGGTTTTTAGCAGCTAGGTCAAATGAGGAGCGGGTGCGGGTGCTGGGCTCGTAAAACAGGTTGACAATAGTTTTGCCCCGCAGTGTCGGCACCCTTTTGACTTCACGAGTGAGAATTTCAGCCATAGCGTCGCCTATTTCCAATACCAGCTCTATCTCTTCTCTGGTGAAATCGTCTAGGTCGAGTATATGTCGATGGTGCCAATTGCTGATTGATGGCGGCGGGAAAGTTTCGGTAGTTGCAGCGCCTGATTTGGACTCAATCAATTTCATCTATCACCTCCCTCGGGTTGGAGAATGGTTACTTTATCTTCTCCATCCACCTCCACTACCTGTACCTGTATCTCTTCAGACTGTGCAGTTGGTATATTCTTTCCCACATAGTCGGCACGGATGGGTAGCTCACGATGCCCTCTATCGACAAGGACTGCTAGCTGGATGGTCTGGGGGCGTCCCAGGTCCATAATGGCATCCATAGCGGCACGGATGCTGCGCCCGGTATAGAACACATCATCAACCAGAATCACCTGTTTGTTGGCGATATCAGTGGGGACATCAGTGCGGTGGAGCACCGGTTTCAGTTCCAGTGAGGACAGGTCATCGCGATAGAGGCTGATGTCCAAAGAGCCGACGGGGATAGCAGTTCCCTCCAGCTTTTTAATGGTAGCAGCGAGGCGCTGGGCAAGCGGTACGCCGCGGGTTTGCATGCCAACGAGAACTAAATGTTCCGCCCCCTTGTTTCTCTCTACGATCTCGTGGGCGATGCGTACCAGGGCTCTTTCCATATCCACTGGGGACATGAGGGTCTTTTCAGGCATATAAAAAAACCTCCTGCCATGTACTGGCAAGAGGTTCCCCATGCCAAAAGCCCTGATGGGGATGTAGCTACAATAAGCTTTTTCGCCATATTCCCTTGCCAGCCTCTCTGGACCGACTTAAAGGTTTACTGTCTAATAGTATACCACTTTAATTAATGGGGTTGCAACCATGTATTTAGGAGGTCGTTTAGCAACGACCGATTCTAGCCATATGCTCCCCTGGCAGGCTCAAAT
>JBBIPA010000069.1:0-8042 GCA_037443085.1 Chloroflexota bacterium | reverse complement strand
AAGACACTAGACTAATTACCAAAGCTACGATTTGCTCTCGCTGATTTGAATCCATTAGAGCGATTCCCCGATATATACTTTGTGCTACAGGACTAAATGGCTAAAGTCAACGTGACTTTATGGTGATTGGCAACTCCATTTATGCGTTCTATACTATTACTGCCAAGCCCCATCAAGGCATAGTTTTCCCGGCAGAGCAACAAATGTCCAGTCGTAATTACTCCCGCAAAAAGACCAGGCAAAGACCTCGGCTCTACTCATTGCCCAAGAACATTACCCCGAAAAAAGTGGGCAAGATATTAGACAGACTGAACTCTTTGAATTCAGTAGATGAAATAATAAGTGTACTGGAAGCATATGCAGGGCAAAAAGTTTTAGGCGATAGACTTGCCCGCAGGATTTTAAATACCAGGCTATCAATGGGCAAATTCAACGATTTGAAGCAGATAGCAACAGTAGCCGGAATCGGCCAGGGGAAATTCACTGCTATTATATGCGCACTCTACGAATATAACTAGCAACTATGAACTCAACCCACTCGCTGGCAAAGTAGTCCCCAGCTCGCAGGTTCTCCCTCAACTAGATACCCGATTACAATCATAGCCTATTACCCGCTTCTTATTGTCTGTTGACCATCCTGCATTCGAACCACGTCTAACAAGCCATATTAAATCACATAATTCGTCTCCATTAGCACTATTTCAGTATTAAAAAAGTATTTCTTAGCCCAATTTTAGGAAAAGTTGACAGGCGCATCCCCTGTTTGCTATGATTTTCGTCAGCATAAATCAGCCAGTGTTTGCTTAACCGCTTCATTGCTTACAAGTTAAATTCTGAACGGGTGGCTGTGGGCTAAGGGGCAAAAAGTAAACATGCTTCCCGATAATAACAGCGAAAACAGCCCTGCACAGAGTTCAGAAGAGAAACAGTCCGACGGCCTGGTAATCAGCCGACGTACTTTTCTTAATGCTTCCGCCTTTGCCGCAGCTACCATAACTGCCAGCTATCTGCTGAAAAAGCCCGAGATTGCACTTGCCTCATCTGCTGATGAGCCACCGTACGGCGTGGTCACCGACAAGTGGGTGGCAACCTCCTGTTTGAACTGCCCTACCCGCTGCGCTACCAGAGTCAGAATAGTTTACGATAAAGCAGTTCATATCGGCGGTAATCCCCTATCAAGAGTCTCCGAAGGGGAAAACTGCCCTCGCTCCCACATCGGTCTTCAAGTTCTCTACAACCCGGACAGAATAAAAAGCCCGCTGAAAAGGACCAATCCCCAGAAGGGCAAGGGCATAGACCCCGGCTGGACTGCCCTGTCCTGGGAGCAAGCACTGAACGAGGTGAGCAACCGTCTGAAAGCGCTCCGGGACAGGAACCAGGCACATAAGCTGCTGCTGCTTTACGGGCTAAACACTATAAGCAATGAAGATTTAATCAACCGCTTCGCCGCTGCCTACGGCACTCCCAATGCCATCTCCCGCGAAGGACTGGAGAACGAGGCTGACAAGGCCGGTCAATGGATGGCGGACGGCAACTATACCACCAGCGCCTATGACCTGGAGCATACCAACTACATCCTTTCCTTCGGTGCCAGCATCATCGAGTCACAAAAACCGCTGGCACGCAATTTGAGGATGTGGGGCAAACTGCGCCGCGAGCGTCCCAACCGGGCCAAAATTGTGGTCATCGACCCACGCTATTCTGTTACCGCTGCCAAGGCTGACCAGTGGTTGCCAATTAACCCTGGCACCGATGCTGCTCTGGCGCTGGCCATCGCCCACGTCATCATCAGCGAGGAGCTTTACGATAAAAGCTTCATCCAGAACTGGACGACCGGATTCGCTGAATACCGCAAACTGGTGCTCGGCAGCCACAGCCCTGAGAAGATTGCCCTGGTAACTGGAATCAAGGCTGACACCATATACCGAATAGCCAGAGAGTTTGCACAAACTAGACCAGCCATCGCCTGGAGAGGCAGAGGCGCTACCTGCTGGCCCAACGGCAGCTATGCCAGCTATGCTATCTTCTGCCTTAATGCCCTGGTCGGCAGCATCGATGTCCCCGGCGGCGTCATCTATCAGGAATATCCCAAATATAAAGAGATGCCCGCCATAACCGACGACAGCATCGCCAGAGAAGGCAGGACACAGACAAGCCTCGACCTCCGCAGGAAAGATAAATTTATTGCTGCCGGCGTGGTCACTAATCAGGCAGCGGACTCTATACTAACCGACAACCCCTACCCCATAGATATGGCAATCGGCTTTCACAGCAATTTCAATATGTCCGCTCCCAATGCCAGCCGCTGGGACAAAGCCATGGCTAAGATACCCTATTACATCCACGTTGCCCCAGCCATCACCGAGATGGCAGAGTTTGCTGACATAGTTTTGCCCGCCAGTACCTTCATGGAAGATTGGGGCTATGACCACTGCCCGCCGGGCTCAGGTTTCTACGAACTGAAGCTGAAGCAGCCGGTGGTCAAGTCAGTACATAATATCAAACCTACGGGAGATATTATCTTTGACCTGGCAAAGCGGATGGGTGGCAGCGTGGCGCAGTCTTTTGAGAATATCGGTAATAATGCTGAAGGCTTTGTGAAATACCGCACCAGTACCATAATGTACTGGGACAATCTTTTGCAAAAAGGGGTGTGGGCAGGAACAAATTACAAATATTATAAGTATTATCAGCTATTCAATACACCATCGAAGAAATTTGAGTTCTATTCAGGTAACATGGAGGCTGCCCTCAAGGAAGCAGGGAAATGGACTGGTGACAGGACGGCATGCCTGCCACACTATGAGGATACTAAGTTCCTGGGAGACAAAACAGCCTATCCGCTTATCTTAACCAGCTATCATCCGCTGTTAGACGTGGATGACGGCAATCAAAACTATCCTTGGGCACAGGAAATTTTTATGGTGATGCATGGCTACGGCTGGACTAACTTCGTGGAAATAAATGCCAAGACAGCAGGCAGCATGGGCATCAAAGACGGAGTGATGGTCTGGGTGGAATCTCCAGTCAGCAAAATCAAGGCGCGAGCTAGGGTGTTCCAGGGAATTCACCCCCAGGTAGTGGCCATCGCTCAGGGTCAGGGACATACCTCCTGCGGCAGATGGGCAAAGGGAATAGGCATAAATCCCAACGATATCACCGGCGTAGATTACGATTACATCAGCGGGCAATCGGCATTGTTCAATACCAGAGTAAAAATATATAAGGCATAAGGCAATAGTTAATGGCAAGATGGGGAATGGTTATCGACCTCGATAAGTGTACTGGTTGCCAGGCATGTACTGTTGCCTGTAAAGAGGAGAACAATGTCCCCTACGGTTCACCCCGGGAAAACCGGCAAAGAACCGAGATTTACTGGAACAAGGTCATCGCCGTCAGCCGTGGCGAGTATCCCTCGGTTAACATTGAAATGATACCGATGCCCTGCATGCACTGCGACAATCCTCCCTGCGTGCAGGTCTGCCCTGCCAAAGCTACCTTCATCAGGGAAGACGGCATCGTAGTGCAGAACTTCCGTCGTTGCATCGGCTGCAAATACTGCATCGTTGCCTGCCCCTACGGAGTGAGAAACTTCAACTATAAAGAGCAGGCTGAAGAGAAGTATCATCGTCCCGACCCACCGCCAGACCGCTCAGTTATCGGTCCCTGGCCCTTCCCCACCAGAACCCATGGCGTGGTCGAGAAGTGCACCTTCTGCTTCCACCGCATCGACGCTGGCCTCAAAGAAAATAAGACAATCGGCACCGAGGTAGTGCCTGCCTGTGTTGAGTCCTGTCCCGCTAAAGCCAGGTTTTTCGGCGATCTGGACGACCCGGAGAGCATCGTATCACAACAGGTGGCAACCAGAGGTTCGTTCACATTGAAGGAGGGAAAAGGCACCCACCCCAAAGTCCATTATCTGCCGAAATGAGGTATAGTCAGTGGCGTCTGATTTCGTAACAATTGAGGGCAAATCGAAAAACTACCGCGCCGCCGTGATAGTGTTCGGCATCTTGGCACTTATTGGCTTGATTTGCTTTGCCCTGTCCTATGTATTCGGTCATCAGCTTTTCGGCAGCAGCAATACCATACCCTGGGGTATGCCCATCGTCTTGGCTATCTACTTGATCGGCCTCAGCGCCGGTTCGCTCATCCTGTCCTCGCTCACCTATGTCTTCGGCAAAGAAGAGTTCAGGCCTATCGCCAGGATGGCAGTGCTCCTGGCTATAGTGCTTATTTTCGGCGCTATGATTTCTATAGCCGTGGACTTGGGCAGGCCAGAGAAGTTCTGGCGGCTGTTCATGTTCTTCTATTTGAATAATATGACCTCAATGTTCGCCATCAACGGCATACTTTACGGCGGCTATTTCGTCATCAGCCTGGTCTACATGGGAATCATCCTGGCAAATCAGAAACAGGCCAGTCGATTCATGGGCATACTGGCTGTTTGCTGGGCGGTACTGGTGCATATGGGCACGGGAGCCATATTCGGCTTCGTCGCCGCCAGAGAAACCTGGTTCTCTCCCATTAAGCCGCTGGAGTTTCTGTCGGCGGCTCTGGCTTCCGGCCTCGCCTTGTTAATCGTAGTTACTCTGCTTACCTTGAAACTATCGGGGCGCAGTATTAACAAAGGCATGATAGCTTCCCTGGCAAATATGCTAAGAATGTTTATCATTCTCCTCTTTATTCTCATTGTGGTGGATAAGCTAACGCATTTGTACGAACCTGCCCGCGATGCCACTATATTCATGTTAGCTGGCGAATATGCCTGGATATTCTGGGTTCTCCAGATAGGGCTTGCAGTGGTATTGCCGCTGGCAATCCTGTTCCACGCCAAGCTCAATAAAACTATCAAATGGATAACCGTGGCCTCGGTATCGGTAGTCATAGGCATCTTCTTCGAGAGGTATTACCTGGTAATCCCGGGGTCAGCCTACCCCCTCCATTTCTATCCGGGCAAGATCGAAGGTGTTTATGGAGCCGTGGGCACCTTCCAGATAATGCCCGCAGAGATGGGGCTATCGCTGGGAATCCTGGCGCTACTGGCGCTGCTGTTCCTGCTGGCATTAAGATACCTGGAAGCGCTGCCTCCAAAGCCAATGGAGTCACCCCAGCCAACTGCAGCCAGCCCGGCTCCATCTGCCAGCGCCACGCAAACAACTGGTTAAATGTAATCTCTAATGGAGTTAAAGGGGCTTTGCTCCTTCGGAAATAAGGATTTAACCTATGGATATCTTGCTTAGAGCAATAGCAGTCTTCATCGAAGTGATTATCCTCATGGCAATATTCTACTTTATTATAAATGGAGTGCGACTTATCTTATTCGACCTGGGCATAACCCAGAAATACTCAAGGGTTATCTCGGTAGTACTGATTGCCGTTGGCTGCGTAATCGCAGTATTTCTCATTTCGCATTTGACTGCATTCTATCCACCAGTCGGCGGAGGATAGATTGACTATAGTCTGACTTAAGGGGGACATTTTGGAGTCTTCAAGAGAGCTATTCTGGGCAGTTCAAGAGGTGTATATCCTCAAGATTTTCCTGCCCATTATTATCGGCATTTTAATCTTCTCCGGTGCCCTGGTCTTGCTGTTTACTCTCGGCTTCTTCAGGCGCTATTCATTATGGCGTATTGGCGGCGCTGATAATCGCCTGGGGCATATCGCCCAGAGATTGAAGACCACTTTTGCCGTGACACTGGCACATATCAGAATCTGGCGAGAGGTGTATCCCGGCTCCATGCATTTCTTAATTGTCTGGGGCACCATCCTGCTCGTCCTGGGCAAAATCGTCAGGCTATTCTCCTATCCCGTGGGCTTAACTAATCCGCCGCAGGATGTATTCCTCTACTCTTCATGGACATCAGAAATCGGCGGCGTGCTAATTATTATCGGTGGCTGTATTGCCCTGTATCGTAGATACCTGCAGAAGCCATCCCGACTGGATACCGTTCCTGATGACACACTGATTTTCGGCTGGGCTTTTGTTATCCTGCTCACCGGCTATATGGCCAAGGGATACCGTATTGCCATCAGCGAGACGCCACCTGCTGACTGGCTGCTATGGTCGCCGATAGGTTATCTTTTCTCACATATATTCCCCACCTTTCTAACCCAAGTTAGAAATGAGATACTACTCTGGCATCGCGCCGTCATTCATGCTGCCCCGGCCTTTATCTTCTTTGCCTATATTTTCATCAGCCGTTCCCGTATGCAGCATGTCTGGCTGTCTCCACTCAATGTTTTCTTCCGCTCCTTCAAACCCAAAGGGGCATTGAATGCTATCGACCTTGAAAAAGCCGAGAGCTATGGTGCCAGCAAAATAGAGAATTTCACCTGGAAGCAACTGCTGGATCTGGATGCCTGCACCAGATGCGGACGTTGCCAGGACAATTGCCCCGCTCATCTCAGCGGCAAACCGCTGTCGCCCAAGAAAATGATCCTCGACCTTAAATCACATCTCTATAATGTCTACCGGTTGCCCTTCCTGAAGAAACCGCCGGAATCCCGTCCTGATATGCTCACCGAGGTCATTACGGAGGACGTCATCTGGTCCTGCACCACCTGCCGCGCCTGCCAGGAAGCCTGCCCCATCTACATAGAGCACATGGATAAGATTGTTGACATGCGCCGCAGCCTGGTGCTGGAGCAAGCCAGGATACCAGAGACTGGTGAAGCTGCGCTCAAGTGCATCGAAATCCGAGGCCATAGCTGCAGAGGCACTACTGCCACCAGAACAGACTGGACTCAAGGGCTGGAGGTGAAACTGCTGGCTGACGACGGGAACGTCGACATCGTTTACTGGGTAGGTTGCGCTGCCTCGCTGGAAGACAGGAATATCAAAGTGGCTAAAGCCATGGCCAAAACACTTAAAGCTGCCGGGGTGAACTTCGCCATACTGGGATTGGAGGAAATCTGCTGCGGTGAGCCATCCCGAAGACTGGGCAATGAATACCTCTTCCAGATGCAGGCGATGAAAAACATTGAGCTGCTGAAGAACTATAATGTGAAGAAAATTGTGACCACCTGCCCGCACTGCTTCAATACCCTTAAGAATGAATACCCTCAGTTCGGCGGGGAGTTTGATGTTATCCATCATAGTCAGTTCATCGCCAACTTAATGAAACAGGGCAAGATTAAGCCGGTTACTACTAGTGAAGGAAAATTTACCTATCATGATTCTTGCTATCTGGGCAGACACAACGACGTCTACGAACAACCCAGGGAAGTGCTCCACCGTATCGCTAAATCCAAACCGGTGGAGATAGCCCGCTCCCGGCAGAATGGCTTCTGCTGCGGCGGGGGCGGAGGACGCTTTTGGATGGAGGAACGCATTGGCAAGAGAATCAGCGAGATACGCATTGAGCAGGTAATGGAGACCGGCGTCAATGTGGTGGCTTCTGCCTGCCCCTACTGCCTCCAGATGTTCGAAGATGCCATCAAAGCCAAGGAAGCGGCAGAAACACTAAAGGCTCAAGATATTGCCGAGCTGGTAGCAGCATCACTGGAACCAGGAAAAAAAAGGTAAACTGATTTACCCTGCTAAAACTGCAATTTGAATTAAACTTGAGGCAACCTGCCCCATGCTTTAGACGCCTCAGCCACCACCAGTCGGAGCGCAGGCTTCAGTTGACTGGTTGGTAGCGAATGTGGAGAACATCCTTTTCGGCTGTGCCGCTCCGCACTTAGGGCACTTCAGATTGGCATCTTTATCGGTCAAGCCGCGGCGCATCTCAAACTTATTACCACATTTAGCGCATTCATATTCGTAAATAGGCAAGGGGCATATCCTCCTTCGATTCCAGTTTAACCTTGTCAATTTATTATATCCCATGTGTGCCTTATATGTCAGGTTCAGACGTAGTAACTACTTGGCGCAATAATTACAGCGTCCTTTCACAGCAACCAGCCGAGAGGTACATATCTTTGACAATGGTAGCCATCAGGGCTAAAATGATTTGGCGCTTGCGGGTGTAACTCAGGGGCAGAGTGCTTGCTTCCCAAGCAAGGCGTCGGGAGTTCGAATCTCCTCACCCGCTCCA
>JBBIPA010000068.1:0-8579 GCA_037443085.1 Chloroflexota bacterium | reverse complement strand
CTTTGACTAGAGTAATACTGCGCAAAGGATTTTGAGGTGTTGCTAAACAATCTCAAGACTCTTGCTTGACTTCGGTATCATGGTAGGTCTCTATTGCTTCGTAGGACACCGTGTTGAACGGAATGGCAAATATAACACATATCAACACAATTACTAAAGCCAGTGCGATAATGATGATTTTCCTGGGGCTATTATCCATAGTTACGATAATACCCTGTTTGCTACTGACTTAACAAGCAAAGTCTCCCAGCTTCTAGAGCTATCTCACTTACCGGTCAGCGCTGCCAGGCAAACCCTCGCGTTTATAGAGATTGAATTAATTGTGGAGAGGAACACTGTTGTTCAGTTTATATCGGAAAGAGACGCAGGTCAATTGTTGGGGAGCGGGCAGGCTGGGCCGTTGGTATTGTTGGCCAGTTTTGTTTTGCCGATTTCAAGGAGGAGCTTTTTGCCGGCAGAAGACAGGCCAAAGTTCTTGAGCTGCTGTTCTAAATCCTGAATGGTACCGTAGCCGCCCAGGTAGCCGTTAATGCGCGTCACCGCTGTGGAATTAACAAAGTTTTGGAGGTCGGGATAGATATGTTCAAACTCGGTGAGCAGGTTGGGGATTAGCCTCAGATAATATTTCTGATGGTAATCTTCAGCCAGGTAAAAGGCGGAGAAAGACACTATGTCAGTATACATCGTTTTGCCTCGCCTGGCTTCTTCGCGTTGCTTTGTTGCCACAGCCAGTCTTTGTTGCTCCTCATCGTGGTAGAAGATGATGGAGCGGTACTGTCCTGAGTATGCTGGGTACGTTGGTTTATGCTCTCTCCAGAATACGTTTAGCAATTCTTTATAGGAGACGATGGTGGGGTCATACTCTACCTGGACGGTTTCGGCATGGTTGGCAATGTTGTAGTAGCTGGGGTTGGTGGTGGTGCCACCGGCATAGCCCACCCTGGTGCGGATGACTCCGTTGAGACCTCCGAAACTGGAGTCTGGACCCCAGAATCAGCCCAGGGCAAAGGTGGCGGTTTCGATTCCGGCTGGAACGCTGACATCCATTAGCGGAATATCCGAGGTTAACACCATATCAGGTTTCCTTTCCGTGCCAGTGCAGGCGATTAAGGCAGCAGGCAAGAGGAGAACAGAAAGAAGTAGACCAGGCAATAATTGCTTTATCCGATGGGTTTCGTGGACAACGTTCATCTGGTTTTTATTGTATATTGAGGGCGGCTCGTGAGTATGTGACTTTTATCGCAATGACAGAGCAGTATCCCTCTCCCTTGACGGGAGAGGATTAAGGGGAGGGTGATGTGGGTCTGGTTTTTGTTGAGGTTTGGTTAGAGATTATTCCAGCGGGTTTTGTATAAATCTGGTTCGGAGAGGTAAATCTTGCCTTCGTCGGTGAACTGGACGACGTTGATGTGCATGAGGAGCTGAAGTGCGCGCGGTTTATAATCGCGAGGCCGCCACATACGCTCAACGAATCCCCTCTGTTGCAGTCCCAGTTCATCCACAAATTTGGCGTTCTTAGGTCCCACGGCATTGTATTTGCGGAAGATTTTGATGACTGCAGGCACAGCCCTGGCGATCATGAACTGGGGTAGGATGAACATTACCGCCAGGAATACAATGATAAGTATGATTATAATCGCCCAATCTGGTAAAGGCATGTGAATTCCCCCTTCAAATTATGTAAGATTTTACCTTATTCCGGGAGATTATTAAAGTCTTTGTTATCCTTCTTCAGGGTGCTTGTGCTGAGATTGTTCGAAGGTCACCAGTGAAGGGACTTACTGATTTGCATTGTTAACGCCAGATACTGATTGTATCAGGACGGGTTTGTTTTCTGGATATCGTCCTGGACTTCTCTGCGAAAGCAGGTCAGGTTATCTTCACTAGCTGCTGTCGCTGCTCCTCAAGTGCCCGGTCATACTGGGCATCGAGATCATTGCTGGCTTTGCGCCATTCATCCTGGAACTGCTGCTGAATCTGCGCCTCCAGGGTGGCAGCGGCGCCGGGTTTCTGCTGCAGGGTCTTGCTGAGTTCCTGGAGCTTGGCTTCAAAGTTCTTTTTGAACTGGGAGAAAGCCTGTTGCCTGGCTTGCTCATAATATGTGAGCAGGTTGTTAATGCGCTCGAAAATAACATCTACCTGCTTCTTATTGTCCTTGATTATTTTGATGCCGGCCATGGCTCGTAAGGTAACTTTCTTATCGTGTTCATTGTGGGGGAGGCTGATGTTACGCAGAAGTATCTCCTGGGTGCCCTGGATGACAAATTGCCTGCCGCCGCTGCCCTTGTATTTGGTCAGCTCAGCATCCAGGTCGAATTTTTCATCCTGCAGGAATCTGGCGGCAAGCGTGTTGCCCGCAGGGACGTACTCCAGTTTCTTAAGTTCCTCCTCAGTGGGCTTTCCCAGCTTCTCCACTTTTTCCATAGCTTTTTCCCAGGCGCTTTTCATTTCGGTCATAATGGTCCTCCGCTTAATGTGCAATTCCATTTCTGTTCGTAGGCTTTCTTCAGCCTCTGGTACTGCGATTGAAAGGCTGCTGATGTCAGGCTGTCGGTGGTCATAATAAAGGCGTCTTCGCCGTTATCAGTATAATACTGGCGGCGGACGCCTGTTTTGAAGAAGCCGTACTTTTGATACAGTGTTTGTGCCAGCTCATTAGAGGTGCGCACTTCCAGGGTAACGACGTGTGCTTTAAGCTGTAGTGCCAGGTCGATAAGCGAGATGAGCAGCCGTTCGCCCACGCCCAGCCGGCGATATGTCTCTCTGACGGCAATGGTGATAATGTGCGCCTCGCCCATCATGAGCCAGAATCCCGCTATGCCGATGATGCAGTCTCGCGGCGGCAGTGATAATGCATGAGGTGAATCGTTATCGATGAAGAGATGTTTCAGCTTATCCCAAAAGGTCCTTTGTGCCTCTTTCCCTTCGCCCTCCAGAGGCTCGGCGTCAGTCTGTTTGCAG
Source organism: Chloroflexota bacterium (assembly GCA_037443085.1). GTDB lineage: Bacteria > Chloroflexota > Dehalococcoidia > GIF9 > UBA5629 > JBBIPA01. Next base: position 5,618 of record JBBIPA010000068.1, on the reverse strand, counting down.
GCGACGATATAGTGTGCCAGCCGGTTGCGGAGTTCCTGCTTGAGGGAGGTGTAGTTGGGATGTGGCCACTGGGTGGGGAAGGCCTCCCGGTCCAGCTCCAGCGACTGGGGGATGTCCCTCTCCTCCATGGTGCGGATGCTATAGCATAAATTTTGTTTTAAAGTTGCCATATTCAGTTTGCTTAAGAGAATTTTAGCACATTTTGGATACTGTTGGTGCAAGCCTGAAGTGGTAATCGAGGTGCTCACCTTCACCCTTCTCTCCCCTGGCGGGAGAGAGTGAGAGATGGGGTATATTTTTCCATTTTCCTTGGGTATACTATGGTAGCCTGTGATGACGGAGGAAACATGATGAAAGGACATGTGGTTGCTGAGATTTCAGTGGTGCCGCTGGGTACGGAAAGCACCAGCCTGAGCCAGTACGTGGCGGCGTGTGTGAAAGTGCTGGATGGCAGAAAGGACGTGTCCTATCAACTGACGCCGATGGGCACAGTGATGGAAGGTCCGCTGGACAAAGTCCTGGAAGTGGCCAGGCTATTGCATGAAATCCCTTTCGCTGAGGGTGCTTTGCGCGTTATGACTACACTGAAAATAGATGACCGCAGGGATAAGGCAGTGACGATGGCGGGAAAGGTGGGGTCAGTGGTGAAACGGTATCCCGCCACCAGGACAGCCAAGAAGAGCTAATATGGTAGACCTCAGCGTTCAGTTGGCTCCGTCTCATCCCAGGGGCTTGCGCTTAGCCAATCCAGTGATGACTGCCTCAGGTACCTTCGGCTATGGGGATGAGTACGGTGAGCTGGTGGATATACAGAAGCTGGGGGCTGTTGTCTGCAAGGGAACCACTCTAAAGTCCCGTGACGGTAATCCGCAGCCCCGCCTTATGGAAACAGCCTCAGGTTTGCTCAACTCTATAGGATTGCAGAATATCGGGGTTGAGGCGGTGGTGAAAGAGAAGGCTCCGCTATGGGCTGCGTGGCGGGTTCCAGTGATAGTTAATATTGCTGGCGAGAGCGTTGACGAGTATGCCCAAGTGGCTGCCAGGCTTGATGGAGTAGCCGGCGTCAGCGGTATCGAGGTAAATATAAGCTGCCCCAATGTGGCTGCAGGCGGCATGGAGTTCGGCACCGACCCCAGGATGGCGGCCAAGGTCACCGCTGCCGTTAAAGCTGCCACCAGCCTGCCGATGCTGGTGAAGCTCAGCCCCAACGTCACTGATATTGGGGAGATAGCGCTGGCGGTGAGCGAGGCGGGGGCTGATGCCCTCACGCTAATTAATACGCTTCGAGGGATGATGATTGACATTAAAGGTAAGAGACCGTCTCTGGGGAATGTGGTGGGTGGATTGTCAGGACCAGCGATTAAGCCGGTAGCGCTCTATATGGTGTGCCGGGTGGCTGGGGTGGTGAAGGTGCCGGTGATAGGCTGTGGCGGCATCAGCAGTACTGAAGATGCCCTGGAGTTCCTCATGGCGGGAGCCAGTGCCGTTCAGATTGGTACCGCTACGCTGGCTAATCCCCGGGCAACTCTCGATGTGCTCGGCGGGCTTGAGCGTTATATAGAGAAACAGGGGATAAAGAGCCTGAAGGATGTCGTGGGGATTGCCAGGGCGTAAGCTCCTCTGCTATTTGGCGGCACCAGCCTCTTTCTTAATGAAGTCAGCTATTTTATTGGTGGGGGTGCCCGGCCCGAAAACAGCCTTTACCCCTATTTTTTGCAGTGCGGGGATATCCTCGTCGGGGATAATGCCGCCGGCAAGGACCAGGGCGCTGGTCAGCCCTTTCTTCTTAAGTCCCTGCACAATGGGCGGGAACAGCTCCATATGGGCGCCGGAGAGTATGCTCAGCCCCACCACGTCTACATCCTCCTGAACTGCTGCTTCAACTATCATTTCCGGTGTCTGGCGGATGCCGGTGTAGATAACCTCCATGCCAGCATCTCGAAGAGCTCGGGCAACCACTTTAGCGCCGCGGTCATGGCCATCCAGCCCGGGTTTGGCTACCAGGACGCGGATTTTTTTCTCTTCAGCCATAGTTGACTCCTTCTCCGAATCAGCACATTGTTCGCTTACTGAGAACCGCCGGTTTGTGCCAGCTCGATAAGCACGCCCTTGGTGGACTTGGGGTGCAGGAAGCCGATTTTACCGGCCAGTCCACGGCGTCCCTCCTTATCGATAAGCTGGCAGCCTCGCTCAGCCACGGTGTTCAATGTCTGGTCGATATTGTCCACTTCCAAGCAGATATGGTGGATGCCTTCGCCCCGGCTCTCTAGGAATTTGGCAACGCCGCCATTGGGGTCGACCGGCTCGAGCAGCTCGATTTCGCCGCCATCGCCGATGGTGATGAGGGCGGCTTTCACTCCCTGTTCGGGGGCAGTTACAATCTTGCTGGCTTTCATGCCGAACATCGCTTCATACAGTTTCAATGCTTCGTCCAGGTTTTTCACTGCGATAGCAACGTGGTGCACTTTCTTAATCAAGGGTTTCTCCTTTGTGGTAAAGTTCTATTTAACCAGGTTGCGGGCAATGGTCATCCGCTGCATTTCCGAGGTGCCCTCGTATATTTCAGTTATTTTAGCATCGCGCAGATAGCGTTCCACGGGGTAGTCTTTGCAATAGCCGTAACCGCCGTGAATTTGTATGGCGTGATTGGTCACCAGGCGGGAGGTTTCGGCAGCGTAGAGCTTGGCCATAGCGGCTTCCCTGACGTATTCCAGGCCCTGATCTTTCATCCAGGCTGAGCGATAGGTCAACAGGCGCGCCGCGTCAATGTGTGTTGCCATGTCAGCCAGCATCCACTGGATTGCCTGGTGGTTGACCAGAGGCTGCCCGAACTGGCGGCGGTCTTTGGCATAGGTGAGGGCATCGTCGAAGGCTGCCTGGGCGATGCCCAGTGCCTGGGCAGCGACGGTGACCCGGCTGGAATCAATCGCCTCCAGCGCTATGCGCAGCCCTTTGCCTTCCTCGCCGAGGTGATTGGCTTTGGGTATAGCGCAGTTTTCAAATATCAGCTCCACTGTGGACGAGCCGCGGATACCCAGCTTTTTCTCCTCTTTGCCCACGGAGAAGCCGTGGGTGCCTTTCTCGACGATGAAGGCGTTGATGCCTTTATAGCCAATGGCTTTATTGGCGGTGGCAAAGACGACGGCAATCTGTGCCTCGGCGCCATTGGTAATAAATATCTTGGTACCGTTGAGGATATACTGGTCACCCTGCAAGGAAGCCGAGGTTTCCAGCGCGCCGGCATCGCTGCCAGCGCCGGGCTCGGTCAAGCCAAAACAGGCCAGTTTCTCCCCTCTGGCTATAGCGGTGACGTACTTCTTTTTCTGCTCCTCGTTGCCGAACTTGTAGATGGGATAGCAGGCCAGGGAGAGATTGGCCAAGAAGATAGCGCCTACCGAGGCTGAGGCACGACTCAACTCTTCAGCGGCGATAGCCATGGAAAGGTAATTCCCGCCACTGCCGCCGTATTTTTCGGGGATGGTGATGCCGAATAGTCCCAGCTCCCCCGCCTTTTTAATGATGTCGGCGGGGAATTCACCATCCTCGTCAATCTTGGCGGCTACGGGCTTGATAATGGTGGTGGCGAAATCGCGCACCATGGTCTGGAACATTCTTTGCTCTTCGGTTAGTTTGAAATTCATCTATCTATCCTGTTTTCTCTAAAATACCAGGTATTCCTTCTGGGTGCCGAAAACTTTGCGCAGCACGTCGCAGATTTCGCCGATGCTGGCATATGACTCCACGCATTCTAAGAAAGCAGGCATGGTATTTTCCGTGCTGCGTGCCACTTCGTCCAGATGCTCGAGAGCCTGTCTGGTCTTATCATTATCCCTGTTTTTCTTTATTTTGGCTAGTTGTTCTACCTGCTTCTTCTCCTGTGCCGGGTCAAGTTTTAGCAATGGTATCTTAGGAGAAGGCGCCACGAACTTGTTGACGCCGACCACGATAGCCTTGTATTCCTCGATATTTTTCTGCTGACGATAGGAACTTTCCTGGATTTCCTTCTGCTGGAAACCATGTTCGATGGCGGTCACGGCGCCGCCGAGGCTGTCAATCTTGGCGATGTATTTTTCAGCTTCCTTTTCCAGAGTGTCGGTGAGCGATTCTATCAGATAGGAGCCGCCCAGCGGGTCAACCACATCGCCGATGCCGTTCTCATAGGCGAGTAGCTGCTGCGTACGCAAAGCGATGGTGACAGCTTCTTCCGAAGGCACGGCGAAGGCTTCATCGAAGGAGTTGGTATGGAGCGACTGTGTGCCGCCCAGCACGGCTGCCAGTGCCTGGATAGCCACCCGTACCACGTTGTTATAGGGTTGCTGAGCGGTAAGGGTGCAGCCAGCGGTCTGGGTATGGAAGCGCAGCATCAGCGAGCGCAGGTCTCTGGCTTTGAAGCGCTGGCTCATAATTTTTGCCCAGAGGCGGCGTACCGCCCTGAACTTGGCTACTTCCTCGAAGAGGTTATTGTGGCTATCAAAGAAGAAAGAGAGCCTGCCGGCAAAGTCATCAATATTCAAGCCAGCATCTATAGCCGCCTGGACATAGGCGATGCCGTTAGCCAGGGTGAAGGCAATTTCCTGTGCAGCAGTGGCGCCGGCTTCGCGGATATGGTAGCCGCTGATGCTGATAGTGTTCCAGTTGGGCACATTTTTGCTGCAGTAGGCGAAGATGTCTGTAGTAAGGCGCATGGAGGGGCGAGGAGGGAAGATGTGAGTGCCTCGGGCAATGTATTCTTTCAGCAGGTCATTCTGTATGGTGCCGTTCACCTTATCAGTGTTGATGCCCTGCTTTTTAGCCAGGGCGAGGTACATGCTGAGCAGGATGGGGGCGGTGGAGTTGATGGTCATGGAAGTGCTGACCTTTTCCAGTGGAATTTCACGGAACAGGATTTCCATGTCAGCCAGCGTATCGATGGCAACGCCGACTTTGCCCACCTCGCCTTTGGCCAGAGGGTGGTTGGAGTCATAGCCGATCTGGGTGGGGAGGTCGAAGGCGATGCTGAGGCCGGTCTGCCCCTGTTCCAGCAGGTAGCGGTAGCGGCGGTTGGACTCCTCAGCGGTGGCGAAGCCGGCGTACTGGCGCATGGTCCAGAGCCTGCCGCGGTACATTGTAGGCTGGATGCCGCGGGTGAAAGGGTATTCGCCGGGATAGCCCAGGGCGGAGTTGTAGTCAAAGCCGGCAAGGTCTTCTGGGGTGTAGACCGGGGAGAGATTGATGCCGGATCTGGTCTCGAATTTTTCCTGACGCTCTGCAGATTTTTTCAGGGTGGCAGCCAGTATAGTATCAAGCCATTCTTGCTTGCTGTTGCTGGGCATGGTGCGCCTCCTGTGAGTATTGGCTGGTTCATTAGCCGAGGTATTGTAGCATAGTCAGCTACTTCGAGCAAAATACTGGTATAATTCGTATGATTAACGGTGTACTGCTTTAGTAAGTCGTACGCAGAGCAGGGAAATAATGCGGAAAACAATTATGGTAGATGGGGGTTGGTGATGGCCGAGCGTGAATTGACGGCAGCGAGTGTTACTTGTTAGAATTTGCTCGCCACGGGGATATAGCTCAGTTGGGGGAGCGCTGCGTTCGCATCGCAGAGGTCGGGGGTTCGAATCCCCCTATCTCCACCA
>JBBIPA010000067.1:0-8828 GCA_037443085.1 Chloroflexota bacterium | reverse complement strand
TACTGCTAAAAAGATAGTATACAGGGCTATACCGATAGTAATCACCAGCGACAGCGATTCTGGAATTTCTACTCCCAATATTGACGTGCTTTTCTCGGAGCCGGTCACGTTAAAGCAGCCGATGGGGCTGGGATCGCTGAGCATGGGCTTGATGGCTTTCACCTGCCAGAAATAGGCACCCTTCTCCAGTGTCCCCTGATATTCGTAGGCGGTGGTGGACACTTCGGCCTCATGCACCACCTGTGTCATTGCTGCATCTCTGGCTAGAACAAATCGATACTTCGTCGTCTGGAACATGGGCGACCAGGAGAAAGCCGGCAGTGGATTGCAGGTAGTACAGTGATTCGGCGGCTGAAGCAAGGTAGGGCCGGAGTGCTTTGCCTGCACCGGAAAGCCGGCCATCACAGTGAAGTTCATGGTGGCTGACCAGGGACTGCGGATAATTTCACCGGTGCTGGCACGGCTGGCTCTAACCCTCCAGAAATATTTGTGACCAGCTTCCAGCAATCCCGGGAATTGTATCCAGGCAGGCGAGACCTGGTCCGGCGGCACAATATTGTTATCAACCAGCACCCGCATGAAGAAGTCCTGGTCCTTGGCGATTTGCAGATCATATCCCCAGGCATAGCTCAATGATCTCCAGGCAAAGTTGACCTCACTGGCTCTGCCTGTCACCGGGTCCACCGGGATTACATCTTCGCTGGCCGGTGCAGTAGTCCACGGCCCGTTCTTGGCCAGGGTGTCGGTATAAACCCAGAGTAATCCTTTCTTGGGTAATGGTGGTGACCAGTTAAAATCAATATTATCAATTGCCCAGAGGTTATTATCGGCACGGCCAGATATCTTCAGTGAAGAAGGTTCGCGGTTAAAACGGACAGCAGCCGGCAGAGCGGCAGTCAAATCATCCCACTCCGGCTGGGGTGGCACCGGTGCCCGGGGATAGAGGGTACGGTCAACACCACGAACCAGATTAGGTGGGGCAGGAACGTTATAGGCACCGTACAACACACCGCGTCTCTGTACCAACCCGTAGAAGTCGCTGTTTATCGGCTGAAGCTCCTCCCAGGCAGTGCTTTTGTCCAGAACCCAGCGGTAGATTTTTCCATTGCCCGCATTTCCAACAGCGGCATAGATGGTACGGTTGGCAGCAAACTGCTCATCTGCCAGCACATGGACATCACCCTGCACCGGAGTCCTTTTGCGCGCATCCACAGGTGGCAAAAATTTCACCGGCAACTTGGAGAAATCAGCGTAAGCTACCTCGCCAACCAGCTTGGAACCAACAATCACCCAGTCTTCAGGTATGTCTCGCCTTCCTAGCGGGTTTTTCAATGGCGTGGTGATGGTATGTCCGGTAGCCAGCCCGGTAGGCTCTCTCACCCCCCATTTCCAGATGCCAGTTTCTCTGACTCCCCTCATCACAAAGATGTCACTGAGAATATAGATAACAGTATCACTGGCCAGGGTAAAATCGGCAATATCAATGCCGGGACGGAGTATCTGCCAGCACTGGCCTTCATCTGATGAGTAACGCATGTAGTCGTTCTTCATCGTATTTAAATAAGCGCAAGCAATGACGTCGCTTCTTACATTATCATCGGAAATCCTGGGGTTGGTACGAAGGACAAGGTCGTTATTGATATGAGGCATGCAGAGTATTCTCTCCCAACGTGACCCTAGCGGGTCGCTAATGCTCCGCCAGATGCTATCAAAGTTAGTGGCGGCACTGGTATTGATGGAAGACAGATACAGAACGCTATAATCATAGGAATCTTCAGGTGTCTCGATAACGGCGACGTCAGTAAGCTGGTCTATTTTGGTATCAATAAGGCTGAGCTGGTTCCATATCTGACCGTTATCCAGGCTTACCGAAAAGGCAGACTCATCGAACGGGATTGCATTCAGTAAACCGCCTGGCCATTGTGAAACCCCCATAGAAGTGCCTCCCTGCTCAAGCCTGGCCGAGCTGGTGCCACAGTAGACCTTATTACCGCTGGCATCCCATAGCAATTGGGCATTGGCACGGCCAGTAGCCCCCCCAGCCCCTCCTGTCGGCGCTTTCATAGTATTGGAAATCTTCCAACCAGGAGGAACGACGAGGGCGAATGGGTCTGAGCACAGCCAGATGTTCACGGTAGCTCTGTTCGCCTCGGTAGTAGTTTCGCCGGAAATAAGTTTGCCGCTGCCATAGGTGCCGTAGTAGGCGATGCTGGAAATTCTTTTATCCTGCGCTGCTAACAATGATGTGCTGTACATGAGATGAAAAGGCACGGTATTATCCACGCGATAAATGCCGCTGAAATAAGTGGCTCCGTTGAGGGCATCGAAGCTAACAAAGTAACGTCGCAATGCCCCTGGCTCCGAACCGGAGAAATCGAAGGGTAGTTCCAGGTCCGCAGTAATAATCTGCCCATGAGTCGGCGAGTTGTTGCCTGAGGCTGTTATCCTCACGGGGTAGCCCAGCCCGCTTTTCCAGGTAGTCCTGTTAGCAATGACATCGTGATATCCGATGTTTAAGAAAAGACCGCTAGTGGAAGCAAAGACAATGACCAGTGTGTTGTCATAGACATGCGAAGGGGAAAACTTCAACGCCACCACATCACCTGGTATCCAATTCAGCGAGGGTGCTATCGTTTGGTTTTGCCAACCGCTGGGGCCAGGCGCTTTGAACGTGAACACTCGTCCACCGGTCCAAGCTACATTGCTATCCCGGGTAGCTATAGCTAGATAGCGCTTATCAATATCATACTGGGGTGATATTGACACACAACTAATATATTCGTCGGGCCTGAGTTCATTAGGAGCAGGGGGACCGACCGCAATTTTCAAATCGGTATTCTGCCAGGTCTGACCGCCGTCTGTGGATACAAAAACAGTTTGCGGGCCCTCCACAGTAGGAAGAGCGGGGGGAATAGGAGAAGGACTGTCAACTTTATCAGTAATAGCTACCACAAAATTGGCATCGTCCGGAGACACCGCTATGTCCCATACCGGCAGGCTTGCGTAAGGCAATGTGCTGGTTATATTATCCCAGGTAACGCCTTTATCTGTTGATTTATAAAGCCGACTGCTGGGGATATCCACCACATACATCACCCGGTCATCCGGACCAAAGGCGATGCGGTTGATTTCAGATTGCCCCACTACAACAAAGTTGTCTCTGGAAGGAGTATCGACAAAGGACCACTTTAGTATTGAGGGTGGATAGTCGGCACGGGCTGACTTGCTATGAGTGAAGGGCACAGTAACTGACAAGAGAACCAGTATCAGCGCCAGGCTGACGATGGTGAGATTTACTGATTTTCTCGTAAAACCTTCCACATCAATTGGCTATCTTGTTCTTGGCTACCTTCCACTAATACTATCATGACATCACCGTAATAGGAGACACTAACTCAAGGAAATTAACCCCATTTTTATGGCGGTGATTACCGCCTGAGTACGGGCATTGGCATCCAGTTTGCGCAGTATAGAGGTCACATGGTTTTTGATTGTCTGCTCGCTGATATTGAGCACGGCAGCGATTTGCTTGTTCAAATAGCCTTTGGCCATATGGGTCAGAATCTCAGTCTCCCTTGGGGTAAGGGGTGAGATAAAGGGTTCCACTCCTTTTCCCCAAGAGAGGTCTTGAAACTGCTGCAGTACCTTGTCTGCGGTTTGTGGATGTGCCAGCAGGGAATCGTTGATGGGATGCTCTCCACAGGCAGCCCGGCGAATGGTGGCAATCAATTCATCCGGCGAGACATTCCGGCTTAAATAGCCGGACGCCCTTGATTTAATTGCCAGAAACAGTTCCTCGTCAGTGGGGCTAGGAGTAAACAATATCACCGCTATGCTGGGAAACTGCTGCTTTACCGTCCTGGCTAACTCCTGATTGCCGATAGTCGGTAAATTCATATCGATGAGCACGACATCGGGAGATATGGTATTCATCGTAGCCAGTAGCTCCTGAGCCGAGCCAGCTTCGCTGCCAATCTCAATATCATCGGTCTGATCCAGAATTGAACGCACTCCCTGGCGGAACAGCGCTTGCTGGTCAGCGATGACTATTTTTATTTTTTGTGACGCTTCTGATATTACCATTGGACGCATGTTATCCTAATGGTAGCTGGCTGTCAAGTACTAACGACGCAGCTAGAAAAAAACACTGGTTGAAGGTGTTTAGCTACAAGCAGGACTAAGGTACTGACGAGTTCATGACCAAAGGGTCACCTAAAAAGGGCTACTTTGCTATTGAACTAGACTCATGTTTAAGTTACTGTAATAGCAGGGCTATGGAGCCCATACACGGAACGAAAAAATATAGCTGAGCAGAGTGCTTATGGTAGACCAGATTAAAAACCCACCGGTTGAGCCAACAATCAAGGCTCTGATTGACAGGATGGAGATTCCTGTCGAGCCCAAGAACGAGATGAAGGATTCTACTTCGGACATCCACTGCCTCAACATGCTCAGCCAAACTCCAGCACCAGAGGCTCTACAACTGATTTCCGAAGACATTGCCCGGAAGTACAGTATTATCCCGCTAGCACTGGAGGCGACGACACTAAAAGTGGCTATGGCTGATCCCAGTGATGTTCTGGCTATCGCAGCCTTAGCAGCGCTGACTAAAAAAAGAATCGAGCCGGTGCCAGCCACTGGCAAGGATGTTCATGATGCCATCGATTTCAACTATAAGGCATTCGGCGATATCGCCAAGCAATTCGGCATCATCACCGCAGTACCCGAGGCTCCTGAGGCAGAAAAAGCTGCTGCTGACGTAGCCGACGATTCTCCAGTTGCCAGAGCGCTGAACCTGATCCTTAATGAAGCAGTAAAATCACGAGCCTCTGATATCCACATTGAGCCAGAGGCTGATAAGCTTCGTGTCCGTTATCGCATCGATGGCATTTTACATAATATCACAGCATTGCCCAGCGGGGTCCATAGTCATCTCATTTCACGAATAAAAATTCTGTCTGGTATGAACATTGCCGATCACCTGCGACCGCAGGACGGCCAGTTCTCAATCAAGACCAAAGGCAAGGACATTGATATCCGGGTGGCTACCATAAACACCGTGCACGGTGAAATGGCGGTGCTGCGACTGCTGGATAAGAGCATGGCGGTGCTGTCTCTCTCTCAGCTTGGCTTCCTCCATGAAAGCCAGGAGAAATTTGAGCAGATGCTCAGGGTTCCCTATGGTATGGTGCTCATCAGTGGCCCCACCGGCGCTGGCAAGACCACCACACTCTATGCTGCTATCAACTCGCTGGACAAAACGGGTCGCAATATTATTACCACCGAAGACCCCGTTGAGTACCGTTTTCATGGCATTAACCAGATTCAGGTAAATATTCGCGCTGGGTTAACTTTTGCCAGCGCGCTACGCTCCATACTCCGCCTCGACCCCGACGTTATCCTGGTGGGTGAGGTCAGAGATAGTGAGACAGCGCGGATTGCCATCCAGTCTGCGCTAACCGGGCATTTGGTTTTGTCATCAGTCCACGCTAACGATACTACAGGTGTTCTATTTCGACTTATTGACCTGGGCATTGAGCCATTTCTGATATCGTCTGGAGTAATCGGCATCGTGGCACAGAGAATGGTAAGAAGGGTATGCCCGCACTGTGCCCAGATGAAGACAGCACCTGTGGTGGAGCAGCTTGCCTACCTGAAAGAAATGGCAGAAGAACGTCGTGAATTCTCCTACGGCGCCGGTTGCAAGGCTTGCACCTACACCGGATACCTTGGCAGAACCGGTGTTTTCGAAATATTGCCCGTTACTGATGAAATTAGAAAATTGCTGGTCAGTGGGGCCGGCATCACTGAAATAAAGGAGTGCGCTCTCAGAGAGGGAATGATAACGCTTGCCAGGGACGGCATGATGAAAGCTAAAGCTGGCATCACTACTCCTTCTGAGGTACTGCGCAATGTCTACTCGCTGGAGTAAAAATATAGGGTTGCATAGCTATGGAATACCGCTACCTGGGATACACCAATGATAGACGAACCGTAAAGGGGAAAATATCGGCGGCTAGCGAACTAGCAGCCATTGATATGCTGTCCCGCTTCGGTTATCACGTGGTCAGCCTTAAATCGGTAACACCTTTTGTGCCTGATTTAAGCAGTCTGATGAAGCGAAAGGTCAAGACATCCGAGCTGGTGCTGTTCTCCCGCCAGCTAGCCCTGCTTCTGGAATCAGGATTGGGCATAGTGCAAAGCCTGGAACTGCTCCAGTCTCAGACTGGTGACCGAGAATTAAAAAGAGTGCTGGTCCGGATTGTCTCCGACATCCGCGGTGGCGATTCCCTCTCCGTAGCCTTATCCCGGCATCCTCACGCCTTTTCCCGAATATACCAGAAGATGCTTGCCGTGGGTGAGCAGACCGGCAACCTGGAACAAATACTGAGGAACCTGGCTACCTACATCGAAAAGCAGTCTGCCGCCATGTCCAAGCTCAAAGCGGCATTAACCTATCCAGCGATTGTTTCTGTGCTGGCAGTGGTTATTATGGTGGTGATGGTGACCATTGTGTTACCACCCATCGTGGGCATGTTCAAATCCCTGAAGGGCGACCTGCCCATTACCACCAAGCTGTTGCTGGGCTTCGTTGACCTGATGCGCCAATACGGGTTCCATATGGTCGTCACCATCCTGATAGCCGGCTTTGTTGCCTACCTGTACACCAAGTCGCCAACAGGTCACTATTACAAGGACTTGCTGATGCTGAAACTGCCTCTTCTGGGACGGCTCAATATCATCAGCGAACTTGCCCGCTGCTGCCGCAGTATGTCCCTGCTGTTTAAGGCAGGGTTGCCTTTACCTGAAATCATGACCCTGGCTTCACAGGCAAGCGGGAATGAGGTGGTCGCCAGGGCATTGAACGATGTAGAAAAGGACATGATTAAAGGCGAAGGACTGGCGGGGCCTATGAAAAAACGATGGGTCTTTCTGCCCCTGATGGTGGAAATGACCAAGGTTGGCGAAGCCACCGGCACATTGGATGCCACCCTGGTTACCGTGGCGGAGAACTACGATGTGGAGGCGGAGAGCCGAATACAAACCTTGCTCAGCATGGTTGAGCCGATGATGACCATCGGCATCGGCCTGGCAGTCGGCTTCCTGGCGCTGTCTATCTTCATGCCTCTCTACTCCAGCCTCAACCTGTTGAAATAAAAAGGTTTTATATGATGAGAAAGCTGTTATCAAAAAGTATCAATGGTTTGAGACAGGCCTGGCGTGGTGAGCACGGCATCGCCCTGATCGAGGTGCTGGTGGCACTGGGTATCGTCGGTATTACTACGGTCTTTTTTCTCACCGGCATGTCAAACACATTCAAAGCAGTGCTGGTCAGCCAGGAAAGAGTGACCACTGAGAACCTGGCAAAGAGCCAGATGGAATATATCCGCAGCCAGCCCTACGACGAGCTTAATAGTCCACCGCAATACGCCCTATTAGAAGACATTCCCCAAAACTATGCTATCGTCGTCAACGCCGAAAGGCTGGGCCCCGAGGGAGACGGAGCACTTGATGACGGCGGGCTGCAGAAGGTTACTGTGATTGTGAAACACCACGGAACTGAGACATTCCGCCTGGAAGGTTACCGGATAAAAAGGTGAACACTATGAAACTGCTAAAAAGTGAGCGGGGGTTTAGCCTGCTGGAACTGCTGATTGCCCTGGGCATCATCAGCATAATTGGCGGCGCCATGGCGATGACCACAGCTACTATTGTCAGGCTCACCCCGCAGAGCAATGACCAGGTGATCGCCCTGCGCCAGGCACAGAACGCCGGCTACTGGATTACCCGTGATGTACAGGCAGCGCAAACTGTTGATATCAACCCGGCCACGGGAGAGTTCTTGAAGCTGACGTTCACCGTCGTCGGCTCTGACAATAGCATCATAACGTATCGACTGGAAGATATGGCTGGAGGCAAGAAAAAACTGGTGCGCATCAGCCAGGGGATGCCCATGCTGGTAGCGGAATATATTTACTATGACCCGGCCGCCAATCCAGATACCAGCACCAGAATCCTGGAGTATGAAAATTACAAGATTTCCTTCCAGATAACCGCCACAACAGGCGACGCTACCGTCATCAAGAAATACCAGGCATCTCAAAGGGTGCCCATGGCACAGTGACATTGGAGGTTGGCAAGATGAAAGTCCTGCGATTTATGAAAAAGATAGTGAAAAGCGAGGCAGGTTTTGCCCTGCCGGCCGCCCTGGTCCTGCTGCTCATCGGTGGTCTTCTGATCGTACCAGCCAGCGCCCTGACCGGAACCAGCATCAATGCCAACCGCATTACCGATGAGATGAATAAGAGCATCTACGCTGCCGATGCCGGCATCGAATATGCCTACTGGCAAATCCTGAACAACGACAGCCTGCAACTGCCTGCCGTGGGACAACAAATCTCGGTGCCATTTGCCAAGGCGCTCAACGGGAAAAACCTGAACATTTCCGTTTACAATCAGGACGGAGCCCACTTCAAGATAACGTCAACCACCTTGGGCGGAAACGAGCGCAATGCCACCATTATCTCCGATGTTCATTTAACCTTTACCGGAGGTTCATCCTCATCGGTGTTTGACTATGCCCTGGCCAGCCTTAACGGCAATATCACCCTGAGCGGTAATACCAATGTTGAGTCGGACGAAGTGCAGGAAGGCGATATCTGGGCTAATGGCAACGTAGCACTCAGCGGCAATGCCAAGGTGAATGGCGATGCCGGTGCTACCGGAACCATAACCACCGGTGCTAATGCCGTAATTACAGGTCAGCGAACCCCTGGTGCTTCTCCACCACTACCAACACCTACTATCAACAGTACCAGCTACGAAAA
>JBBIPA010000066.1:0-8849 GCA_037443085.1 Chloroflexota bacterium | reverse complement strand
GTGATGTGCTGGTATAGGGATAGTTGAAGGGATGCTCGCGCTGCGCTCGGCATGACAGGGTGGTGCCCATCTATTTGACTTCCCCTGCTGGCGTCTTTATACTTGGGTTAAGAGGTGCTGCCATGATAAGAAATAAACCTTTTTTAATGTTGTTTGTTTTGCTGCTCACGGTAATGGTGGTGCTGGCGATGAGCTGTATTACCATCGTGGAGAAGCCGGCGCCCGGCTCCAAGCCGAGCACTCCGCCGTCGACACCGCCATCGTCGCCGCCTCTGGCAACTCCGCCGTCGGCACCGCCAGCCCAGCCGGCACCGGCTCCGGCTCCGGCTGCCGCCGCCAGGCCTGACCTGGTGGTTACCGATATCAGGATAATTGGCCGGGAGGTGTACTACACGGTGAAGAATATCGGCGCTGCCGAGTCCAGGGGCAGCCGGGCTTATTTCTATGTCAACGGCATCAAGGAAGCTGATGACTATACCGAGCCGCTGGCGCCGGGGCAGGAACGGCCCGGTCCTTTCGGCAACTATACCTGGAAATACCAGTTAGTGGAGACGGTACCGGATAGTCAGTATCGTCCCGGCGGCACGCTTGCTGACGAGGATACGGTAAGGCGTTTCACGCTGAAGGTATGCGCTGATGTGGAGAACACCCTGGTGGAGGCGAACGAAGCCAATAATTGCAAGGTGATCATTCACGGCGTCAAATTTGCCTATTCTTTTGTTAGTTTTGCTCACCAGGCGCTATGGTCCACCGGCTATGGCGTATTGAAGCTGCCGCTGCCCGAGGAAAGCGCCACTGGCGCTGCTCTGGTGACCAGCGCCAACCTGGAGGACAATCAGGGCTATGGCTCGGTGCTGCTGACCATACCGCAGCAGGTGGGTAACGGCTGGATACAGGGCAGGTTCGGCCAGTTTTTCACCGACCAGTTCCGCCAGACACAGGTCAAGGAGTTTACCGTGCCTGACCTGGCCAGGTTCTCGGCAAAGGTAGGCTTTACCTCATCTTCGGCTCCGGGCAGCAAAGCCAGGTTCCTGTTCGGCGTGGTGGACCCCGGCGGCGTGGTCACCTGGGCTAACCCGGCGATAACGGCAAGCATGGACGGCAAGCTGGAGACGTATGATGTGGATTTAAGCGGCGTGGCCGGCCAGAAGCGGCAGTTCGTGCTGCGCGTGGAGGTTATCGGCCCGGCGCAGAACGTGAAGCCGGTGTGGGCGGATCCCAGAATATATCAGCCGTAAAGTCAGTCACATGCCACGAATTCTAAAACCATCCATCTCCCCGTCATTGCGAGGAGCGGGGCGTGGCAATCTCTGCACTGCTCATCCCGTCACTTTCCCCTCCCCGTCATTCTGAGGAGCGCAGCGACGTGAGAATCCCTTCCACTGTTAACTTCACTCACCCCGACTGAGGCGGGGTAACCAGAGTGGCAAGGAAGGTAATCGTATTAGTACTGTATAAGTGAAGGGATGCTCGCGCTGCGCTCAGCGTGACAGGAAAGCGGTGGTATGGTGATGTGCTGGTATAGTTGAAGGGAGGGGGAAATCCCCTCCCTGTTGTTCAACGCAAAACCGGATGTGCCTAGATGAGGCTGGGCAGTTCCTTGGCGGCGTCTTCCATATCGCGCAGCCTGCCCGAGGTCTCTCTCAGCCTGTCCTTCTGGGTATGAGCGAAGGCTGAAGCCCGGTCATAGTAATCGCGTATCTTCTGCACAAAGGCTAACTGGGAGAACACCACCGTCACATCAACCGAGTCCTTCTCCCAGGGGAAATCGCCGGAGCGGATGACGGCATTCTCCGCCAGCTCGCGGAGATAATCGCCCAGTCCCTTGGCGATATCCATGCTCATTTCATGAGCCGGGGCTGCCACGAGGTACAATGCCCTGCCGGCATCCTCAGGGCTACAGCTAATGGAAAGCTCGCTGAGGGCAGCGTCCATAGCCTGCATGGCTCGCAAAGTCTCGCTGCTCTTGTCCCGGAAGGTGGTCCTCCTCATTTCCCAGGGGAATCGGAAGCCGCGGGGTATCGCCGCTCTGCCCACACCCAGCGCCGTCCAGCCATCGATGGACTGAATAATGTCACCGGCATCCATCGTCTTGGAGCCGACATGCTTGAACTTGGTCACCTCGCCGGCGCAGAGCAGGTCATAGAACGGCATGGCAATCTGCTCATTGATGCGGTGCAGGTTAGTGGCCATGCTGGCATCTTTCCGCACATAGCGCTGGTTATCCGCCAGGAACACGCCATCAGCCACCGACTGAATGGACTTGAGACAGACGGCAGTATTGTAGACACTGCGCAGCTCGGCTACTTCTTCATGTTCGAAGGGCAATACCACCAGCGCATAAACCGGCTTGCCCACATAGCGCTCCTTGAGCATGTGGGCAATGATGGATATGGCGCCGGAGCCGGTGCCGCCGGCAGCGCCCGCCACCAGCAGGAAAGCGTGAGTGGAATAGAAGTTGGGTGCGGTGCGGATAGCATCGATGACCTTGTCGCCATCTTCCCTGGCCAGCTCAGCGCCCATCTCGTTCACCTTGCCCACGCCATGCCCCCAGGTCTTGCGACCGCCGATGAGAATACGATGCAGGTAGTCCGACCCAATATGAGTCAGACCGGTGAGGTCAGCCTGGTCTGTATTCACAGCGAATGCGCCAGTAATGATATTGGTGCCTCGCTGTGATCTGGCAATTTTACTGAGTCGGACAAACTCGTCAGCAACACGCGAACCGCACTGTCCCAACCCAATAACCATTAATCTCATAATTAATACCTTCCTTTTTTGATTGTAATTTGTTTTATATTATAGCCTAAATATCGGTTTGTCAAGTATTCGAATTCAATTTCGTATTTATGCCTCTTGCTTACCGCCAGCCTCTCCTGCTGAGGCTGACCACGCGCCAGATAATCAGCGCCAGCATGACCACAGCAGCCAGGATGACCGCAAATATCCACCACTCACCACCTATCTTAAACAACTGCCCCGTAGTCCAGCCGCTCTCGTTACCAGCGCCATCCACTGCCCTCACCCGCCAGTAGTAGCTGCCATCAGGCAGCGCTTCTTCCCTGGTCAGGGTATATTCCGTCTTCTCAATGCCATCCTTGCGCAGCATGGCGCCGGTGAACTCCGGGCTGCCGCTTATCTCCAGCACATAGCTGACTCCACTGGGGTCTTCCACGGCAGTCCACTTGAAGGCCACCACCGCCGGGCCTACCATGCCGAACTTGCTGCCCGCTTCCGGTGCTACCAGCTTCGGCACCGGCGGCGGCGAGGTCTCGGTCTTGAAGGTAGCCAGCGCCACCGAGCCGGTAGCATCAGTAACCGTTACCGTATGGTCTCCTGACTTACCCTTGGGAACTTTGAAGGTGAGTGAAAAGCTGCCCCGGGTATCGGTGCTCTGCCCCGAGGCTACCTGCATGCCATCATAGCTTACCATGAGGGGCTGGCTGGAGCTGAAACCATTGCCCCTGACCGTCACCTCGGTGCCCACACCGCCTGAAGCGGGATTGATTTCCATCTGCGGTGACACTATCAAAGTGCCATCAGCAACGTCAACAGCTCTGGTAGTATTGCCGGCAGCATCAACCACGTGCTTGCCGCGGCTGGTGAGCGGCACTTTCAACTGCACCGCCCAGGTGCCCCTGGCATCAGCAGTAATCCCGCTGGCAATGAGCACGCCATCAAAGGTAACCTGGATGCCACCCTCATTGGATTCAAAGCCAATGCCACTGGCCCAGAAATCATCGCCCACCCTGATGACGTCGCCAAGCTGCCCGGAAGCCAGCTCCAGCTTCATTACCGGCGAAACTGAAAAGCTGACACCGGCCACCAGCGCTTCACCGGTGACATCACCATAGCAGGTAATCCGGTGCCCGCCCTTGGCCGAGGTGGGCACGTAGAAGTTCCCCTGCCACGAGCCATTGCCATCGCTGGCAATGCCGGTCTTCACCCTTACGCCATCGTAAACGATATTGATGCCGGTCTCGGCACTGCCGAAGCCGCTGCCGGTGACCATCACCAGTGTGCCCACTCCACCGGCAGCAGGATTAATCTCTATCCTGGGAATCACCGTGAATACCCTGTCATCCACCTCCAGAGCCGGAGTGGTGGCGCTACCGGCATCAACGGTGACCGACCCGCCACGGGCGGGCGGGATTTTTAACGTTGCCTGCCAGTTGCCCAGTCTATCAGATACTATACCGCTGGCAATAGCAGTGCCGCCGAAGGTGACTGCGATGCCGGTCTCATTAGCATTAAAGCCATTCCCCCTGATTATCACGCTGTTGCCCACATACCCCTCCCTGGCATCCAGGCGGATAGACGGCAGCACCGTGAACTCACCATCATAGGCATTGCCGCCCACGGTCAGGAAGACCTTTTGTTTACCCCTGGCAGATTCAGGGACAGTAAATCCCACATTCGCCAGCCCGGTGGTGCTGCCCTGGGCAATAACCTGCCGGGACTCACCCCAGAGAACCTGGTACTGCCCGGTACCATAGCTGGCTATGTTAATAATAGATACCCCCGAGCCAACAATCCCCTGCGTTGGACTCAGGGTAAGCCTGGCCGCTGCCACCGGTTTTGGTAACAGCAATGCTACCAGTGATAACAACACCAGTATCACTGCAGCCTTTGTCTTCATTATTGCCTTGCCTCCATCATGCTATTACCAGCTATCATAACACAAACCACGCCTTCTCTCCTAGATGTCCCTGGACAGTGTTGCCAGGAACTCGGCATTATTCTGGGTCTTGGCCAGGCGGTCCATCAACCGGTCCATAGCGCCGGTGCCGTTGGGTGAATCCTCAGCCAGCATACTGACGATGCGCCGCATCACATACACCTGCTTCAGTGTGGCCTCGTCGAGGAGCAGCTCCTCGCGCCGGGTGCCGCTCTTGAGCACATCGATGGCCGGGAATATCCGCTTCTCCGCCAGGCGGCGGTCGAGATGCAATTCCATATTGCCCGTGCCCTTGAACTCTTCATAAATGAGGTCGTCCATGCGGCTGCCGGTATCCACCAGGCAGGTAGCGATGATGGTGAGGCTGCCGCCCTCATCGATATTCCGCGCCGCGCCGAAGAAACGCTTCGGCGGATACAGCGCCACCGAGTCGATGCCGCCGGACAGCGTCCGCCCGCTGGGCGGCATGGCCAGGTTATAGGAGCGGGTCAGCCGGGTGATGCCATCGAGCAAAATCACCACATCCTTGCCCACCTCCACCAGCCGCTTGGCGCGCTCCAGCGCCAGCTCGGCAACACGGGTATGATGCTCCACCGGCACATCAAAGGTAGCCGCGATCACCTCCGCCGGCACCGAGCGTTTCATATCGGTCACCTCTTCAGGGCGCTCGCCGATGAGGCAGACGATGACATGCGTATCCTTGTACTTGGTGAGGATGGCATTGGCGATGTTCTTCAGCAGCATGGTCTTGCCCGCCTTGGGCGGCGACACGATGAGGCCGCGCTGCCCCTTGCCGATGGGAGACACCAGGTTAATTAGCCGCGTCGATAGATTCTTCTGGTCGGTCTCCAGGTCAAACATCCTGTCGGGGAAGGTCGGGGTAAGGGCGCCGAAGTGCCGGCGGCTCCTGCCCTGCTCCGGGTCCTGCCCGTTGACCGTCTCCACACGGAGCAGGCTACAGTACTTCTCGCCCTCCTTGGGCGGACGCGCCTGCCCGCTCACCGCATCGCCATTGCGCAGGCCGAAGCGGCGAATCTGAGAATTGGAGATATACACGTCATCGGCGCCGGGCAGCAGCGTGTCCTGCCGCAGAAAGCCGTAGCCGTCATCCATGATGTCCAGTATGCCACTGAGATACATCAGCCCCTGCTGCTCCGCCTGCGCCTGCATCAGGCGCTCGATGATCTCCGCCTTTTTCAGGCTCTTCACATCCTCAACGCCGAGCTGCCTGGCGATGTCAATCAGGTCCTCGCGCGTCTTTTCCTCCAGCTCCGCAATGTTTAAATTAACGTTCATGGTCATAGTCCTTCACCTGCCAAAAATATTTTTTATGCAATCCTCTCCTCCGATAATAAATCACAAATTCAAAATTGCAAATCTCAAACAAAATCCAAATTCAAATATTCAAATTCCCAAGACGGGTCCTCCCAACCCACTCACTCTCACTGTCATTGCCAGCCCCGATGGCCATCGGGGCGTGGCAATCGCTTCACACCGCCCCTGTCTCACCCATCACCTTCCGCCAGTCCTCCTGGAAACGGCTGATGCCGATATCGGTCAGCGGATGCCTGGTCATCTGCAACAGCACCTGGTAGGGAATGGTGGCGATGGGCGCTCCTGCCTGCGCCGCCTCCAGGCAATGCTGCGGATGCCTGATGCTGGCGGCAATGATTTCACTCTTGATATCAGGGTAGCTCTTGAATATCGCCACCATTTCTTTTACCAGCTTCATGCCCGGCTCGCCGATGTCATCGAGCCGGCCCACAAAGGGGCTGATATAGGCCGCCCCCGCCGCCGCCCCCAGCAGCGCCTGATTTACCGAAAAGCACAGGGTAAGATTGACCCTGATGCCTTCCTTCGCCAATCGATGGGTAGCCTCGATGCCCTCGATGCTGGCGGGTATCTTCACCACCACATTATCCGCCCATCTGGCAATCTGCTTCGCTTCGGCAATCATACCGGCAGCATCGTTCCCCAGCACCTCCGTGGATACCGGCCCCGGCACGATGGCGCAAATCTTCTGGACCAGCTCCTTATAATTTACCTTGCCCTCCCGGGATACCAGGCTGGGATTGGTGGTGACACCGGTAATCACCCCCATTCTCACCCCGTGGCTGATATGCTCAACATTGGCGGTATCTAAAAATAATCGCATATGCTCACCTTGGCTTTCGTAGTCATTCCGCTCACAGCGGCATGGTCACCTGGGCTCCCTCAACCAGTGTCTCCCTGGCGGCCTCGATAAACTTCACAAACAGGGGATGGGGCCGATTGGGACGCGACTTGAACTCGGCATGAAACTGGCAGGCCACCATCCAGGGATGGTCCCTGAGCTCGCTTATCTCCACCAGCCTGCCATCCAGAGACAGGCCGCTGGCTGCCAGCCCCTTCTGCGCGAACTGCTCGCGGAAGCGGTTATTGAACTCATAGCGGTGGCGATGGCGCTCATGCACCACCTCCTGCGGATATGCCTGCGCCGCATGAGTGCCGCGCACCAGCCGGCAGGGATAGGCGCCCAGCCTCATGGTGCCGCCCATATTGCTCACCTTATGCTGGTCCGGCAGCAAATCGATCACCGGATACGGCGTATTCGAGTCGAACTCGGTAGAGTTCGCCAGCTGGTTGTTCAGCGCATAGCGTCCGAACTCGATCACCATCACCTGCATACCCAGGCACAGGCCCAGGTAGGGTATCTGGTTCTGCCGGGCATAGCGCGCCGCATTTATCATACCCGCGATGCCGCGGTAGCCGAAGCCGCCAGGCACAATGATGCCCTGCGCCGATTTCAGCAGGCTGTCGCCGCCGTCGCCTTCCAGCGCCTCGGAATGCACCCATTGCAGATTGATTTGGCTGTCATGATACAGCCCGGCATGCCCCAGCGCCTCGCGCACCGAGTAATAGGCATCCTGCAGCTCCACGTATTTGCCCACCAGGGCTATGGTCACCGGCTCACGGGGGGCTTTCAGCTTCGCCACCATCCGTCGCCACTCGGTGAGGTCGGCATCCTCCGCTTTCAATCCCAGCCGCGCCACGATTAAATCGGTCAGCCCGGCATCCTCCAGCATCAGCGGCACTTCGTAAATAGTATCCGCAGTCACCAGCGGTATCACCGCATTCCGGTCCACGCTGCAGAACAGCGATATCTTCTCCTTGATATTCTCGGAAATGGCATAGTCCGAGCGGCACAGGATGACATCCGGCTGAATGCCGATGCGCCGCAGCTCGTTGACGCTATGCTGCGTGGGCTTGGTCTTCAGCTCCCGGGTGGTGGCGATATGCGGCAGGTAGGTCACATGAATATACAGGGTATTGTCCTTGCCCTCCTCGTAGCGCATCTGGCGGATGGCTTCCAAAAACGGCTGCCCTTCGATATCGCCCACCGTGCCGCCCACCTCCACGATGATTACCTGCGCCTGGGAAAGCTGAGACACTTCCCGTATCTTCCGCTTGATTTCATTGGTGACATGGGGCACCACCTGTATCGTGCCGCCCAGGAAATCGCCGCGCCGCTCGCCGGCAATCACCGCAGAGTAAATCTGACCCGAGGTTACATTGGAGGCATGAGTTAAATCCAAATCGATGAACCGCTCATAGTGACCCAGGTCCAGGTCAGTCTCGGCGCCATCGTCGGTGACGAACACCTCGCCGTGCTGATAGGGAGACATCGTCCCCGGGTCAACATTGAGATAGGGGTCCAGCTTCTGCACGGACACCGAGACATTGCGGCTTTTCAGCACCCTGCCCAGAGAGGCAACGCTGATGCCCTTGCCTACGGAACTGACCACACCGCCAGTAACAAAAATATATTTGCTCATCGGTATTTTATTGATATACGCTGAAACCAGCCATTTCGTTTATGTTGAGGCTGGCAACCTGGCATTTCACGGCCCAATATAGCTATAGCACAGGGAAAGATGCAAACTCATGATTTTACGTGTGGTCCGTGCTATTCCCACAATAACGTTATACGTACACTACACTACTGTAACTGCAAATCATTATGGGAAAAGATAAAGGCACAATAAAGTTCCAGGCAGATGACAGTGGTTTTTCATCATTATAAGTGGCAACCTGCAGATTGTCAAGTTTTACTAGCACAAACCAGCACATCACCATACCACCGCTTTCCCGTCATGCTGAGCGCAGCGTGAGCATCCCTTCAACTATCCCT
>JBBIPA010000065.1:898-9073 GCA_037443085.1 Chloroflexota bacterium | reverse complement strand
ATACTAAGGACAAAACACCTAGTGTGATATCCCTTGTAGATAACCGCTGCTTGACTTCGTCTCCGGCGGCTACAGTGTCCATGCTTGAGGAATCTTCCATTTACCCAGCTGACTTCATCTTTTTCTTGGTGCTGAAGTTTAGCACATCACCACTAACGCCAACAACCACAGTTTCTCCGTCCTTTATTTCACCTTGCAGTATTCGGCCGGACAGAGGGTTTTCCACATGACGTTGGATTGCCCGGCGTAGCGGACGTGCTCCGTAGGCTGGCTCATAACCTTCTTTGAGCAGCCAGGCTTTCGCCTCATCATCCAACTCCAACCTGATATCTCTATCAGCCAGTCGCTTCTCCACCTCCGAGATCAACATGTCAACAATCTTCTTCAAGTGCTCCTCAGTAAGCGGCTGAAAAATAACGATGTCGTCTATTCTGTTCAAGAACTCGGGTCGAAAAGTCTGTTTCAAGGCGGCTTCTATGGTGCCCTTCAATCGCTGCTGCTCACTTTTCTCCTGACGGGAAAAGCCAATTGCCTGGCGCTGAAACTCCTGAGTACCCAAGTTGCTGGTCATTATAACAACAGTGTTTCTAAAGTCAACCGTTCTACCGTGTCCGTCAGTCAGCCTGCCATCCTCCAGTATCTGGAGTAGAATATTAAAAACATCAGGATGTGCCTTCTCCACCTCGTCGAAAAGAATGACTCGAAACGGACGCCTCCGCACCGCTTCAGTCAGCTGCCCTGATTCCTCGTAACCCACATATCCCGGCGGTGCACCAATTAACCGCGATACAGTGTGCTTCTCCATAAACTCCGACATATCAAGCCGTATCATGGCATCTTCATCATCGAAAAGGAACTGTGCCAGAGCCTTGGCCAGCTCAGTCTTACCAACCCCTGTAGGACCTAAGAAGATGAAACTACCTACGGGCCTCTTGGGGTCTTTAAGACCGGCTCGTCCCCGCCTGACAGCCTCAGATATAACTGACACTGCCTCTTCCTGGTTCACAATCCTCTCATGTAGCCTCTCTTCCATATGAATTAGCTTCTCAGCCTCGCCTTCCAGCATGCGAGACACGGGTATACCCGTCCATTTGGCAACCAGCTCGGCGATATTCTCCTCATCCACAACACTATCGATTTTTTTCTCCTTGCGCCACTCGGCTTCTTTCTTGTCACGCTTCGGCTCAAGCTGAAATCTCTGTGACTTTAACTCAGCTGCTCTCTGATATTCTCCCCGTTGAGAAGCTGAGTCTTCCTCATCTTGCAGTTGTTTTATCTTCTCGTCTAGCTCTTTGACATCCGGTGGTTTGCTTTCCATATCAATGCGTAATTTGCTTGCCGCCTCATCAATAAGGTCAATCGCCTTATCCGGGAGAAACCTGTCCGAGACATAACGCTGGCTGAGTTTGGCCGCAGCCACCAGGGCAGAATCATCGATTTTTATCTTATGATGGGCTTCATACCTAGGACGCAACCCGCGCAGCATTTCTATAGTCGACTCAACGCTCGGTTCATCAAGAAACACGGGCTGCAGCCTCCGCTCTAGCGCCTTATCTTTTTCGATATGCTTCCGATATTCATCCAGAGTAGTTGCCCCAACACATTGGAGTTCGCCACGAGCTAACGCCGGCTTTAACATATTGCTGGCATCTATCGCCCCCTCGGCAGCCCCGGTGCCAACTACGGTATGCATCTCGTCTATAAACATTATAATCTCGCCCTTGCCCTGGCGAACCTCATCCATAACTGCCTTCAGCCTCTCCTCAAATTCACCACGAAACTTGCTGCCAGCAACCAGCGCACCCATATCCAGAGCAACCACTCTCTTGTTCTTGAGAGAATCAGGCACATCGCCAGCCGCGATTTTCTGAGCCAGCCCTTCAGCAATAGCTGTTTTGCCGACCCCAGCCTCGCCAATAACAACAGGGTTGTTCTTGGTGCGACGAGTTAATATCTGCATCACCCGCTTTATCTCCTCATCACGCCCAATAACGGGGTCAAGATTTCCCTGGCGAGCCAATTCAGTTAGATCACGCCCATATTTCTCCAGCGAACGATACCTGCTCTCAGCGGTCGGGCTGTCAACCCTATGACCACCCCGAATATCCTGAAGTGCCCGGTAAATTTTCTCCTGGTCTATACCGAACTCCTTCAGAATTGTAGCCGCCTCTCCCTTAGCCTCCACCACAATAGCAATCAGTAAATGCTCGATGCTGATGAAGTCATCCTTAAGCCTATCAGCCTCACGAGCTGCGTTATCCATAAGTCGAGCGATTCGAGGGGTGGCATAAATTTGAGCTGACTCATGGGTTGCTTTAGGAGCACGGTCGAGGCTATCCTCAACTCGCTTTCTTACCACCTGCACGTTCACGCCCAACGTGTCCAATATCTGGGAGGTCAAGCCACCCTCCTGCTCCAGCAATGCCAGCAAGATATGCTCCACATCCCACTGGACATGGTGATAACGGCTAGCGATGTTCTGTGAAGCAGCCAGAACTTCCCTGGCTTGCTCAGTGAATCTATCTGGTCTCATAACTATCCTCTACTTTCCTCCAAACTCTTCCTTGATTAGCTTAGCTCTGTAATCTGTAACATAAGAACACTCAGGCCCCTGGCATCTCTCCATCTTGAGCCTCATGTTTCTATCGAATTTCTGCTTTCTATCCTCAATAGATCTCTGCTTATGCCGCATATACCAGACACATTTAGTAGTCCAATCTTTACTCACCATTATAGTGACAAAGTCATCAACAAAATCACAATGGACAGTGGTCGCCGTAATCTGCCATTCGGCAGGTGGCAGTTCCACCCTTGATTTAGGCATCATCAACCTCCCTGTTCAATTCACCTTCCATTGCTGTTTCAGTCTCTTTGAGCTTCTCAATCTTAAATTCCATCTCTTGAATTTGGCGCTGCATTTCTGTCATTTTCTCCGCCATACGTATTACCACCTCTACACCAGCCAGATTAATTCCTAAATCGCCCATCAAGGTTTTAATCTGACGCAGGCGTTCAATATCAGTCTCAGAGTAGTAACGGACATTCCCCTTGGAACGATACGGCTGAACCAGGCCAATTCTTTCATAATAGCGCAGGGTATGCGTCTCAATGCCTACTATTCGAGCTGCAATGCTTATGACATATCTCGGTTCTGAACCTGCCGACTCCATCTATCTTATCACCTCAATAATACAGTGGCAATGCTTAACCCAAACGGTATTTTCGTAACTGCTCGAAAAGCTGCTTCTCCTGCGGCGTCAATTGTGTCGGCAGCACCGCTTTCACTTTAGCAAAAATGTCACCTCGCGAAGAGTCGTTCAAATGTGGCATACCCTGACCTGCCAACCGAAACACCTTGCCGTTCTGAGTCTCCGGCGGCACTTTTAAAGCCACATTTCCTTTAAGTGTTGGAACTCCCACCTCACCGCCAAGCATGGCGGTTACTAAGGGTACGGGCACTTCAACATGAAGGTCATCACCTTTACGCTCAAAGATTCGATGAGGCAATACTTTCACTACCAAAAAGAGATCGCCTTTAGCCCCACCATAGCCTTGACTGCCCTGACCAGCAATTCGCACCTTTGAACCGTCTCCGACACCCGGTGGTATCTTGACTTCAAGCCTCCTAGGTTTCAACAACCTGCCTGAACCACCGCAACTAGAACATCGTCCTCTGCCAGCCCTACCGCTACCGCCGCAAGCTGAGCAAGGTTCCTCAGCCTGAAGTTGAAGAACACGCTTTGTTCCCTGATAAGCCTCTTCAAGTGTCACCTCTACCGGATATTCCATACTTCTGGCCCTGGCAGAACGGCTAGCAGTGCCTGAGCCAGTGCCAAAGCCCCGAAAAACACCACCGAAGATGTCACCTAAATCACCTAAGTCGCCAAAATCAAATGTGGTAGAGGTGCCACCCCTGCTAAAATCCCACTGAGCCCCTTGACCGGCTTTGGCAAACTGGTCGGCATATTGCCACTGGTCACCATATTGATCATATTTCTTTCGCTTTTCCGGGTCGGAAAGCACCTCGTATGCCTCGTTTACCTCTTTAAACTTAGCTTCAGTCGCCTTGTCCCCAGGATTGACATCAGGATGATACTTCCTGGCAAGCCGCCGATAAGCCTGCTTTACCTCTTTTTCAGGAGCGCTACGCCCCACACCCAAAATAGCATAATAATCTTTGCCTGGCATAATCCTCACCCTTAGTCTTTTACCTGCATTATCTTAAATGACTTCTTAAATTTTGTCAAGTATACGTTCCATAAATAATTATAATGCCTATTAACTATCTTGATAAATTATTTTAAGTATCTTATAATTTATTATGAGTGGAGCTCAGAATATCTAAATAAAAGGAGGTAAAAGTATGAACATCGTACGATGGGAACCATTCAGAGAAATGACAAGTTTGAGGGATGCTATGGACAGGCTGTTTGAGGACAGCTTTGTTCGGGTTCCGCGCTTATGGCCGGCGTCAGGAACATGGGAACTACCCATAGATATGCACCAAACTGCCAATGACATAGTAGTAAAGGCCTCTCTTCCTGGTTTCAAACCAGAAGAGGTAGATATCTCCATCACTGATGGTACAATCAACATCAAGGGTGAGCACAAGGAGGAACAGGAGGTCAAGGAGGAGAATTACTTCTATAAGGAGCGGCGCTACGGAACCTTCAGTCGCTCACTGCCCATCCCGGTTAAAGTCAAGAGCGATAAGGCGGAGGCAGTATTCGAAGATGGCGTCCTCATACTAACGCTTCCCAAGGCGGAGGAGGTTAAACCAAAGCAAATCAAGGTCAAGGCAAAGCAAATAGCCGAGGGTAAAAAAGCAGAATCCAAAAGTTAAAATGTCTATTACTGAGCTCCACTCACTGATTGCCAAACTTCAAGAAACTGCTGAACAATCTTAGCTGTGGCCCCCCATATCAACCTCTCATCATACTCGTAGGAATAACCAATAAAAACCTCACCGCCGAAAGTGTAACGTTCCTCTCTCTTTTTAGCTTTATGCAGCAAGGCTAAAACTGGTACACTGAAAACCTCATTTATTTCATAGGAATTTAGAGTGAACTGGTAAGGATAGGGAATAAAAGCCACAAAAGGTGAGATATTGAAACTAGATGTTGTTGTAGGTGTATCATCCAGTTCTCCCAAGACCTCCACATCACTGGCTTCCAATCCAATCTCCTCCCAGCTCTCTCTAAGGGCTGTATCCGAAAGGCTGGTGTCAACATCGCTACGAGCTCCGCCAGGAAATGATATCTGACCCTTGTGATGCGCTACCTGATCGCTCCGCTGGGTGAAAAGGATGTGATACTCACCATCTTTGCAGAAAATCGGCATGAGCACCGCCGCCTCGGTCAACCCTCTGCCGCTTAAACTCATCTTCCGCCGCAAAGCCAGAGCTTGCCTGAGCTTCTCTTTCATTTAGCAATCAATCATACATCACGACCACATGCAAAACAAATTCTACAGCTTTGGCGATATGGCCTATTTGAAATTTGCTAAAGGCTGATTCGTCAGCTATACTGAAAAGTTGAGGTTATTTTATTATGCCCAACAATCGGGATTATTACGAAATACTTGGGGTTCCAAGAAACGCCAGTGACGAGGAAATTAAGAAGGCTTTCCGCAAGTTAGCCTTTAAGTATCATCCTGACCACAACAACGAGTCAGGAGCTGAAGATAAATTCAAAGAGTTGAATGAGGCTTATGAGGTTCTCTCCGACGCCAAAAAGCGCGCCTCCTATGACCGCTATGGAAATGTAGCCACAGCAGATTGGTTTGGTTTCGAAGATATCGGCTTGGGTGGACTGGGCGACATCTTCGATGCTTTCTTTGGCGCCACTACTGGCAGAGTTCAACATCGCTCTCCACAAAAAGGAGTTGACCTGCGAGTTAACCTAACCATTTCTTTTGAAGAAGCTGTCTTCGGCACAGATAAGCAATTCGAGATTTCGCGCATCGAAAACTGCTCAGCCTGTCAAGGCCTGGGCAGTAAACCAGGAACAAGCCCACAAAAATGTCCTAACTGTAACGGCAACGGCGAAATGCGTCGGACCCAACAAAGCCTTTTCGGGCGTTTCGTTCACACCACCACCTGTCCGCATTGCAAAGGCGAGGGTACAGTGATTAACAACCCCTGCCGCCAGTGCAAAGGTAGCGGCAAAGAAAGGGTAAAACGCAAACTCACGGTTACCGTTCCTCCAGGTATAGATGAAAGCTATCAAATGCGACTCAGCCACGAAGGCGAAGTTGGAAGATACGGTGGCCCACCTGGCGACATCTACATCAACTTTTCCGTTAAACCACACAAGTTTTTCGTCCGTAAAGACTTTGACATATTCTATGAGTTTCCAGTTAATTTCGCGCAAGCTGCTCTGGGAGATGACTTAGAAGTGCCTACTCTAGGTGGTAAAGCAAAATTGAAGATACCACCAGGTACTCAAAACGGAAAGGTGTTCCGCATCAAAGGCGAAGGCATAACCCGACTTCACGGCAGAGGCAAGGGAGACCAAATGGTCATAATACGAGTAGTGACACCAAAATCTATGGATGCCAACCAGCGGCGACTTTTCGAAGAATTAGCCAAAACCCTACCCGCAGCCAAAACTCCTGAAGTCGAAGACCACGAAATTATTGAGTAGACTGGAGAAATGCCAACCAATAGTTAGGGGGTTGATTCAGGTTTCAGCCCGTTCTTAAACCGCCTTGATAGCTCAGCCGGCGGTAGGGACTCGAATAACACACTGTATACAAGGTCTATAATCGGTGTTCCAAGCTTCAACCTATTCGCCAAACCGTGGGCAGCTATAGCCGTATCGACCCCCTCAGCAACATGTGCCATAGAAGTAATTATGTCACCCAGAAGTCGTCCTTTACCCAGTTCGTAACCCACATAGTGATTACGACTTAACGGGCTGTTACCGGTGGCTATGAGGTCACCCAAACCAGCCAGTCCATAAAAAGTGGCCGGATTAGCCCCTAAGGCTATCCCGAGCGAAACAATCTCGCTCCAGCCCATGGTTATAAATGCAGCTTTGGCATTGTTACCCATATCCAGTCCATCCATAATTCCAGCCCCTAAGGCGATGACATTCTTTAAGGCGCCGCATAGCTCAACACCAACGATATCATCGCTGACAAAAACGGAGAAATTTGGTGCATCTAGCAACTTCTGCGCCTTTTTGCTAACCTCCATGACCCGTCCAGCTACCACCGATGTAGCAGGCAATCCCTGATTAATTTCCCCAGAAAGATTCGGTCCGGATAGAGCACATATCATATCTTGAGAAACAGCGGCAGCCTCATCTGCTATCACTTCCGACATCCTTTTGCCAGTTTCTGCTTCCAGTCCCTTGGCCACGCTTATCAGTATCATGGAAGCATCTAAATAAGTATTACTCAATCTAATGTTTTGCCGCATGCGTTGAGCCGGCACGGCACAGATAACAAATTCGGCTGTACCTAATGCCTCGTCAAGATTTATGGTAAAGGAGAGAGAACCACCAGAGACGTCTTTCGATAGGCTCACTTGGTGCTCCTGTCTTAGCTCTCTGGCACTAACCTCAGTCCGCGCCCAAACGCTAACCATAGCCCCATTGTCTGCCAGCAGTCTGCCCAGAGTATTGCCCCAGGTAGTAGCACCGATAATAGCAACTTTGGACATAATTAGTTACCCCCAAAAACGAGTTTTCGTGCGTTTGTAATCAGGAATATGAAATAACAAACTACCCCGCACGGCCTCTGCCCATCCGATTCTCGGTGCCAGCCTGTAACCTGCTGATATTGCTCCGATGCTGATATATAATCAAGGCTGCAGCTACCATACTGTAAACCAGGTAGACAGGGGGTGATACATCAAGCACCGTCAGTACCATGAAAAAACACAAGATACTTAATGAGCCAAGTATAGAACCCAAGGACATGTATTTACTCAGCAAAACCGTCACTATCAAAATCGCACCTCCGAACAAAGCAGCCACGGGGAAAATGGCAAACCAGCTACCAAAATAAGCAGCTGCACCCTTACCACCACGAAATTTGATATATACTGACCAGTTGTGCCCCACCATAACCATCAAAGCAGTTACCACCTGACCCCATTGCCAATTAAGAGGGAAACCAGCTATATTCAGCACACTATCACCTATGATAAACTTTGCTAGCAGTACCGGC
>JBBIPA010000065.1:0-888 GCA_037443085.1 Chloroflexota bacterium | reverse complement strand
AAATGCCTTGACTATGTCGAGAGCCATTGTAAGAGCACCTGCCTTGAAACCAAGGACACGCAACACGTTGGTACCACCAAGATTACCGCTACCGTGCTTAGAAATATCAACCCCTCCCATCAGTTTGCCAATTATTAAAGCAAACGGAATAGCACCCATGAGATAGCCAATCACCGCAGCAATTATGAATTCAGCAACTATCAAATCTTCTTACCCCCCACTTTCTGAAGTTTTCTGGATTTTGCCTTCTTAAAGAGAATTCGCAATGAGGTACCGGAAAAACCAAAGGTTTGCCGGAGCTTGTTTTCCAAATAGCGCTGATAAGAGAAGTGCACTAGCTCCGGGTCATTAACCAGCAGAGCAAAGCTCGGCGGATTGATGCCCGCCTGATAGGCACGAATAACTTCAAGTTGTTTTAAGCCTTTGCGTGGCCGCGTGTGAGCCATCACCGCATCCTTAATAAGCTTATCCACTACCTGGTCAGATAATTGCCTTTGCCTTTCCTGCAAAACCTGCAGAGCCCTGGGTATTATCTCATTTATACCACTCCTGAATTTAGCTGAAACATAAAGAACGGGCACATGAGCCATAAACTTCAGCCGCTGCTGAATCTGCTGCACATATGATTCCTTAGGATACTCGGAGACAAGGTCCCACTTATTAACCACCAGCACCATACCTTTGCCCGCCTGCTTTATATAACCGGCAATATGTACATCCTGAGCAGTAATAAACTCAGTGGCATCCGCAACCAACAGGGCGACATCGCAACGATTAATGGCACGCAAAGCTCGAATCAAGCTGTAATATTCTACGCCCGTGCTGGAACGTCCACGCCGCCTGATGCCAGCAGTATCTATCAATAGCAACTCCCGCCCTTGGTGACTA
>JBBIPA010000064.1:9261-9675 GCA_037443085.1 Chloroflexota bacterium | reverse complement strand
TCAATAACTTTAACGTGGCAATCTACCCTTAGTAACTTACAGTGGGCAATAAATCGGACAGATTTTGGTCACAAAAAGCGTAAATTAATCCACAAGGCATTTATATTAGATCACAAATGCCTGACAAAGCAGGTTGGCCCACAGACAAGGTGATTAATCCCGGGAAATCACGCCGATGACATCTATCTCGACTAGGAACTCCGGCTTGGCCAGGCCTACCTGCATGAAGGTGCTAGCGGGAGGATATTCTACCAGCAGGGGAGCGTGTTTCTGGTAATATTCCAACTCTGTTTTCCTCATCTTGGGATAGTCTTCCAGGCGTTTCAGCAGCATGATGGTCTTGATGACGTTGTTCATGGAGCTGCCGGCTTCTTCCATGGCATGTTTGACTTTATTGAGGGCTACTATCAGTTG
>JBBIPA010000064.1:0-9248 GCA_037443085.1 Chloroflexota bacterium | reverse complement strand
TCCACCTTCATGGTGTCATCGTTCTGCCCCTGGCAGCCGGAGACAAATATCAGATTGCCCACAACGACAGACCGGGCAAACTTGGGTGACTCAGCAGGCACATGGGGGTAAGCCAGTTTCTTTCCTGCCCAGTACTCCGGATAATAGATAACCTTTTCTTTCATAGCAAAATACCTCCTTCTTTGTATTTTGCCATTATATCACAAGGTTCTTTTCTCCAATGGTCATTGCTTGTTGACAGCCGTAATCATGTACTTTATCTCCGTCGGCTATAGCATGGTGGTGCCGCCATTGACCACTATAGTTTGACCGGTGATGAAATCGCTATCCGGGGAAGCCAGGAAAATGACAGTGCCGACCAGGTCCTCGGGCAGCTCTACTCGTTTCAGGATTTGATTGGCTACCAGTTGCTTGCGGAATTCGAGACGTTCCAGGTTGTCAGGGTCTTCACTGAAGGTGGAGCCGGGAGCGATACAGTTCACATTGATGTGGTATGGTCCTAGTTCCCTGGCCATGACCCTGGTTAGCCCGATAACTCCTGCCTTGCTGGTTACATAGTGTGCCATGGTGACTGGCCCGAAATAAACGGTATCCGAAGAAATATTTATAATCTTTCCTGACTTTTGGTTCTGCATGCAGGGGAGAACTGCCCGTGAGCAGAGAAATGGTCCCTTGAGGTTTACTGCCATGACCCGGTCCCACTCGTCCAGTGGTAGATCCTGAAAGGGCGCCCTGGTTAATGCTGGCCTTAAATAGAAGGCAGCATTATTCACCAGGACATCAATCCTGCCGAAGGTATTGCCTGTCTTTTTCGCCATTGCCAGGGTGCTCTGGGCGTCTGAGACATCTACTTTTAGCCCTAATGCCTGCCCGCCTGTGACTTCGATTTCTTGAGCAGTAGCGATGGCACCGGCTTCATTAATGTCGGCAATAACCACTCTGGCACCCTCGCGGGCTAAGCCCAGACAATAGGCGCGGCCGATGCCGGCAGCTCCGCCGGTGACAATAGCTACTTTATCTTTTAGTCTCATTGATAACCTCCTGTAAAACCTTCAATCTGGTTTGATAGCCACGGTTTAGTGCTTTCCGTCAAACCTTTTTCCGGGGTTTCTTGAACCAGGCATCTTCCCGGGCGAACCGGTCACTATTCCAATCCAGCGCTGCTTTTAGTCCCTTCTCTCGAGTGAGCCTTTGAAACTCTCCGACCTCGGGCAGAGAGTCCGGGCTGGACAGGCAGGCGGCTTCCAGCTCGATGGAACGCTCCATCGCCAGGCGGATGTTCATCAGTTCATAGGTCATGTTTACCAGTTTTTTGCTGTATTCATTGCTGCCAGCGGGAACCTTGGCTATGGTTTGGGCTAGCTTGTTAACTTCTTCCTCCAGCTTGTCTTGAGGTACCACCTTGTTCACCAGTCCCAGTCGCCATGCTTCCTGGGCATCGATTAAGTTACCCGTGTACAGGAGCTCGCGGGCTTTTCTCATGCCCAATATCCAGGGCCAGATTGCTGGCAGGTAGGGGCCGCTGAATCTGATTTCAGGAGCGCCGAACAGGGCATCTTCAGAGCAAAGACACAGGTCGCAGAAGCAGGCGGTGGCACAGCCGCCAGCTATACAGTAGCCCTGCACCTGGGCTATTAACGGTTTGGGGTTTCCCCAGAAGACATCCCACCAGCCGGTGGCGCTGAAGCCCTTGCCTTTGAGGAAGCGGCTGCGCCACTGCACGGCATCAGCGTTGTCGCTGCTGCTTAAATCAAAGCCGGCACTGAAATTGTGCCCGGCTCCTTTGATTACTATTACTCTTATCTCGTCATCATGCCAACCGGCATCATCCAGAGCCTCCCCAACCTCTGCCTGCAAATCTTCGGAGAGGGCATTCACTTTTTCAGGTCGGTTGAAGGTGATATAGGCGATGGGCGGATTCTTCTGGTAGATGATATTGTGGTAAGCCCTGATTGCCATGGTTCATACCTCCTTCGGTGCTATCAATGTTGGCTACAACGTTATCCCACTGAAGGTTTCATGTCAAGGTGGCTATATTTGTTTTAATTGATGGAACTCAACCAATGGCGGGGCAGGTTATTTGAGGTGTTCCCACTTGCCCGTTTTCAGGTCGATGGTGATGTTGTTATCGGCAGGCTCAAGGTCCTGCCACAGTCCCCGGACGAGGTCTTTGCGGGAGGTTACCACAAACCAGCCCATGGTGCTCAGTCCACTGGTGCGCAGTGGTTCCTGGTTGGGAGCGAGCTTTTCGTCGCCAGCGTAATGTGCTACGAAAGCCTCGGCGACCTGCTGGGCGAGGTCTTCGGCTTCGGCGCGCTCAACCCGGTATCCCTGAATGACCTGGGCGGCAATGCCTCTAATTCCTTCTATGACATATTTCCGCGCATATTCCTGAAAATTGTTGGGGTGAGTGCGGGTCTCTAGGATGCGATAGGAACGTATAGCTGCTTTCTGGCTTTTGTCTATGCTGACCACGCGGTAGGGGCAGGGGTAGGTGACCAAAGAGCCGGTTTCAATATCGAAGATGAATTTGTTTGTTTCAGTCCAGCGTGTCACGGTGATATCTTGGGAATGGTAATGGCCGGTAAACACCATGCACACGTTATACATTGCCAGCAGTTTGCTAATCGCCGGGTAATCATCAATGATGTAGGCGCCGAAGTTTTTCTCGTGTCCCCGGTAATGCTCGACGATGCCGTGGTGCACCGTGGCGATAATCGCCTTATTTTTGGTGGCGGCTTCTTTGAGGATGTTTTCAATCCACTGCAGGGTAAGAGCGCTAAATTTGCCGTCGGTGACTGGTTCGTGCCCTTCCTGATTTTCTGTATAGCGGCAGGAGTCCAGGGCTAACAGCCACAGTCCGGATTGAGGCTCAGCCAGGTAGCTGAGCGAGGCCGGGTCACGTTGCAGGGCTTCCTGATAGCCGAACTCTCCGTATATCCGGACGAATTCTGCGGCTGTTATGTTGGGCACGCGCTCAGTGGTATCACCAATATATTTGTACGCGGCACCGTTATTGATATCATGGTTGCCGGGTATCACGTATACCTGTTTACCGCTGGCTTCGAGTTGGCTAAAATAGCTCGCCGCCAGTTCGTGTGACACACGCTCGCCATCTTTGGTTAAATCGCCGGGGACAATAATGAATCTGGCATCTACCTTTTTTATGGCTTCGATGGCGGATTCCAGGATTTCGACACTTTCCTTCAGCAGTTTGCGGTCCTGTGCTAAATAAGCCTGAAATGCCTTGCCATCTGTTCCCAGTGAGTGGGCGTAGATATGGGGATCGCTAAAAACGATGAAGCTGGTTTCGGGATAGTCTGGCGCTTCATTTATGACCAGTGCCTTCAGTGCGGCAGCAGACTCGTATTGAAACTTTGGCTCGGCGGAGCAGGCAACGGTGCTTATTGCCAGGACCATGCATAATACGATGGGAATAATTCTGAGTAGTACTTTCATTCCGGGTCATCTCATCCTTCTGTTTGCGTGCACAGTATTATACCTGTCTTCAGGTGGCCTTTCTACATACATGCTACAATAGTGTTTGCTTTTATAGAGCTATAATAACGGAGGTGCCAACGTGGATACCAGACAGCTAGATAAGGCGCTTTTTCCCTATGAGCAAAAGCTGCGCGCCCAGGAGAGGTTGCGAAAGCTTCTTGGGGTCAGAGAGGTTGACCGTCCCACGTATGAAAGGTATATCACTGGCCCCATTGAGCAATTTGACCGGCGCAAGAACATGTTCATGCTAGTGCAGCCTGATAACCCGTTCGGAGAGGAGATACGCAAAAGGACAAAGGCGCGGACTGGATTCGATAATTCGCTGCAGCGTTTGCCACAGAGCGAGCTGAAGCCGGATGACCGGATAGGTCAGAGTCTGGTGGCGGCGGCGTGGCGATTGTGCGCCCAGTATCATCCAGAAACGTTGCCGGTGACACCGCCCGAGGGACGGGTAGAAATTGCTGATAAAGACTGGATGACACGGCTGGTCAAGAAAGTGGCGCTCTTTTTTGGGGCGGAGATGGTGCGTATCACCCGAATAGACCAGCGCTGGGTATACAAGGATGTCGATGTTCCCCATGAGTACGCAATTGTTGTTGTTGTCCCTCATGAACACGGTTTTACCGATACGGCTCCGTCACACCTGTCTACAGCGGCTGTGGCTAATACCTATTCGCGGCTGAAATTCATCACCACTCAACTGGCTGATTTTATCTGTACGCTGGGCTATGATGCTGCCTACCGGGAGACGCTGGGGAATCAAAATCCGGAGATAAACATGGTGCCTCTGGCAATAGATGCTGGTATTGGAGAATTTGCTCGCAACGGACGGGTGTTGTCCCCTGAATTTGGCATTAACATGCGGCTTAAGGCGGTGACTACAGATATGCCACTGGAGGTGGACAAGCCTGTTGCTTTTGGCACCCACGACTTTTGTATGGTCTGTGAGAATTGTGCTGCTTATTGCCCGGCGAATGCGATACCTTTGGGACCGCCGACCGATGAGCCAATTGATATCTACAATAACACTGGCTTGAGGAAATGGTATGTGCATGCGGAGCGTTGTTTAACTTTCTGGATGGCTAATAAGAAGAAGTGGACCAGTTGCGGCGGCAGATGTATTGCAGTATGCCCCTGGAATAAACCGCTGGTTCCGCGGCACAATATGGTACGCTGGCTGGCTATCGGCTCACCGCGGTGGCTGAAGAAAATGCTGGTCCGTGGTGACCGGTCAATGTATCAGCGCACCAGGCGCATCAATAGCCAGGTGAGGCTAGCCTGTGGTTAACGGCAGAGCGATATAGAAAGCACTGCCTTTGCCTGGTTCGCTCTCTGCCCAGGCTTTGCCGCCATGCGCCTCAACCATCTGCTTGACGATAGCCAGGCCAAGTCCGGTTTCCCCGTTGTTTTTGGACCGAGAGCTTTCTACGCGATAGAAGC
Organism: Chloroflexota bacterium; assembly: GCA_037443085.1. Classification (GTDB taxonomy): domain Bacteria; phylum Chloroflexota; class Dehalococcoidia; order GIF9; family UBA5629; genus JBBIPA01. The sequence continues at coordinate 4,307 of JBBIPA010000064.1, read as the reverse complement.
GGTCGAAAATGTAGGGCAGATGCTCGTGTGGTATGCCTTCGCCGGTGTCGGCTACAGAGAGTAACAGGCTTGGTTTCTCGACCTGGTGAGACGGAGCATTGGTTATTGTCTGTAATGAAACGGTGATGCTGCCACCTGACGGCGTATGGCGGATGGCATTGCTGAGCAAATTGGCAATGACCTGCTCTATGCGGGCGGCATCGACAGTGACCTCAGGCAGTTGCTCCGGGGCTTTTAAGCTGAGCTGTATGCCCTTCTCAAAAGCTCGGACCTTTGCCTGCGTTAGTTTGCGGTGCACCAGGTCAACCATGTTTGACGGGGACAGTTCCAATTTCATCTGTCCTGACTCAGCAAGCGATATGTCTCGGAGGTCGTTAATGAGACGCGTAAGCTGGGCAGTTTGCTCTTTTATGGCGGAGAGATGCTCTTTATCCGGTTTGAATACCCCATCGAGCATGGCGTCCACCGTTCCCTCTATCACGGTAAGTGGCGTACGCAGCTCGTGGGCAATGTCGGCAGTCATGCGGCGGCGGGACTGCTCCATTTTGTCGAGACTGGATGCCATGGAATTGAAGGATTGTGCCAGTTCGCCAAGCTCATCTTTTGATCTGGTTTTCACCCTGTAGGCGAGTTTGCCCTTGGCTATCTGTTGTGCGCCTTTAGTAAGAGCGCGGACGGGCAAGGTGATCTGGCGGGTCAGTAGCACCCCCAGGAAGAGGGCAACGGCAACTGCTATAAAGCCAATTACCCATAAATAATTGTTGACCCGGTTCAGAAAGTTCTCTTCGGCTACATTCAATACCACAGTTGAACTCATGCAGCCAGGGGTCATCATGGAGCCTCTCTGGTCGATGTGGCCGTAGTACACCAGGTAGAGATTTCCTGCAGTTTTGCCGGAGACGGTGATGGGTATGGGGCTATCGAGACCTATCTCTTTGATATGTTTACCCAGCCAGTTATTAGCCGTATCCCCGATTATCGTTCCGGAACTATCGGTAAGTACCAGACGGTCATTTCTTGATATGACCTGACTGTTAAGCGTTGCCTGGACACCATTCCACCCCCTACCTTGTGAGTAATACTTTATAAGGTTATTTTCGATTACCTCGAGGTAGGTAGTGTCACATGGTGAGAGATATTGCTGGAATTCCTGGATGGTGCTCTGGCTGACGAGAAAAGCGGTTAATCCTACGGAGACGATGACAACCAGGAGTAGGGCGCCGGCCAGTTTCCAGGTCAGGCTGCGCATGTTATTTCTCCTCCAGCTTATAGCCCACGCCGTAGATGGTGGTTATATACCTGGGAGTGTTCGGGTCAGGCTCGATTTTTTTGCGCAGGTTTTTGATGTGGCTGTCGATAGTGCGTTCATATCCTTCATAGGCTTCACCCTGGACCATGTCCAGCAGTTGCATGCGGCTGTAGACGCGGCCGGGATTTTCCGCCAGGACCTTGAGGAGGTCGAATTCCATTGGCGTCAACTCGATAGCTTCATTTCCCCGGTACACCTGGCGTTTTCCCACATCTATCGCCAGGTCAGCGGCAGTGAGGATGGTTTTGGGCATTGCCTTGCCTTCGGAGCGCCTGAGCACAGCTCGTGTTCGGGAAACCAGCTCGTTAGGACTGAAGGGCTTAGTTACATAATCGTCAGCGCCCAGTTCCAGCCCGACGATCTTATCAGGCACTTCATCACGTGCTGTAAGCATGATGATGGGTATATCTGAGTTTTTACGCAATTGGCGACAGACATCCCAGCCTGACATCTCAGGGAGCATCAGGTCAAGAACTATCAGGTCAGGTGACTGGCTTTTAGCCAGCTCCAGTGCCGAGATACCGTCATAGGCAACAACAACCTGGTAGCCCTCCTTTTCCAGGTAGGCTTTTACAATATCGACGATTTTCTTTTCGTCATCGACTACCAGGATTTTCTTTGCTGGCATTTAACGATAGTTCCTTGTAAGTGTTTCCTTAGATTAAATATCTACTATATTAAATATTTATTGTCAAATATCAAGCACTAAACCAGCTAGAAAGGGGCAGATGGAGGCGCTGCCTCTTTCTAGCTGAAAGGTTCAACCCGGCAGGAGGTCGAATTCCTGCCGGGTTTGGATTTAGTGGCAGGAACCGCCTGCAGGTCCTTTGTAATTCGCTTGACCAAGTGCTCCACAGCATCCGCCGGACTGTGGACACCGGGCATTGTTTGCAGTCCACCCGCTTACTCCCGGGCAATACCCTTGTTGTGCCCCGATACAGGCGGTATTGGAGCCGGCTCCCCAGGGAGGTGCTGCGAATGCTACGGTGGCGGCGAAAATCGTTGTCAGTACGCCGACTACAACCAGGACAGCGACGAGTAATTTGACCTTGTTACTCAATTAGCTGGCCTCCTTTCTGTGATATTTGACCGCTCTATTTGAGCTTTCAACTTCATATTGTAAGCTAAGAGTGTGGAGGAATTGTGAAGAAGCGCTGGTGATTTTATGTGGTTTAGTCACTGCTTATCGTCTTGACCCCGGCTATGGATTCCAGCGTCATTTTGTAGGTGCAAACTCATCATGGTATACTGTGCCATCAAATCGAGCGACAAACGACCGCATAGCATTGCAAACTCACCACTACCGATTAGGAGGTTATCTTAGATGGTCATGGAGAACCACAAGGAATGGCTCGGATTAGCAAAGTACGGCATAAAGAATCAAGGTAAGATATACAGGAACCTGCCTACCTCCATGCTCTACGAAGAAGCAGTAAGTCGCCAAGAGGGGCTGATAGCTCATTTGGGGCCAATTGTGGTAAGGACTGGACAGCATACGGGTAGATCTCCGGATGATAAGTTCATCGTCGAGGAGGAATTCAGTCAAAGTAAGATAGGGTGGAGTAAGGAGAACAAACCGTTCGACCCGGCCAAGTTTCATGCTCTCTATCAAAGGGTACTTGCCTATCTCCAGGGGAAGGACCTGTTTGTCCAGGATTGCTATGTGGGAGTTGACCCGCGTTATTCCATCCCCATACGTGTCATCACTGAGTATGCCTGGCAGAGCCTGTTTGCACGTAATATGTTTCTGCAAGTTAAGGAGACATCACAATTAAATAACTTCGCCCCTGAATTCACAGTAGTTAGCATGCCTCGTTTCCAAGCCTCGCCAGACATCGATGGCACCAGGACGGAGACTTTCATTATTATTAATTTCAAGAGCAAATTAGTTTTAATAGGTGGTTCCGGCTATGGTGGTGAAATTAAGAAATCAATATTTACCGTGCTTAATTATGTATTCCCTCAAAGCGGAGTATTGTCCATGCATTGCTCTGCAAATATGGGGAAGCAAGGTGATGTTGCCTTATTCTTCGGTCTCTCAGGCACGGGAAAGACTACGTTATCAACAGATGTAGAGAGAAGGCTTATCGGAGATGATGAGCACGGATGGAGCGATGATGGCATTTTTAATTTTGAAGGGGGCTGCTATGCTAAGGTCATCAGGATATCAAAAGAGCAGGAACCTCAGATTTATGAATGCACCCGCAGGTTTGGTACCATACTGGAAAATGTGGTCATTGACAGCCATACTCGAAGAATCGACCTGAACGATGCAACCATTACCGAGAACACGCGTGCTTCCTATCCACTCACGCATATCGACGAGTTTGTTCCATCTGGTAAAGGGACTCATCCATGTAACAGTTTCTTGCTTAGCTGTGATGCATCTGGAGTATTGCCACCAATTGCCCTGCTGACCCCGGAACAGGCAGCATATTACTTTCTTCAGGGTTATACCGCAAAGGTAGCCGGTACAGAAGTGGGCCTTGGCAAAGAGCCCAAGATAGTTTTCAGTTCGTGCTTTGGGGCGCCCTTTTTACCCCTGCCGCCAATGAAATATGCCGAACTTTTTATGGAGAGAATTACACGACATAAGGTAAAGTGCTGGCTGGTAAACACAGGGTGGATAAATGGAGAATTTGGCAAAGGAGAAAGGATTCCTATTCACTATACGCGCTCATTAATCCGCTCAGCAATCAAAGGCGATCTTGCCCAGGTGCCCATGGAAAAGGACCAGCTTTTTGGTTTCCTGGTACCGAGTGTGTCCGGGGAAATACCGAGTGAGATTTTAAAGCCGTCAACCGGTTGGAAAGATAACAATGCCTATCACCATGGGGCAAGAGAACTAGCGGCTAAGTTTGTGGACAATTTCAAAAAGTTTATTTCTAATGTGCCTGGTAAAATAGCAGACTCTGGACCGATGTTAGATAAATAGCAACGGGGTTGGACTGCACCCCTATGACTGGACTGAAAGGGTTAGGATGGGCTGGCAGGGTTC
>JBBIPA010000063.1:0-9716 GCA_037443085.1 Chloroflexota bacterium | reverse complement strand
GCTACAGACCAGGAAGCAGCGATATTTCTAAAAATGTGCCAATCTCTCAACCTCAATCCATTTGCCAGCGAGATATATCTGGTCAAATACTCCGAGAAGGACAAAGCGGCACACATCATTGCCATAGAGTCATATTCAAAGGCTGCCGAACTAAACCCGCAATTTGACGGATATGAGAGTGGCATTGTTCTCGATTACGGGGGCAGGCTGGAATTTCGCGAGGGTGCCTTTCTCCTTGATAAAGAAAGAGAAAATCTAGTTGGTGGCTGGGCCAAGGTATACCGCAAAGACCGAAGTCGCCCTTTTTATGTGGCAGTAAATAAAAGGGAGTGCATCAAATATCGCAAAGATGGCTCACCAACTGAATTTTGGAGTGAAGAAAAGCGACCGTCCATGCTGAGGAAGGTAGCGTTAAAGCGAGCCCTGGTGGAAGCCTTCCCTTCGCTGTTCGGCGGCGGCGCCATATCCACTGCGGAAGTGGACTATGAGCTGTTACCGTCAGAGGTGAGCGAAGTGGTGCCCAAACCCCAGGGTGAAACTCCTGAAGGTGAGCTGCCGCCGGCTTTTGAGAAGAATGGCGAGCCTGACTGGAAGAAATGGTGGGCAAGGCAGAAAGAAAAGGGGCTTGACCCGGAGGAAGTGCACAGCGTACTGGGCATCACCAGCCTCAAAACGGACTGGTTGGAGCAGGGCAGGACATTGGAAGAAGCTGAGGACATCATCAACGACGCCTTAGAGAAAGCATCTCAGGCGTCAGCAGGGAAAAGGAAGGCGGAAAGTGAAGCTGAAGCAATTAACACATTCTCGCAGCTCTACAAAGCCTGTTTTCAACGCTGGAAGCTACAGCCAAAGGATGTGCTCAAGGAGCTGGGGGTATCCAGTCAGACAGACTTAGCCATAACTCCGCAGGAGGCATTCCGACAGATAAGGGCGGTGAGAGAAAACGGGAGGTAGATATGTTTCGTAGTGAAGTGCTTAGCGGTTGTCTTACTAACAAACAAAAGGAACAGGGATTTTCCCTTGTTGAGGAAGATGACCATTTTCTCAACCTGCTACTCAATGGCAAGGTAGTAGCTGTCTTCTCTGCCACTGGTGCCACCGTAACAGCTATCAGGGAGACAGCTGACAAGATAATGGGGGAGACGAGCTAATGACTACTGAAACTCAGGAAAGGCAGTCTGACATACCTGCTCCGCGGATTGTTGTTGAATATCGCCCGGGCAGGTGGGGGAAGGTATTTCACCTATTCGACCTGGACGGACGAGAGATTGCCCTACAAGAAAAAGACGCCCTGAAATTGGCCAGAAACATCCTGAAAGTGAAAAGGAGGGGTATGTGGTGACAATGAAAAAAGCAAAGGCATGTATGCACCACTGGCTTATAAATTCCAGCAATGTCGGCCGTTGTTGTAAATGTGGTGAACGAGCCAAAAAGGGAATGAAAGCTGGTGTCACCGCAAACACATCGGACTAATGAGGGAAGATTTGCCGAGAGAGAGACAATGTTTCGCAAAGCTGATCCAAATTCATTAAAGCCTCATCCTCTGGCTCACATTATCCCCGACATGAGTACCAGCGAATGGCAGGATTTCTATGCCGATATAGCTCTAAGAGGGATTAAGGTGCCGTTGGAAGTTCTTGCTAATGGCATAGTTGTAGACGGTAGACATCGATTGAGAGCCGCTATTGAGCTAGGTATGAAAGAAGTGACGGTTGTGGATGCACCTCTTGGCGATAAGCCAGAGGTGTATATGCTAAAAGCTGCTGTCTTGCGTCGGCATCTTACCGATGACCAGAGGGCAGCGATGGCAGCGCTGTGGAAAGAAGACCATAAAGAGCCCCGTGGGAGAGCATCTCCTAACTATGGTAAATCAGCACTATGTAGTGCCGATTTGGAAGATGATGGACATCCTGCTCGTGCCCAGGCTATCGAATTATTCAATGTGCCTCGGCGCAAAGTGGATGAGGCTTCTAAACTGCTCCACGCTAGGCCAGACATATTTCACAAAGTTCACCGTGGTGAATTTACACTGAGGGAAGCGCGAAAGCAGCCAAATGATCGAGAGCGCAAACATCCGGAGTTGCGAGGACAATATAACGTAGGAATCAGGCGGGGAGATTTCAGGGAAGTGCTGAGCGATATCCCGAATCATTCAGTAGACCTCATTCTCACCGATCCGCCCTATGGCAGAGATTACTTGCCCCTATGGAACGACTTGGGGTTGTTTGCCGCCCGTGTGCTTCTGACTACCGGGGCGCTGGTCACCTATTCCGGGCAGCTATATCTGCCGCAGGTCATCAGCGCTCTCTCGGACCATCTGGACTGGTGGTGGCTTTGTGCCCTGATTCACCAGGGAAATGGCAATCTGACGCCGCTGGGGCAGCCGGTGCGCAAGGTGATAAATCAATTCAAGCCCATCTTAATCTTCGTGCCCAGAGGGGGTGGCATCAACCACATCTATCGGGATTTGATACCAGGCGCCGGCAAAGAGAAGGACAAACACAACTGGCAGCAGCCAGTTTTAGAGGCCAAGCATATACTAGCCATGTTCTGTCAGCCGGGCGACCTGGTGGTTGACCCTTTTGCTGGCAGCGGTGCCATCGGTCAGGCAGCCAGGGAGTTTGGCTGCAACTTTTTGGGAGCGGAGATACTGGCAGGATATCATGCAGAAGTGTGATTTGAAAGGTTCTCCTTCGAGAGACAGTTTCAAGTTATTTCACAAAAGGAAGATGCCCAGCAGCTTCTATGCCTGCGACCTGGATTTAATCTTGGTCCAGAAGCCACCACGCATTGTAGCCTTTATTGACTTTAAGAAGAGTGGAGACATTGTCCAGTTTTCCGAGGTGCTGGCCTACAACATTTTACAGACTGTAGCCCCAATATACATTATCCGGGGAGACGACCCGGAAAATGGGCCTTTCCAGGTATACCGATATCTGGAGGGTAATTACGTTCCCGAGCCGCCGCATGTCAATTTAGAGATGATAACCTGTTGCCCAGACTGGCAGAGCTTGAAGGAATGGGAGGACGGACTAAGGAGAACAAAAAGCAAGGAAATTGATGATGCCCAAAAGTCCAAAGGTAAGCAATTTATGCAGACATCACTGGCTTATAAATTCCAGCAATGTCGGCCGTTGTTGTAAATGTGGTGAGAACAGAGATTTTAACCCGCTCATAGAAAAATACCGGCGAAAATATGAACGAAGCTGGAGAGCTGGTGGCGATAAAGGCAGAAAGGATAGGGGAACAGATGGATAGGCCAAATTTCTGTTATCAATGTATCTGGTGGCAGGGTGATGCTGACGGACGTTATGGCTACTGTGGTTACTCTGGCAAAAAGGTGCTGGCCAACAAAATGGCTTCGGCCTGCCAGGGAGCTAAGGCCAAAAGCCAAAAGCCTGCTAAACACACTAGGACAGACAACAAAAACATTCTGGGTGGCAGGAATTTATTGAGAGAAGGAGGTGATGTGAACTGAGTCTTGTGCCAGATGGTATGCACAAAGATCTAGATGGGCAACAACAGGGGGCTACTCCGAGCCTGTATAAATAACGAGAGAGTGAGAAAAAGAGGAGTCAATATGGACTTCGCCAAATCTTGCCATTGCTACCACCTGAGGGCCGATCTCCATTATACCGGTAGCAGCCTTCTCCGGACGATTTGGGTGTCGACTCGATACCCAACGTGGTGCGAGGACGCTGCTATCCGCTATACGCGAGTATCCGTCCGACGGACATCAGAAATGGCAAGATGAGCTGGAACAGAGTGAGTTATTAAATGCCAAGTAGATTTATAAAAGAGTCGATCTGGACTTCGCCAAATCTTGCCAGGTTGTCACCGAGGGCCGAGCTCCATTTTTACCGGTTGCTGCCTCTTCCTGATGACTTTGGGTGCTTCGAGTCGACACCCAATGTGGTGCGAGGACGCTGCTATCCGCTAAACGAGGGTATCCGTCCGACGGACATACAGAAATGGCAAGATGAGATGGAGCAGAACGACTTAATTTATAGATGGCAAGTTAGTGGTCGAGAATTTGCTATCTTCCCTACTTGGAAGCGACATCAATACATCAGGGGAACTCCGCATAAAAGAAAAACACCAGAACCACCTCAGTCAATAATGGACAAATGCGAGAGATTATTGTCTGAAAACTTACCGAGAGTTACGGAGACTTACGGAGAGTTACCGCAAGTAACCGAAACTATCGGCCTTATTCCTATTCCTACTCCTATTCATAATCCTATAGAGAAAGAAATATATAAAGAAAGAGAAATTTTTGACCTCTGGAATTCACTGGGCATGATTAAGCACAAGAAGCTCACAGGTGACATGAAGCGGGCCTTAGTGGCCGCCTTAAGGGATTTCCCCGCGGCAGAAATCTCCCAGGCTATGAAAAATTACGCACAGATTGTCAACGATGAGCAGTGTTTTTTCAAGTACCGGTGGACATTGAAGGACTTTCTAAAGCGCGGTTTGGATAAGTTCTTGGATCTGGAGGTCGCGATACAAAACTACCACAAGGATAGGAGGATAAACGATAAAACTACTAAATTACCTCGACAGTATAAAACACCTGAGGAGCACTATGGGGAAGAGTACAAACGTCGCAAGCAGCAACTCGAGGCAGAATCAGCAGCTTCACCCTAGAGGTTGTGGCAATCCTGAGTGCAGCATTTGCCAGGAGCTTCTAAATTCGCCTCTGGTTAATCCTCATTGTGAAGTTTGCCACGGAGCTGGTTTCATCCATCCCTGGGATGAAATTGGTCGTCCAATTTACTCGAAAGTCATTGCCTGCCCTACGAAAGGATGTTATCGAGAGAATTGGAATATAGCAAGACACGAGACGTTATCCCAGAGCCAGACCTTCGAGACGTTCAAATGTGGCAAAAGTGACCTGAAACGTGTTCTGACTACTGCGCTGAATTTCGCCAATGAAACAGGGCCACGATTCTTTATTCACTTTGGAGCTCACGGCTGCGGTAAAACTCATCTGCTCAATGCCATCTACAACGGCCGCTGCCAGAAAGAGAAACCGGTGAGAAAATTTACCATGAATCAGTTGTTTTACTGGCTTCAGGCTGGCATCAAAGACAATACCATTGAAGCCAAATTTATTGAGATAGCTGCCAGCGATATGCTGCTGCTTGACGATCTGGATATGAGACAGCTCACCGATTGGAAGCTGGAACGTCTGGAGCAGCTGCTGGACTACCGGATGCAGAACCAGCTATGGACACATATCACCACCAACAACACGCTCGAAGAAATTAAAGCCAAGTCGCCCAGGCTGGAGGACAGGTTTGGCGACCTTCGGTTTTGCCTTTGTGTTTTCAATGGCGCCAAAAGCTACAGGATAGGCAGATAGCGATGTCAGCGAAAACACGACTGTCAAAGAAAAGAGAAAACAGAATAAGAGAAATCGAGCTTGGACTCAAGGTGATGGTGGTGTGCAGCTATTGCTCGCATGGCAAGTGGATCGGTGGGAGGCTCAGTTGCGACAGGCAAAAGACTCCCTGCCATTCTCAACGTGTCAGGCGATGGCTGAGGGAGATAGATAAGCTGAAGGAGACATAAATGGAGTTAGAAAAAGCAAGAGCCATAGCTGAGGAGCTTAAGACTTTGCTTGAGTCTGCCTGTCAACGCATCGAAATAGCCGGCTCAATCCGACGTCGAAAGCCTGAAGTCGGTGACATCGAATTATTGGTTATCCCTAAGTATGTTAATGGCGTTGACCAGCTTGAGCGGGAGGTAGGCGCCTTGGTTGTCCAGAGAGTATTGGGCTTCCGCCGGAATAGTCGGGGTAGACGGGTTTTCGGACCGAAGAATAAGCTCATGGCGCACCTCTCCAGCGGTATCGGAGTTGACATCTTCAGTACAGACTTTGAATGCTGGCCTGTTGCCCTGGTTGTCAGAACCGGCGGCGTTGAGACCAACAGGCGCATCGCCATGGCGGCAATAAGAAAGGGCTGGCACTTAAAGGCTTATGGTCGGGGCTTTGCCACTCCTACAGGTGAAATTGTTTGTCGCTCAGAACGTGATGTGTTTGAGTTTGTTGGACTCCCTTACAAGGAGCCATGGGAGAGGCTATAAGGAGGCATAAATGGAAATATCAGTGGAACTAGCTAATGTTAAATGGGCGCTTGAGCGGATATCGGAGGCGCATCGCCAATTGGAGGATTTAAAACAAAGGTGGCGCGGCCTTGAGGATGACGATAAGCATGCGTTGCTTTTGTTTGCGTGCAATGACCTGGACAATGCGCTCCGGGAAGTAGAGAGCTGGCAGGAAGATTACTGGCTCGATGTTGAGGCTGGAAAGGAGAAACTGGAGAGATGGGTGGCCTGGGCGAAGGGTGAAGAATGAATCAGTACCGGATATTTCGAATGTATCAGCGGATTATGGACATCATCCAGGAAGAGATGCCAGCCTTCCTCAACGACCAGCTTTCTGAGCTGATGAAGTCCATGGGTCTTGATTTTGCCCAGCTTCGGAGTATGATGGAACAGAAAGCTGGTTTTGATCCCTATATGGCGCTGGGCTTGGACCGATCAGCCAGTGATGAGGAGATTAAAAAGAGATATCGAGATTTGTTGCGAAGGCTACATCCTGACACTGGTGGGGTGGAGGGCACTGCTTTTCTGCTGCAGCTGGTGCTGACGAGTTATGAGATGATCAAGAGAGAAAGAGGGTGGTAAGAAGGCGAGGGGTGATTTGGAGTGCGGTGTGGTGATGTGGCTTGGAGTCGAGCAGTGGTGTGTCGTGTTGTGGTGTGAAGTTGAGATGTGGTGTGAGATGTTGCGCTGAGGTGTGGGATGAGCTGTGATGAAGTCGAGGAGCGATTTGGGGTGTGGCGAGATGGGTTGGAGCCGAGGGGTGGCTTGAAGTGATGTGAAATGTAATCAAGCCGAGGTATGGCGTGAGATGAGTTGCGATGGAGCCGAGGTTTGGATTGGGACTCAGTGTTGTGATGTGGTGTGGCTTGAAGTCGAGGAGTGTCCTTCGTGACTTGACGTGAAGTTGAGATGTGATGTGAGATGTTGCGTTGTGGTGTGGAATGAGCTGTGTTGGAGTCGAGGCTTGGGGTGAGATGTGGTGAGGTGGTTTGAAGTCGAGGATTGTGGTGAAGCCGAGGGATGAGTTGGGTTGGAGTGGAATGGTTTGAATTGTTTACAAATATAAGAAGGAGAAACGCATGAGAAAAGGTGAAACAATTGACCTAAACAAACTGCTGGCGCAAATGTTCAGATACTACAGGGTGAAAATTAAATTCGCCACCAAGTTTGCTGCTGGTATACCCAAAGACCCGAGCAAACTGCTTGACTTTCTCGAGGCGCGAGCGCCGGAACGGCCGCCTGAAGATGCTACTCCGCTGGATAAGTTGGCAAAGGCGGTTGAGGCAGAGATATTTGAGCCTGTGGAGAGCCAGCAAGCAGCTATTACCACCACCTTTAAGCGGGATGGCAGTGGGCCTGTTTACGAAGCCAGGTCTATTCTGGCGCATTTGAAGGATTGCACTGCTGTTCTGTCCAAGAATTTTCTAAATGTGAAAGGGCTTAAAGCCGCGGTAGCTGACAGGGTGTGGGTTCAGCCGGAGATGATACCGCTCTTCATGGATGGCGAACGCGCTGATAAACCAGATGGAGAAGAGATTAAGCCTATCTCGATATTCATCAAAGGCGAAGGGCGACGGACAGCAGTCAAAATTGTTGAATACCTGGACAAGCCAAACATGACCTTCTATCTCAAGTCTCTTAATGATGGTGTTATAACGATTGAGCTACTGAGGGCCTTGTTTGAGTATGGTGGGAACATTAGGGGCATGGGGCAGGATAGAGGTCTAGGCTGGGGCAGGTATCAAGTGTTGGAACTAGCTGAAATAGGCGAAGAAGAATATCTCTCTATGGGCTTTCCCAAGACCGGCTGCGTAGCGGTTTGAAGATGAGGGCTGGTGTGCAGTGTGGTGTTTTGGACTGGGTTGGAGCCGAGGAGTGAATTGGAGTGGCAAGAAGTGCGTTGGAGTCGAGTATTGAAATGCTTCGAGTTGGTATGTATTGCCTTGTGGTGAAGCCGAGATGTGGAGTGTAATGTATTGGCCTGAGTCGGAGTCGAGCAGTAGGGTCGTGCAAAATGTTATGTAAATCTATGTTTATAGGCATTTTCCGTGATGTTTTAAAAAAGACTTCTACGGAAGAATAGTCTAGTTATGTGAGGTTGCAAGATGGCAAGAATAACTAAAGAGCAACAAGTTTTGATAGATAAGAAACTCGAATATGTTGTGCAAAGGCAACGGGCGGGATATGCCAAAAGTCCTGTTGTGAAGAAGAACTACTGGGACCATGAGACCGGATGGCTAAACGTGTATGCTATAGTACAAGCTGCTTCGGAAGCAGAGAAGCGGCGTGTATACAATTTCTTGCGCGAATACTTTGGTGATTCTTAGCCACGTGTATTCTAGGGAGGTGAACTATGAAACAAGGGGACCTTATACTTTTACGCGAGATAGCTAAATTTGAAGACACTCATGACATGAGCGCCAGCGAGTTTAGCATAGGCTGGTCCTGGCGTCATGTCAGAATCTGGTCAGCTACCTTAAACCGCCTGTTCAAGAATGGTTATCTGGACAACATCTTCAAATCCAATTCCTACACCGGCTATCGCCTCTCGGAAAAGGGCAGGACAGATCTGGCTTTGGCTCAGCAAGGCGGAGGCGAAGCTCAAAGATGTCGCCCCCTGGAATTGCCCGCTGACCTCTTTGATGTCATCGAAGGTTATGAGGACATTAAATCACTGGTCAGGCAGATATTAATCAGTGACAAGCCGGTGCATCTGTTGTTTACCGGCGTGCCCAGCTCAGCCAAAACCATGTTTCTGCTGGAGCTATCTCGCTGTGGAGCGCCTTATATTCTGGGCTCACAGGCTACCAAAGCTGGCATTGCTGATTTACTCTTTGACGCTGAGCCGGAGATTCTGCTGGTGGATGAAGTTGATCGCATTGGCCCCAAGGACATCGCGGTGCTGCTCTCCCTGATGCAGACCGGCATTGTGGCCGAGACCAAGATAGGCAAACGCCGTGAGGTAAAGCTGAACACCAAAGTGTTTGCTGCTTCCAACACCACCAGGATGCCTGTGGAGCTACTGTCTCGGTTCATGGTACTGCATTTCAAGCCCTATGATAAAGCTAGCTTCTTGCAGGTGGCTGTCAATTTGCTGGTCAAGAGAGAAAATGTTGACAGCGAATTGGCTAATTACATTGCGGAGAAAGTGTGGGCACTGCCGCAGCGTTTTGCCGATCCCAGAGAAGCAGTCAGAATAGCCAGGCTAGCCACAACGAAGGAGCAAGTGGATAACATACTGGAGGTGCTGACGAAGTATTCTGCGGATAGGTTGAGATTTTGACATCGATGAGGATAGGATTTAGAATAAGGTTAAAGCTTGGGAGCCGACCGGCATTTGCCGGCTCTCAGGCTTTATTTTTAGGTATAGTATAGAGGGTGACCCTCCAGGGAGGGCTGGAAAGCGATTGTAAAAATATGATTGGGGTATTCGCTTATGGGGTATTCGCTGCTGGTATTCGCTGAGCGAATATTGCTGAGCAGATACTGCTGAGGGAGAAAAATGTACACCTGTAAAGTATGTGACCGAAAATTTAAATCTTATCGAGCTTTAGGTGGTCATATGGTTAGCGCTCATCCTGAAAATAGCAAACAGGACGAAACAT
>JBBIPA010000062.1:0-9750 GCA_037443085.1 Chloroflexota bacterium | reverse complement strand
CGACAACCCAGCCATTGAAGCGGAGTCCGGAAGCCGGGTCATATTCTCTGGCAAAGGCCTCGGGATAGAGCTTTTTCCACTCTTCCATCTCAGCCATAGAAAGCTTCTGCACGTCAACCAGGAAGCCGCTGGTAGCCTCGCCCACACAGTGCTGCGAGGTGAGCCAGTCGGGAGTGATCAGGTCGATAGCACCGCCGCGGTCGATTTTGCCGGGCAGTATCGGGTCAACCCTGGCGCCATGGTCCATGTAGGTGACGCCGGGCATGATTCTTTCCCAGACGATGGCGCCGCCGAGGACGATGCCGCGCTCGTTGACCACCTTGACGATGTCGCCGGTCTTGATGCCTCTCTTCTCGGCATCGGAGGGATGAATCCAGACTGGTTCATACATATAGCCGTCCCAGCCTTTGACCTTGCAGGTGAAGCACTCTCTGGTCCAGGAGATATCGTCAGCCTGGGCATGCACTCTCCATCTGCCGTGATTGCAGACGATGAGTAGAGGGTATACCTTGGACCTGATGCTGGAGAGCCTCTCGTCATGCATTTCGCTCTTCTCCACCCACTTGGGAATCGGCGGCCTCTCCTTGTCATCAGGGAAGTACTTGGCCAGTCGTTCCGAATAAATTTCCAGTTTGCCCGACGGTGTGGGCAGCGGATACTTCTCGGGGTCCTGGGCGAACCTGGACAAGCCCGGCGGGTCTTTCTCCCAGTCTTTAGCAGTAGGGTACACGTAGTACTTCTTCTTCTTGAATTCTTCCCAGCTGATATATTCTTCCAGTTCCAGGTCAGCGAAGACAGATTTCTCCAGGTCTTCGGTATTCTTGCCCTCGGTGACCTCCTCCAGTTTTCCCAGTTTCTTGGCTACCTCGCAGACCACCTCGAAGTCGCTCTTGGACTCGCCGACCGGTTTACAAGCCTGCTCTTGAAGGGCAATGCTGTGGAACTGCACGCCCTGCCGGATGTTGGTCACGATATCTTCAACTTCCATGGTGGTATTGGAGGGCAAGACGATATCAGCGAAGAGACAATCGTTCTCCAGCCAGGGATGCTGGGCGACAATGCATTCTATCTTGGGATTGCGCAGGGCTTCCATGGTTTCGAAGCCACCGTTCCAGCAGGTGGTGCGGCAGGGGGTATCCGTCCAGATCATGTGAAACTCGGTGCCTCCCTGCTCTTTGGGCAGGGGATAGACATATCTCTTGAACTGGTCTTCCACCGGCTCTTCGATGCCGCCGTTGCCCCAGAACTCCACCGGTGGATTGGGAATTGCCTTGTGAATCAGCGTCTTGGGGACAAGCTGTTTGCCCCAGGCGCGGATGGTGGTAAGCACGGGCAGGGTCAAACGCTTGCCCAGAACGGGATTATACCAGCGGGTACTCTTTACCCCTTCGCCGCGGGGCATGCCCTGATAGGTAAACTGTGCCTGATGCACCCCTGGCTTGCCCAGCCCCTGCATGGCAAGTAACACCACTTCCAGTCGGGCAGGCTCATGGGAGTAAGGACCTCGAATCATGGAGCCGCCGAAGTAGTGAGCGATGGAAGTGGTTCTGGTGGCAAACTCTCGTGCCAGCGCTTTGATGGTCCATTCCGGCACGCCGCATTTCTGGGAAGCCCATTCCGGCGTCTTAGGCACGCCGTCTTCTTTGCCCAGGACATAGTCCTGGAATTTATCGAAGCCCACAGTATGGGTTTTGACATATTCCTTGTCGTAGGTTCCTTCTTTGATCCACATGTATGCTATGGCCAGCTGCAATGCCGCATCGGTGTTGGGCAGTATCGGTATCCACTTATCGGCGTGGATGGCAGCGCCGTAGTTCACATCAGGGCAGATGTAGACCTGCTTAATGCCCGCCTCTTTCCAGAAGTAGCACCATAGCGTAGCCGACTGGCCGGTGAAGCCCCAGGGGGTGGTTTCCGGGTCGCAGCCCCAGAACAGCACCATATCGCAGTTCTCGGTCATATCCTTCATGATGTTATCCGCCGGCTGCATCATGCCAATGAAGCCCTGTCCCCAGACATGCTTCGAGCCCCAGTACCAGCCTTCCCAGCTATCGGGATTTCTCACCTGCTGGGTAAAGCCTCCCATCTTATCCAGGAGAAGAGTGGAGTTGCCATGGCAGGTGTGGATGCTCTTGCATTCGCCGTGCCCGTCACCCTGCACCAGTATGCCCAGCGGGCCGTACTGCTTGTGGATTCTCTTGATCTCGCTGGCGATTATGCTGGCAGCCTCGTTCCAGGAGGCTCTGCGGAACTTGCTTTTACCGCGGTTCTGCGGGTTTCTCTCGCCCTTCGGGTCCCAGTCCACCCTGACGAGGGGGTATTTAATCCGGTTGGGCGAATAGGTTCGTTTCTTGTAGGCGAGCGAGAAAGGAGACGGCTGCGATTTGTAGTGCGGTTTGAATACGACGCCGTTCCTTTTCATCTGCCAGGTGTTGAAATGCTTGGGGTCATATTTCCAGTCATAGTGAAGCGGTCTGACGCGGATGATTTTATCGTCTTTCACATCGACTGCACAGGGTGCTCCGCCGCCAAGCATGCCGCCGAGGGCAAGCGCTTTAATAACTGTTTTATCAGGCTTGTCCAGCGCCAGCCTTGATGCTTTTGCGGGAGCTTTTTTGGGTTTACCTTTTGCCTCTGCCAATTTCATTACCTCCTTTCAGTAGTTTATGGTTGGGCAAAAAGCCTGCTAATTGACGTGTTTTTCTCCGGATTCTCTACCCGGAAAATGGAGAAGGTCTCTGAATCAGAGACCTTCTTAAAGGCGTACAAATTTCGTTGTAGTAATAGTAGTAATAGCCAGCATTGGCCTGTGGATAACGTATTAGCTGATAGTCGGGGCGATACACAAACACAGATTTTATTACTTCTGCCGCCAAATATCAACAGCCGTCAGCCAGTAAACACTGGCTTTTTGGTCGGTTTTTGGAAAATTTCCAGGAACTATTCACTTTTTAAGTGGGCATTTACCTGATATCGGGTGGCTCGTCTTCGCCGCTTTCCATGGCAACAGGCTCATTGTCGCCAGCGGGCAAGGCTATCTCAATCCCCTGCCGCTGTCTCAATGCCTCGATTTTCAGGAAAGGACGGTCCAGTTGATTACTGCGCGTGGTGACTAAATGATTGTATTCTCTTTGCGCCTCCTCGATTTTTTTACCCATCTTGTCCATGCTTGCCTTGAACATTTCCCACTGTTTACTGACGGCGTCGAGATGTGACAAGATTTCCTTGGTAGCTCGATCAAGATTGAAGATTTCTACTGCCTTCCTCATGACACACAGTACGGCAAACAGGGTAACCGGAGAGCAGAGCACTACCTTTTCCTGTAAAGCGTCGTCCACTATGGGGCCACAGTTTTCATGTATGAAGCGGAATAGTTGCTCATTGGGAATAAACATCAGCGCATAGTCCACCGTGTTCTCTTCGGGGTTAATATAGTCGCGGGTTTTCACCTCTTTAATTTTCAGACGGGTATCCTCGATGAACTTTTTCTTAAAGGTTTCCCTGTCTGCTTCCGACTCGGCATTGAGATAGTTGAGATAGTTGTTAAGCGGGAATTTTACGTCCATATTGACCTTCAGGTTTTGGGGCAGGAGGAAGGTATAATCTGGACGCGTCCTGGCTATTTCCTGGGTTTTCTGCCTGGTATAGTTGACATTTTCCACAAAGCCGACGAGCTGCAAGATATCCGCAGCCATTCTCTCACCCCATTGCCCCCGCACCTTGGTATTGCCCAGCGCCGCCTGCAGCTTATTGGTGGTCTCATGGAGTTTGCCGGTTTGCTCCGCAGTTAGCTTCAACTGGGCGCTAATCTCCCCAAATGATTTCTCACGCTTGCTGTCGAAATTGGTAACCAGAGTTTCTACTTTCTGCAAATCTCCTTTGATAGCTTCCAGGGCCTGGTCAATGAGTTTCTTCTTGCCTTCGAGCTCCCCGACTCCGGTCTGAGCCTGCCTGGAGAGTGTTTCATGGGCTATTTTGAGGAACTCGTCGGAGTTTCTTCTTAATGCTTCAAAAGAAAGGTGAGAGAAAGACTTTTCCATGTCTTTGCGGTGGAAACGGTTAATGAGCAGGACCGCGACGGCGCCCAAGATGGCACCGAGAATGAAAATGCCTATATATTCCAGATATGCCATGTCAACCTCCTGCGAAGCTTTCCGAAGTTATTAGGGCAGGTCACAGGGTTATTATACCCCAATGACCCAACTTCTGTTGTCAGCCGGGGGTGGATAAATAGACGGTGCAAATCGGGTACACTGATAACAAATAGACCCATGCATAGCTCATGGGAATGTAGGGACAGACCTTCAGGTCTGTCCGCTCTGACTGTGTCGGGGGAACAACCAGCCCTGCGTCATTATTGGTAGAAGGCCTGATGGCCTCGAACAGGTTTGAAAACCTGTCACTACATTTTCCCCTTTTTGTGGGCGTCGCCTGCCTGTAAAAGAACTTGACGAACAATTTGCTACAGTGTTATTCTGATGTCAGACTGTTAGATTATCGGAAAGTAGGAATAATGCCATGTCAGAGCTGGTTCAGATTCGTAAAAAGGCACAGCTCACGCTGCCACAATCGGTGCGGCAGGAGTTGAATATCGAGGAGGGCGATTTCCTCGATGTTCGGGTTAAGGGTGGCGAGATCGTGCTCAGAGTGAAGAAGCTGGTGAATAAAGAACAGGCGTGGTTCTGGACGGAGCGCTGGCAGCAGGGAGAGAGAGAAGCCGAAGCAGATATACGCTCTGGCCGATTGCACCGTTTTGCCGATGCCGAAGAGGCGGTGAATTTTCTTCATCGGAGAGCAAAGGGCAAAGGCAAGAAACCCGCAGGGCGTACTAAATAATGCCTATTCAGTTAACCGAGCGGTTTGTCCAGCAATATGAGAAATTACCCCACGCAATGCAGCGTAAGGTAGACAAAGCCCTTCGCCTGCTTGATACCAACTTCCGCCATCCCGGACTTCACAGCCATCCCATCGAGAGCACGCCCGGAATTTTCGAAGTCTATGTCGACCTCAAGTACCGGCTGACTTTCGAACGCCACGGCGATACATTCATCCTGCGTAATGCCGACAGCCACGATGAATGCTTGAGGAATCCTTGGCCGTAGGAGCCGGTTTTCAGGGTGATACGCTTGAAGCCCAGCTTCCCCAGCCGCTCCACCTCAGCATAGAAGCCATCCTCGCTGATGAAGCCGAGGCGACTGTGCCGCTCGAACTCTTTGAGAGCGCCGTCTTTGAAGGCGGCCTGGTTGACGGGGTCAGTGGGGTCGGGGGTGACGATGTAGCCACGCCTCTTTAATTCCGTGGCGCGCTCGATGCTATTGACCTTGATTTCACCGCCGATGCACTTGGCGCCCTGTCCCCATTTCAACTCGATGGTATTGATGCCATGCTTTTTGATGATATACTCGGCAACGCCCAGCCTGGTGTCTTCCACATTCATCTGCACCAGGATTTCGCCATGTTTCTTATCGTGATAGCGCCGGTAAATCTCGATGCGGCGGTCCATGTCCGGCGCTGAAGTTATCTTGCCCTTGGAGTCTAGCTCCAGCTTGGGGTCGATGCCGCAGACGTTCTCGCCTCAGACCAGGGTCACGCCGCTGATGGCGGCACCCACGGCGAAATGCTCCCAGTTCTTGCGGGCGATTTCGGTAGAGCCCAGCGCGCCGGTGAAGATGGGGACATTCATTTTGACCTTGATGTCCCAGCCGTACTCGGTCTCGGTATTGACGCCGGGGAAGGTGGCGGTATCGGGGTCGCCGACCACTCCTTTGGGCAGTCCTCTGGCGCCCAGGGCGTAGCCCTGGATGTTCAAATGGGAATAGTCGATGGGGTAATCTTTGTCAGCTCCGGTGGTGATTTCACCGAAAGGTCCTGGATAGATAAGCTCACGGCCGCGGAAGGTGGCCTTGAATACTTCGCAGTTTCCAGTACAGCCATCGAGACAGCGGCTGCAGATACCGCTACTGGGTACCACGCTCTTGGAACGGTTGGCCGTCCTGGTGGCATCATCGGCATTGGGTCTTTGCAGGTTCATTGGCTTGTTAACTCCTTTGTTTGTATTTTTCTATTATTTATATTCATCTGGTATTCTGCCAGAATAAATGCCTTATGGTTTTTGCTTCAACCTCTCACCCTGTATCCCTCTCCCCTTGAGAAAGGGAGAGGGAAGGAAGATTCTTAAAGGGACTGCGCCCCTTTCAAACCCCTTGGGTTAATCCCCTTAGATTCTCACGGGAATCCCCTTGCCTTTCAGGTATATTTTGGCTTCAGGTATTGATATTTCGCCGAAGTGGAAGATGGAAGCGGCTAGTACTGCCGATGCCTTAGCCATGGCTACAGCCTCGTAGAGATGCTCCAGCGTGCCGGCGCCGCCGGAAGCGGTTACCGGTATGCTCACCGCCTCGGCTACAGCCCTGGTCATTTCCAGGTCATAGCCTGCCCTGGTGCCGTCAGCATCTTTGCTGGTGAGCAGTATCTCGCCGGCGCCCAGCTTCTCCACCTTCCTGGCCCATTCCACGATGTCGATGCCGGTGGACTCCTCGCCGCTCTTCACCACCACCTCCAGCCTGGGTAGAGTGCTGTTGGGGGGATTTTTCCTGCCATCAATGGCAACCACCAGTTTGCCCTTGCCAAATTTCTGGGCAGCATCCTTCACCAGGTCGGGATTTTTCACCGCGGCGGTATTGATGGAGACCTTGCTCACTCCGAGCTTGAATAGCTCTTCCATGTCCTTGATATTCCTGATGCCGCCGCCGACGGCGAAGGGAACGGTCACCACATCAGCCACCTTTTCCACCCATGCCAGCATGGTCTGCCGGTTCTCCACCGTGGCCATGATGTCCAGGAAAACCAGCTCATCGGCTCCCTCCTTGCAGTAGGCTTTGGCAGCCTCGACGGGGTCGCGGGCGTCCTTCAAATTGACGAACTTTACCCCCTTGACCACTCTGCCACCCTTAATGTCGAGACAGGGAATCACTTTGATTTGTTTCATCTATCGCTCCTTTTTATATATCCCAGACTTCGATTAAATGCTGATACTCCATCACGGTGCTCATGGCATGGCTCTCCACCTCAATACCGGCTTCGACCGCCGCCACCGGATTTAAGCCGCCATAAAGGAGCATGCCGATGCGGTTTAGTTCTACGGGGATTTCACATATCGGCTCGCTGGTATTTCCCATTAGCAGCAGCCCCTGCAAGCCTGTTTTCTTCAGTTTGGCTATCACCTCCCCGGCAATCGGGCGGCACAGGGCAGGTATCTCGCGGAAATTAGCCAGTATTTTGCCCTCGCCTTTTTTCACTGCGTCCCTCACCGAGGTCATCCTGGCGCGGATGAATACCTCTGACGGGTCCACGGAGGAGCCGGAATAGTGAATGAGCTCGACGAAGCGGCGTGGCTTGCCTTCTCTCATCTGGAGTAAGCCGCCGAAGCGGGAATCGATGGGGATACCGGCTTTCAGCAGCGTGCCGTTAATTACGATGCTGCAGACGGTAGCCAGCCCGATGCAGTCTTCAGGAACAACCAGGTCACCCAGCTGCTCCCCTTCTTTAGCCATTGCCACCCTATCGCTGACGCAAAACCCTTTGGCGAATACTGGCTTCATTTCCTGGAGCGCCCTGGAGAATTTATCCTTACGGAAAAAGGAGACATTCACTGGAACTGAGCCGGTGCCCTTATTCCAGTCCAAGCTGGTGCGGAAGGCCAGCAGCTCTATTCTGGCGAAAGCGAAGCCGACCTTGTCCCTGACCAGGGCATCGCCCAGCTCGTCAATGCCACGCCCGGTAATCAGCCTGCCGTCGCGACCTGCCAGCTCGGTCAAGCCGCGCTCGTCCATCCACTTGAGATGGTATCTGACGGCGCGCTCGCCCAGGCCAACGCCGAAGGCTTTCAACCGCTGAGAAATGACTCTGGCCCCCAGTGGTTCTCTGGAGTCGCGCAGCACTTTAATATGGAGAGCACTTTTCTCCCGACGTCCTGTGTTTCCTGGCCTATCATGTAATCCTTTATGCGAATGTAACGGAGTCAGGTGGTCGGAAACCGTTTGCCGATAAACCTGTCCATTGTACCGTAAGGCGACAAGGGCTGTCAAGAGGCTTGTTGCTTTGTTGCTTGACAGGGAAATTGTTTAATGCTACGCTGAAGAGCTTACCTAGTTATACTAGGTATGGTTGTATGGCTGTGGTGAGAGTAAAAGCATACAGGCTGTGCCATGGGAAATGTTGATTCCGGTGTCATTTTAGCTGGTGAGAATATCCATTTAAGTTTCGGAGGCATTGATGCGCTTGACGGCGTAGACTTCCGTGTAAAACGCGGTGAGATTCTTGCCATCATCGGTCCCAACGGGGCGGGCAAAACCTGCCTGATAAACTGCATTACTGGCTACTATCATCCCCAGGAAGGGAGGATACTGTTTCAGGGACGGGATATACTCGGGCTCAGCCCTGACAAAATAGCCAGGCTGGGCATCAGCCGTACCTTTCAAAACCCGACGACGTATCCTAATATGACGGCGCTGGATATATTGATGACGGCAAGGTATATCCACACTGAAACTACGATTCCGGAAGCATTTATCTATTTCGGCCGGAGCCGGCATGAGGAATTGCAGAATCGCCGCCTGGTGGAAGAGATCATCAACTTTTTCCATATTGAAGATTTGAGGAAGCGTCCTGTGGTGACTATGTCCTACGGGCAGCGCAAGCAGGTGGAAATTGCCAGAGCGCTGGCAATGCAACCGAGTATTATTTTGCTTGATGAGCCCATGAGCGGTCTGGATGATGTGATGAAGGAAATCGTCAGCGAGAACATTCTGAACATGCACCAGCGGGGAATGACCATCATACTGATTGAGCATGACATGCAGGCGGTGATGGAGCTTTCTCATACCATTCTGGTGCTCGACTATGGCCGGAAAATTGCTGAAGGCACGCCTGCCCAGGTATGCCAGGACCCTGCGGTGGCGGAAGCCTATCTGGGCGAATTAGCTGATATCAAAGGAGAGACATAACAACAATCTGATGAGGTTTTACCTGCCATGGATGCGATGACTATCCTGTTACAGCTAGTAGTATCAGGAGTGCTGGTCGGTGGTGTCTACGGGCTTATTGCCATGGGCTTCGTCATCACTTACCGAAGCGCTCAGGTGTTTAATATTGCCTATGGACAGTTCGCTGTCGTCGGCGCTTTCATTGCCTGGACTTTTCTGGGTTCACCTTCCGAACCACACCTGCCTCTCCCTGTAGCGCTGCTGTTGACCTTCATTACTGCCATCATCTTCGGATTGGTCGTGGAACGTCTGCTGTTCCGTCATATGATTGGACGGCCAGTATTTGCTACGTTTATGCTCACGCTGGGGCTGCTGGCATTGCTGCACAGCCTGGTGATGATAGTCTGGGGGCCCAGAACGCTGGCGCTGTCCACCACGGTTCCCAAAGGGCCAGTAAACCTGGGCAATATTGTGCTGTCACAGGAATATATCTGGAGCTTTTGCCTGGCAGTGGTGATAGTTATTGTTTTGATACTGTTTTTCAGACGCACCAGGCTGGGTTTGGCGATGCGTGCCTCTTATGATGACCAAACAGCAGCACGTTGCCTGGGGGTGAGCGCCAAACTAAATGCCCAAATCGCCTGGGTGCTCTGTGCCCTGATAGCTACTATCGGCGGAATTCTCATCGCATCGGTAAGCGGGGTGAGCATGATGCTGTCGGAGCTGGTCATGGTGGTTCTGGCGGTGGTGCTTATCGGCGGGCTGG
>JBBIPA010000061.1:4240-10075 GCA_037443085.1 Chloroflexota bacterium | reverse complement strand
TCGATGCCCAGCCCCTTTGGGCTAGGCGACAAGCCGAAAACCGTCTCATCGACTTCTTCATGCACAGAAACGCATCCAGAGGCAGCATCTGGATGTTGCGTCATCATTGACGAAGGGATTTCTTGTATCACTCTTTCCCCCAGTTCACTGTCATTCTCCACATCTTGTCAGTAGCTCTTCCCATCTCTTGTCTACTTCTCGCTGGAATTCTGCCAGCACACTTTTGTTCTCTTTCCGGAACAGGTGGCTGAACCTCCCCTGAGACTTAAGCCAGTCCGTTACGGGCTTTTTTTCTTCTGGGGGCTTATAGTTAAGTCTCCACACACTATCTTCTACCTCATATAGGGGCCAGTAGCAGGTTTCAACGGCGAGTTGAGCCAGGTTAATGCCTTGCCCGGCATCGTCATAGCGCCAGCCCGGGGGGCAGGGAGCGAGGATATTCAGAAAGGCCGGACCCTTGATGTTGAAAGCCTTCTGTGCTTTGGTGATTAAATCTTTAGGGTGGCTCGGTGATGCCTGGGCAACGTAGGGTATGCGATGTGCTGCCACGATTTGGCAGATGTCCTTACTGTATCCCTTTTTACCATAGCTTTGTGTTCCTACAGCGGTAGTCGTTGTCCAGGCACCTGCTGGCGTAGCCGAAGAGCGCTGGATTCCAGTATTCATGTAGGCCTCGTTATCGTAGCAGACATAGACCATATCATGTCCTCGCTCCAAGGCTCCGGAAAGGGCTTGAAAGCCGATGTCATAGGTGCCGCCATCGCCGGCAAAGACAACAAACTTAATTTCACCATTTACCTTTCCTCTCTTTGACAGAGCCCGGTAAGCAGCCTCCACCCCGCTGATGGTAGAAGCCGCATTTACAAAGCCGCTGTGTATATATGGAACATTCCAGCTGTTAAAAGGATAGAGTGTGCTGGACACTTGAAGACAACCAGTTGGGCAACAAACAACTACTGGTATCTTGGTACCTAGTAGAACCTGACGTACAACAAGGGAAGCACAGCATCCAGCACAAAGCCTATGCCCAGGAGCAAACCTTTCCTCATTATATGGTAGACATTCAAACTCATCTAAAGAAAAATCCTTTAATCTCATTTCGCCTACTCCTTATCTTAATCTTATTCCGAGATAACCGGTCTTGCTTGAGCTTAATAGTGAAGAAAAAACTTCACTGGCATGCTGAGGTTTAAACTCTCGCCCGCCTAATCCATAAATGAAACTCATTACCTTTGGTAATGTTTCCATGTCATAAAAACTAGATCTCAGCTCAGCAAAGACAGGCCCTCCATCCAATCCTGGAGAGACCGACCGGTCCAGAACCCCAATAACTTTGACATGTCTGAGTGCCCCAACAAGTTCTGCCGATGGGAAGGGTCTGAACACTCTTAGCTTCAGCAGACCTACCGGCAAGCCCTGCTCCCTTAGTTCGTCGACCACTATCTTACAGGTTCCAGCCGCCGAGGCCAGAACCACCACTGCCACCTCGGCATCAGCCAAACGGTACTCCTCAAAGAACCCATAGTCTCTTCCTGTGAGGGAGGCAAACTCCTTGCCAACATCCAAAGTTACCTTTCTGGCTTTGTCCATAGCCTTAACTTGTGCCATCTTATGCTCAAAGAAATGACCATGAAGCCCATCAAAGGGGCCAATAGCTACCGGTCGTTCAATATCGAGCAAGCTGAAAACAGGCTCATACTCGCCGACAAATTCGCTGACGTCTTTGTCATCAAGAAGCTCCAGGACCTCTGTTCCGTGGCTGACGATAAAACCATCCATATTCACCATCACCGGCAGCCGAACATCCTGGTGCTCAGCAATACGAACTGCCTGAATGATGTTGTCATAAGCCTCCTGCGCGTTCTCCGAATACAGCTGAATCCATCCCGAATCTCTGGCGCCCATGCTGTCACTGTGGTCGCAATGGATATTGATGGGAGCACTCAAAGACCGATTAACATTAGCCATCACTATAGGAAGCCTCAGCCCCGAGGCGATATACATTACCTCCTGCATGTAGACCAAGCCCTGGGAAGCGGTTGCTGTAATGGCTCTAGCTCCGGCGGCAGCGGCGCCCACGCAAGCACTCATCGCAGAATGCTCACTTTCCACGGGCACGTATTCTGCATCTAACAAGCCATCAGCGACAAAAGAGGAAAGCCTCTCAGCCACATCCGTCTGCGGTGTGATAGGATACACTGCCACTACATCAGGATTTATCTGCCTCATTGCCTCGGCGATGGCTTGATTACCGGTGAGGATTGTCACCTTACCTTTTGTTTTTGCTGTCATTGATTTATCCTTCTTTGCTTGCTTAGCATCAGGGTTGAGTCTCATATTTCTATATAGTCCATGTTATATTTCTATCGGCTTTAATTCTGCCTTACCATAATGATTGCACCACGAGGACACGCTAAAGCACAAATACCACAACCCTTACAATAGTCGAGGTCAATACCCTGTATTTCTCCATCTCTCATCACAATACAAGCATCAGGGCAACTAATCCAGCACAACAAACAATCCCGCTGACACGAGTCTGAACAATCCGCGCAAAAATCGGGGCAGTCTTTTTTCGGAGTTTCACATTCCTGACACGTCCCTTTCATAAAATGTGGGATGGCTGTACTCCTCCAACTCCCAGTCATATTTTCTCTGGCTGTCCCGCCTAAAGGAATAGTTGCGCCAAGCTGATAATCATCTGCTTCCCATTTTTTCATTCTATTTTTACCTCCTCATAAGCCCTCGTTATTGCCTGCAAGTTACCATCGAGAACTTCGGTAGTAAACTTGGTAGCGTAAGCTTCTTTAAAATAACTCAATATATCTTCCAAATCTAAAATACCTATCATTTTAACCAGCGCTCCTATCATTGCAGTATTGGGAATAGCGACACGCAGGCAATCTAAGGAAATACCGTTGCCATCTACAGCGCCAATTCTTACATTCTTCAACCTATATTTTCTCTGAATCTCTACAGGAGAGAGTTGGGTATTAATAAGTAAAATACCAAACAGAACAAGTCCATTAGTTATATCCACGTTATCAGATAGAGTAGCATCGAGGACCACCACTGCGTCTGGATTAGAAATCCCGTAATACGTCCGGATACGTGACGAGCCTATCCGGGTGAAGGCTTGTACCGGAGCTCCTCTTCGCTCTGGACCGAACTCAGGAAAAGCCTGAGCATAATGACCTTTGGTCACTGCCGCCTCGGCCAGAAGCCTGGCAGCGGTTACTGCCCCCTGCCCACCCCTACCATGCCAACGAACCTCAAACATCTTTTCCATTTTGCCATTTCATCTTCTCAAATATCAGTAATATGCGTTTGCCACGAAATTCACAGACGACCCAGCTCTCCTTTACGTTGTCAATCTGCAGCTTAGCTACTCTATACATACTTATTGACACCGGTGCTGAGTCATGCTAAAATACGAACTACTACATACGAATAAATGTTCATATTATAATTTAGAGATTATTCCATGTCAAGTATTTTAGGGGGGTGAGTAGAGGCAATTGAAAAAACGAGATTGGACATTTCTCACCAACCACGGACGGGTGCTTGCTTACCTGGCAAAGCAGCCGCGGGCTACGACCCGTGAGATTGCCCAAGAGGCCAATGTTACCGAGCGGGCGATTCAGAAAGTGATTTTTGAGCTAGAGACAGCTGGTTACATTGTTCGGCGTAGGGAGGGCAGAAGCAACCGTTACACCATCCATCCCGAACTACCGATGCGACACCGTATGGAGCGGGAGTATGCCGTGGGTAACCTGCTTTTAGCACTGGGATGCGACCTGCAAAAATTGGCTCAGCAGCAAGAGGTTGATAAGACGAACTGAGGAATTCCCCTCAACTCGCATTTAACTATAAATTGAAACTAAAAAATGAAGGAGGATAACTATGACCATGGAAGAAAGATACCTGAAACTGTATCGGGGAAAACCGACTAAAGAGTTTGACTTCAAAGAGATTATCTACGAGAAGAAGGAGTGGGTGGCGCGGATTACCCTGAACCGGCCACACCGCTATAACGCCTATACCGCCACAGAGTTGCCCGAAATCTGCGAAGCCCTGCACGACATACTGGTAGGCGATAGTATAGCTGTAGCCGTGATTACCGGTGCCGGTGACAAAGCCTTCTGCACTGGTGGAGATGCGGGGGACTATTCCACCAAGTATCCAGCCAGACCTCATGAATTCTACCAGTGGTGGGAATTCTACGAAAGAATGTTATACCTGATAAGGACCTGTGGCAAACCGGTAATAGCTCGAATTAACGGAGTCGTAGCTGGGGGTGGCAATGAGATAAACCTTGCTTGTGACCTCTCTATCGCCGCCGAGCATGCCCGATTTATTCAGCCAGGCACCCGAACTGGCAGTGTGTCAGCCGGCGGCGCTACACAATGGTTACCTTTGACCATCGGCGACAAGAGAAGCCGCTGGATGGTTATGGTCGGGGACGAAATAGATGCCAGAACCGCCCTGCAATGGGGGCTGGTAAATGAGGTTGTTCCCTATGATAAACTGGATGAAGCGGTAGACGGTGTTTGCCAGAAGCTGATTGACAAATTCCCTGACTGCCTGAGATATACTAAAGTGCAAGCTAACTTCTGGGGAGATTTAGCCTGGACCACGCTCCAGCATGCCCGGGATTGGCTTTCTATTCACTATGCCACAGGCGAGCCAATAGAGGGTTTTGGTGCTTTCTTGGAGAAGCGGAAGGTGGATTACAGAGCGCTGAGGCGGAAGTCCGCCGAAGGGAAAAGCCACAATTATATCTGGGGGGCCCCATTTAAATCATGCTCCAGTTGCGGTGCAAAGTACCTGCCCGGCGAGTTTGAATACTGTGGGAAGTGCGGGGCTAAACTGAAGTAATGACTTACAACGTGTCACCCGGAGGGGCTTGACTGCAAACTTCTCAGGAAATCAAACTACGCCAAGCCCCTTCGGGAATCGAAAACGGGAATTGAAAAATAGCGAGAGCCGTTGAGTGTTTTGGGGTTCTATAAAGAGAAGGCGGGTTCCGAAGAGATAGTGGCTTTGGTTAAAGGAGACCCGCCACAGCTTTACATTGAGATCCCATCGGGAATTAGAAACCGGATGGAGATAGTCGTCGACAATAAAATACGGTGTATAGTTAAAGACATTGTAGACAAAGAGGGAAATCCCATTGCTGAAGTTAATCAGGAAACCCTCTGGGAAGTCATGGGGTACTGGCACGAGCTCTATATTCTTCCGGAAGATGCCAGCAGGTACGAACTGAAGAAAAACGATTATGCCAGGCTCATCTTAAGAAGTGTAGTCAGGGGTAGCGAGGAGGTCGAAATTTAGACTTTCCCACTCGGAGCAGGCAAATCTGGTAGGTAAGAAAGGAGATTTTTAATGCCACGACGTAATGACGTCAACAAGATCATGATTATTGGGTCTGGCCCGATTGTTATCGGACAAGCCTGCGAATTCGATTACTCCGGCACCCAGGCTTGCAAAGCCCTGCGGTCGCTGGGCTATGAGATTGTGCTGGTAAACTCAAACCCGGCGACAATCATGACCGACCCGGGCATGGCGGACATCACATATATTGAGCCCCTGAACCTGGATACCATGATTAAAATCATTGAAAAAGAGCGACCGGATGCCATCCTACCCAACCTCGGCGGCCAGACCGGTCTAAACCTGAGCGCCAGCTTAGCACGGTGTGGCGCACTCGAGAAGTACAACGTCAGAGTCATTGGGGTCGACCTTGATGCTATAAGGAGGGGTGAAGACCGGCTGGCCTTTAAGGAGACTATGGGAGAACTTGGCATCGAGATACTCAAGAGCAAAATTGCCTAT
>JBBIPA010000061.1:0-4230 GCA_037443085.1 Chloroflexota bacterium | reverse complement strand
AGGAGGCTGAAGCCGTAGCTGCAGAGTTGGGCTACCCGGTGGTTGTTCGCCCAGCCTATACTCTGGGTGGGACTGGTGGAGGACTCGCTTACAACGTTGAGGAACTTCGCGTTATTGCCAGCCGCGGTATCACCGCCAGCATGGTTGGGCAGATACTCATTGAAGAATCCGTTGAGGGCTGGGAAGAACTGGAACTGGAAATCATTCGCGACTCAAAGAACCAGATGATAACGGTATGCTTTATCGAGAACGTTGACGCCATGGGTGTCCACACCGGCGATTCCATCTGTACAGCACCAATGCTTACTATCGACCCAGCTCTACAGAAGCACCTCCAAGAATATTCCTATAAAGTCGCCGAGAAGATAGGTATCATAGGAGGCTGCAATATTCAGTTCGCCCATGACCCGAAGACAGACCGCGTCGTGATTATCGAGATTAACCCCAGGACTTCACGCTCCTCAGCGCTCGCTTCCAAAGCTACTGGCTTCCCCATCGCTTTAATCTCGGCAAAGTTGGCGACAGGACTGACTCTGGATGAGATACCTTATTGGCGCGGAGGCACGCTGGATAAATACACACCGTCCGGTGACTATGTGGTGGTCAAGTTTCCCCGCTGGGCTTTTGAGAAGTTCCGCGACGCTCAAGATAGGCTCGGGACGCAGATGCGCGCCGTGGGCGAAGTCATGAGTATTGGCAAGACTTATAAAGAAGCTTTCCAGAAGGCGATTCGCTCCTTGGAAAACGGCCGCTATGGGCTTGGCTTTGCCAGGGACCTCCATGAGAAATCACTTGACGAACTGATGAAAATGCTCAGCTATCCCACCAGCGAGCGGCAGTTCATTATGTACGAAGCCCTCCGCAAGGGTGCTGAGATAAAGGAACTATATAAAAGGACCTACATCAAACCTTGGTTCATCCAGCAAATGAAAGAGCTCGTGGAACTTGAAGAGAAGATTCTTCAGTACAGGGGCAAGAAGCTCCCCGACAAACTGCTTATCCAGGCCAAGAAAGATGGCTTTGCCGACAAATATTTGGCCAAGCTACTTGGTGTCAAGGAGAAGGAAATCCGCGCGCGGCGCACAAAGCTAGGTGTAGTCGAAGCTTGGGACTACGTGCCGGTGAGTGGGGTGGAAAATGCAAGGTATTACTATTCTACCTACAACGGGACTGACCGGACTACGGTGAGCAAACGGCAAAAGGTAATGGTGCTTGGCGGCGGTCCTAACCGCATCGGCCAGGGGATTGAGTTCGACTACTGCTGCGTCCATGCCGCCCTTGCCCTGCGCGACATGGGCTATGAGACCATCATGGTCAACTGCAACCCGGAAACAGTCTCCACCGACTATGATACTTCAGATAAGCTATACTTTGAGCCGCTGACCGTGGAAGATGTGGTCAGCATCTATCAGAAGGAGAAACCAATAGGAGTCATTGCCCAATTTGGTGGCCAGACTCCACTCAACATTGCTGCGGAGCTTGAGGAAGCCGGCGTTAATATATTGGGTACATCAGTCAACTCAATAGACATCGCCTCTGACCGTGGTCGCTTCAGCCAGATGATGAAGAAGTACGGAATCCCGATGCCGGAGTCGGGCACTGCTAGTAACCTCGATGAAGCTCTCATTGTGGCTAAGCGCATTGGTTACCCCCTTATCGTTCGGCCGTCATATGTGCTCGGTGGGCGGGGTATGGAGATAGTCCACGATGGAGAAGAGTTGAGACTGTACGTGGCCGCTGCCGTGGGCGTCACGCCTGACCGCCCTATTCTCATCGACCGCTACTTGGAGAATGCCATCGAGACCGAAGCTGATGCCCTGGCTGACGGGGAAGACGTTTTCATTCCAGCCATCATGGAACACATTGAATATGCTGGCGTGCATTCGGGAGATGCTGCCTGTGTCATCCCGCCAGTAAGCATACCACAAAAGCATATTGACACAATCGAGGAATACACACGACGTATCGCCAGCGAGCTTCAAGTTGTTGGGGTAATGAACATCCAGTACGCAATTTGTCAGGACAAGGTCTACGTTCTGGAAGCTAATCCCCGTGCCTCTCGCACCGTCCCTTTGGTCTCTAAGGTCTGCGCCATTCCAATGGCTCGTTTGGCCACCCAATTGATGATGGGCAAGAAGATTAAAGACCTCGACCTGAAGAGGCAACCAATCCCGCACTTTGGCGTAAAAGAATCAGTCTTTCCTTTCAGCATGTTCCCGGAGGTAGACCCATTACTTGGACCGGAAATGAAGTCCACCGGCGAGGTGCTGGGCATCGCCAGTTCCTTTGGTCTGGCTTTCTGGAAAGCACAGGAGGCAGTCACATTACTACCGACGAAGGGCACTGTGCTCATTACTGTCTCGGAACGCGATCGTCCGGAAGCAGCTGAGGTAGCCAGGCACTTTATCAGCCTCGGATTCAAAATCAAGGCTACAGCAGGCACACACGCTTTTCTAACAAGCCAGGGTATCACCTCAGAACTGATACTCAAGGAGCATGAGGGAAGACCTAATATCACCGACGCCATTAAAAATAAAGAAATTCAACTGGTCATCAATACCCCAGCAGGAAAACTAAGCAAGTATGGCGACTCATACATCCGAAAGACCGCCATTAAGTACAAGGTACCCTATATAACCACGCTGGCTGCGGCTATGGCGGCAGCCAAAGGCATCTCAGCCTGCTTGGATGGCAAGCCAGACGTCAAATCTCTTCAAAAATACCATGCGGACATAAAATCTAGATGACAATTACCGTCGGGTTGGTGCTCTTGACTATTGGGATAGGAAGATTGCCAGGACAAGGTCTACATTCTGGAAGCTAATCCCCCGTACCTCTCGCATAATTGTTTCCGAAGCTGGTGGCAGGTAACCCAGCGCGCTGTGGGGCATATTCTACTCCCTCCAGGGTGGTTATGGTGAGATGAACTCCTCCGGTAGCTCAATTGTGAACTTTTGTGAACACTTTGTAGCTGAAGCTTTCGTGGGTCAAAGGGACAGCTCCCGAACTTCTGTTTGAGAAAAAGCTAATACCGGCGTGGCAACAGATACTTGTGGCTTACGTGGTCCAATGAATCTTGCAGCTACTCCCACCTGAAGAATTTGATTGCGGCGGCCACACAACCGAGCGTCCAGCCACCAACTATGAGAAGATTTTTCCATATTTCGTCAATGCCAGCTCCGTTAATCGTGACCAGTCTTAAGGCATCACCCAGATGGGTTGAAGGTAAAGCATTTGAAATGACTTGGAGGAAACCGGGCATTATATTGATTGGGAAAAAAATACTTCCGAGAAACATCAGTATGAAAAAAGCACTCATAGAGATCGGCGTAGCACTTCTGGCGCTTCTAATAAGTCCCGTAAGAGCAAACCCGATACTGAGAAAGCACAACGCACCGAAGGTCAATACTAACCAGAATAGGAAATAATTACCGGCTATCTTTATTTTGAAGGCAAGAATACCTACCAGCAGTAGTAGAAGGGTCTGAGCGACTATGACCAGATAGCGGTGGAGAATTTGTCCGGCTATCAGAGTCGACCTTTTCAGTGGGGTTAGAGAAAGCCGCCGATATATTCCTTTCTCCCGCTCTTCAGCAAATCCACTGGCAGTCGCCATAATACCAGTTACCATTAGCGCCAGGACAAGTATTCCCGGTAGCATATAATCAATAGCGCGCATACCATAGTCTTCCCACATCAGATCACCATAGATAATCCCATATAGAACCATGAAGAACATCGGAAATGCCAGCGTCCAGAAAAGGTCATCTTTTCTTCTCAGGAATAACTTGGTTTCAATAGCTATTTGACCAAACAATATTTTCATGCCCACCATCCTCTATTCACGTAGCTTTTTCCCAGTTAGTGATAGGAATACGTCCTCCAGTGTGGCTTCCCGTACCGTAATGTTTTTGAGATTGAGGTCATTCTCGCTGGATATACGTGCAAGCTCTTGGAGAACTCGAGAGGATTCTTTGGTGTGAATAACAAACCTGTTATTGTCCTGCCTGCTGATTTTGCCTATTCCCGCAAGCTTCTGAAGCATCTTATCCTGCTCTTCAGGCACACAGCTAAACTCAACAGTTGATTCAAGCCCGGAATTGATAATTAGATTGCCTGGAGAATCCATGGCAATTATCTTCCCCTGATCTATGATGCCAACTTTCTGGCAGAGCTGTTCTGCCTCCTCCATATAATGAGTGGTCAGAATAATAGTTTTTCCTCTGCCTT
>JBBIPA010000060.1:0-10436 GCA_037443085.1 Chloroflexota bacterium | reverse complement strand
AAGAACACCAGCCGGTGGTGCCCTGAACTGGTTAAAAGAAGCTGGTGCTAGCCCCATCACCATGCCGCCCAGTGGCATATATGAAAGCATGGAGAAGGGCGTTATTGAAGGTTGGACTATTGACTTTATCGGTGCCGAGGGATTCAAGCTAAATGAGATAACCAACTTCTATATCACCCCATACTACTATGTGGGCACATTCTGGCTGGTGATGAATAAAGATGTCTGGAACTCGCTGCCTGCTGATGTTCAGAAGGCGATTGACGGCATGAGTGGTGAATATGGCATTAAAAACATCTTTTCTCGCAGGTGGGATATGGGCGAGAAAGAAGCTATTTCCAGGATGAAGATAAAGCCGGAGCAGATTAATAAGTATTCGGATGCCGAATGGGCTAAGGCACAGGACATTGCCAAGAAAGTGTGGGATGCTGATGTAGCTGCCATGGAAGCCAAAGGTCTGCCGGCACGTAAGGTTCTCGACGAAACACTGTCTTTTCTAAAGTCCTATAAATAACAAGTAAAAGTATAGGTTAACGAAAAACGTTGCTAGCTCGTATAGTAAAAGCAATAATTGACAAGGTATATCCCTTTGTCAACTGGGTCAATAGCGTGGCGATGGTCGCTCTGGCAACGATGATGTTTCTCACTGCAGCGGACGTCGCCCTCCGCTACACCATCAATAAGCCCATTATTGGCTCTTATGAAGTGACTGCCTACCTGATGGTTGTTTTTATTTCTTTTGCCATCGCTGAGACGGCGGTGGAGCGTGCTCATATTAATGTGGATATTGTGACGCAGAAGCTGCCGCAACAGCCGAAGGCGATACTGCTGGTGATTACTAATTTTCTGTGCGTGGTTTTTTTTGCCATGATTGCCTGGCGTACTTTTGTCCATGCTACCAGGGCGGTTGATACTGGGGCTGTGTCGGCAGCATTGTCGATACCGGAATATCCCTTTGTATTTCTCTGTGGGTTGGGACTTGTCCTCTTGACTCTGGTGTTTATTATTCAATTCCTGGAATCGATAGCGGAGGCAACAGGCCAATGGAACCAGTCGTCATAGGGTATATCAGTATTGCTATCATGATTGCCCTCCTGTTTTCCGGTATACCCATAGGTGTGTCTATGGGCATACTGAGCTTGGCTGGCATGCTATGGTTATCCGGCCCTCAAGCGGCGGCTGGGTTATTACAGAGGGTGGCGTATGATACCTTTGCCAGCTACGACCTTAGTGTTGTCCCGCTGTTTATCCTTATGGGAGCGTTTTGTTATTATGCCGGGATAAGCACGGATCTGTTTACTGCGGCATACAAGTGGATTGGGAATTTTCGTGGTGGTCTGGCTTTGGCTACCATCGGAGCCTGTGCCGCCTTTGCTGCGGTCAGCGGCTCCAGCATTGCTACCGCGGCTACTTTCAGCACAGTAGCGGTGCCGGAAATGAAAAAATATAACTATGATTCTAGCCTTGCTTGTGGCGCGGTGGCCTCGGGGGGTACCCTGGCGGTGATGATACCACCAAGTATCATCTTCGTTATATATGGCATTGTCACGGGACAATCTATAGGCAGATTGCTCATAGCCGGTCTGATACCGGGTATACTGCTATCTCTATTTTTCTTTGCCGCTGTCTACCTGGTGTGCCTGCGTAATCCCCTGATTGGCCCGCGTGGTCCTAGGGCAACCATGAAGGAGAAGATATACTCATTAAAAAACACCTGGATTGTGCTGCTCCTCTTTGTGTTGGTCATCGGAGGTCTGTACCTTGGTGTCTTCAGCCCTTCGGAGGCGGCGGGTGTTGGTGCTTTTGGTGCTTTCGTTTTCGCCCTAGCGAGGAGGAAACTTGGCTGGAGTGAGTTTAAAGCTAGCCTCAGGGAGACGGCTAGAACTGGTGGTATGATTTTTATTATCATCCTCGGTGCCATGCTGCTCAACTATTTTCTGGCAGTGACCAGGCTGCCTGCAGTGCTGTCGAGCACTATTATCGGTATGCAGCTCAATCCCTATGTTATTATCGTGATTATAGTTATTATTTATATTATCCTTGGTGCTCTTATGGATGAGATGGGGATGATATTGCTCACCGTGCCCATTTTTTTCCCCATAATAAAATCGCTGGGCTTTGATCCCATCTGGTTTGGGGTGTTGGTGGTTATCGTTTGTCAAATGGGCATGATATGCCCCCCGGTAGGTATGACGGTATTTATTGTAGCGGGAATAGTTAGGGATGTGCCCATGAGTACTGTATATCGTGGGGTAATGCCTTTCTTAGTTGCTGATTTGTGTCTGGTGGCGATACTGATAGCTTTTCCCCAGATTGCCCTGTGGTTGCCCAAACTAATAAAGGGTGGGACTGTAGGCGGAGGCTAAACTTGATTCTCTGTGCGCAATCGCTGATAGAAACCGAGTAAGGGGCTTTCTTTGCCCCTTTGTTCATTTTACCTCTAATTGGTATGGCTTTGCAGTGACACATGATGTAGACTATATAACTAAAAAATACGTCTATAAGGAGTAACTAGAAATGGCGGAAGGTAACAGGGTATTAAGGATAGCAGTCGATGCCATGGGTGGTGACCATGCTCCAGGTGAGGTGATTAAAGGTGCTGTAGATGCTGCCAGGGAAGGTGGGGTTGAGATTATTCTGGTGGGGCCGATGACGACGTTACAGGCAGAACTGGCGAAATATGATGCTGCGAAATTGCCCATTACGTGCGTTAATGCTGATGAGTTTGTCAAGGAGGGCGAGCCGCCAGCGCTGGTGCTGCGACAGAAACGCAGTGCCTCCATTATAATAGCCACCAAGCTGGTGAAAGGTGGTGAAGCCGATGCCGTGCTCAGCGCTGGGCCTACCGGTGCTGTGGTTGCCAGTGCCCTCACTATTCTGGGCACTGCTGAAGGCATGGAGCGCCCTGTAGTAGGTGGCCCTATGCTGGGATTCAGCCCGAAGACTGTGGTTATGGACTATGGCGGCAATGTGGACTGCAAGCCCCATCATCTGCTCAACTTTGCCGTGGTGGGCTGTGCCTATGCTCAGAAGCTATTACATATCTCTAATCCTACCGTTGCTTTGCTCAGCGTGGGGGCTGAAGAAGGGAAAGGCAATGAGATGGTGAAGGAAAGTTTTCCCCTGTTTAAGAAGAGCGGCTT
This sequence comes from Chloroflexota bacterium, assembly GCA_037443085.1. Taxonomy (GTDB): domain Bacteria; phylum Chloroflexota; class Dehalococcoidia; order GIF9; family UBA5629; genus JBBIPA01. Next base: position 7,293 of record JBBIPA010000060.1, on the reverse strand, counting down.
GAACTTTATCGGCAATGTGGAAGGGAATGATATTGTTGCTGGTAAGGCTGACGTCATTATTTGCGATGGTTTCGTCGGAAATATATTGCTTAAGTTTGTTGAAGGTCTGGGTGGTGCCATGGTGCAGTGGCTGAAAGCCAACCTAAGCGGCAAACTGCCCGATGCTGAAATAGGCAAGCTGAAGCAGGATTTGCTGATGAAAATGGTTGGTGCCGACCTCGTCGGCGGTGCGCCTCTGCTCGGTGTCAACGGGATAGCCATGGTTATGCATGGTCGCAGCCAGGCATTACAGTTCACCCGGGCTATTGGCCAGGCAAAAATTGCAGTTGAATCAGGTGTGGTGGATACTATAAATTCGGAGCTAGCGAAGGTTAAAAGGCAAATCGATGGTGTAAACAGCTAGATACATTGAGCAAAACATTAAAGACATTATCGTGGGAATACTGCACTATGATGAAGTTATCTTGACGCCAGGTGTTTTATTATTGCATTCTGGATTTCCCTTTGTTATACTTGTACTAGTTAAACAAGTACAAGTATAATGGGCATGATGGAAATACGTCTCAACGAAACTGCTCAAATTCCTCTGTACCAGCAGATTGTCGACCAGGTCAGACAAGCTATTGCCACCAATCAACTGCAATCTGGCGAGCATTTGCCCACGGTACGCCAACTGGCATCTTCTCTGCAGGTTAATCCCGGCACAATTGCCCGGGCGTACCTTGAGCTGGAGCGGGAAGGGCTGGTGGTGGCGAGGCGTGGTGGCGGTACGCTGGTGTCTACCAGCGCTAAAGACCCTTCCTTTGTGGTGGTGAGGCAGAGACGGTTATCCAATATGCTCAGCAGCAATATCCTGGAGGCGCTCAGTCTCGGTTATACCCCGGAGGAAATAGAGGCAGCTTTTCATCGGCACCTTGACCGCTGGCGGGAGGAGCGTGGGCGGCGGGCGGATATCTTTGAGCCTCAAGAAACCAAGCTCGACCATCATGAAGATACCATATTTATCGTGGGCAGTCATGATTTAGCACTCAGTATCTTATTGAGCGAATTGAAACATAAAGTCCCCGATATCAATATTGATGTCACCTATGCCGGCAGCCTTGGCGGACTTATCGCCCTCCAGGAAGAGAAGGCCGACCTGGCTGGTATCCATCTGCTTGATGAGGAAACCGGCGAATATAACTATCCCTATGTGAAGCGTGTCCTTCCCGGCCGTGAGGTGGCGGTAATGCACCTTGCTTATCGTGTACAGGGGCTGATGTTTGCCATGGGAAATCCCAAGCAGGTAAAGCGATTGGATGACCTGAGGCGACCCGATATTACCTTTGTCAATCGGCAGAAAGGGTCGGGGACACGGGTGCTTTTGGATAACACGCTGCGAAAGCAGGGCATACAGCACTCTGAAGTGAAAGGGTACGCGCGGGAGCTGAATACTCATCTTGCCGTGGCTGGTGATATTGCCCGCGGTGAGGCTGATGTGGGATTGGGTATTGAAGCAGCGGCGCAGGCATGTAACCTGGGCTTTTTGCCGCTATTCAGGGAACGCTATGACCTGGTGATGCCGGTGGAAAATTACCATAGTAAGCTGTTCCAGCCGCTGCTGGGCATTGTAACAAGCGAGGATTTTAAGAAAGTGGTGGACAGTGTGGGGGGGTATGATACTTCTCAGATCGGTACCGTAACCGTTTGCCGATGACATTGTGAAAGGAAAAAAGAGAACCATGTCCCCCAAAGCCGTTTTTTGTTTATTGGGTGTCTTAATAATCGTGAGTCTGCTGTTGAGCTTATTCGCCTGCACCGTGCAGGGAGCGGATATACTGCCTCCAAAGCAGCGGTTGAGGGTGGCTACCACTACCAGCCTCTACGACACTGGTCTCTGGGGATATCTGGAGCCAATCTTTGAGAAGAAGTACGGTGTTGAAATGGATGTACTCTATGCCGCCACGGGCATTGCGCTGGAATACGGCAAGAGGGGTGATGTGGATGTAATTACAGTACATGATAAAGCACGAGAGTTACAGTTTATCTCTGAAGGGTACGGCACCGAGAGGGTAATTTTTGCCTATAACTATTTTGTGGTGGTAGGGCCGAGCCATGACCCTGCAGGTATTAAGGGGATGAAGCCTGAAGATGCCTTTAGGAAACTTGGCGAGTCTGGCTCGGTGGCTTTCATATCTCGTGGTGATGAATCGGGTACTCATGCCAAGGAAAAGGCGATCTGGAAGAGTGCCGGGTTTGATTATGAGAAGATAAGGAAATCAGGACAGTGGTATATAGAGGCGGGACGGGGTATGGGGCCAACATTGCTCATGGCTAAAGAGAAGATGGCGTATACCCTTTCCGACATAGGCACTTTCCTGGCTTATAAGGGAAAATTAGACCTGGTGCCGATTGTAGACAAAGGCAGCATTCTCCTCAATGTATATTCGGTGTTGCCGGTTAACCCGGATAAGGTCAAGAATATCAACGCAGCCATGGCCAGAAAGCTGGTGCAATTTCTTGCGTCTGCAGAAATACAGAAGCTGATAGGCGATTACGGTATTAAGTCCTATGGTATGCCTTTGTTCACCCCGTGCGCTGGTGCTTCTGAACCTACCTCATAGAAACATGGTGGAGTAATAACGACAGTGGCAGAACTGTGGCAAGGCCTGATGAAGGCGATAGAGCTTATCGTGACTCTCGACCCGGAGGTACTAGAGATAACTGTGAGGTCGCTGGTAATTTCGGCGGCCTCCTGTGCTATCACAGCATTAATCTGCCTGCCCTTGGGCAGCCTGATTCACTTCAACCGCTTTCGTGGCAAGAGGTCTCTCATCAATGTGATTCAGACCCTGTACAGCGTGCCCACTGTTGCCGTGGGGCTCTTTGTCTTTTTGCTCATTTCTCGAGCTGGGCCACTTGGTGGTCTGGGGTTGATGTTCACACCTGCGGCGATGGTTCTGGGGCAGGTTCTGCTATTAGTACCGGTTGTCCTCGGCCTGGTCATCTCTGCGTTAAGCGGTGTGGATAAGGCAGTGCCTGAAACTGCTGTTGCTCTCGGTGCCAGTAAGATTCAGGTAACTGCGCTCACCATGATGGAGGCACGGTTTGCCATACTGACGGCGATAATCATGGGATTCGGCCGGGCAATATCAGAGTTGGGGTTGTCCCTGATGGTCGGCGGCAATATCAGGGGATTCACCAGAACCATCACCACGGCAATATCCCTAGAAACATCGAAAGGTGATATAGAGTTATCCCTAGCGTTAGGAATCATTTTAATTTGTGTGGCGATGGTAATAAACTTCTTACTGAATAGACTACAAAACAGGTATTATTAAAATGGGTGTTATCGAGACTGTTAATCTGGGGCATAGCTATAACGGCAAGACTATTCTTAAAAATGTGGAGTTGAATATTCCCCGTGGTGATGTCCTTGCCCTGATTGGCCCCACCGGTGCTGGCAAGACAATGTTGCTGCGGCTGCTGGACCTGCTGGAAGAGCCGTCATCGGGCACCATTTATTTTGATGGTGTGAATGTTACTAGGTTCAGGAACTATCGACTCGAGGCGCGGCGGCGAATGGCCTTTGTGCAGCAGAAACCAATCGTGTTCACTATGAGCGTCTATGATAACGTTGCCTGTGGGCTAAGGTTGAGGCATGAGAAGGGTGAGACTATCAAGAGGAAAGTGGACGATGCTCTTGAACTGGTGGGCATGACCGAGTACCGGGACAGGAACGCCCGGTTGCTTTCGGGCGGTGAGACACAGCGGATAGCTATTGCCCGTGCCCTGGTCACTGCTCCCGAGGTGTTATTTCTCGATGAGCCTACTGCCAACCTTGACCCGGTTTCCACGTCCAAAGTGGAGGAGCTACTGGCTCATATTATTCAGGAGCGTAAAACCACGGTGGTGATGACTACCCATGATATGTCTCAGGGGCAACGCCTTGCCGGCAGAATGGGGGTATTGATTAAAGGTGAGCTTCAGCAGGTCGGCAATACCGAGGAAATTTTTTGCTCTCCTCAAAGCCGTGAGGTAGCTGAGTTTGTGGGGATTGAGAATATACTGAATGGTGTGATCATAGAGAAAGATGAGAACCTGGCCACTGTCCGGATTGACGGCAGTGCCATTCAGGCAGTTTCTGATTGTGGGGTAGGGGATAAGGTGCATGTCTTGCTCAGGCCAGAGGACATCACCTTATCCAGGGCGAAGGAGAAAAGCAGTGCCAGGAATGTATTTCAGGGCAGGATAACCCGGGTGGCGCCGGTGGGGGCATTGGTGCGGATAGAGGTTGATTGTGGTTTTCCGTTGCTTGGTGTGGTGACCAGGAGGTCGGCTGAAGAGCTGGAGTTAACCATCGGGAACAGTGTCTACGCCAGCTTTAAGGCTACGGCCCTGCATATCATCAGGCGGTGGAACTAGCTATTTTATCTGCTCCATCCACTTTCCTTTTTTAAAATGTTCGGTCATTCGGGCAATGATATTTATTTTCGAGCCAGCAGCACCAGGATGATCACGGCAATCAGCAGTGCTGCTCCTATGCCAATTACTACCCATACCCACAGTGGTGTGGTGGACTGTGGTAGCTCAGACAGTACTGGTGGTTGAGGCGGGATTGGGCTAGCTTCAGTTATGAAGGTGAACACCGTGCTGGGGTCGCTGGGGGCTGGTTGTATTGCCGCCACCTGCCAGAAATAGCTGGTGCTGTAGTCGAGTGTACCTTTATAGACATATGAGGTGGTGGAGACCTCGGCAACATCTATAATTTTAGTCAGTGCCGGGTCCTTGGCCAGGACAATCTGATACCTGGTGACTTCCTTGTAGGGTGACCAGGTGAAGGGAACTGATTTCACCGGATAGCCCAGGCAGCTATTGACCGGGCTGAGCAACTGAATTCCCTGATAGGGAGTGCTTACCTGATAGCCAGCGCCGATGGTGAACTGCTGTGGTACTGACCAGGGTCCGAGTATTACCTGCCCGGTGGCCGCCTGGCGCACCCTGGCTCTCCAGTAGTAGGTATGCCCTGCTTCCAGCCTGCCGCCGGCCTGGTAGAGCATCGCTGGTGAGGTGGTGGAGCTGGGAGCATAGACACCGGTATCGAATACCATCAGGGTAAAGCGAGAGTCCTTGGCAATCTGTACCTGGTACATGTTGGAAAGGCACAGTTGCTCCCATTCGAATGCCATGCTCTGGTTTCGGCCGGTGACCGGGTCAACGCCGACGAATTTCTGACTGGTGGTATCCTCGATGGTCTTCATGGTGATAGTCACGTAGCTGGTGACGCTGCCCCCTTCGTTGCTGGCGATGAGGGTATAAGCAGTGCTTTGTGATGGCGATACCTGTGTACTTCCTATCGGCTCCACGTCGTTGACCGTCGGCTGAATGGTGACCAACTTGGCGCCAGCCACATTCCAGGTCAGCATCACCGATTGACAGGCGGTGATTACCGGTGGCTCGGCGCTGAACAGATTAATTATGGGTAGTGGGGGCGGGGGAGGAGGTGCAATCGGAACGGGAGAAGTTTCTTTTGGAGGCCCGATTGGTATCATATAACAACCTGCTGCCAGTGCCAGCAGCAAGATTGATGATAGCATCGGTAGACTGTACCTTAGCAAGCTGACCTTCATCTCAACTTAATTATACACACAGCGAACTCAGTTAATACAAATCACAGATCGAAAATCTTTCCCGGGTTCAGGATATTGTTCGGATCGAAGGCCTTTTTTATCTGTTTCATAAGGTTCAGCTTGGCTGGGCTTATCTCGATATCGAGGTAATTCTTTTTGTCCATGCCGATACCATGTTCTCCTGATATGGAGCCTCCCATGGCGATGCCAACCTGATATATCAGGCGCATAAGCTGTGGCAGCTTGTTAAGCCATTCCACTGTGCCCATGTTGACGCAAACTGGGTGAAGGTGCACATTGCCATCGCCAGCATGCCCGTAGGCAATGATGGGTATGCCGTGCTCCTGCCCTATCTCCTTAACCTGCTTCACGAAAACGGCGATCTGGCTGCGGGGCACCACGATATCCAGGATTTCCATGGGCGCAAAACGTTTTATAGCATGGTAGGACTGCTCCCGGGCATAGAGCAACTTTCTCTTGGCCCGTTCGCTGCCGGGCACCATAGCTTCCACGGCTCCGTGCTGTTTGCAGATTGATTCCACCGTAGCAAAGTACTCGGTGATAGCATCCGTGGATTCCCCCTCCATAATCACCATGAGGAATGCCTCATGGTGGTGATAGGGCAATTCCTCATCGAGGTATTTCTCCACAATTTCGATAATGCTGCGCTCCATGAACTCCAGCCCGTAAGGAATTATTTTCAGCCGGAGTATCTCGGGAACGGCATCTATGGCGTCCTGCAAATTGGTGAAAGGGATGAACAACACTTCCTTCTGGGTTGCTTTGGTGGAGAGGCGGAGTATGATTCTGGTGATGACAGCGAGGGTGCCTTCGGAGCCGGCGATAAGCTGGGTCAGGTCGTAGCCAGTGGAGCATTTCACAAACTCGCCGCCCGTGGTGATGATATTGCCATTGGGCAACACTACTTCCAGTCCCAGCGCCTGGTGCCGGGTCACGCCGTATTTGACGGCGTTGGTGCCGCCGGCATTGGTAGCCACGCTGCCCCCGATGGTGGCGGTCATTTCGCCTAGGTGGATGGGGTAGTACAGCCCCTGTTCTTCTACGGCGGAGTGAAGAGTTTCCAGGGTGACTGCCGGCTCCACTGTGGCAGTGAAGTTTTCCCTGTTTGTCTGGATGATGCGGTTCATTCGCTCCAGGGAGAGCAAGATACCGCCGTAGATGGGTACGCAGCCACCGCTCAGCCCGGTGCCGGCGCCGCGCGGAGTGACCGGAATCCTATGCTTGCTGGCATAGGCGAGTAGTCGGGATACAGCAGCGGTGTCATCGGGCTTAGCGATAACCTGTGCCAGGTGCGGTTTGGGGAACGGCATCTCATCGCTGGCATAGTTTTCCAGGTCGCTCTTCTTGGTGGAGATACCATCCTTGCCCAAAATGGCTATCAAATCATCTATGGTTTCCGGTCTGACCTGTCCATACTTCCCTTTCATTTATCGCCTCGTGAGTGTAGTGCCCCATATTAACATCAACCAGGCTATGGGGCAACAACATACTGGTGAGAGTTACAGTCAAAGAGTTGTGGGTTTCGTATTTGAGAGACCTGAAAAATCAATTATTACGCCTCCGCCAGCGATTTCAAAATTTTAACCCAGGGTCTCGATGCATGAGGGTCGGTTAAAGCTGGCAATCCGGCATTAAACCACTCGAAGTAGTTTCGTTTGATCAT
>JBBIPA010000059.1:0-10751 GCA_037443085.1 Chloroflexota bacterium | reverse complement strand
GTCGGGGTGGACGGATTTGAACCGTCGACCACCTGAACCCCATTCAGGTGCGCTACCAGGCTGCGCTACACCCCGTCACTTTATTGACCAAAATATGGTATCATAAGTAGGCCATTGAGACAATGTTCATCTTGCCTCAATGGATCTTTTTAAAGGAAAGGAATTTACTCCTTGGCTAAAAAGCAAAAATATGTCGAAACTAAACGTTTGCCCACCAGGCAGCAGCTTTCCAAATGGGAGCGCCAGAAGAAACTACAGCGCATGATATTGATTGCCGGATGTATTTTTCTGGCGATTATTGTCGCTTTCGTTGGCTACGGATACTATGATGCTAAGGTTAAGCCATTCACTCAGAAGGTAGTAAAAGTGAATGATGCTGTGATTGACATGAATTATTATCTGGAGTGGCTTGATGTTTTCTTGAAACCAACTGAAGCCACTAAGGCGCCTCTTATGGCTGAGATGGTACTGAGTAACATTGTGCAAAACCAAATAGTATTACAGCGTGCTCCTACATTGGGAGTCACCATAAAAGATATTGATATCGAAAACGAGCTAACCAAGCTGCAATTACCGGTTTCCAGAGTGTACCGTGACTCTTATGGAGCCAAGGCTCTTACCGATAGGCTGATGGCAGTCTATTTTGATTCCAGAGTACCTACGACTGCAAGACAGGCCAATATTCAGGCGATGTTTTTGGAATCTGAGGACGTGGCCGTTGACGTATTGGGCAAGATAATCAATGATAATGAGAGTTTTTTGCAACTGGCTAAGAGGTACTCAGTTGAGGATTTTACCAAGGAAAAGTCCGGTGAGATAGGCTGGATAGTAGATGGTCTGACGAATGTGGCTGGAGGAAAGTTGAGCAACTCTTTGCTTGATGATATTGCTTTCAGCACTGCAGCAGGAATGATAAGTAAACCAACATATGATCCCTCGGTAATGAAGGGAGGGGGTTACTGGTTGTTAGAGGTAATTGAGAGAGACAAAGATAAGGGTAATCATCTGAGGGGGATTCTGCTGGGCAGCGAAAATGAGGCTTTTGAGGTGAAAGCCAAGCTCAATGGTGGGGCTGATTTTGCGGCAGTGGTCAAGGAAAAATCTCAGCATCTGGAGAGTAAAGAGTTTGGTGGTGACCTGGGGTGGGTAAAGAAAGGTTATGGAAGTGATATTGTGGTCAAGGTGGCTCTTGAGTTTCCGCTGAAAACTTTGAGCGACCCACTTCTGGACAAATCTGTTCGAACAAAAGGTGGCTACTGGCTGGCAAAGGTATTGGAAAGAGACGATAATAGGCAGCTTGATAAAGATGTCAGAGAGCAACTTAAAGGGAAGGCTTTTCAGGATTGGGTGGAGGAGCAGGGAAAATCAAGTACTATTGAACGATATCTGGATGATAAAAGTAGAGCCTGGGCGATAGAATATACTCTCAAAAAACTGGGGGGCAAGAAAAAGTAATGGTTGAGGCAAGAAGTGTTGGTATTGGTTTAATGGGGCTGGGGGTTATTGGCACGGGCGTAGCCAAGGTTCTTCTGGGGAAGAAAGAGAAACTCGCCAGGGAAACAGGAGCTATACTCGTACTGAAAAGGATTCTGGAGAAGGATACTACCAAACATGGTTCGCTGGGGATTGACCGCACATTTTTCACTGATAGCTTTGCCGATATCGTCAAAGATGATGAGATAGGCATTGTCGTCGAACTTATCGGTGGTGAGCATCCTGCTTTTGAGTTTATTGCTGACTCTCTCAAAGCGGGTAAACATGTCGTTACTGCCAACAAAGAAGTTTTAGCAAAACATGGCTCTGAGCTTTTGTCCCTGGCACGAAAGCATAAGGTGGGGTTGCGATATGAGGCTAGTGTTGGCGGCGGCATACCGCTGATTGCACTATTTCTTCAGGACCTCGTTGCTAATGACATTCTGGCTATCCATGCTATTGTAAATGGCACTACCAATTATATTCTAACTAGAATGGCTCATGATAATCTGGATTTTTCTATAGCCCTGAAACAGGCTCAACAACTGGGATATGCTGAGGCCAATCCTTCAAATGATATCGAAGGATTGGATGCTGCGTATAAGCTGGCAATACTGGCTACGCTTGCATTCGGCATTGACGTGAAACTGGAAAATATTTATTTTGAGGGGATATCGAAGCTGGAGGCTCGTGATTTCCGCTATGCTAAGGAGCTGGGATATGCTATTAAGCTGCTGGCGATTGCAAAACGGAGTGGCAAAGGCGTTGAAGCTCGGGTGCATCCTGTCTTTATTCCCGAAGATGCATTATTGGCTAAGGTAAATGGTGTTTATAATGCTATTGATGTGGATGGTGACTTGGTGGGTAAGGTTATTTTCTATGGTCAGGGGGCTGGTCCTTCGCCGACTTCGAGCGCAGTAGTGGCTGATGTAATCAGTATAGCGCGAAGTATACTAAAGGGGGTGGAGTGTGTCCCCAAGTTGAATGTGGGCGATAAACAGGCCATTAAGCCGATGGCTGATGTTGAGACTCGCTATTATGTAAGAATGAATGTTGTTGACCAGGCAGGCGTTCTGGCCAAGATATCGAAAATTCTGGGAGATAAGTCGATCAGCATTGCCTCGGTAATACAGAAGGAGAGCGACCCGTCCACGCAGAGTGCTGAAGTGGTTATTATGACGCATACTGCCAGGGAAAAAGCAGTTCAGGATGCGCTTAATGAAATGAAAGATCTAGCAGTGGTGAAAGAGATCAGCAATTTTGTGAGAGTTGAAGCATAAGACTTGCCATGGCGAGAAATATATTATTGAGATACCAGAGTTTTCTCCCCGTCACCGCGGCGACTCCAATTATTACGCTGGGAGAGGGTGATACGCCGCTGGTAAGGTCAGTTGTTTTAGAGAAGGAGCTTGGTTGCCGAGAGCTTTATTTCAAGCTGGAGGGTTGTAATCCTACTGGCTCCTTTAAGGACCGTGGTATGATAGTAGCGATAGCTAAGGCCGTGGAGAGCGGTAGCAAGAGCATTATCTGTGCCTCCACAGGAAACACCAGTGCCTCAGCTGCCGCTTACGGAGCTCGTTTTGGCCTTGGTGTCGTAGTGATTGTACCCAAGGGGAAAATTGCCCTGGGTAAATTCGCGCAGGCTGTTGCCTACGGTGCTAGAATTATTACCATCAGCGGCAATTTTGACCAGGCTTTGCAGATAGTTCGCTCTCTCATTGAGAAACATCCCATCACCATGGTTAATTCGCTGAATCCATTTCGTATCGAAGGACAGAAAACGGCGGCTTTTGAGATTGTGGATGAACTGGGAGATGCTCCGGACTATCACTTTATACCAGTGGGCAATGCCGGTAATATCACTGCCTATTGGAAAGGCTATGTTGAGTATCATAAGGCTGGCAAGGCGAGCAAGACTCCGAAGATGATGGGATTTCAGGCTGCTGGCGCTGCTCCTATAGTGAGGGGTAAGATTGTGGCTAAACCAAAGACATTTGCTACGGCGATTCGTATTGGCAACCCGGCAAGCTGGAAGAAAGCGGTTGCTGCTCGGGATGAGTCTGGTGGCATCATTGACAGCGTTACCGATGATGAAATTTTTGCTGCCTATAAGCTTCTGGCAAGCAGGGAAGGTATTTTTGGTGAACCTGCCTCAGCAGCTTCGTTGGCAGGGCTGATAAAAGTGGTTCGACAAGGTATGAAATTTCAAGGCAAAAAGGTGGTATGCATTGTTACTGGAACAGGGTTGAAAGACCCCGGTGTTCCTGCGAAGCATGTTGAACCGTTTCCTGATGTACCTCCGGACATACATTTGGTAGAGCAAACTCTAGGCTGGCGATAGGAAGTTGGGCATAGGTATCGACCAGTTGCCTGGGACAGGAGATAACAGTGGTTGATAAGGCTAAAATCGAAGCGGCGGCACTTTCCATACTCAATGCAATCGGTGAGGACCCTAAACGAGAGAGCTTGCGTGATACTCCACGTCGTATTGCTGAAATGTATGCTGAACTCTTCGCTGGTATGCAAATGGATGCTAAAGAGGAGTTATCTGTAGGGTTTGAGGAAGGCCATCGTGAAATGGTGATACTCAAAGATATTCCCTTTTATTCTATGTGTGAGCATCATCTTCTGCCTTTTTACGGGGTGGTCCATGTGGGGTATATTCCCAATGATGAGGGCAGGGTAGTTGGGATTAGCAAGTTAGCTCGGGTAGTGGATGTATTTGCCCGGCGTCTTCAGCTTCAGGAGAGAATGACCACTCAGATTGCTGACGCCATCTTGGAAGCACTGCAGCCTGATGGAGTGGCAGTGGTTATCCATGCAGCGCATCTGTGCATGACGATGAGAGGTATTGAGAAACCGGGGAGTGTGGTGGTTACCTCGGCAACGAGGGGACTGTTTCGCAGTCGGGCGGCAACACGTGCTGAATTTCTATCCTTGGTCCAGGGTAAATAGCGCTATTCGTGACGCAAAGATTCGATAGGGTCAAGGCTGGCAGCTCGAAAAGCAGGGTACGAGCCAGATACTAGTCCGATAAAAACTGCTATTGAGAGCGCAATGAATACGATATCAGGTGAAATTGGAGCGCTCAGCACATAGCCTCCCAGATTCGTGCCGCTTACCAATAGCGAACCTAATCCAGCTATCAGTAAACCAACGATGCCGCCTGACAGGCTGAGCATGGCTGATTCAACCAGAAACTGGCGAAGAATATCTCTGCGTTTGGCACCCACAGCTTTTCGTATGCCGATTTCGCGAGTTCGCTCTGCTACTGAGACCAGCATGATGTTCATAATGCCAATGCCACCTACAATAAGTGAAATAGCGCCAACGCTGCCCAGAAAGATTTGAAAAACACCGAGTGTCTGCTGCATTCTGTTGATTATTTCCCTCATGTCCATCACGCTGAAGTCATCGTCGTCCCCTTTTTTGATATGATGGCGCTGTCGCAGGATAGAGGCGACTTGTTCTCTAGCGGCATCTATTTCTTCGGTACTAACGGCACGGACGGCAATGGTTTGGACGGGTCGTCCCCGAGCGCTGGTCTGTGTCAGGATTCTTGCTTGCATGGTGGTAAGTGGCATCATGATGAAGTCATCCATGCCAGTCATGAATGCCCCTTTTGACTCTAGGACGCCGATTACCTCGAACTTGCGCCCCGCTACGCGGATTGACTTACCTATAGCATCGTCTGAGCCAAAGAGTTTTTCGTAGGCCTTATAGCCGAGGACGGCTACGTTGTTCACTCTTCTAATATCTTGTTCCGAGATGAAATCCCCTGTTGCAAGTGGGTAGTCTATAACGTCTCGAATCTCCGGGGTGACGCCCATGATACTGACAGTTTTACTTTGGTTTCCATAAGAAACTAGGGACATTTTTTCGGTGAAAGGCGCGACTACGGACACGGAGGGAGCTTTGTTGGGGTCGGCAAGTGCCTCTGCATCTTCCATGGTGAGATTGGCTGTGCCACCGCTAATTTGCTGCCCCATATTGACACTGGTGATGTAAATAGCATTAGCACCCATGCTGGTGAAAAGATTAGTGATATAAGCCTCGTGTCCCTTGCCGAAGGAAACCAGGAAAACTACAGAGCTGACGCCGATGACGATGCCGAGTATGGTCAGTGCCGAGCGCATTTTATTGGTTATCAGAGACTGTATAGAAGCGAGCACGCTTATCCACAGGGTCATCGTCGTTTCTCCTCAAGAATTTTGCCGTCGCGAAGATATATAGTTCTCTGTGTGTGCGCGGCAATATCCTGTTCATGAGTGACCAGCACAATGGTTATGCCCTTATTGTTTAGCTGCTTTAGCAGATCCATGATGCCGTGGCTGGTTTGACTATCCAGGTTACCGGTGGGTTCGTCGGCTAGGATCAACGAAGGATTATTTACCAATGCCCGGGCTATGGCTACCCGCTGTTGCTCGCCGCCTGACATCTCGGAAGGACGATGATAAGCTCTATGGGCAATGCCTACCATTTCCAGTGCTTCGAAGGCACATTTTCGCTTACTGCCAGCTCCACCGTATATTAACGGCAATTCGACATTAGATACAGCATTAGTGAGCGGCAGAAGGTTGAATGATTGAAATACGAAGCCAATCTTCTTGTTGCGTATTTCAGCGAGCCTGTCATCGTTTAAGTGGCTAATGTCAATATTGTCCAACCTGTATATTCCTGCGGTTGGTCGGTCAAGGCAACCTATTATGTTCATCAAGGTGGACTTTCCTGAGCCGGAGGCGCCCATGATGGAGACCATCTCTCCACGTTCGATGTGGCAGTTAATATTATTCAGGGCGAGTACTCGAACGTCTCCGATTTCATAAATCTTGGTGATGTTTTCTAATTCGATCATGGCTTTGATTAAGCATTATCATGCCGTTATGGCCCTGTAGATTATGGGTTCAGAGGGCTACGTGTAGTTGTGGCTGGCTTGTCTACCAGTACCTTTTCACCTTCATTCAAGCCGGATATTACCTCAGAGAAAAGCTCGCTCTGAAGTCCCAGGGTTATCGGTCTCTTCTCGGTTTCCTTTGTTTTGACGGTGACGACCTGCGTCCAGTAGTTTCCCCGTGTTCCCTTGATGGCGCCATTTGGTATGAGCAGCACGCTTTTTTTGCTATCTACGATGATATTGGCAGTGGCAGTCAGGCCTCCCTTTAGCTCCGTCGCATTCGGGTCAAGCTTTATGGTTATCTTGTAGTTAACTACACCGGTTTTTTCGGTACCGAAGGGAGAAATGAAAGTAACGGTGCCAGTGAGCTTCTGCTCTGGCAAGGCATCTACAATAATAGTGGCTTTTTGCCCAACCTTAACTTTAAAAATATCTATCTCGTCCACAACTCCATCTAGTTCAACGGTTGAGGTATCAACTAAATGAATAGCGATTATGGTTGAGTAATCGTAAGCTGAAAGTTGGTCATTTTCCTTGACCCCAATGTAGACAACTGTGCCATCAAAAGGAGCTAAAATCTCTGTTTTAAGTAGTTCCTCTTTATATCTCTGCAAGGCTACCTTATATTTTTGCAGGGTAAGATTGTTCTGCCTGAGCACTTTCAGGTTGAGGCCATGCTTCAAGACCAGTTCGTTATTTTCCAGAATATTACGACTTATTTCCATATCATGCTGCGCCATGCGCAGGATTTTGGCCAGCTCGGCAGCATCGTAGTTGCCCTTTTCCAGTACCTTTTGTATTTCTTTCAGATTACCTTCTGCAGCCTTGAGGCTGTCTAGGCTGGTGGAGGCGTCGGGATAAGATATGCCAATCATCACCACTTGCCCGCATATCCTCTGGGTCAAGCTGTAGGTTTGTGTTATGTTCTGCTGCTCCGTCTTCAGCAAAGCAAGAGCTCTGGAGGTATCCCCCTTCTCAATGGAACTCTGCACATCTGACAATGCTTTCAGGTCTTGCTCAAGCAGTTTAATTAAATCCTTGATATTTGGAGATACTGGCTCGCCGGGACTAGAGGAGGATTCATCGACTGGTAACGAGTAACTACCAGCAATGAAAGGGTACGTCTCCATATCCTTGAGAGTTGTTTTTAAGGTGTCAAGTCCAGCCATCAGGTCGTACTGAGCAACGCGAAGTCTGGCAACGGCATCACTCCGCTTGTTCTGTTCTAAGAGTGTTTGGCATTGCTGGAGCTCTGACTGTGCCTGCTCAACCCTGAGGACGACGCTGGTGCTGGGATAATAATGAGGGTAACCCAGAAGAGATGGGTAGACCCGTTGGGCAAGCTCGTTCAAAGCGAGCTCCACGTCATATAAGGCTGAGGTAACAGCAAGCTTCTGCATAGTATCATCCAGTTTCGCTAATAGCGTTCCCGCTTTAACCTTATTCCCCTCTTTGACAAAGATGTATTTCACCGTGCCCGGTGTGCCGAATCGCAGTTTCACCTGGTGAGGCATTACCAGGTTGCCGTCTGCAGTCACACCTACCTGAAGGTCACCTCGTCTAATTTCAGCGGCCTGTTTTTCAGGAGCATCTTTTTTTGGTGAAGCACAGCTTATAATACTGACAGTGGCGAAGGCTAAGGTAAGAAAGCTGATTATCGTTATGATGAAATACCTGTTCACTTTCATGATGCCTCCATTTTTTACGTAAGTTTTGTCGCCCTGTCGTTAAGTGTTTTATGCTTCGCCATGTTTTCCTTCCAGTGCTCAAATAGAGCAGACATCTCATTAAACCAAGCAAATGTTGCATAATTATTAAGATATGTGCGGTCATCGCTAAAAAAATTGGCCAACTGCTTCAATGAGTCGGTAGTGATATCGTGATATCAACATGGCTCACCGGGCTTAGCCGGGCGAATGAGCAAAAGCGGCTGTGTTGATTCTTGGACTATCCTGTTGGCCACGCTGCCATAGACCCAGCGATTGACCCCGGTGCGTCCGTGGGTTGCCATAACTATCAGGTCGGCTTTTTCTTTCTGGGCGATTTGCATAATGCTTTGCGCTACTCCCCCGACCTCTCCTCTGGCAACCTGGTATTTTACTTTAAGCCCCTTTTTCTCCAGGTCGGCATTTGTCTTTTCCAGGTATTCCGAAACTTGTTGCTGCAGTTCTGCCCATAGGTTATCACGGTATTTTTCCCAAGTCTGGTTAATGGGGCGTGAGCCATAAGAAGGGACTATTGGTGACTCGCTAACTTCCAGAAGCACAATCTCTGTGCCGGCGTGCTTTGCCAGGTCTTCAACGTGAGCGAACGTAGTTTCGGAGAAAGGTGAGCCATCGAGAGGGATCACAATCTTTTTTAATTCCAACCTGGAAAGTGCGGGGGATTTTGATTTTATCAGCAATACAGGCACGCAGGTGCCATAGAGTACTTTTTGTGCAACACTTCCCAGCACCCATCGTTTGATTCCGGAATATCCGTGAGTTGAAATGACGATGAGGTCTATGTTATTTTTATCGGCATATCCTATGATTTCCTCTGCTACCTCGCCATAAGCAACGGTGGTGGATACTTTTATTCCCCGTGCTACCAGGTCTTTAGCGTTAGCGTCAAGGTAGGATTTAAGAAGACGGTCACGACGGTATCCTGCAGGAGTGATACTTACGGCGAAGAGAACCACCTCACTCTTTTTGACCTTGGCAATGGTTTCGGTGTAGGGAATCGCTTTTTCCGCTAGTTCAGAGCCATCTAGAGGAACCAAAATCTTTTGATATGCCATGGCTACTCCTTTACTTTGGTGTAAGGTCAATTATATTCCTAATGTTACTGTAGCTGCAATGCCTATTCTCCCAGCATTTGCAGAATGATTTCTCTGGACCTGGGACGGTTGTCGAAGTCAACTACAATAATCTGTTGCCAGGTTCCCAGAGCCATTTTTTTATTTACAAAAGGGACTACTAGTGATGGCCCTAGAAGAGAGGCTCTAACATGTGAGAAACCATTACCATCTCCCCATCTGCTATCATGCTGATAAGTGGTGTTCTTGGGCACATTGCGCTCCCACATTGCCTTGAAATCGCTTATGAGTCCCTCCTCATACTCGATGGTGGTGATTCCTGCGGTTGAGCCGCAAATAAATATAGCAGCCACGCCGTTGCTAATGCCAGCGTAGCTGATTTCTTTAGCTATCTGAGGTGTTATATCTATCATGTCACAGTTGCCTTTTGTCTGAACAGGTATTGTTTTATTAATCACCATCATGAATTACCTCCATGTCAATGTTTCGCGTCGAAACAATTCGGATGAATGACAATTTAAGATAGATAAATGTTTATAGGATGAGTTATGGAGACTGTAATAAATGATAGGCTTGTCGAGACGATAATTGAAAAACATGTTGCTGAAATTAAGGATGCTTGGTGAGCAGATACCAGGCGCTATAGACGACAAAAATTATTATTGCGACCAGGGCTATGATGCCGGCACCGATGGCAACTCGAAATACCTCCAGCTTTTTCCCCCAGTAGCCACCGAGCGAAAGAAGGGCACAAGCACCGACAATGATTCCCAAAATTATTACTGCGGTTCTAAGGTCTGGCATGGGTGCCTCCTTTAAGGTTTATGCAGGCCATGATGTCTGTGAAAAAATATTTGGATCTTAGATGTAATACATGCATATCTAGAAATCCATTACTTGGCGATGGCAAATGAATACCAGGCAACATAAATTACATAGAGTATTATGGCGATAAGTGAGATGACGCCTGCTGCTTGCACCAGCTTCCCCAAGGTGGCTCTTTTACCCCAATAAGCACCAAGCGATACCATGATGCAACAGCCCAGGACAATTCCCAGTACGATAACAGCATCTTTTATAGTGGGCATGAAGACCTCCATTTACATGATGCCATGTATAACAATGCTCCTTACTTAGTTCTATTCTCGAATTATATCATAATGCTGGTTGTTATTGACCAATTTCCCGGGTAGTCGTGTTATATTTTTACTTCCTCCCAGATAATTTCATGCATATTAAAGACCGGGCCATCGTGGCAGACTGTTTTCGTGCCGCTGGTGGTTTTGATGCTGCAGCTGTAGCAGGTGCCGATGCCACACCCCATCCTGGTTTCCAGTGATATTTGTACTTGTTTTTGCCACGACAGTTGCTGCATTAAATTGGATATAGATTGGTACATAGGGATAGGGCCGCAGGCGAAAATCTGGTCAGCCTGGCTAATGTAATCAGGCAAATTCTGAAAGTCGCTAATCTTACCATTGACACCCTTGCTACCGTCATCAGTTATAATAATTGTTTCAATGCCTCTAGAAGGGAGTTTTTGCTGGTAGAGCTGATGTTTTGTGCGGGCACCCAGTATTAAAGTAA
>JBBIPA010000058.1:0-10784 GCA_037443085.1 Chloroflexota bacterium | reverse complement strand
CGCGGATAACGCGCGCCGCAGCGAGTGGGTCAGGGTTACCGTTCGGCCCTTCCGGGTTCACGTAAATCAGGCCCATCTGCACAGCAGCGAGCGGGTTTTCGAGATCCCGGTCTCCAGTGTAACGCTTATCTCCCTTCCACTCATCCTCGGAGCCCCAGTAGACATCCTGATCCGGCTCCCAGACATCCTCACGACCACCACCGAAACCGAAGGTCTTGAAACCCATCGATTCCAAAGCAACGTTGCCAGCGAGGATCATCAGGTCTGCCCAAGAAATCTTCTGCCCGTACTTCTGCTTGATCGGCCAGAGCAGACGGCGCGCCTTGTCCAGGTTGACATTGTCGGGCCAACTGTTGAGCGGCGCGAAACGCTGCTGTCCCCTGCCACCGCCACCGCGGCCGTCGCCGGTGCGGTAGGTGCCGGCGCTGTGCCACGCCATACGGATGAACAGAGGTCCGTAGTGGCCGAAGTCCGCCGGCCACCAGTCCTGCGACTTGGTCATCAGTTCACGCAAGTCCTTCTTAACGGCCTCCAGGTCGAGACTATTGAACTCTTTAGCATAGTCAAAATCCTCTCCCATTGGATTGGATTTGGAGGAATGCTGGTGCAGAATATCGAGCTTCAACTGATTTGGCCACCAGTCTCGGTTCGTCATGCCGCCGCCGGCAGTGGTTAGTTTATTTTGTTTTTCCCTTTCCATTTCTCATCTCCTCTTCTTTATAATAGTAAGCCTACTTCATTTGTGCCGTGACTGCTTTGTTCAACAGGTTTTGAGATCTGATAAGCTTCTTATACTTCTCTTCAATTTTATAAAAATCTCCACTGAAGACCCGTCAGCTTGCTGGCGGAATTAAAGTGGCTCCATCCGTACCTGGGAGGGGTCATAGGATGCCTCGCAGCTTGCTGCGGGGTAATTCACTTGTAGTTTGTTTGCCTATGCTGGATTGGCAATCATGGCATAGCCCACGAAATTCTAGTTGATGATGTGAAACCCTTAATCCAGTCTGTTTGGCTATTTCGCAGTTTAATTCTGTATGTATGGGCACATCCAAATCCATCACTCTGCCACAATTTTCACATCTAAAATGGTAATGACTGGCAATAGCTACTTCGAATCTGCTCTTGGCACCATCCAGATTAAGCTCTCGAACTTGCTTCATCTTCTGCAAAACCTTCAGATTCCTGTAAACCGTTCCTTTGCTAATGTTGGGTATTTCTTTTCTAACCTCGTCATAGATATCATCTGCAGTAGGATGGCTTCTGGTGCTTGTCAGCATCTTTAGAATAGCTTCTCTCTGATTTGTGCTTCTTCTCATTTTATTAATATTAGTCCTTAATATTATTTTATTTTGCCTCTATTTGTCAAGTACTACGTGAAAAGCATTGACATTGTGGCAATAACATCACCACTCTCACAAGTGAAAATCTGGGAAATTAGACCTTTTGGGTGAAAACCGAAGCTAAGTTAAGGCGATATTATTACCTAGGTGGTGGGGAAGAGGGGATTCGAACCCCTACGCCTCTCGGCACATGATCCTAAGTCATGCTCGTCTGCCATTCCGACACTTCCCCAAATAAAAAGTCAATAGTATTTTAGCATTTTGGGGATTAGATTGCTTTCAACTTCAGCATTTTGCTGGACATTTACCGTGTATGATCTGTGGAAAATAGGGAGTGATGGCTAACTATGGCGTGTTTCGCAGCAGCATAATAAAATAAAGGAGACCTTGTGTCACTAAGGTACCGGACGAGTACAACTGTTTGCCCCAGCTACGTAGAAGTTGGTATACTAACCGCTGTTGTGGAATACGAGACAATTATTGGCCTGGAGGTTCATGCCCAGCTTCTAACTGAGAGTAAAATGTTCTGCTCATGCAGCGCTGACTATGCCAGCGCGCCACCTAACACCCATGTTTGTCCTGTGTGTTTAGGCATGCCCGGAATCTTGCCTACCATCAACAAGAAAGCCATAGAATATACTATCATGACTGCATTGGCTCTAAACTGTGAGATTGCCGAATACGCCAAATTCGACCGAAAAAACTATCCCTATCCTGATTTGATGAAGGGATATCAGATATCCCAGTACGATGCGCCCATAGGCAAACGCGGCTGGATTACGATCGGCATGGATGGTAAGACGAAGAAACTTGGTATTACCCGTGTTCATCTTGAGGAGGATGTTGCCAAGTTAACCCATGTTACCACACCAGCAGGCGAGAGCCATAGCCTGATGGATGTCAATAGAGCTGGGGTACCTTTGATGGAGATCGTCGGTGAACCGGACATTAGCACGCCTGATGAAGCCAGACTCTATCTGATGAAGCTTCGTACTATCCTCCAATATTTGGGAGTCTCCACAGGTAATATGGAAGAGGGGAGTTTTAGATGTGATGCCAATATTAGCATTAGACCTGCGGGTACCAAAGAATTCTTACCAAAGGTAGAAGTGAAGAATATGAACAGTTTCAAAGCTGTTTACTTTGCTCTGGGGTATGAAGCTGAAAGACAGAGACAAGTGTTGGAAAAAGGAGAGAAGCTGATACAGGAAACCAGGGGCTGGGTAGAGGAGAAAGGTGTAACCGTAAGCCAGCGAAGTAAAGAATATGCCCATGATTATCGCTATTTTCCTGAGCCAGATTTGCCACCGCTGGTTTTTGAGAAGAGTTGGGTGGAGGAAATAAGCGCACGCTTGCCCGAATTGCCTGATTCGGTGCGCGAGCGTTTTATGTCCCATTACGGCCTCCCACAATATGATATTGACTTACTTTTGGATTCCAAAGCAACAGCCAGCTATTTTGAGGAATGTGTTAGTATGATTATGAGTCGCTCCGATGGAGCTGACCTTCAAAAAAAAGCAAAAATAGTAAGCAATTGGCTCTTGGGAGACTTCAGTCGAATGTTAAACACTACCAACACTAAAATCGAGAATACCAAAGCCACGCCACAGCACCTTGCTGAAATGCTGGATTTGATAGATAAAGGTGCCATCAGCGGCCCGTCAGCAAAAGCGATTTTTGAAGAAATGTTCCTCAGTGGAAAGACAGCAGGCAACATTGTTGCCGAAAAAGGGCTTAGCCAAATCAGTGACAGTGGTGAGATTGAAAACATTATAATGCAGGTAATTAC
Organism: Chloroflexota bacterium; assembly: GCA_037443085.1. GTDB lineage: Bacteria > Chloroflexota > Dehalococcoidia > GIF9 > UBA5629 > JBBIPA01. Next base: position 7,655 of record JBBIPA010000058.1, on the reverse strand, counting down.
CAATAATGCCCAGGCGGTTGCCGATTTTAAAGCCGGTAAACAACAGTCACTCACTTTTCTTGTAGGACAAATCATGAAAGCAACTAAGGGAAGAGCTAACCCTGGGCTTGCTAACAAAATTCTTTTGGAAAAACTTGGAGGGAATAACAATGCCTAGCTATCTCATTGTCGCACAGATTCTTGTTGCCATCGCTCTCATTATTGTCATTATGCTTCAGGTTAAAGGTGGTGGCTTGGGGGGGATTTTTGGCCAACCGGATAGTGTGTATCGGACAAGACGGGGCGTGGAGAAGAGTCTCTTCCAGATGACCATCGGCTTAGCTATTTTATTTGTGATACTTTCCATACTGGTTGTCAATCTTAAAGTATAACTTATAGAACATAAACATGTCTCCGGTGATAACGCTTACCACCGACTTTGGTCTGACCGATGCCTATGTTGCCAGTATGAAAGGCATAATCCTCGATATCAATCCTCAGGCAACAATTGTTGATATCTCCCATCTTATTGCGCCTCAAAATATCCTGCAAGCTGCATTCATGTTACATACATCTCATCGCTACTTCCCCAGCGGCACCATCCATGTGGTCATCGTCGACCCCGGTGTTGGTGGTCAGAGAAGAGCTATCATACTTGAAACTCCGTCAGCATATTTTCTAGCGCCAGATAATGGCGTCCTGAGCTATGTTATTAACGAATTATGTCCGTCACGCAATATGATATCGACTAAAATATCAGTACATCCCAAACTAATCGATATCAAGAGCCCACTTTTGGCTGTGTCTATTACCAATCCCGACTTTTGGCATAAGCCGGTTAGCACTACTTTTCATGGTCGTGATATCTTCGCCCCGGTAGCTGCCCACCTGTCAACAGGCTTATCCATACGGAAGTTTGGCGAAGCAATAGATAGCATTTATGTTTTTCATTTGCCACAATCTTACTATGACACTGATGGGAATTTAGTCGGATATATACTGCATATAGACAGCTTTGGCAATCTAATTACCAACATTAAGGACAGCGACTTACCTCAAGAGGAAGTCACTATAAAAATAAGGAGACATTCAATATGCGGAGTAAGCCGATTTTACGCCGAAAAAAGAGGGTTGGTAGCTATCATCGGCAGTTCCGGTTATCTGGAGATATCTTTCAGCCAGGGGGATGCAGCCACTTTTTTAGGGGCAAAAATTGGGGATAAGCTGAAAATAATTACTCGAAAAGGCGATTAACTGGCTAAACGATTTGCATAAATTCACACAGGCTTTGCTGAGAAAACCAAACTTACCGTCAAATCCTAGTGACTACGACGCCACGTTGTGCCTTTGGGGGTATCTTCGAGAACAATTCCCAGGTCATTGAGACTGTTACGCACTTTATCAGCAAAGTGCCAGTGCTTCGTCTGCCGTAACTTGTTGCGAACCTGTATGAGTATTTCAACAAGAGACTCGGCTTCTAACAGTGGTTCTGTTGCAACTTTTGAGTTAGAAGCCTGGCCGACTGTAAATTCGGCTTGCCATTGCTTTACTTGCGGTAATTCGTTACTAATTAATGTGAGTAGTTTGACAAGAGGTTCAGTTTCTATCGGTGGTTTTGTCGGTTCTTTCAGAGTGAAACCTAAGACTGTAGCCAGTTCAATCAGGGTCTGTTGCGCCTCGGCTACATCTATTTTCTCCTCACGGCCACGATTGATTTCTCTAGCCAGATCAAAAAGTATGCCTATAGCCTGAGCCGTATTGAAATCATCATCCATGCTTTCAATAAACCGCTGTCTAAATGGCTCACTATCCAAGAGTACCTTGCCCGCATTATGATCATCACTGCTTGTCACTGTCTGACGAAGGCGCTGCATACCAGCTTCTGCCGCTTCAACATTTGCTTCGCTATAAGTCAATGGACTGCGATAATGCGAACTGAGGATGAAAAATCGCATGGCGTCAGGACTAAAGTGCCTGAGTGATTCCTTCACAGTCACCAAGTTGCCCAGTGATTTGCTCATCTTATCGCCACTGAGTTGTAATAATCCATTATGGAGCCAGTATTTGACAAAAGGTGATTTACCAGTGAAGCTTTCCGACTGGGTTATTTCATTCTCATGGTGTGGGAAAATGAGATCCTGCCCACCCCCGTGAATATCAATCGTTTCCCCAAGATATTTCAGTGACATAGCACTGCACTCTATATGCCATCCCGGCCGACCATTACCCCAGGGACTATGCCACCAAGGCTCTCCTTCCTTTGAAGTTTTCCACAAAGCAAAATCAAGATGGGATTCCTTCTCCTCAATCTCAGTAGAAGTCTTGGATATCATATCCTCTCGCTTCTGGTGTGATAATTTGCCATAGTCAGGAAATCGATTCACTCGAAAATAAACGCTCCCCTTAGATTCATAGGCATACCCCATAGTTATCAAGCCCTGTATAATCTCAATAATTTTGGGCACTTCCTCAGTTGCCTTGGGATATATGTCTGCCCTCTCTATATTTAGAGCATCCATGTCTTTAAAATACTCAGCAATGTAGTTTTCAGCCAGCTCTTTAGCAGTAATCCCAAGCTGTTGAGATCTATTTATTATCTTATCATCGATATCAGTAAAATTCTGAACATACTTAACTTTGTAGCCCTTGAACTTCAAATACCGTTTAATAGCATCAAAGATCACATAGCTCATAGCATGGCCGATGTGGCAATCATCATAGACAGTAACACCACAAACATACATGGTTACTGTATCACCATTAGGAACAAATTCCACCTTTTGTCCTGAAAGCGTATCGAATACTTTCATCTATTGATTCCTCTGCGAGCTATCAGATATTACCTTGCCTGCATTTGTCTCAGCGTTTTTTAAACGCTTTTCCAATTCAACTATTCTGTTTTCCAAATTCTGAATTCTTTCCCAAACTGGATCAGGCAACCTTTCCACAATATCGGTATCAGGATTACGGATTTCAACTACCCTTCCTGGCACACCGACAACGGTAGCATTGGGCGGAACCGAGTTTATCACTACCGAACCAGCGCCTACTTTACTATTATCTCCAATGGTTATAGCGCCAATAAGTTTTGCTCCGGTACCGACAACAACATTGTTCCCCAACGTGGGATGGCGCTTTTTCTTTTGCTGGCTGGTGCCACCCAAGGTAACACCCTGGTACAGTAAGACATTATCTCCGATCTGAGAGGTTTCACCGATAACTATCCCCATCCCATGGTCAATGAAAAAGCCCTTGCCTATCTCAGCACCAGGATGGATCTCAATGCCGGTGAGGAAACGGCTGATATGCGAAATATACCTGGGGAAGAAGGGTATACGCCAATGCCACAATGTGTGGGCAAGACGGTGGAACTGGCGGGCATGGAAACCAGGGTAGGCAAAAAGAACCTCCCAAACGTTCTTTACCGCCGGGTCATGGTCAAAGACTGCCTGGATGTCAGCTCGAATATTTCTAATAAGTTGCATAAAACTATGGCTCCTACACCAGTATGTTCATTCCAAGAGAGCAACAGCATATGCCGCTATTCCTTCGCCTTTGCCCACAAAACCCAAGCCATCTGTTGTTGTCGCTTTAACCATTACCTGCTCTCTCGTGATTGCTAAAGTTTGACTAATCTTTTGGCGCATCTCCTCAATAAAGGAGACTAATTTAGGGCTTTCAGCCACAACAGTGGCATCTATATTACATATTTTAAATCCTTTTGACTCGATTAATAGTTTCACGTCGCCAAGGAGGACCAGGCTTGATATATCTTTATACCTTTGTTCCACTGGGGGAAACTGAGTGCCTATATCTCGAAGCCCGGCAGCCCCGAGGAGAGCGTCCATTATAGCATGAGTGACTACATCAGCGTCACTATGTCCTGATAAACCTCGATCAAATGGTATATGCACACCTGCCAAGATAAGATGTCTCCCTTGGGCCAGGCTGTGAACATCATAACCAACGCCAATCCTCATTAACTTGTTATCCTCTTGCGAAAACTTCAGCTAATGCCAGATCCTCGGATGTAGTTATTTTTATATTTCTGTAGGAACCCATATAAAGCTTAACCCTTCCTCCAGAGCTTTCCACCAGGCTGGCATCATCAGTAACATCGTTATCATTCTGCTCATATGCTCTCAGTATGACATCGAGGCGAAAAATCTGTGGTGTTTGTACTTCCCATAATCGGTCCCGTGTCAAAGTTTCTTTTACTGTGCCATTGCCATCACTCAACTTGATAGTGCTTTTTACGGGTACTGCCGCCGCCGCTGCACCTGTTTCCTTTGCTGCCACTAAACCAGCATCAATCAGGTCAGCAGTAAGAAAAGGCCGAGCACCATCATGAATGACCACCCACTTGCATTCTTTCAACGCTGTGAGGCCTGCTTTTACTGAGTCCTGTCGGCGTTTACCACCTGCACATACTGCCACAACTTTCGCCCATTTTCTCTCAGCAACCAGCTTATATCCCAAATTAAGGTTGTTTTCATTAAGCACGATAGTAATTTGGCTAAGTAGTTCATGGCTTTGACAAAGGTCGACTGTCCATGCCAGCACTGGCCTTCCTGCCAATGTTAAAAACATCTTGTCTGTCCCCATGCGCTCACTGCGGCCGGCACCAACAATGACTGCTCCTGTTTGAGTCAACGCTACCTCCGTCCCCTATAAGACTTCGTCTTTGTTCCTAATTAAAAAGGGCGGGGCTACATATCGTTTTTGTCCCGCCCATATTAAGATGCTCTGGATGAAGGCTATTCTTCCAGCCTAGTTACCTATCATGTCTTTTCCATCAACACAGGTTCGGCAACTGCTGTGATGGTGATTTTTTCACCGTCGTAATTCACGTTTATGATATTACCAGCCTGAAAATCACCACGCAATAATGCTTCAGATAGTTTGTCCTCAATCTCATCCTGTATAACACGGCGCAAAGGCCTAGCGCCATAGTTAGGCTCATACCCTTTATCCCCAAGGAAGCTTTTCGCCGCATCGGTAACTTTCAGTTTCATACCCTTCTCTGCCAATGACTTGGTCACCTGTTTAAGCATCAAGTCAACAATCTGGTGTATCTGTTCCTTGTTGAGAGAATGGAAGACAACCGTTCCATCAAGCCTATTAAGAAACTCAGGACGGAAGTGCGATTTTAATTGCTTCAGCACTTTGTCTCGCATTTTGTCATATTCAGTTTTTCGGTCCTTTTCCTCATCAGTGTGAGCCACAAAGCCGAGATTAGCGTTTTTCAGAATATCCTGAGCCCCAAGATTGCTGGTCATAACTATAATACTGTTCCGGAAGTCGACTCGGCGTCCTTTGGCATCAGTTAAATGACCATCGTCGAAAATCTGAAGCAGGATATTGTAAACGTCTGGATGTGCTTTCTCTATCTCATCCAAAAGTATGACACAATACGATTTTCGTCTTACTGCCTCAGTTAACTGGCCGCCTTCCTCATAACCCACATAGCCAGGGGGTGCGCCAACCAGTCGAGCTACAGCATGGCGTTCCATAAACTCAGACATATCTAGCCTGATCATGGCATCTTCGCTGCCGAACATAAATTCGGCAAGTGCTCTCACCAGTTCGGTCTTCCCTACACCAGTAGGTCCCAGAAATATGAAACTGCCGATGGGGCGCCTGACATCTTTCACACCAGCCCGGGCACGTCGCACCGACTTGGCAACAGTAACAATAGCCTCATCCTGGCCGATAATTCGCTTGTGCAATGCCTCTTCCATCTGGAGAAGTCTGCTGGATTCATCAGTAGTTAGCCTAACGATAGGAATCCCCGTCCACATGCTCACCACCTCTGCTATATCGTCCTCCGTAACCGTAGGTTTTTCTTGCTTTTGCTCTACCTGCCAATCCTGCTCCATGCTCTTTATTTTTTCCATTAATTGTATCTCACGGTCACGCAACTCAGCAGCATATTCATATTGTTGCGAGGATATAGCAGTGTCCTTGTCTCGCTTTATGCTTTCCAAAGCGCGTCTTGCTTCTGTCAAGCCTATAGGCACCGAACCTCGCTTGATCCTTACTCTCGATGAAGCTTCGTCCATCAGGTCAATAGCCTTATCAGGCAAGAATCTGTCCGGTATATATCGAGCAGCCAAATTGGCAGCAGTTTGAAGCGCTCCATCACTAATGAAAAGGCGATGGTATTCTTCATAGCGCCCTTTTATGCCCCGCAGTATTTCCATAGTATCCTCAATAGTTGGTTCCGCAACTACAACTGGCTGAAAACGGCGCTCCAAGCCTGCGTCTTTTTCTACATGTTTACGGTATTCATCGAGCGTAGTAGCACCTATGCATTGAAGTTCACCTCTAGACAGCGATGGCTTTAGGATGTTCGAGGCATCTACAGCGCCCTCGGCAGCTCCGGCGCCAACCAGAGTATGAAATTCGTCGATAAAAATCACGCAGTTGCCGGACCCCTTTATCTCATCAACCACTTTCTTCAATCTCTCCTCAAATTCACCGCGGTATTTTGTGCCAGCAACTAACAAACCTATATCCAGCGTTAACAAACGCTTCCCCTGCAATGTTTCGGGCACGTTGCCTTCTGCAATCCTGTGTGCTAAACCTTCGACAATAGCAGTCTTACCTACACCTGGTTCTCCAATAAGTGCTGGATTATTCTTGGTGCGGCGGCTTAGTATCTGAATCACACGTTCTATCTCTTTACTGCGGTTGACAACGGGGTCAAGCTTACCGGCTCTTGCAGCAGCAGTTAAATCAATTCCCAGTTGGTCGAGAATAGGGGTTCGAGCGGAGCTTCGAACAGCGCCGCGAGCCTGTGGTGCATTCTGGCTCAGAAGATTATTGGTTTCCGCCTGTACTTTTTCCAGAGTGACGCCAAAGCTCTCTAAAACACTAGCGGCTGTACCTTCGTGTTCACGTAAAAGCCCTAGGAGAAGATGCTCTGTGCCAATGTAACTGTGATTCAGGCGGCGGGCTTCATCTACAGCGAGTTCGATTACTCTCTTGGCCCTTGGAGTAAGTCCAACCTCACCACTGCTTGACCGCTCCCCTCTTCCAACTACGAACTCAACTGCAGCGCGTATTTTACTAGGAGGAACACCAAGATTATTTAAAACTTTACATGCAACGCCATCTTCCTCGGCAATCAAACCCAGCAAAATATGTTCAGTGTCTATATAGTTATGTCCGAAATGCTGGGCTTCTTCCTGCGCTCGGGTAAGAGACCGGCGGGCTCGCTCTGAAAACTTCTCAAATCTACTGGCCATATGCTTACCTCTTCTTATGCTTGCTCAGCCTCAACCTGCCCCATTGCTTCATCTAGCTTGTATTCAAATTAATTATAAGTAGTTTGTAGTGTCAAGTCAAAGGTGTCACGATGAAAAACGGGCAGTTTTTTGAGATAAAAAATGGAGAATTAAATCCCCGTTAAACAAGAAGACCTCTGGCAGTGGCATATTTTCCCAAGGAGTCACCCCCTCAGTATCGTCTGCGCTGAGGCGTTTCACTTCCGTGTTCGGGATGGGAACGGGTGGTACCACCTCGCTTCGACCACCAGAGGATCTTGCCAGGTTTACTAAAATGTAGGAATGAAGTATACAACATAAGGGGAATTTTTGTCAAACTAATGCACTGCACTGAGGTCGTTTAGCAACGACCGATTCTAGCCATATGCTCCCCTGGCAGGCTCAAAT
>JBBIPA010000057.1:0-11014 GCA_037443085.1 Chloroflexota bacterium | reverse complement strand
TATAATAAGACCGTCAGAGAGATGAGCAACGGCCGCTAATGTGTCGCTTTCTTTGATGTCTTGTTTGTCTCACTTTCGCTGACGACGTACATTATCTCCAGGAAGAAGCCGCTATAGTGAGCCGATGGGTCGAGGTGGTGAAATCGGCAATTCAAAAAGGACAGAGCGAAGAAGAGGCAGCAGCCACGATTGTTTGCCCTGACCCGCATCCCAAGCAACCCGGCACGCCGATGACTCCAGAGCAATTAGACCGGGCAATTATCGCCCGGCTCTACAAGCTCTGCAAAAACTAAAACTTGCCGCAGCTTGAGGCGCGACAACATTGCTCAGCAACAAGAGGCTGCGTCCCTCTTGCCACCCGGTAACTGGCATAGTCCGCAAGCTTGGAGAGAGCAAATGCTGCCCGCTTAGCATCAGCATAGAGAGGAATCTTATGCTGGGATAGAAAATCATACTCCGCAGATGCTAACTCGGGTAAAGCATAGGGAACAACTGCCATAGGTTTCTTAATACTTTCGGCGGCTTCTACAATATGCTGCGTGCACGTTCTCGCCGGGTCAGTGATTACCAGCACCATATCCACATTTTCATCTTCGTCCATGAGCTTAATAGTTTCCCTATAGAGTTCTGGTGCCAGAAGTATGGCAACGCCGATGTCAGCGGGGTTACCTGCGGTAGTGCCAACTGGTGGCAGCAGTTTTGTTAGTTTCTCTATAGTGGTATCTGATAGTTTTGCCAGCTCTAATCCCAGTTCTATGCAATTATCCGATGTTCCCACACCAGTTCCTCCCTGCCCGCTCACTATGGCAACTCTCCTTCCCTTGGGCAAAGGCAGATAATAACAAGCAAAGAGACACTCCACAACCTCCATAAAGCTGCTAACAGTGATAATGCCTGCCTGCTTGAACATTGCCTCCCAGACATGCCTGGAGCCGGCAAGAGCGCCAGTGTGTGAAAAGGCAGCCTTGGCTCCCAGTTCTGTGATACCACCTTTCCAGACTATGATTGGCTTTCTCTTTGAGATATCCTGGGCGAGTTGAAGGAAACGTTTTCCATCTTTGATCCCTTCTAAATAGGCCACTATTATTTTCGTTTCATCATCCTGTCCCAGATACTCCAGAAAATCCACCGCATCGAGGTCACATTCATTGCCACAGCTGACTATTTTACTGAACTTTATTCCTTTCCTGACCAGGATACAGGTAAGATAATCCATAAACGAACCGCTATGCGAAAAACCACCTACCGGGCCGCTGCCTTCAGGCATACCGTGCATCAGCCCCTGAGGGAAAGTGAGCAATTTGGCTGAAGGACAGTAAACACCAATAGAGTTAGGACCAACAACCCTGATGCCATTCTGGCGGGCAATTCTGGCGATTTCCTGCTGTATCTTCTTACCCTCCTCTCCCTTTTCTCCGAAACCGGCAGTAAAGACGATAATGCTTTTTAGCCCTTTCTCTGCGCATTCCCCAACTATTCTCAGCGTATCCCCAGGCGGCGTCATCAGAATGGCCAGATCAACTTCGTCTGGAATCGCTTTCACGCTCTGAAATGCTTTCAGCCCCAGTATCTCCGTATCGCGCGGATGCACTGGGTAAATTTTTTCAAAGCCCATTCGCATAATGCCCTCAAGGAACATGCGTCCGAAACTTTTTTCTTTACTCGAAGCTCCAACGATAGCAACCGACCGGGGATGAAACAGGTGGTCTATTTCTGACATGCCTTTAGATCCCATCTAAATTCTCCTCTTATCATATTTTTGCCATATATCTAATGCTTTTTGCTGCACATCCCGAGGATACGCCTGAGCAAAAGAGATTCTCTTGGGCACATCCTGTGGGCTCCAATCCAGCGGCCAGGTGCAATCGAAGTAAGCTTTAGCACCCAGCTTGTCCTGCTGTTCCTGCCGACTCAGCCAAGGTGCAATGCTTATCACTGTGGCACGGTCTAGCCTAGTAATTCCCCGCATTGGATGACACTTGGTTATCAAGGTGTGGAATACCTCCTCTAAATTGAAGGGATCGATATCATCCTCAACAACGATAATATATGGCGTCTCATGTCCGGCACTGGCATTCGCCCAGATAGTATGAGCAATGTCTTCAGCCACGCCCGGGTAACGGGCTTTGGTGGTGGCTACTATTGCCAGCATATGGGTGGTTTCCAGTGGCACAAAAACGCTGCTTACCGGTTTTCTTTGTGCTCGCAGTGCCTCAAGGACTTCAGCGGCTTTGGTCAGCGAAAACACCGCATTATCATCAATAGGAATGCCTGCGCTGCACATGGTCAAAATAGGATTATTTCTATGCGTGACTGCTTTTACCCTGATTACCGGTTTGGGCGATTTTTTGCCGGACATATAACCGGTAAATTCCCCAAAAGGACCTTCGTCTTTGACATCGCCAGGTCTGATTTCGCCCTCGATGACTATTTCCGCAGTTGCCGGGACTTCAAGGTCGCTGGTTTCACATTTGATTAGCTCTACGGGTTCGCCTCGTATTCCTCCTACTACATCTACCTCAGATACCCCAGGCGGCAGAGGACTGGCGGCACACATGGTTGCTATTGGCTCGACACCGATGGCAACTGCTACCTCCATTGCCCTGTTGCTCGGCAGGTAGCCCTGGCTAAACATAGTCCACAGATGTTTCCCTAGGGAAGCAAGCAGTATACCCGTGCTATTTTTATCGTGTACCATGAGCCGATACATTCCCCAATTCACCCAGCCACTCTCTATATCCCTAGTGATAGTGACATGCCAGGTACCGATATAGCGTCCGCCATCACCATCATGGAGCATGGGTACCGGAAACTCAAAAAGATCAACTTTATCACCAATATGGACATTCTCTTTACACGGACCGTTTTTCACCAGTACCGGTTTTATTTGATGGTTCCTTCTTCGAATATATTCGTCAATTAATTCTCGGGGATGTGCATCGGGCGGCATATCCATCATAATTGCCATTCGCCTGAAGCTGGCGGCAAGATTACCAACAAGCCTATATCCCTCAGGGTATCCTTTGATTCTCTGAAAGAAAGGAGCCGGTAACCCTTTCTCCGCTGACCTTCGGGCTATAGCCCCTGCTTCCAGATTCCAATCAACTTCCTCGTCAATTTGTACCGCTTCGCCTTCTTTTTCCAGCCTGGCAATAAACTCTCTCAAATCTTTGAACGGCATGTCAGCGTTCCTCCTTCAGTGCTTATGATGGGTACTGCTATGAAAAGCAATTTATTGAGTACCATACAATTCATGCAAAACTCGATCAATCAACGTAGTGCAATTTCTTACGATATGGGTTATTTCCGTTTCAGTGATATTGTCCAGGTGAATTCCCACAATGACACAAGCTGGCTTCTGAGTGCGTTTACATATTGTATGTGCGGCATTTCGAGCCACCGCATCCTCCTTGTGCCCCAGCCTGGTAATCACTGAGGTAGAAGCCCTTCCTTCTTTATGGTCGTAGTCCGCTACCGCCACAGCACCTATATGGGCTTGCTTATTATAAATGAACAGCACCAGGTCACCTCCCATAAAGTGCGCTGAGACCCTGACCGTGGTTCTGCCCTTGCCTTCGCTTAGCTCGAGTTTATCCATTTATTATTCAGAATCACTACCTGCCCATCGCGGAAAGAGATTATGCTCGATATCAAAAATATCCAGAACCTTCCCTAGAGTATGGTCGATTATGTCCTGAATCGCCTGTGGCTTATGGTAGAATGCTGGCACCGGAGGCATAACGATAGCACCCATCTCAGTAACACTCATCATATTCCTCAGGTGACCGAGGTGAAGGGGGGTTTCCCTCACCAGCAGCACCAGCCTTTTCCTCTCTTTAAGGGTAACATCGGCACTTCGAGTTAGCAGATTTTCAGTATAAGAATTGGCCACAGCAGAAAGTGTTTTTATGCTGCAGGGAGCAATAACCATGCCATCCCGCTTAAAAGAGCCGCTCGCCAGGCAGGCACCAATATTATTAATATCATAACTGAACTTTGCCAGTGCTTTGACATCATCGGATTTGAAAGCAGTCTCGAACTCTATAGTCTTTTCTCCTGCCTCGGAAATAATCAAGTGTGTTTCAACTCCTTTTACCCCAGACAGCACCTGGAGCAACCTAACGCCGTATATCGCTCCGCTGGCTCCGGTAATGCCCACAATTATTCTCATCTTATATCCCTCTAAATTGAAAACATCTGCGGTGTTATAGCAATATGCCTCTTATTCTATAACAGTGCCAGTTCGTTTTGCCACTTATGTTGTCTATTATACTCATCGAATTAGGAAATGCTATAATGCCCAGCGAGCACAGTATCCTGTTCAGGCTGCAACAGATACGCGCCAAAGCAACAATCTAAACCAGGGGGAAGTCACCATGTGGATGTGCGCTAACTGTCGGCATCTAGAACTCAGCACCGAGAAACCTGAACACTGCCCCGCCTGTGGCATGCCAGTGGAAAATTCGCCAAATGTGAAGCTTCGCAGGTGAAGGACGCCAATGACGATGGCGACACCGCAGCTGCCACTATTTTCAGCTCCCATCGTGACGTGGAGCGGGAACATCCAAACTATACGAGAAGGCGCTGGAGCATATGCTTGCCGCCAAAGACAGCGAGTACTATGTGTGCAGGGTTTGTGGATATGTTGCTGACGGCACCATCCCCGACCGATGTCCTGCATGCTGAGCTCCCAGCGAACGGTTCAGGCATGTAGCCTGAGCCCAAACCCGGGCAATCGCTCAAGCAGTATCTACCGTAAAGGGCATAACCTCAGCCACCGAATCAGCGTTACAGAAGAGCATTACCAGCCTGTCCACACCCAGGGCTATACCACTACAGGTGGGAAGATGAGCCATCGTATCCAGAAACCTCACTGGCATACTGACCTTTCGTTGTTTTTCCTTCGCTATTTTTTCCATGTCTTCCCGGAAACGCCGCTCCTGCTCCACGGCATCGGTAAGCTCACTATAGGCGTTAGCCAGCTCCAAACCGCCGATAAAAACCTCGGCCCTCTCGGCCACACCGGGATTTTCCTGTTTAAGCCGTGCTAACGACGCCAGCGCAGCAGGGTAATCAAGCAATACAGTTGGCCGATCCAAAGCAAAACTGGGCATTACTTTGGTCACCAGGTCAACATCAAATCGCGCCGGCTGCAACTCTGCAACGGGGTCCCAGCACGCTGCCGCCAGAAAAGCCTCCCTTACAGTAATACGGGGCCATGGGGGATTGATATCAATCATTCGGTTCTTATAGTCGATTACCAGCCCTGTCTCCAACCCTCTAGCTATTGTCAGCACCAGTTGCTCGGTGTCGGATACCATCTGCAAATAGTCAGCATCAGCACGGTACCATTCCAGCAAGCTGAATTCGGGATTATGCTGCCTGCCCTGTTCGCCTTTACGAAAACAATGAGTGATTTGGAATAGCTTCTCATACCCAGCAGCAAGGAGTCGCTTCATGTGAAGTTCTGGCGAGGTAGCCAAGAACCAGCCTTCGCTGTCAAACGGCACAACCTCAGACTCCGGCGCCACGGCTGGCATGCGGACGGGAGTATCTACCTCTGTAAAACCTTGCTCTCGGAAGAATGCCCGGGTCAGCTCGAATATCTTCGCCCTGCGTTCCAGATTGGGCCTTATTGCCCGAAGCCTGCTGACCTCATCATCCACCATTGGATTACTTCTTGGCACTTATTCGCTCAACGTAGACGCCGGTGCGCGTATCAATCTTAATGATATCGCCTTCCTTGATAAAAGTGGGCACACCTATACTGAAACCAGTCTCCAGAACTACCGACTTATTCTGTGCCGTAATGGTGTCAGTCCTGGTGGTGACAGCACTCTCCACTACTTTAAGCTCGACAAAATTGGGCAGCGTGATATCAATAGGTTTTTTATCCCACATCAGCCCGGTAAGCACCATGCCTTCTTTCAAAAACGTCTTCTTATCACCAACTATTTTATCGGAAATCATGTATTGCTCGAACGACTCGGTATCCATGAACACATAATGGTCAGTCTCTTTATAGAGGTATTGAATATCATGGCTGGAAACATCAGCCAATTCCACCGTATCCCCGGAATGATAGGTATACTCGATAACGCTATTATCAAACAGATTTCTCAGCCGGAGCCGATAAATAGCGCGTCCCTTTCCCGGTTTCATAAACTCGAGATCGTCCACATTAAATGGGTTTTTATTGACCAATAACTTATTGTTTTTGCGAACGTTCTCGATATTAATATTCACTTATGCCTCCAGTTTTTTCACTGCCCATCTATTATAACCATAACTACAATTTTCGCAAGCCAGCAACTTAAACTAGAATTTTAAACCATTGCGCCATTTTTTGCTATATAGGACAATGAAACTGTGTTCCGAAACAGAAATGTAAGAGGAATTAACACCCTTCTTCCCTGATAACAAAGCACTATGCTAAATTGCAGCATACAGCGGACTGACGGAGAGGCTTTAATTTTCTGATTCCGCCTTACAGGTCGCGCAGCACTATCAGGTCAGAATCGGTGCGCGTAACTACTGGAGAATGGTCTTTATTCCAGAAAATTAATTCTACAGCACACTTCTGCACAGTGCACATGCCTTTGTTTTCAAAGGGGCAGGGCACTCGAGTCAAAGACTGATACGCTTCACAAATGCCACAATCAATAGTATTCATTTCTAATCCTCTGAATACAGTCTATCAGACAGAGGTAAAAACGAGGGTCAACAGGTGGTAAACAGCCAGTAAAGATTGGTAAAAATCAGGTAAAATCCAGCCATTATTGCCACCGCTACCTACTGGCACAGCGCCTTGGTTACTGATACAATTTCCGGAAAATTCCTCAATACTTTACGGAGGGTTGCACTGTGGCAAAAAGAATAAAAATAAGGACTCACACAATAGAGGTCACTGCCGAGCTAAATGATACCCGAACGGCTCAAAGCATCTGGAATGCCTTGCCCACAAAAGGTTATGCCAATCTCTGGGGTGACGAAATCTATTTCTCTATTCCGGTTCTGCTCATTCCGCCGGACTCCGCCAAAGAGTACGTAAATGTCGGCGACCTGGGTTACTGGCCCCACGGCAATGCCTTCTGCATTTTCTTTGGTCCTACCCCCATCAGCAAAGATGGCAAGATAAAACCCGCCAGCCCGGTTAATGTATTTGGCAAAATCGTCGGTGACGCCACCATCTTCAAACAGGTCACCTCAGGAACAACTATATTCATCGAGTCAGGCAGTAGCGAGTAAGTCTGAACAATCAGGTTTGTAACCACTTTTCTGCAGGATAACCCGCGGCTATGCTATAATCTTCGGGCATTTAGTTATATTCCCCCGCACATACTTCGCTTTGGAGGAACAGCCATGGCAAAGTTCAGCCTCATACCCCGTGAAGAGAAATTCTTTAATCTCTTCGAGCAAATGGCTAAGACCATGGTCATGGCAGCACGGGAATTGAAACACCTGGTCGATTCCTGGACAGACATTGAAACCAACGTGGCCAAAATAACTGAAATTGAGCATGAAGGTGATACCACCACCCATCAGATTATGTACCAGCTCAATCGTTCTTTTGTGACTCCCTTTGACCGAGAGGATATCGCCTTGCTCGCCCATTCCCTGGATGATGTTATCGACCTCATTCAAGCGGCTGCCGATACTATGCTCCTATATAAGGTGAAAAGGCCAGGGCAAAGAGCCAGGGAGCTTGCTGACATAATTCTGCAGATAACCAGCGAAGTGGAGCATGCAGTACCTCAGTTGCGGGAACGTGGCTCTCACATTCAGCAAGTGCTTAATTTCTGCGTAGAGATTAACCGCCTGGAAAACGTGGCTGATAAGATATTCCGCTCTGCGCTCACCGAGCTGTTTGATGATACCAGCAACATGGCCGACGTAATCAAATGGCGTGAAATTTATCAGCAAATGGAAAGTGCTACCGATAGATGCGAAGATGTGGCTAACGTCCTGGAAGGGGTAGCCCTCAAGCATGCTTGATGTCCAGTTCCTATATTTAATAGTCATCGTCATCCTCGCTATCGCCTTTGGTGTTGTGAATGGCTTCAACGACGCTGCCAATGCCATTGCACCTGCTATCGGCAGTCGTGCTTTGTCCCCTCGAAAAGCCATCTTAATAGCGGCAATAGCCAACCTTGCCGGAGCTGCTACTGGTACTCTTGTTGCCAAAACCATCGGTAAAGGCATTCTCATTCCCGAAGCAATAACCTATCTAACTGTTATTTCGGCATTAGCCTCTATTATCATTTGGGGCACTACAGCAACGAAACTTGGCCTGCCAATCAGCATCAGCCACGGTTTTGTTGCCGGGCTTGCCGGGGCTGGAACAGCCATCATTGGTTTTAACGGTGTAATCTGGCCCATTATACTTAAAATCCTAGCAGCGGTAATCGTAGCTCCACTCTTGGGTTTTGCCGGCGGCCTCGTCGTCATGGTAGGTATTTACTGGATATTCCGACAAGGTTCGCCAGGCAAAATGCGAATTTTATTTAGCCGATTACAGTACCTGACTACCGCCTTCATGGCTTATAGTCACGGTAAAAATGATGGCCAGATGCCCATTGGCGTCATCACCATGGCACTGGTGATTTACTACAATGATCCCACTATCTGGGACCGACTATCTTTACTTGACCCCACTACATATTGGATCATTCTGGTATCAGCTCTGTCCATCGCCCTCGGTACCGCCCTGGGTGGCTGGAAGGTCATTAAAACGATGGGGACCAAGATGGCGAACCTTCGCCCAGCGCACGGTTTTGCTGCTCCCGCTGCCGCAGCCACGGTAATCGAGATTGCCTCCCAGGTTGGTATTCCCATCAGTACCACCCAATGTATCAGCGCGGCCGTTGCCGGTGTAGGCTCTGCCAGCCGATTCTCCGCAGTACGCTGGGGAATAGCTGGCAACGTAGTCGTTGCCTGGATTCTCACCTTCCCTATCTGCGGAATACTGGGCTACTTCTTTGCCTTGGTGTTGCGCCTGATAGTTTAGCCGCTTGCCTTCTTTATTTCAGGCAGAGATGTGGGCAAGTAGTAAAAAAAGCTTAATACTTCAGTCTTCTTTACTTCTGCCAAATGATGTATTAGAATGAATATCCAAAGGAGGTGAAATAGAAGATGTGTAACTCCTGTGCTGCCCATGCTAAAAAAGCTGGCAAAACCACCAAGAAAGAAACCCCAAAGAAGAAATAAATCGTATTTCACTGAGTCTCAATAGTAAATAGCCCCTGCCCAGGGTCATAGTTATAATATGTGGCTGCCGCGTAGGCAGCGTGTATGACTTGTGGATAGTACAGGGGTTATTTATTGATAAGGAGGGGAGCTATGGACCTGTCAAAAGTAGATTTCTCGCTGGTAGGTAAAGTAGCTCTGGTTACTGGCGGCAGCCGCGGCATTGGCAAAGCTACCGCGTTGGGGTTGGCCCAGGCCGGTGCCGATGTTGCCATCGCCAGCCGCAAGCTTCCCGACCTAGAAAAAGTAGCTGAGGAAATCAAAATCCTGGGGATGCAATCCCTGGCAGTATCCGCTCACATCGGCAGGATGGAGGAAATACAGAACCTCGTCACCAAAGTGGTGGAAAAGTTCGGCAAGATAGATATCCTGGTCAACAATGCCGGCACTAATCCCACACTCGATGCTGCTATTGATATCGAGGAACGCGCCTGGGATGCTGTCATGAACCTTAACCTCAAAGGGCTGTTCTTTCTCAGCCAGGCAGTAGCCCGAATCATGAGGGACCTGGGCGGCGGCACCATCATCAACATCTCCTCCAAGGCAGGCATCAGCCCCAACCTGTTACCGGTCTACTCCATCAGCAAGGCCGGCGTCATCTCAGCAACCAAAGTCATGGCAAGAGAGTGGGCACCCTATAATATCAGAGTCAATGCCGTAGCCCCCGGCTTCATCAAAACCAAGTTCAGTGAAGCGCTCTGCACCAACCCGGATACTTTAAACATGATGATAAGCAGCACGCCGATGGCACGCCTCGGCGAACCTGAAGAAATTGTCGGCGCTATCCTTTATCTGGCTTCCGATGCTTCCAGCTTTGTCACCGGTCAGGTCATCCCTGTTGACGGTGGCACTACTATATAGTATGCGTTGTATAATATGACACTGCTATCCTGGTGCTATCTGTCCTTTGACTTCCGCCGTTCTATCTTCCGCAGTGTGGCATCGCTGATACCAAAATGATGAGCTATCTCATGGCGGATTACGCCGCCTATTTCCGCCTCTATCTCACGGTCAGAATGGCACTGCGCCTCAACAGGCTTCTGAAATATAGTTATCTTATCCGGCAACACCAGAGTATAGCTCTGCCCACGGTCTGTCTGCGGCACACCCTCGTACAAGCCCAAAAGCTGCTCGCGCTGCCTTAATCGCAACCTCCTCAGTTGCCGGGCACTGGGCCAGTCTTCCACCACCACATCCACATTCTCCAGCTTTTCCTGAAACTCCTTGGGCAGCCCATTGATCGCCTTCACTACCAGCTCTTCAAATCTTTTCCTCTCCATATTCCTCGATTATACCTTATCTTATTACTGAAACAACGTGGAAGCCCAAATTGGCTTTGTTCCCTAAACCTCTTACAAACCTTTCTATCTATTCCCAACGGGAAGCTTGAAGGGGCTGCGCCCCTTCAAAAATATTATTTTGCCTTAACCTTAAACACCAGCAACGCACTGACAATGAAATAAACAATGCAAATAACCATCACAATCTGATAGCCCGCCTTAGGAGTATTAAGGTTATAGAAGAAATCCATCACCGGCCCGGCAGAAGTCGCCACCAGAGCAGCACCACCGGTGGCCAGGTTGGTCAATCCCAGGTATCGCGCCTCTTCACCCTTATCCACCAGGTCTGTAGCCAGTGCCCAGTTGGAGCTCATAAAGCCACCGTTAGCCAGCCCGATGAAAGCCCCACCAATCATGATATAAGTATGGGTCTGAAACAAAAACAGGATAACAAATCCGATTACCCCCAGGAATCCAGACACCGCCAC
>JBBIPA010000056.1:0-11082 GCA_037443085.1 Chloroflexota bacterium | reverse complement strand
TGGATTGAAGCTTCCAAGGCCTATCAGAAGGATTTTGAAGGTAAACTCGAATGTAATCTCGATGAGGTTTTTGATAAAGGGAAAGAGTATGTCATAATGCTAATGCACGGTAAAACAATTGTTGACTACAGAGGTATGTCAATACCTGCTGATGTAGTTTATGGTGTGAAGATATCTGTTGAGTCAAAATCTGTGAATTCTAAATATGGGTTTCGTGAGGTCACCAAATATCGCCAAGTACCTGTGCAAGTTGAAAAGCAACGAACAGTCACCAAGACAGTGCAAGTGCCATTTTGGGAAGCTATCTTTTCTAAATAGCCTACAAATTTTGTATGAGCCAGACTGTCCATAAGTGACACCATGCCGTCACTCTCTTTACTAACCTCTCCCCTCCGTCATGGCGAGCTCCGATTGTATCGGAGCGTGGCCATCGCTGCACGGGAGCCGCAAGGCGACCCATCCCCACCCACAACAACCCACGGAGTGATGGGAAGGGATGGGGTGTGGATGTGCAGGGAGCGACACCAAGCTGATGTAAAAAATGACAATCGCAAGGAACTCGCGGGTTCCCATTGATCCCGCGGGATCGTCACGCGCTTCGCGCTCACGATGACAAATTATTTTTTTGGTGGCGTGTCGCGATGACAGGATGTGGCACTAGCTTTCCTGCCACTGTATCACCTGGCTTGACCAGGCATCATCTATGGCTGCTTCCAGCGATGCCTGTTTAGGCTCGCGGATGTTCAGCAGTCGCTCCATGGTGCGGCTATCCAGCTTGTTCAGGTAGCGGCATTGCTCGCGGAAGGAGCGGATGGTGAAGCCTTCGCCGCCATAGAATAGATAATTAATCTGCTGCCGGTATGGCTCCAGCTTTTCCTGGACGTGAGCGCAGACTCGGGTGAAAAACATCTCTATCTGCTTGTCACGGTGCCGCTCATAGCGGTGCTGTGACGAGCCGCCTTTCTTGTGGCGGGCATGTACCAGGCCGGTGCCCACTTTGCTGGCGAGTAGCTTGTGGCTATGGAATACTCCGATGGCATATGCCCCCAGTCGCACCAGCACCAGGGCAATAGTGCGGTCTTGATTCAGCAATGAGCGCAGCGGTTCACTGTCATAGCCCTGCAGGATAAGGTTCTCCGTGCTGGGGAATGGTGGTACTATGAGATATTTGCGCTGCTCTCCCCAGAAGACGGCGGCGCCTGTCTTCGATTTGGAAATGGCAGTAGTGATATCAGGCAAGGCTGGCTCCTGCTTCAGTACAATTTGCAGTATTTTTACGGTTTCTGCCGCAGCTAGGCCTTGAGGCAGATAGGCAGAAACGCCAGCCTGGCTGCCTGTTGCCAGCTCATCCAGCAGGCGCAGTAGCTGGTGTTTTTTAAGTCGGTGCGTGGTTGACTTTAACATATTAATGTATGTGTGAAGGGATCACCACGTCCCGATTTCATCGGGACTCGTGATGACAGTGATGGCGGTGGGGGTGGTTACAACTGCACCACTGTTACTCCATCACTGCCCTCATCCTTGCTGCCGGGGTGGAACGATTTCACCAGGGGATGAGATGCCAGCAGGTCACGGACAATCTGGCGCACCGTGCCGGTGGCATAGCCGTGGATGATGCGAACCTGGCTGAGGCGGGAGAGGAAGGCATCATTGAGATACCTGTCGAGCAAACCGTCTACTTCATCGGCACGCTTTCCCCGGAGGTCCAGTTCCAGTGAGTGTAAAGCTTTGCTCTGTCGCTTCTTGACCATGGGGAAGGCGCGGGAAGTATCCATTGCGGGCGTGGTTATTTTCTCTACCTCGTTTAGGCCGGCCCTCAGCTTGAAATTGCCCACCTGGACTTCCACCCCGGCGCCGTTGTCTATTATTGCCAGCACCGCACCTTCCAGGTTTTTATCAATAATACGTACCTTATCACCGGCCGATATTCCCTCTGCTGTTATTTCACCATCACGGCTGGCCTTTGTCTGCCATGCCGGGCTGCCGGTCTGTTCATGTACTGAGGCGACTGCCTTTCTGGCGCGCTCGATGCTTCCTTGCTTCCTGGCTTTTCTCAGCTCCGATTCCGCCTCGCGGACCAGCCTCTGCAGGCTGGCAGCGTCCTGGAGCAGCCTGTCTTTGATTTCCTGGAGGATAGTGCGTTCCTGTTCCTTCAGCCTCTGGCTCTCCTGCTCCAGGTGATTCTTAAGGTTCTCTGCTTTCTTTTTATGCTGTTCCGCCTGGATATTCAGCAGTTCCAGCTTCTGTCGCTCCCGCACCAGGTCGGTGAGCAGGTTGTCCATCTCCAGAGAGCCCTGAGACAGCATTTCTCTGGCAGTATTGATGATTTCCTGAGCCAGTCCCTGCTGTGCAGCGATGGACAGGGCGTTGCTGCGTCCGGGGATGCCCAGGGTCAAATGGTAGGTTGGTGTTAGTGTGGTGGGGTCAAAGTCCAACGAGGCATTCTGCATGCCCGGCGTGGTGTGAGCAAACACCTTGAGGTCGCTGTAATGGGTGGTGGCTATGGTCATGGTGCCTCTGGCCAAAAAATGGAGCAATATGGCTCGGGCAAGCGCGGAACCTTCGCCGGGGTCGGTGCTGATGCCCAGCTCATCGAGGAGCACCAGGCTATGCTGACTGGAGTTCCGGATAATATGCACGATATTGCCGATATGCCAGCTAAAGGTGGACAGCGCCTGCTCGATGCTCTGCTGGTCGCCGATATCGGCGAAGACGCCGTCGAAAACGGGGATGCAGCTTTCCTCTGAAGCGGGTATGGGCATGCCTGCCTGTGTCATCAGGGTAAGCAGTCCCATGGTTTTGAGAGCCACCGTTTTGCCGCCGGTATTGGGTCCGGTGATGATGAGAATGGCAAAGTCGCGCCCTATCTCCACGTCCAGCGGGACAACCTTGCCTCTGAGCAGCGGGTGGCGGGCTTTGACCAGCTTAAGCGCCATTGGTTTGCCATCATCGCTGTGCTTGATGGCAGCTTCAACGCTGTGCGTCTTTTCGGCATAGCGCGCTTTCGCCAGCGCCAGGTCTATCACGGCGAGCAGGGCGGCGTTGCGGCAAATATCCTCAGCATGGGCGCCAATCTGGGCGCTGAGTGCTGACAGAATCCGGTCAACCTCCTGCTTTTCTTCGATGCTGAGTTGCCTCAGCTCATTGCCCATCTCCACCGTTTCCCAGGGCTCCACGAACACGGTGGCGCCGGTATTGGAGATGTCATGGACGATGCCTTTGATTTCCCGGCGGAAGTCAGCCTTCACCGGGATGACGTACCTGCCTTCGCGTTCGGTGATGAACGGGTCATCCTGCATGAACTTCTGTTTGGTCTTGGAGCGGAGCATGTTTTCCAGCTTCTGGTAAAGCCGCTGGCGGGTATCTTTTACCCCCTGTCTCAGGGTCAATAATCTGGGCGAAGCCGAGTCGGAGATTTCACCTGATGAAATAATGCACCTGCCGATTTCCTCTTCGAGCCTGGGTTTTTCTGCTATCTGGCTGGCGATGTCCCACAGGGCTGGCAGCTCCTGGAAGTGCCTTTTGATGTTGTGGTGCACCGTGCGAGCGGCGGCCAGGGTTTCCCGGATGTCCAGAAGCGTTTTAGTCTCCAGCACTTTGTTCTTGGCGGCCATCTGCACCATGTCGCGAATATCATGGGCATTGCCGATGGAGAAGCCCGGCTTCAATGCCAGCAGGTGGCGTGCTTCTGCCGACTGTTGCAGCAGCAGGGAAACCAGAGCTGGCTGTGATGCTGGCTGTAAATTTAGCGCCAGCTCCCGGCTGGCGGAAAATGAGGTGAAACCAGCCAGTATCTCCCTGACCTTGGGGAATTCCAGCATTTCCAGGCTGCTATTGTCCATGTATAGTTCCTTTAACTGACAGACTACAGTGTAAGGTAGTTACATCTTTTGATGCAAGTGCTTGCAGTGTTAACTTAAGAAATGGTATAAATCTTGCGGACAGGTCAAGATAGTATTAGTTAAACCTGTTAGCAAAAGGAGGCACCATGGAGAAATGGATATATGCCGTATCCAGCGCTTGCCAGTCCCCGGGACGGGAAAAAGAATTTCACGACTGGTATAACAAAATTCATATACCGGATATCTTGAAAATCCCCGGATTTAAACATGCCAGCCGGTACGAGATAAAGGACACAGCAGAGGGACAGGGCAAATACCTTGCCCTTTACGGTATTGAAACCGAGGATATTAATAAGACCATGGCACTATTGAAGGACACAATTGCCAAATTGCGCGAGCAGGGGCGTATTTCAGACGCCGCTACCATAGTATCGAGAACACTTTACCGTCAAATTTTTGAGATGACTTAGTAAAGGCGTGAATTGTGAGGTTAACAATTCCACTTCACAGTGAGTTGGGCATTGGCTTGCTGGAACACGAAACGTGAGTGACAAGTCACGGGCGTCAAATTGTGTCTCCTGCTATAATAGAGATATGAAAGTTAGCCCCTCTATTGTCCTGTTATTACTGACTCTGTTAGCTGTGGGATGTGCTGCCCCCGGCATGGAGAAAGCCCAGGCTCCTGTGGCGGAGTCGCCGTCAGCAACGCCGTCTCCACCGCAGCCGTCCCCATCTCCGATGCCATCGCCTCCACCCGCTCCTCCGTTATCGCAGCCGCTAGCCGCAGGCAGCACTGTAAAATTGCCTGAGCCCCGGCTAAAGGGCACGGTTTCTCTCGAGGAGACGCTGCTCAAGAGGAGGTCTGTCAGGGACTATGCTGATGTGGCCTTAACGCTTGAGGAAGTATCGCAGCTTCTGTGGGCGGGTCAGGGAATTACTGATACCCGTGGGGGGCGCACAGCGCCTTCGGCCGGGGCAACCTATCCTCTTGAGGTGTATCTGGTGTCAGGCAATGTGCAGAGTTTGGCGGCGGGCATCTATAAGTATAATCCCAAGAAGCATGAGCTAATCAAGGTAAGTGATGGTGATGTAAGAGCCAAGCTGGCTGATGCTGCGTTGGTTCAGACTTTTGTTGCGGCAGCTTCCATAGATATCGTAATCGCTGCAGTGTATGAGCGGACGACCTGGCGGTATGGCGACAGAGGCATCAGGTATGTGCATATCGAGGTAGGCCATGCTGCCCAGAATATCTGCCTGGAGGCGGTAGCTCTGGGGTTGGCTACGGTGCCCGTCGGTGCTTTTCATGATGACCGCGTAAAGAGCGTTCTGGGTTTGCCGGCGAATGAAGTCCCCATTTACATACTGCCGGTGGGCAGAAAGCCGTAGGGTTTTTTGGTTGACCTCTTACTCCCTGCCCATTTTCTCTACTAGGACTCAGAATAGAACGATATTGCCACTACAGGACCGGTTTGAGATGCCATCACTGGAGTGTAGGGGCTGATGTAGAGCTCTTTGCAGTTGTAGCGGGCAGTCACCAGCTTTTTAAGCTCCTCGGCAGGGCCAATGCCATCGGTATAATGTACCATGACGTGAACTGGCTTGCTGGTATCCATGTATTCTTTGGCCATGTCTACTATTTTCTCCATGGCTTTCTGTTTTCCCCTGACTCTGCCCATACTCTCCACCAGTCCGGTGCCGCTGACCATGCCGATAATCGGCTTGACGTTCATCATATCCCCGAGCACTGCTGTCTTGGGTGCCCGACCGCTCCTGACGAGGTATTTGAGAGTGTCCATGGTGGTGAGGAACTTCACCCTGGGTATCATGTTTTTCACGAGCTGGACGATTTCAGCGAGGCTTTTACCTGCCTGTGCGGCACGTGCCGCTTCTATGGCCAGGAAGCCTTGAGCACCGGCGGCAGTGGTGCTATCGATGACCTCGATGTGGAGATTGGGTTTTTCCTCCAGAATCGCTTCTTTAGCCTTGACTGCTGCCTGATGAGTAGCGCTCAGCTTAGCCGAGACAGTGAGGCAAAGTATGCTATCGGTTGATTGAGCCAGTTCTTCAAAGACGGCAGCGAAGTCCGCCGGGGTCACTGCAGTGGTGGTGACCGGCGCTTTGGCGGCATTGAACAGCTTCCAGAACTCATCATTAGTCAGTTCTGTATCCTTGTAGCGTTTGCCATCGATGACCAGGCCCACCGGCACGATCTTGATATTGAGCTCCTTCCTGAGATTCTCGGGCACGCAACTTACGGTGTCGGCCACAATACTTACTTTCGACATATTCTCCTCCTCATTTTGTTAATATTTAAATAACGCCGCCATCGATGGCGATGACCTGCGCGGTGATATAGCTGGCATGTTCGCTGGCGAGGAAAGCCACCACTTCGGCCACGTCCTCAGGTTTGCCGAATCGTTTGAGCGGGATGCGGGTCAGGATAAAGTCTTTGGTTTCCTGTGGCAGCTTATCGGTCATATCGGTGACGATGAAGCCGGGAGCTATGGCATTCACGGTAATATTCAATGAGCCCACCTCTCGGGCGATGCTCTTGGTGAAGGCGATGAGTCCGGCTTTAGCCGCTGAATAGTTTGCCTGCCCGGCATTGCCCACGATGCCAGCCAGAGAGGAGATATTGATGATACGTCCCGAGGACTGCCCTGTCATCGAGCGCAGGGCAGCTTTGCTGCAGAGATAGGCGCCACGCAGGTTGGTGTTCAGGACATCGTCCCAGGCGTCGTCGGACATCCTGAGCACCAGGTTGTCCCTGGTGATGCCGGCATTGTTCACCAGGATATCTATTCTACCCCATTTGCCGATTATCTCTTTGAACATGGCTTTCACTGCTGCGGCATCGGCCACGCTGGCTTTTACCAGCAGAGCTTCACCGCCACGGTTTTCGATCTCGCTGACAACCTTTTTTGCCTCCTCTTCGTGAGACACATAATTGACTGCTACCTTTGAGCCGAGGCTGGCTAATTTCAGGGATATGGCTTTGCCCAGTCCGCGCGAGGCGCCGGTTACCAGAGTCACTTTTCCTGCCAGTTCTTTCTCCATCATCGCTTCCTTAGCTGAATTTTCGTATCACAATACTGCAATTCTGTCCGCCCATGCCGAAGGAGTTGGAGAGACAGGTATCCACCCGCTGCTGGCGTGCTTTATTGGGGACATAGTCTAAATCGCAGTCGGGGTCGGCAGTCTCATAGTTGATGGTAGGTGGGATGATACCTTCTCTTATGGTCATAACCGCGGCTACTGCCTCGACGGCGCCGGCGGCACAGGCGAGATGGCCGATCATCGACTTGTTGGAGCTTATCGGTATTTTATAGGCTCTATCGCCGAATGCTGTCTTAATGGCTTTGGTTTCTGAGGCGTCGTTGAGCTTGGTGCTGGTGCCGTGGGCGTTGATGTAGTCCACGTCCTGTGGAGTGATACCTGCGTCAGCCAATGCCATTTTCATGGCATTGGCTTCCTGCTCCGGGTCAGGAGCGGTATCGTTAAAAGCATCAAAGGACCAGCCGGCGCCAGCCAGCTCTGCCAATATCGTGGCATTGCGCTCGCGGGCATGCTCCAGTGTTTCCAGGACGAGAATACCGGCACCTTCTC
This sequence comes from Chloroflexota bacterium, assembly GCA_037443085.1. Taxonomy (GTDB): domain Bacteria; phylum Chloroflexota; class Dehalococcoidia; order GIF9; family UBA5629; genus JBBIPA01. Next base: position 3,634 of record JBBIPA010000056.1, on the reverse strand, counting down.
CATTGACAAAGCCGTTCCGGTTCAGGTCGAAAGGACGGCTGGCTTTTTTAGGGTCTGACTCGCGGGTGATGGCACCTACGCGTCCCAGGCAGGCTAAAGCTACTGGATTGATATTGGTCTCGGCACCGCCGGCTAACATGACATCGGCATGACCCAGTCGCAGATGGTTGAGTGCCAATCCCAGGGCATCACTGCCGCTGGCGCAGGCGCTGTTGATGCTGCTGTTGGGACCTTTGGCGCCGATTTCCAATCCCACCTGTGATGCCACCATATTCGGTGCGATTTTGGTAATTAATAAGGGGTCAACACGGTTCGGCCCTTTGGTCTTGAAAGTTTCGGCGTAGTCTATCAGCGTTGCCATCATGCCGCTGGTGGCGATAATAACGCCGACTCTTTCACGTTTTTCCTTCGGCATGTCCAAGCCGGCGGATTCCAGAGCCATTCTGGCTGTGGCTAGGGCAAACTGAGTGCTGCGGCCGGTACGGTCAACTCGTTTGGCGTCTATATAGTTGGAAGGCTCGAAGCCTTTGACTTCGGCGGCTACTTTTGTCGGGTAGGCGCTGGCATCGAACAGCGTGATGGGGCCGGTACCATTTTCCCCAGTGATAAGCCCCTGCCAGTATTGGGCGACGGTAAGACCTAAGGGCGTTATGGCGCCCATGCCGGTGATGACTATCCTGCGTTCTGCCATGTTATTATTCCTTATCTGTTTTGAGTTCTGGCGAACTGACTGGCGACATGGTAGCGCCGCCATCGATGACGATGATTTGCCCTCGTATCATGGTTGATTCCTCCGAGCACAGGAAGGCAACCAGATTGGCGATGTCTTCGGGCAGCACCATCCTGCCGGCGGGTGTGGTTTGCCAGGCGGGCTTGGGAAGGTTGGGGTCGGCGGTGTAGAGCTTTAGCGCCTCGGTTTCCACGGCGCCGGCGGCGATGCCATTCACCTGTATCTTTTTGGGAGCCAGCTCGATAGCGAGATAGCGGGTAAGTGCTTCCAGTGCTGCCTTGGACACTCCTACGGCAGTGTAGATAGGCAAGACCAGCCGCGAGCCCAGGCTGGAGATGCTCACCATGTTGCCGCCATTGACCATCAGCTTTGCCGCCTTCTGGGCACACAGTAAAAAGGCGCGGGCATTGATGTTCATGGTCCAATCCCAACCACGGGTATCCAGGTCGAGAGCAGCTCGGGCGACGCCGGAAGCGGCATTGTTAACCAGTATGTCCAGCCTGCCGAATTTTTCCGTTATCTCAGTGAACATGCGGTCTACTTCTTCGGGTTCACCAACATTGGCTTTGATAAGAAATGCCTTCACACCCTTGGCTTGAACTTCTTGGGCGGTAGCCTCGGCGGTGCTTCGTTTGCGGAAAAAGTTAATGATAATATCGGCGCCCTCGCTGGCGAGCTTGAGCGATATGGCGCGGCCGATACCGCGAGATCCACCGGTCACCAGGGCAATTTTACCTTTTAGCGACATAGTGTCCCTCTCTTAGAGCCAGCCTCTACTTCTTTTCCGCGATTTTGCGCTCGATATAGGCGATAAAGTCCTTGATGTTGGCAAGACCCTGCATTTCCTCGTCGACCATCTCGATGTTATAGGTATCCTCTACCTTTACCATGATTTGCACGATATCGAGGGAGTCGGCGCCCAGGTCCTTGAAGTTATTCACGGCGCTAAAATCAACGTCCTTGTGCAGAATCTTGGCGGCGATCTCTTTCACGGTTTCTTCAACTGATGCTGGCATTATATCCTCCTCTAGTTATTGATGGCTGCAGGACAGCCAATGGCATATTATATTACATTACGGAGTCTGTTTTCAGTTTGCTTCTGGCAGTAGCCATCTCCGTCTTTAGCGTGCCCACCCAGTCCTGCTCCACGGCCAGCTTGGCCTGACCGATGACCTTGCGAATTTCGTCAGCCTTGCAGCGGCCGTGAGCCACGCAGGCAACCCCGTCCACCGCCCACAGCGGACCGCCGCCACGGGCATCGGCGATATTGGTTGCGATCCATAGCTCATCGGTGATTGCTTTCAATTCACTATCGGAGATTTTCCCCTTCAGCTTTCCTTCCAGCCAGTTGCAGATAGTTTTGCCCAGCGCTTCGCCGAATTTCACCACGATATTGCCCACGAATCCATCGCAGATGATGACATTGGCTTTGCCGAAGGGTATGTCATAGCCTTCCACATTGCCGATGAAGTTCAACCCTGATTGTTGGAACAGGGGAAAGCTCTGTTTTACCATTTCATTGCCCTTACCCTCTTCGGCACCGATGCTGAGCAGGGCGACGGTGGGGTTCTGGATGTTAAGCATTTTCCGGGCGAAGACGGTTCCCACCACGGCGAAGTCAAGGAACTGGTGTGGCTGGCAGTCGACATTGCTGCCGAGGTCGAGCATCAGGGTATTGGGAGCAAAGCCCAAGAATGCCCCTCCCGCCACTGGCCGGGATAGCCCGCCTACAGTGCCCAGGATGTAAAGCGCTGAGGCGACCACGCCGCCGGTAGGTCCGGCGCTGACCACGGCGTCGGCTTTTTTGTCCTTTACCAGCTTGGTGGCAACGAAGACGGAGGCGTTGGGCTTTTTGCGCAGGGCATAGGCTGGGGGCTCGCCTTCTAGCAGATACTGGTCGGTATGAATGACTTCGATGCTAAGCCCTGAGCAGTCATGCCTGGCAAGCTCCTGCTCCATTCGTTCCTGGGGGCCAACCAGGGTGATGGCCACGCCATATTCTCTGGCGGCAGCCACGGTGCCTTTGATGATTTCTGCGGGGGCAAAATCGCCGCCCATGCCGTCAACTGCTATTCTCATTTCTTAACCCTCACTTGTGTTTCTCCCGTAATAACAGCTTCACCTTTTTGGTTGCTGCATAGTACTTCGCAATAGATGGTGGTGTGCTCATCGCTCTGCTCTATTTTGAGCACTTTGGCGGTAGTGCTGATGGTATCGTCGGGACGGACAGGGGTTTTGAATCTGATGCCGAGCTTGCCTCCGTTGAGCCAGCTTCGTCCGAAAGCCAGCGTCATCACCTGTGAGACGAAGGCGAGGGTAAGCATGCCATGGGCGATGGTTCCTCCCAGCGGGGTCTTTTTAGCAAACTCGGGGTCAATGTGGATAGGATTGGAATCCTGGCTCACCTCAGCGTAGAGGTTGATGTCTTCCTGAGTGATGAATCGCTCAACCTCGGGCAAGGCCATGCCCACAACTATGTCATTAAGCTCAATACTATTGTCCATATTCTTCATTGTCCACTCAGGAATGGTAGTATGAACTCTGTTTGCCCCCATAGCACCTCAACCTTGTCCTGATTGATGAGGTGAAGCTCAATGGTGAGCAGGTGGAACTTGCTGGACTTCAGCTTTTTAGTGACTTTAGCCGAGCTGGTGATGGTATCCTTCAGCGTGATGGTGTCACGGAACTCCAGCTCTTGTGATACGTGAATGGCACCTTCAGGCAGAGAGATGGTTTTAGATAGTGCTGCCATGGCCAGAGCAATAGCGGCCATGGGCGGAACCAGGCTGGTGTTCAGATAGAGCGTGCTGCTCTCGCCGACTGCCTTGAGGTAGGCAGAGACGGTGGTTGAGTCCAGGCGAAAGCTGGTCTGGGGGAACTCATAGCCTGTATACAACTCGCTGT
>JBBIPA010000055.1:0-11810 GCA_037443085.1 Chloroflexota bacterium | reverse complement strand
CGGTTAAAGCTGGCAATCCGGCATTAAACCACTCGAAGTAGTTTCGTTTGATCATCTTATCGATTATACGCGTGACCCTTTTCTTTCCGAGAGGAGGGATATGAGGTTTTGGTATATTTCGATGTAAGCTCTTTTCAAGCGTTTTCTCCAGGACTTTGAAGCGAACAAAGAGCATGCTTCGGATACCCTTTACTGACCAGCTCATTCCCTGGTTTTTCATCCGCCTGGCTATGAGCTTGTCCACATTGCCTTCCATCGCCCCGGTCCTGCGCATAATGTCTCTGCCGTTATTCAATGTCGCATGATAATCTTTAAGTCCAGAAGCATTAGACAACAAGTAATGCTCCAGCCTTTTTATCTCAAGTGCCCGTTCACCCTTTGTTGTTTTCCTCAACATCTCCAATTTTTCAGTTACTGTGGCTATATCGCCTTGCTCGCATGCCTCTTTGATTAAGCCGATAGTCCCCTTGTCATTACCCAGGACCCGGCGAAACTCTTTGTTATAGTGATACCGGCTCAACTGGAACTCACCGCCAAAATAGCCAAGTCCATTCTTTACCCAGCCGGCTCCATCTCCACCAAGGACAAACTGGCTGATGCTCGCCAGATCATATTTAGATTGAAGCTTTAAAGTGAAACCAGCCCAGAACCTGTCAGTTGAAGCTATATCAGCATCAAAGGTCTTGTTGACTGTCTTATAACGATTCCTACCAACTTTATCCCAGCCTTCGTAAGCAATGCCCAGTTTTACCTCTGCTTTCCTTGCCTTTTCGCGCTGCAATGATAGCATTACCCCGTCTGCTTCCATCAGCAGGATGTCTGTCTTTTTGCCTTCACCTTCTGTTATCTCTCCGGTCTCCAGAAAATGCCTTATTTCAGTTTCCTTTTGTTCCAGGCTTCTTTCTGCCACTCTGGTTAACATGTTTTTGATCGTTTGATGAGATCGGGGTTTGCATGCAATTTCATGAACTGGGAGAGCCTTTCCGGGTTTTCTTCGAGGCTGTGTCCAGTGATGATGGTGTGGATTGCCTGATATTTCAACTGCCTGAGATCAGATATTTGTTTTCTGACAAATCTCTGTTTCCTGTAGTGGAGTTTTGCCGGCCTTTTCTACAGGCAAAAGAGAAAGGTATGACTATCGTTACCTGGGCGGGGGTATCTGCGAATAGACCTGATGGCCCGCTTGTTGGCTACCTAGAATCACATAATATACCAGTATACTCATCAGCATCGAGGGCGATAAACGCATTGGGAGCGGTTTGCAAGCACAGGCGATTAACATGACATAATATTGAAAGATTTTGTGTGTGGTTTTCGGTATACTGGATAGTGGAAATTTCTAGTCTGTGTGTCGTTTGAGGAGTTCTTTAATTCTGTTAGTGATTCCTTCCAGAGTTAGAAGCTTAGCGTCTCTATCTTTGCGCCATTTCATTTCTACGCTCTGATTCTGCAGGGTGCGAGGGCTTATGGTGAGGCGGAGCGGAATTCCAATTAAGTCAGCATCGTTGAATTTGACCCCTGGGGATTCGTTGCGGTCGTCATAGAGTACCTCGATTCCGCAACTGGTCAGGTCAGCATAGAGCTTTTCTGCCGTTTCGGCAACATTAGGGTCATCGGACCGAAGCGAACAGAGGTGTACCTGATAGGGGGCGATGGGGAGGGGCCAGATGATGCCTTTGGCATCATGATTCTGTTCTACAGCAGCAGCCATTAGCCTGCCCAAGCCGATGCCGTAGCAGCCCATGCAAATAGGTCGGGACACGCCTTCCCGGTCAAGGTAGGAGGCACCTAGTTTCTCACTGAGGAAGGTGCCCAGTTTGAACACGTGGCCTACTTCGATTCCTCGGCGGGAGAGGAGTTTGTTGCTGCATTTGGGGCAGCCATCTCCAGCCTTTGCGGTGGCGATGTCAGCAATAACGTCAACCTTAAAATCGCGGGGGTAGTTGACATTTTTCAGGTGGGTATCAGGTTTATTAGCTCCAGCGACGAAGTTGGAGCCAAGCGCTATGGATTCGTCAGCTACAATTCTTATGCCCTGCAGACCAATTGCAGAAGCTGCGCCTGCCACCAGTCCAGTAGCTTTGACCTCTAGCTCCGTTGCTAGGTGCAAATCAGTACATTTGAGCAGGTTTCTTAGCTTCGTTTCATTGACTTCGAAGTCGCCCCTGATAACAACGAAGACTGGTGTGTTATCGGCAATATAGAAAACAGCTTTAAGTGTACAGTTTCGAGGCATGCCGACAAAGTTAGCCACTTCTTCAATGGTCTTGATATTCGGCGTGGCAAGCTCTTCCATTGGAAGTGGTGTTTTTGTCTCCAGCTTCGGCTTTATGCTCTGGGCTTTTTCCGTATTGGCTGCGTATTCGCATTCTGAGCAGTAGATGATTTCATCTTCGCCGGTGTCGGCAATTAGCATGAACTCATGGGATGCCTTGCCACCTATGGCACCGCTGTCGGCTTCCACCATAATCGAAGGCAAACCACAGCGGGCATAGATATTTTTATATGCCTGTATCATCTTCTGGTAGCTGGTTTCCAGGCCGTCCTCGTCGGCATCAAAGCTATAGAGGTCTTTCATGATGAATTCGCGGACGCGCAGTAGACCGCCGCGAGGGCGTGGTTCATCACGGAATTTGTTCTGAATTTGATACGGAAGCAGGGGCAGATCGCGGTAGCTCTGCACGTAGCGATGAACTAAATCAGTGATGATTTCTTCGTGGGTGGGGCCAAGGGCTAAGATGTGCTCTTTGCGGTCAGTAACGGTGAATATTGTTTTGCCAAAGGCAGGGAGTCTTCCTGACTGTTCCCAGAGTTCCAGTGGCTGAAGTGACGGCATCATCAGCTCTTGGCCACCGGCCTTGTCCATTTCCTCCTTGATGATGCGCTCGATTTTCCTCAGCACGCGCCAGCCAAGGGGCAAATATGCATAGATACCAGCAGCCACCTGCTGAATCATTCCTGCTCTGACCAGCAATTGATGACTCAGCGTATCGGTTTCTGCTGGTACCTCTTTCAGTGTTTTGCCGAAAAGTTTCGAAAAATACAACTATTTACGTCTCTGCGTTTCTTGAAGGTGCTACTATTGTGACAGGCCTGTGGCTAAAGGCTAAATTCACCTATACCGGTGGCTACGAGCACTATGGCAATTATGGCGTAAAGGATGCCTATTACAATGGCGATTATGAATAATATTTTGCCCCACTTGTCCCAAGTTCGCTGGGTCTTCTTAAAGTGCTCGATGCTGTCCCACTTCTTGCTCTGCCATGCCCATTCTCTGCCTTTAATGCCCAGGACGATTGCCCAGATGAAACCAAGAACAAAGGCAATAAAAGCCAGCCACACTTGATTGCCAATTCCCCATATCCACGTCAGTGCAAATCCGCCCCAGCTCCAACCTTTGAGTTCAGTGGGGAGTACAGAAGCAGAGCCCTGGCCGGAATTGTTGATTGCCTGCGCCGATGGTTCTGGTTTACTTGCTGTTGCTGGTGATTCCACTCTAATAATTACTTCTGGGGTGCTGGTCGCAGGCTGAGCTGTAATTGCTGGCTGCTGCCGGGTAGCCGGTTCTGACCTTTCCACTCTGTCTTGAACAAAGATTTTGTCGGCACAGGGGGTGCAGTATATCTTGCCTCCCAGCAGCGCCTTGCATTCAATGCAGATAAGCCGTCCGCAGGAGACACAGGCACCGCTAGGTTCACGGTCTGGATGATAAGCGCATTGCATTTTAGTGGCCTCCTTCCTTGCGAGTGTATCTAAAACTGAGCTGGTTCGACTTTCGATAAAAAATATATTTTACTATTAAAGCATACGAGGCTAACTTAGTCCAGCGACTGTGACATGAAAGTGCTCACCTCAGCCATCACAGCTTCGAGGAATTCTGTTTCGCCAACACTTTGCACCACCTGTCCTTTTCGGAAGATAGCCCCCTTGCCTTTGCCGCAGGCAATGCCGACATCAGCTTCTTTGGCCTCCCCGGGACCGTTGACGACACAGCCCATGACGGCAACTTTAATTGGTTTAGTGATTTTTCTAAGCCTTTGCTCCACCGCTTCAGCCAACTTAATAATGTCCACCTCACTGCGGCCGCAGGAGGGACAGCTTATCAAAGTGGGGCCGTGTTGCCGCAGGTCCAAGCTTTTGAGGATTTCAAATGCAGTGTATACTTCTTCATGGGGGTGTGTGCTGAGAGAAACGCGCAAGGTATCACCGATTCCTTCATAAAGTAATATGCCTATGCCTACGGCGCTGCGAATTGCTCCTGCTTTGGGAAGGCCGGCCTCGGTGATGCCCAGGTGCAGAGGGTAGGATACTCTGGAGGCAATTAATCTGTAAGCCTCTATGGTGGCGGGCACATTAAATGCCTTGAGAGAAATCTTAATTGAATCGAAGTCAAGGCTTTCCAGCAAGCGAATTTGTTCGAGTGCTGCACTGACCATGTGCTCGGCGGTAGAAGTGTATTTGGTTGAAGCTAGCGGAAGGCTGCCCGCATTGATGCCAATACGAATGGGGACACCTCGTTCTTTAGCAGCTCGAACCACCGCGGCGATTTGCTCCGGATCGCGAATGTTGCCTGGATTCAGCCGCAGCCCGTCTACATTGGCTTTCAAGGCAGCTAGGGCCAGGCGATAATCGAAATGAATATCGGCAATAATGGGAATGGGACTGTTTCTTTTGATCGTTGGGATTGCCTCTGCGGCTTCGTTATCCGGCACCGCTATTCTGACTATTTCGCAGCCGCAATCTGCAAGCTCTCTAATCTGGGCTGTGGTAGCGGTGGCGTCTCTGGTATCGGTTTTGGTCATGGATTGCACAACAATAGGTGCATTGCCACCTACAGTAACTGTTCCTACTCTGATAGGTTTGGATTGCCGGCGAGCAATCAAGGCAGAATACTGCCTCCTTGAATTATCCTCAGTACGTCGAAATAGGTAATAAAAAGGATGAGCACGAGCAACATGACAAAGCCGACTAGGTGAATCAGGCCTTCTTTTTTAGGGTGTATCCGTTTGCCCCGCCTGAGCCATTCCACGGCGACGAACACGATGCGGCCTCCGTCCAAACCAGGGAATGGGAACAGGTTAAAAATGCCCAGGCTGATGCTAATAAGCGAGGTGAACTCCAGCAGCGAGCTAATGCCTGATTTGGCCACTTCTCCAGTAAGCTGGGCAATGCCTATGGGGCCGGTGAGCTGGGGGGATGTGCCCTTAATAAACCAGCCGAATATCTCGTTGCGGAACAGGATGAGAACCTCCCAACACTTGCGAGCGCCTTGCGGTATTGCTTCCCAGAAGGGAAGCAATTCACGGGCTACGGTGCTGTCTACACCTGAAATCATGATGCCAATGGCGCCCTGTCCCGCTGGGGGATTCCATCTAGGTGTGACGGTCACCTCTCTTTGCGTGCCGTCAGCTTTCTGGAGCACAATATCTGCGCTAGAGCCAAGCTTAAGCTGGATAAGGTAGCCAACATCACTGCGACTTTTAACCTGGCGGTCATCTATCTTGAGAATAAGGTCTCCGGTCTCTATGCCGGCTTGCTGTGCTGGTGATTCTTGGGCGACCTCTTTTATTTGGACTTTCTCCAGGCGGACATCGTGTGGAATCATGAGGCTGATGGAAAAAAGGAGTATCGGCAGCAGGATGTTCATCAGAGAGCCAGCTACCAGCACTAGAAAGCGGGTGGCATGGCTTTTGCTGGCAAGGCTGCCCGGGAAGGTGGGGTCTTCCTCTCCCAGCATCTTGGTAAAGCCACCAAAGGGTATAGCATTGAGCGAATAGACGGTTTCCCCCAGGCGAATGCCGAAGATTCGGGGAGGGAATCCCATGCCAAACTCTTCCACCTTGACGCGGGAAAGTTTGGCGGTAGCTAAATGTCCCAGTTCATGTGCCAGGACAAGTACGGACAGAATGATTAAGAAGGCAACAATTGTTATTAACATAAGCTCCTTTTTCTAGCGACTCTGGCTGCTGTTTTTCTGGCCCAGTCATCGGCAGCGAAAATTTCATCCAGAGCAGGATGTTGAGTGCTCTGATGACGGCTGATAGTTTCAGCTATGATCGCGGCGATGCTGGTAAAGCTAATATGCCTGTTGAGGAACATATTCACGGCTATTTCATCGGCAGCGCATAGCACTGCAGGATAGGTGCCTCCCTGCCTGGCAGCTTCCAAGGCAAGCGTTAAGCAGGGGAAACATTCATAATCAACTGCTTCGAAAGTTAAAGAACCAATCTTCGCCAAATCAAGGTGATTTGCATCCTGCTTGTGTAGACGGCCGGGATAAGACAGGGCGTATTGAATAGGCAGATGCATGTCAGGGAAGCTCAATTGAGCTTTGATGGAGCCGTCGGTGAATTCTACCAGGGAATGGACAATACTTTTGGTATGAATCACGATTTCGATTTTATCGAAGGGAATAGAGAAAAGCCAGTGGGCTTCTATGGCTTCCAATCCTTTATTCATGAGGGTTGCTGAATCAATAGTAACTTTTTTGCCCATTTTCCAGGTGGGATGCTGGATGGCGTCTTCAACGGTGACTTTAGCCAGTTTACGTCGTGGGTAGCGATAAAATGGGCCTCCGGAAGCGGTGAGAATCAGCCGCGCTGCCCGTGCCCGTTCCCCGCGGAGGCATTGCCAGATAGCGCTATGTTCGCTATCAATGGGGAGAAGGTGAGCGCGATGCTTTTTGGCCTGAGCTATGATTATTTCACCCGCCATCACCAGCACCTCTTTATTGGCGAGGGCAATCTTCTTGCCTGCTTTAATGGCAGCCAGTGTAGGAGCCAGCCCCGCTTTGCCTGATGTGGCTATGACCACGAGGTCAACGTCTGAGTGGCTGGCTATTGCTTCCATAGATAATGGTTTAGTGCCAGGCGGCATGTTAGTGTTGTGTCTTGAATAAACGAATTTGGGTCGGAATTCGTTTGCCTGCCTGGCAAGCAGACTTTTGTTTTCGCCACCAGCCAGGCCGATAACCTTGAATTTATCGGGGAAATTTCTGGCAATATCCAGAGTCTGTTGTCCTATCGACCCTGTCGAACCTAAAATAGCTATATTTTTAACCGTCATCTCCGTTCCAGCTAGCGAATATTATGATACAATAAAAGCTGCATCAGGGCTATTTGAGAAATGGGAATGCCCTCTCGTATGAAGAGAGGGCATTGTATAGGCTCCGCAATGTTTGTCATTGCTATTTGATTGGTTTGTCTTTCCACCATGGGTAGAAATGCGGCATGTCGGTACTGGGCTTCATGGTGAAGTTCGGCGGTCTTTTTTCCAGGAATGATTTGATACCTTCCTGGGCATCTGGTTGCTGAAGTGCCCAGAAGATAGCTCTTGAGTCCATCTTGACAGCTTCTCCCGGGTGGTTAGCCCCGAGCATCTTCCACAGCAGTTGACGGGAGAGTGCAATCGAAGTGGCTGATGTGTTCCTGGCAATATCCAGAGCAAGCTCGCGAGCGCGCGGCAGCACCGCTTCCAGTGGTAATACCTCGGTAGCTAGTCCGTGCACAAGCGCCTCCGTGGCATCGAAAGTCCTTCCGGTCATGACCCAGTCGGTAGCTTTGGTGATGCCGACAATTCTGGGTAAAAACCAGCTGCTGGCACCTTCGGCGATAAGCCCACGTCTGACGAAGGCGAAGCCAATTTTAGCATTGTCGGCAATTAGGCGGATATCCATGGCCAGGGTAATGGTTATGCCGGCGCCAACGGCGGAACCATTGATGGCGCCAATGATGGGTTTCTTGAGATTGTAAATGGCGAGGGAGATTAAACCTGGCGTGCCATATCGTGCTACCACATCCTCCGGCTCTGTTACGGTACCTTTACCGACGGCGATTTCCTCCGCATCCTCTGGACTTAAGTCAGCTCCGGCGCAAAAAGCTCTGCCGGCACCAGTGACGATGATAGCCCTGATATTATCATCGGCATCGGCCCGGTTAAAGGCGTCTACAAGTTCCTTGCCCATGGTAGTAGTAAAGGCATTTAATCTATCTGGCCTGTTAAGGGTTATGGTTAAGACTCTGTCTGACACCTCGTATAATATCTGGCGGTATTCCATGCTTTCTCCATTCTTTATCGTTGTTTGCTTTACCCTATTGCAATTGCTAGGTAATAGACCATTGCTACGGTGAAGATGAAGCTGTCTATGCGGTCCAGGACGCCGCCGTGACCTGGTACCAGATTACCTGAGTCCTTTACCCCGCTGGTACGTTTGAGCAATGACTCAACTAAGTCGCCAAGCTGAGCTACGATACTGATAATACAGCCTGCCAGCGCCAGTTGCCAGTAAGTGAGAGGTATGGAGAGGAGGATGCCGAGAATTATGGAAGCGATAATACTGGCTACTGCTCCGCCGATGGCACCTTCCCACGTTTTCTTAGGGCTTAGTGTTGGTGCCAAATGGTGCTTGCCCCATGCCCTGCCTGCAAAGAAGGCAACGGTATCGCTTATCATTATGATTATCATGCTCCAGTACATCCATTCCCGACCATGCTCCAGGCTTCTGAGCTCAGACCAGTAGCTCAGCATCCAGCCTAAGTACAGGATACCGGAGACTATCCATGCCCAGTTGTGAAATGCCCTCTCTCTTCTGGACAGAAACAAAAGCCAGATGAGGGAGATAATTATAGCCAGGGTGAGTACGAGATGCCTGGTGATGAAATCCGGATAATAAGGGCTGATGGTAAGCAATACTGTGATAGCGATGGCAAAGTAGATAATGGGCTGTATGGCAGGGGAGACAGTCAGCCGATAGAATTCGAGGCTGCCCAATATGGCGATAATTGCTACAGCCAGGACAAACCAGGGGTTACCAAACCAGATTAAGGCGAGGAATAAGGGTAAGCCTATGACAGCAGTGAGGACTCTCTGTCGGAGCATGCGTCTCTCTCAGGGTTTACTATTAGCATTAATGGCAAGGATTTAATGGAGCAATTATGTCAGCTATCTGGCATGGAGTGCTTGCCTTTCAGTAATCATTCGCAGGCATGGAAACTACGAATGGTTAGACTTCCATTATTTCCTTTTCTTTGTCTTGCCCTATCTTGTTGACTTTATCTATGAAGCTGTCGATCAGCTTCTGAATTTGGTCTGAAGCCCGGCTAAGCTGGTCTTGAGATATCCTTTTTTCCTTCTCAGCCTTTTTCAAGCTCTCAATACCGTCACGTCGTATGTTACGGAGGGCGATGCGGGTTTCTTCCAGTCTCCTGTGCATGCCCTTAATCAGTTCCTTGCGCCTCTCTTCAGTCAATGCTGGAATGACGATGCGAATAACGTTGCCATCGCTGGTAGGGTTAAGCCCGAGATCTGATTTGAGGATAGCCTTTTCGATATCTCGAATTGAAGTGCGGTCCCAGGGCTGTATCAGCAGCATCTTGGCTTCGGGCACGGAGATTGAGCCGATCTGGTTAATTGGAGTGAGCACGCCGTGATAATCAACTTTGATATGTTCGACAAGAGCCGGCGTAGCTCGACCGGTGCGAATAGTTGCCAGTTCATGCGTTAAGACGGCGACCGCCTTTTGCATTTTTGAATCTGTGTCTTTCAGTATTGACTCAATCATGTTCTTCTCCGTTGTAAATAAGAGTACCGATAGGTTCCCCGCAAATAGCGCGTTCTATACCCTCTGGTTCCTGGATATCGAAAACTATGATAGGCAACTTATTTTCCTGACACAGAGAAAAAGCGGTGATGTCCATAACGCGAAGCTGTAAATTTAATGCTTTCTTGTGAGTGAGCCTGGTGAATTTCTTGGCATTGGGGTTTTTGTGGGGGTCAGCGGTGTAGACGCCGTCGACTTTATTCTTAGCGACGAGGAGGACGTCGGCTCCTATTTCTATAGCGCGTAGTGCTGCCGCAGTATCAGTGGTCATATAGGGGTTGCCGGTGCCTCCAGCGAAGATAACCGCGCGTCTTTTTTCCAGATGGCGGATGGCGCGGCGCCGGATATAAGGTTCAGCTATTGCCTGAATGGTGATTGCTGACTGAGTTCTGGTAGTAATGCCTTCGCTTTCCAGGGCATCCTGCAGTGCCAGGGCATTTATTATAGTGGCCAGCATTCCGGCATAATCGGCTGTGGCACGGTCCATGCTACTAGCTTCTTTGCCAGTACCACGCCAGAAGTTACCGCCACCAACCACTATTGCTACCTGAACTCCCAGTTCAAAGACACGCTTTATCTGGCGGGCAACATTGATAAGCACGGCATGGTCGATGCCAAAGCCCTTTTTACCCATAAGGGCTTCGCCGCTCATCTTGAGAAGAACGCGAGTGTATTTGGTTTTATTCTTTGCCACTTCTAATAGCCCAGTTCGAATCTGATAAACCTTCGAACTTTGATGTTCTCACCAACTTTGGCTACAGTTTCGATGATAATATCCTGCATTGTTTTGGTTGGGTCCTTAATAAACGGCTGTAGAAGTAGACAAGCGGTTTGCGGCTCGCACTCTGTTGCTGGAGGGATATCTTCCTGTGAGACGAACTGTGGTGACATAGCTGCTATTTGCAGAGCTATATCGTGAGCAAGCTCCTTAAATTGTTCTGTGCGAGCCACGAAATCGGTTTCGCAGTTTATCTCTACCATCACTCCGATTTTGCCACCGGAATGAACGTAAGTTTCAATAATGCCCTGATTGGCGACACGAGCCGCTTTTTTCTGTGCCAGAGCAATGCCTCGCTGCATGAGCAACTCGCAGGCTTTGTCCATATCCCCACCAGCTTCATCAAGCGCTTTCCGGCAATCCATAACTCCAGCACCGGTTTTTTCTCTAACTTCTTTTATAGAGTCTGCCGAGACTTGCAACGTAGTACCTCCTTGATTATAAGGGCAGTGTTGTGGCTAGTTATTCTCTTTGGGGTTAAATGAAAAAGAGTCCATTAGATTACCATTGGACTCTTTCTCTAATGGCTGTGGCTCCACTGCTCCTATCTCCCCTGTATCTTTCAGCATTTTGCCCTGCAGGACGGCATTGGCAATCATGCTGCAGACGAATTTGATGGCTTTTATGGCATCGTCATTAGATGGGATAGGGTAGTCTATATTGCTGGGGTCACAGTCGGTATCTACCATAGCTACCACAGGAACGCCGACCTTTTTAGCTTCTGCCAGGGCTATTTTCTCTTTACAAGGGTCGACGAGGAACATTGCGCCAGGAAGGTTAATCATTTCCTTGAATCCGCCCATGAGCTTATTAAGGCGGGCAATCTCCTTCTCAACCTTCATTTTTTCTTTTTTAGGCAGATAGTCCAGATCGCCGCGAGTCCTTTTATCTTCGAGCTGAACCAGGTAGTTCAATCTGTCCTGAATGGTTTTAAAATTGGTTAGCATGCCTCCCAGCCACCTCTGGCTTACATAATACATACCGCAGCGCTTAGCTTCTTCTTCGACGGCTTCCTGAGCCTGTCTCTTGGTGCCGACGAAGAGAATGGGACTGCCATTGCTGACCAGGTCTCTCACATAAGCGCAGGCTTTATCCAGCATGGTGGCAGTTTGCTCCAGGTCAATGATGTGAATGCCATTGCGCTGGGTATAGATATAGTTTTTCATCCTCGGATTCCAGTGCCCTGTCTGGTGTCCGAAGTGAGCTCCCGCCTCGAGGAGCTGCTTCACAGAAATGGGTTCTACCAAATTGTTTAACCTCCTGATTCTAGCCCTGTCACTATTTCAAAGTGCACAAAAGTATACCATAAGATGGAGTGTAAGGCAATCTGTTGTAGGAAACTGCCAAATTGTGTAATGCTGCAAATCGTCAGGGAAAACGGGACAGTTAGAAGACATAACTTAATAGACACTTTGGTGGCTTGCTCCGGCACTG
>JBBIPA010000054.1:0-12000 GCA_037443085.1 Chloroflexota bacterium | reverse complement strand
AAAAGTCATGAAGCTAACAGTTTAATGTTTTTTAGGTTATTTTACCTCGTATTGCCCCATTTTGTAGCTAATCAAAAGGCTCTAACCCTTTGGGTTAGAGCCTCACAATCTAGATTGATATAAGGGCTACGAGTCACGTATCTACATTTACCAAACCTTTACGCACTGCATATTTAATTAATTCAGTACGATTATGTAAACCTAGTTTTTCCATTATTTTAGCCCGATGCCCCATCACAGTTTTCAAGCTGATAACCAGGAGATTGGCAATTTCCTTACTGGTATGCCCTTCTACGATTAATTTCAGCACCTCCCGCTCTCTAGCAGTCAGGAGGTCATAAGGTTCGACGTCTGCCTTCTGCCGGTAATCTTCAATCAGCACTGCTGCTACCGATGGATACAAGAAAGATTCGCCTCGATGCACTGCCCTTATAGCAGAAACTAGTTCTGAACCCAAAGCCCTCTTAGGTACATACCCTGCTGCTCCCGCCTTAATGGCCGATAAAATATACTCTCTATTGCTGTGTTGAGTAAGAACCAGCACCTTCACTCTGGGGTTTTTCTTCATAATACGGCGCGTTGCCTCCAGACCATCCATAAACGGCATAGCGATATCCATAACCACCACATCGGGGTTCATATCCTCCACCAGTTCCACCGCCTCCTTTCCCTCAGACGCCTCACCCACAAGTTCGATATCATTCTGCAAACCAAGCAGAGCCCTGATTCCATCTCTCATCATGGCATGATCGTCTACCACAAGTATTCTTATTTTACTCATAAGATACCTCGCAATTAGTCGGAATCTCGAATCCATTATACAAGAGAAACTATTGCTCGGGAAAAACTAAAAACAACATTCCCCACATCATACGTAACAGGTGGCACTACTTTAAACGTAAAATGCGGGGAATCTGGCTTTAACTAATTACCCTTTTCACTGTATTTATGCAACGATAAGCTAAACCCTAGTTTGATCTGGGACGGATGACAAATGCCACTGTTCCCAGAGCTAATGCCACAACTACCATGAAAACACCGGTGACGATAACCATGATAGCCAGACTAAAACCCATCTGTGCCAGATTAAGAGAATTTTCCATCGTAATTGCTTTCAGAATTTCAACTCTTTTGGGGTCATCCCTCTTCAGTTCGGCATAATAACCATAGTTGGTTATCCTGTGCTCCCTGATTATACGGGACATTGCCGCCGCTTCTTCGGGAGTATCTATTACGCCCTGTATGGCCCCCTTGGCATCCGGTGCTTCGTACTTTACCTTCTCTGCTACCAACGAATCTACCAGCATTTTATTGGCATTGACTCCTTGATAGATAAACACCGCTCCGAAAACCAAGCTAATCACCGCAAACACCGCTAAAACAATTGCTGCTACCTTGGTACTTTTACCTGCCATTTTTTATTTTGCCTCCTTTTATTAAAACTTAGCTTTCCTTGAATGCTACAGAAAATGTACTGCTAAACCATCAAGCAGTACCCCCTTACCTCCACGATTGTTATTCATTTTATCCTGCTCTCTACTCTACACCTCCTTATCGCAAACCTGCTCAAATTACTTTAGAATTATATTTACGGTTACAGCGCTCGCGTGTCTCTTTTATCTCGGTGCTCCTGCGATAAACGGCCTTGCACCAACCGCTTAAACTACTCATATTGTAATCCAATTACATCTAGCTGAATATCAGACAAATGCATGATATTAACGGATAATATGTCCTACTTTTTCTAAAAAAAGTACCTGGACAGTCCCAAAAACCTGTGGAGAAATTTGACAAAATTTCGAGTGCTGTCTATAATTCCGCCTTGGCTAGTACAGGCGGATAAATTCAATTCACCAGATGGCTCTAAATCAATTACGCACCATTCAAAAGTACATCTACAAATACTTGGCTGTTTCTTCTATTCTGCCTTCTCATTACTTATCTCAATCACAATCGTATAATAAATCAGAGGAAGTGCCCAACGTGAGAACAAACTCACCTACATAAGCTGAATATCGATAAAGGAGAGATTCTATGGAACTAAGTCGGCGAGAGTTTCTGAAGCTGTCTGGTGCAGCAGCCGTTATGGGCTTATCCACTCCAAAAACCGGACTGGCTGCAGAACCACCCAAGTCAATTCCCCTGCACAAGAAAATTGGAGAAACAACCACCATCTGTCCTTTTTGCGGTGTGGGCTGCGGATTTGTGGTCGCTTCTAGCAATGGCTCCGCAGTGAACGTGGAAGGAGACCCGGAACATCCTATCAACCAGGGCGGCGCCTGTGCTAAAGGAGGCGCTCAATTCCAGCTATCTGCTCACAATCGCCTTCGTTTAAAGAAAGTCCTGTACCGCGCGCCAGTCTCCACCAAATGGGAGGAAAAGTCCTGGGGCTGGGCAATGACCGAGATTGCCAAGAGGATTAAGAACACTCGCGACAATAACTGGATTGAGAAGGATAAAGATGATTTCACCGTTAACCGCACCGAGGCTATTGCCTGCACCGGTGGTGCCTCACTCGATAATGAAGAATGCTATCTGCTCTCCAAGCTCATGCGCTCCCTGGGAGTGGTGTTTCTGGAACACCAAGCACGAATATGACACTCTCCCAGTGTATCGGCTCTGGGAGAGTCGTTCGGACGAGGTGTCATGACCAATGGCTGGAATGATATCGCCAACAGCGATTGTATTCTAGTGATAGGTGCTAACTGTGCTGAGAATCACCCCGCTGCTTTCGGGCATATCATGACAGCTAAAGCAAGAGGCGCCAAGCTCATCAGCGTCGACCCCCGTTTCACCCGCACCTCAGCCAAAGCTGACATCTATGCCCCTTTGAGGTCAGGTACTGATATCGCTTTCATCAACGGCATGATTAAATATGTGATTGATGATATAGAGAGGAATCCTAGCAACTACATTATGACCTATATCCTCGAGTACACCAACGCGCCTTTCCTCATCAATCCAGACTTCAAAGGTCCCGCTGAACTGGATGGGATATTCTCCGGATTAAATGCTGATGCCAGAAGCTACAATACAGCCACCTGGCAATACCAGTTGGATGAGAATGGAGTACCCAAGCGAGACAAAACCTTAAAAGACCCCAACTGTGTATTCCAACTGATGAAGAAACATCTCTCCCGCTATGATGTTGACAAGGTCAGCAAGATAACCGGCACTCCCAAAGACGTCTACCTGGAAATATGTAAAACCTTTGCCGCCACAGGAAAAACGGGCAAAGCAGGGAATATTCTATATGCCATGGGCACTACCCAGCACACCCATGGCACACAAAATATTCGTGCCTACGCTATCCTGTCACTGCTACTTGCTAATATCGGCGTATCTGGCGGTGGTATCTATGCTATGCGCGGCGAGCACAATGTCCAAGGCTCTACAGACATGGCACTACTCGCCCACATACTCCCCGGATACCTGGGCATAGTCATCAACAAGGATGTAACACTGCAGGACTACCTGAAGCGACTTACACCCACAACCAAGGACCCGTTGAGCGCCAACTGGTGGGGCAACTACCCAAAATACGTAGTCAGCCTACTAAAAGCATGGTATGGCAATGGTGCCACCAAAGATAATGACTTTGGTTTCGGCTACTTGCCCAAGGTCTCTGGCAATGCTACCGCCCTCCATTCCTGGATTCCCCTCTTTGAAGCCATGAACAAAGGTACCATCAAGGGATTGTTCTGCTTTGGACAGAACCCGGCGGTCGGTGGTCCCAATTCTAATCTAGAAAGAGGCGCCATGGACAAGTTAGAATGGCTGGTAGTTGCCGACCTCTGGGAAACGGAAACCGCCGCTTTCTGGAAGAGACCGGGAACAAATCCCGTTAACATCAAGACAGAGGTATTTGTCCTGCCTGCTGCCTGCCACTATGAGAAAGAAGGTACAGTGAGCAATAGCAGCCGATGGGTACAGTGGCGCTACAAGGCAGCCAACCCGCCGGGTGAGGCTATGGCTGACCTGGAGATAATAGATGAGCTCGGGCGTAAAATTAAAGAGGTTTACAAATCTGGAGGCAAATATACCGATCCTATCCTCAAAATGACCTGGGATAACGGACATCCAGCCAGTTCAGACAAGGTCTTAAGAGAGATTAATGGTCATGACCTAACTACCGGCAAACTGGTAACCAATTTCGTCAGCCTCAAGGATGATGGCACCACTTCTTGCGGCGAATGGGTATACTGCGGTTGCTACAATGAAGAGGGCAACTTTACCAAGCGCCGTGACCTTAATGATACACCCTACAAAATCGGTTTATACTCCAAGTGGACATGGTGCTGGCCACTGAACCGCCGTGTGGTCTATAACCGGGCATCTGTCGACCTTAATGGCGAACCATGGGACAAGGAACATCCCGTAATCTGGTGGAAAGATGGCAAATGGACTGGTGACGTTCCTGACGGTGGCTTTCCTCCCATGTCAGTCGACCCTAAAGCGACAAGATTGCCCTTCATCATGAGAAATGAAGGTGTGGCTAGACTCTTCGGTATGGGGCTTGCCGATGGTCCATTTCCTGAGCACTACGAGCCATGGGAAAGCCCGGTGAAGAACCCGATGTCAGGCACTCAAATCAACCCAACCTGCATCATCGGAGCTTCAGCGCCTGGTCAGCGAGGCACCTCAGACAAATATCCCTATGTGGCTACAACTTACCGCCTAGTTGAACACTGGCAGACCGGTCCCATGAGCAGAAATCTGTCCTGGCTCTGCGAATTACAGCCTGACATGTTTGTGGAGATAAGCGAGGAACTGGCAAAGGAGAAGGGTGTTGCCAATGGCGGCAAAGTAATTGTAGAATCCGCCAGAGGACAATTTGAAGCCATAGCTCTCGTTACCAAACGCCTCAAGCCCATGAATGTAGATGGCAAAGTCATCCACGAAATCGGAATGCCCTGGCACTGGGGATATTCAGGATTGGTTACCGGCCCCAGCGCCAATGTATTGACTCCACACGTCGGCGATGCCAATACAGCCATTCCAGAATATAAAGCATTCCTCTGCAACCTGAAGAAAGCATAGGAGGTAAGCAATGGCCGAGAAAGCAATTTTATTCGATTCAACTAAATGCACCGCTTGCCGGGGCTGTATGGTAGCCTGCAAACAATGGTGGGGACTCGAAGGTGAGAAAACGCAAAACTTCGGCAGCTACGAAAACCCACCGGACCTTACCTACAATACCTGGATAAAAATGAAGTTTACCGAAATAGAGAGTAAACGTACCGGCGGCGTTGACTGGCTATTCACCCGCCGAAGCTGCATGCACTGCACCGATGCCGCCTGTGTCAAGGTATGCCCCAGCGGAGCACTGTACCATGCCCCACTGGGCAATGTGGCTTACAACAATGACCTGTGCACAGGATGTGGCTACTGCGCTGAGTTCTGCCCATTCAATGTGCCCAAGCTGCAGGGCGGTGCGGCAACAGTCATAAGGAAAATGAATAAATGCATTATGTGCATTGATAGAATCTCCAATAACCAGGAGCCATCCTGTGTGAAAACCTGCCCCACGGACGCCCTCGTCTTCGGTGCCCGCCAGAACCTGGTAAATACTGGCAAGGAGAGAGTTCAGGAATTAAAATCAACATATCCCAACGCCTATCTCTATGGAGAAAAGGAACTGGGTGGACTGCATGTTATGTACGTCCTCACTCAATTACCTCAAGTGCATGCACTTCCCACCAATCCAGAGGTACCTGTGACAGCCATAGCCTGGAAGGATGTTCTTAAACCAGCAGGATATGCTCTCGCAGGTCTGGCGGTAATAGGATTGGGACTTAATTACCTAGCAGCTCGTGCTAACGCTAATGCCAAGGCTGAATCAAAGTCCAAGCATTAGGACTGAAGAAAACGGAGGACTATGATGGAACAAAGAGTTCAGAAATATACCAAAGTAGCCCGGATATTCCACTGGGTACATACCGCCGCTTTCATACTACTGGTCATTACCGGTATCTTCCTGTACGTCAATGCCGGGTTGGTCGCCCAGGATAGCTGGAGCAGGCTGGTACACCGCATAGCAGCAGTCATTTTCGTGCTGGCGCCGTTGATGCAGCTTATTGCCAACACGAGGACGGCAACAGCATCGCTGAAAACTGCGCTTACCTGGGGTAAGGATGACCTTGATTGGGTAATGGCAATGCCACGTTACTATTTCCTGGTTGACGAGGAATCCATGCCTCCACAGGACGAAATGAACACCGGTCAGAAATTGTGGTATTTCATTTTGCTGGTATTCAGCCCTATCTTCGTCATCACCGGCATACTGATGTGGTTCTTCAAGGACATACTTCCATCCGGCGTCTTCCAATGGAGCATTTTCTTTCATGATGTCGCCTTCATAGTAGTCTTCCTCATGTTTCTGGTGCATGTCTATCTCGGTGTTATTCATCCGCTCATGCGGCAGCACGGTGGCTCTTTCAGTGCCATGGTAGACGGCACAGTGACCGAAGATTACGCCAAATCTCATCATGGGAAATGGTATCAGAGAATCGCCAAAAAATGAGTGATAAAGCACCGCTGTCCACCCCTCATGGAGAGGTAGTTGACAAAATCTTGAACAGGTTGGCAGAGGCTGAACAGCCTCTGCCAAATTCTTTAGAATTCTATCGCCGCATACTTATAATACAAAAGGAAGCCAAATTACCCGACCTTTCTGATGCTCTTACTGAACTAAAGAGGAAAGCCACCGAGCGCTTGTCCCAGGGGAAGCCATCTGTCACCTTCCCTGATCTTGAAATTGATTGGATTAGTTTTCAAAAGCTCTTTAATGAAGTGGCTGATGTAACCTCCGAATTCTTATCGCTAGAGGCAACAGAAATAGAGGAACTGAAGCAAACAGGAAACAACCTCGATACCCTGAAAGACAAGGCTAAAATATGGTTCGGCATAAAAACGCTACCTCGCAATAATACCACTAAAAGCGATACTATCAAACCATTACTATCAAGCATTTTACAGGCTACTTTCTATCCATTCCTTGCGGCTTATGCCGATGCACTGCTACCCTCGGTGTCCCAGGAAGCATGGTACAAAAGGCATTGCCCCGTCTGTGGAGGTAGTCCCGATTTTGCTTTCCTGGATAAGGAAAAAGATGGGGCCAGATGGCTCCTTTGCTCGCTTTGTGATGCCTTATGGCTTTTCTATCGCCTCGTCTGCCCGCACTGTAGTAATGACGACCAGACAACACTGGCCTACTTTACTGATGATGCCAATTTATACCGCTTATACGTCTGCGAAAAATGCCATCTGTATCTGAAGTCGATTGACATGAGAAAGACAGAGGCAGAAATATTCCTGCCTTTGGAACGCATCCTTACCCTCGACCTGGACCGCCAGGCTCATGAGTCAAACTACAAATCCGAATAGCTACCCCACAGCTATTTGCTTTGACCGAGGGTACGTGTGATGCTATAATACGAACTTACAAAGGGTCAATACCAAAGGAGGAAACGATGTCTTTTCCAAGTGTGCTGTCTTTGCCAGACGCACTATCTTTCGCAAATGCGATATTTCAAAGTTTCGGGTGGCCTGAAATCGTTATCATTTTGGTTGTTGTCCTTATTATCTTCGGTGTCGGCAAACTGCCCCAGGTAGGCGGCGCCATCGGCAAGAGCATCAGAGAATTTCGCAAGGCACGCCTTGAGGACGATGATGAGGACAAGAGCAAAACCAAAGCTGTCACCACATCAGGCGAAACTGAATCTAAAGAAAAAAGCTAACTGCCTGGATTTCTAGCCCAACTTTCCCATCGCCAATCTGATTAAACAAACCTCGCTGGAATTAGCGTTACACCTTGAGTACTACTACAACTGTAGTTTGGAAATAGAGATATCCTATGGATTTTATGGGCATAGGCCCCCTGGAACTAATTCTTATCCTGATACTGGCATTTATATTCCTCGGCCCTGAGAAACTGCCTGGCATGGCCGCCAAAGCAGGCAAATTATACCGTAACCTCAGAAAAGCCACATTCGACCTGAGCAAGACCGTCAGTGAGGAACTATCAGTCGAAGACAAAGCGGAAACAGCACCAAAAACACTGCCTGCTCCAGAGCCTTCAGATAAAACGGAACAGGCCAATACTCAAGTCGTAGTTCCGACATCAGCGCCAGACGAAAAGCCGCATGAGTGACGACAAACAACTCTCCTTCATAGGACATTTGAAAGAACTACGGTCTTGTCTGACCAGGTCTGTCATTGCCCTTGTCGTCGCTATTCCTATCTCTTTCTTTGCAGCTAAATACGTCTTCGACATACTGATGAAGCCTGTACCAGGCATCAAGCTTATCTACACCGAAGTCACTGAAATGCTGGGCACCTACGCCAAGGTAACGCTTATTATCGCGGTCATCCTGGCCCTACCCTTCATCGTCTATCAGATAGTAATGTTTGTCCGCCCGGCATTGACCAAACGAGAACGGAGCTATGTCTATATCATGTTGCCGGCAATAGCTATATGCTTTCTCATTGGTGCTACCTTCGCTTATTTCGTACTGCTACCTCCAGCCCTGCAATTCCTTTTTACGTTCGGCAGCGATATCGCCGAACCCATGATAAAAGTGGGAAACTACGTTTCAGTACTCACCAATCTGCTTTTCTGGATCGGCCTGTGTTTTGAGATCCCCATCGTCATATTCTTTCTATCTAAAATAGGAATTGTTAAACCACAATGGCTAACAAAATTCCGCAAAGCCGCCTACCTCGTCGCCTTCATAATTGGAGCTGTCATCACCCCCACCTTTGACCCTGTTAATCAGAGTTTGGTAGCTGTGCCTGTTATAATCCTCTATGAATTTGGTATCATATTATCAAGGATAGCTCGGCGAAAGAAAGAGGTACCAAGTTCAGCAAACAGCTAACAGGCAAATTAAAATGGGGGCGTTTAAGTCCCGGTGGGCTTCGCGGACTTCAAATCCGTCGGGAGGCATCGGTAATGTCTTCGGTGGGTTCGACTCCCATACGCTCCCGCCAGCTTCCAGGTAAAATGTAACAAAACGAAAAGGAGAAAGAAGTGCGTTTCAAATGCGTTACCTGCGGAATTGAATTTGATGACATACAGCAGCTAGCCAACCACAAGAAGCAACATCAAGCTCCCAGAGATGAAGGGCCTAAAGGCGTGACCTGTTTAGGTTGCGCCAAAAAAATCCCACTGGATCCTGCTAAAGCCAATTATAGCGGCCCTCTCACCTGTCCCAACTGTCACCGCACAATGAGTGTTATCTTGCGTGATGGGGAGGTAGTTATTGCCAGGCTTGGCTAGAATAACCTCTGTTTACCACAAAGACCAGCATGCAGCAGACAAATAGATGTCACAATTGTGGGTCGCCAGCTAAGTACGGACAGACCTTCTGTCAGTACTGCGGCACATCATTGAGCACCGGATGCCCTTACTGCGGCACTGCTATCAGTCCAGGGGTTAGAATCTGCCCTTCATGCGGGGCATCTGCTAGTAGAAATGTACCTCAACAACCCAATTGGAATACCCAACAACAGAGATGGTACACACCACCACAACCCCAAGGCTGGAATGCACAGCAGCCTGTTGGCTGGGGTTCGCAACAAGCCGGTGGATGGCAGCAATCTGGATGGGCCACCACAGCGAGCAGAGAACGCTCATCCTCTACCAGATACTTTCTACTCCTGTTCTTAGCTGTTATCGTAATCGGCCTGGGTATCTTCATTTTCACGCAATTCAGCCCAAAGCCGGATACCAGTCTCCCCACCATCTCAGGAGTAGCAGTTGCCCACAAGGGTAAAACAAGCGCTCAGATCGTGTGGCAAACGGACAAGCCATGCAGCAGTCAGGTAGAATATGGCAGGAGTAGTCAATATGGCTTCTTAGAGCCAGCAATACCCCAAAACGACCCCTCCACGACAAAATCGACAGGGGCAACCTCACATTTTATCACTATAACAAACCTAAAAGCTGGAGCTACGTACCATTACAGAGTTAAATCAAAGGATGCCGCCGGTCACGAAGTCGTTTCCGGCAATTTCTCGTTTAAAACAGATGAGCCCGCCCCATTCGTGCTACCTGACTAACTTTCTATCTGGCAACCCTGTCATCGCCTACACGGCGCGTAAGCTTTTTTTCATCCATGTACTCCAGCAATGGCTTGGCATACTTTCGGCTCGTGTCAAACATATCACGCACTTCGGCCAGCGTGATCTTACCCTGTTCCCTGGCATAAGCAAGTATCTTGCTTACCATTTCATCATAAGCAGCCCTGGCAAAAACAACTCCGTTGCCCACTCTCACCACCTTATTTTGCTCTAGCAACAGATTGAGTAAATCCGATTCGAGCGTTATATCAGTCGACGGCGCATAAGGGTTTCGATTTAAAGACTTCAGGAAAGTATCAATCTTTAACTGCTGCTCTGGAGTAAGCCGTATCTGATGAGACGACAAACGAACAGCAGCCCCATCCTCAATAAGAATTCCCTCACGAATTAACTTCTCTAAAACAGGAGAGTGCGGCAGCAACCCCAATTTACTGCTTAGCTCGCCTTTAGGTATACCTTGCCTGGTAGCAAATTTCCGATGATATCCCTGCAGTATCATCTCTGCTTTTTTTATTAATCGATTCCATCCAGAACTGGTGAATAGAATAGCGCCATTGCCCTGGCCTATTGTTATTAGTTTCTTTTGCTGAGCCAATTCCAACATCACCGTCTTCGCTTCGTCAAGGGACAAGTTGCACTGCACTGAAAGTTGACCCAGCTCCAGAGGCTGCTTTGTCTCCAATACCGCAATCAACGCCTCGCCTGTTACACTACCATCTATTAATTCAAGGTTCTTTATAATCTCAGTGCGGAATCTGCGATGACGCCGGGCATGAGAAACAACGACAGTACCACCCCCCAATGTATCTTCGGTAGACCTGATGATAAAGCGGTCATCCTTGACTACAGCCACTGGTTTATCCAGAGCCAGCTGCGCCCAGGCGCTAGACCCAGGAACAATATCCTCTTTTTCCAGCAGATGAATCTTGGCAGGGACCTCAGCAGCCCCCACAAAAAAACTCACCATAGCCCCATGTTTTAAAGGATAACGCAAATTCGCTAACAGATTGAGTCTGACATCCAATCTCTTAGTCGGCATTAGCCAGCCCTGCCTGGTGAGTACATAACCACGTTCCAGTTGCTCAGTAGCTACACCAACTAGATTAGCAGCTACGCGACTACCCGGAACTGCAGTTTCTACCTTCGTTTTATGTGTTTGCAAAACCCTTAACCGCGCCTTTAATCCCGAAGGAACAATCTCAACTTCCTCCCCAACAGCCAAAGAACCATCAATTAACGTTCCAGTAACCACAGTGCCTGAGCCGGCAATAGTAAAGGCACGGTCTATGAACAGCCTGGGGCGACCTATGTCCTTGCGTGGCTCAGCAGACATGAGAAGCTGATCAATAGTAGCAATTAGAGTTTGCAGCCCTTCGCCGGTTACTGCAGATATCGCCACAAGAGGAGCATCCGACAACGTGGTCGACTTCATCAGTTCCTCAACCTCAATCTTGATCAGTGTTAATAATTCTTCGTCAACCAGGTCTTTCTTGGTTATGACCACAATCCCTTTGCGTATTTTCAGTAGGTCCAGTATGGCCAGATGCTCCCTGGTCTGAGGCATCACACCTTCATTAGCAGCCACGATGAGAAGGGCCAGGTCTATGCCGCCAACACCAGCCAGCATGTTCTTGATAAAGCGCTCATGCCCCGGCACATCTACTACTCCAACTTCTTTACCACTGGGTAACTTCAACCAGGCAAACCCCAGGTCAATGGTCATGCCCCGTTCTTTCTCCTCGCGCAGTCGATCAGGGTCGATACCTGTCAGTTTCTGTACTAATAGCGATTTGCCATGGTCTATATGACCGGCGGTTCCTATAACAAACATTGAAACGCTTACCTCGATAGTTATGTAATGAGCTGCAAACTTACTTTGTACAGGATTTTCAGATGAAGTCCGGTTAATATTCAGAC
>JBBIPA010000053.1:7361-12113 GCA_037443085.1 Chloroflexota bacterium | reverse complement strand
TGGCGGAGGCCTAATAATTGATTTTTCAGGTCTCTCAAATACGAAACCCACAACTCCTTGACTGTAACCACCGGTGTACACGGTATTGCGTACTGCAAGTCGCTGGAGTAAAATAACCTGGCTGCAGCACGTTATGCGTTTTCTGTCATAGCGCATGACGCGTATTAGCGCAGAATGATATGTCTGACTAAATCTGGTGAAAGGAGGTGATACCCCGATTTAGTATATAAGCAACAACCTGTTCCCTGTCCATCGCACTATCTTAATGAACAACGGAGGAATGGTAATTGAAAAAAGGGATAATCAGTATTCTGGTACTCGTCGTAATTAGTGTATTCGTATTCGCCAGTTGTGCAGCACCGGCGCCGGCTCCAAAATCAGCGCCCGCCCCGGCCCCAGCGCCAGCCCCGGTCAAACCTATCGAACTTAAATTCTCACACCATGACCCGCCAGACGGCCCTGGTGGCAGATCCACTGTCATATATGCCAAGAAGATTGAAGATGCCACTGGTGGCAAAGTCAAAATCACCATGTACCCCAGCTCTCAGCTGGCACAGGGTCCCGCTCAATATGACGCCGTGATAAATGGCATTACCGACATCGGCTGGTCCACCCACGGCTTCTACCCCGGTCGATTCCCCCTGTCAAACCTGATACTACAACCCTATATCGGCATCAAAAACGCTACCATGGGCAGTACTATCTTCTGGAATATGTACAAGACTTTCCCTGAAGTACAGGCAGAGTATAAAGATACCAAGGTTCTAATGCTGTCTACCCATCAGGGCGCGCCTATAGGGTCCAAAATGCCCATCAGAAACCTGGAAGAGCTAAAGGGGAAAAAGATCAGGTCCATTGCTGGTGGCGCCCTCCAGTGGCTGTCAGCCGCTGGAGCCTCACCCATCGCCATGCCCCCGGGACAGATATACGAGAGCATGGAAAAAGGTGTCATCGATGGCTGGACTATCGACTTCATCGGCGCTGAGGGTTTCAAGCTGGCAGAAGTTACCAAGCATTACCTGATACCTTACTGGTACGTAAGCGGGTTCTGGATTTGCATGAACCTCAAAACATGGAATTCGCTGCCTCCTGATGTCCAGAAAGCCATTGAAAGTGTCAGCGGTGATGCTGCAGTAGTGCCAATCTTCGCCAAGACATGGGATTCGGGTGACCAGGAAAGTATCAAAAGACAGGGTATCAAACCAGAGCAGTTTAATACCCTTTCAGCAGCAGACATAGCGCAGGCTGCTAAAATTGCTGAAGGCGTCTGGGCTAAAGAAATAGCAGATGTCTCGGCTAAAGGTGCACCGGCACAGAAAGTGTTTGATTGGCTGCTAAAAGCTGTCAAAGATTATAAATAGACCAGCAGGAGTTTCCTGAGCACGAGCAGCCAACCGTGGATGAAATAATACAGGGTGGCACATCCCAGCCGCCGTGATGTGTTCACTGCGAT
This sequence comes from Chloroflexota bacterium, assembly GCA_037443085.1. Lineage (GTDB taxonomy): Bacteria > Chloroflexota > Dehalococcoidia > GIF9 > UBA5629 > JBBIPA01. The sequence continues at coordinate 10,660 of JBBIPA010000053.1, read as the reverse complement.
GGGTGCCACCCTGTATTCTGCATTTCACATATCATCTAGACCTAATAATAATCACAGACAAGTGAAGGAGGAGCCATGAATGTAGGCTTTATTGGCATTGGACAGATGGGAAGCCACATGGCACGGCATATACTGGATGCTGGCTATAATCTAACAGTACACGATGCCCGAAAAGAAGTGGCACAGCCACTGTTAGCCAAAGGTGCCAAATGGGCAGATTCACCAGAACGCATGGCAGAAACCTGCCAGATTATATTATCCTGCCTGCCCGGCCCCCCTGAGATGGAGCATGTGGTTTATGGACAGAATGGCCTGATGAAAGGCTGGAAGCAGGGTGACATCTATATTGATTTGAGCACCAATTCGCCCATAATGATACGCCGGGCAGCCACTGATGCCAGGAACAAAGGAGTCACGGTACTTGATGCCCCGGTGAGCGGCGGTGTAGCCGGCGCCGAGGCAGGAACGCTGGCTATCATGGTCGGCGGTGATATAGATTCTCTGGAAAAAGTGCGTGGCATTCTTGAAGCTATTGGTAAAAAAATATTTCATGTTGGCGATGTTGGCTGCGGCAATATTGCCAAGCTGGTCAACAACATGATTTCCATTACTATAAATGCCATTACTGCCGAGGGCTTTGTGCTCGGCGTCAAAGCCGGCATCGATTGCGCGAAACTGCAAGAGGTAATAACCGTAAGCACCGGCAATAACTTCACGGTGCAACACTATCACGAGTCAGTTTTTCAAGGCAACTTTAAGCCGGGCTTCAGAACCTCTTTGGCTGCCAAAGATATCAGCCTGGCTATATCCCTTGGCAAAGAATACAGCATACCGTTACCAGTAGGTGCTGCAGTGGAACAACGGCTGATAGAGGCGAAGGCGGCCGGCCTGGGTGATAAGCATATCGACTCCATTATCCTGCCCCTGGAAGAACTTGCCAAAGTACAGGTGCGCACTGAGCACAAGTAGCCAGCACCAATATACTAAATAACTAAAGATTACGGAGGATATCATGGTAATTGTAAACAGCAGTGATGTTAAGGCTGCAGAGAGTACCGACGCTATTGTCAAGATAGGCAAGGTTTTCCGTCAGCTACTGGTCGATGAAAAAATGACCGGTGGAATACAGGCTGCCATCGTTAGTTTCAACCCGGGTGCCCGGCTTGATTTTCACACCCATGCTTTTGAACAGGTCCTTTACATTATCGACGGCACCGGGATAGTGGCTACGGAAAAGGAAGAACGCGTAGTAACACCGGGTACTGTTATCGTGTTTCCGCCAGGCGAAGTCCACTGGCATGGCGCTACCAAAGATAACTGGTGTACCCATCTGGCGGTCTTTCGGGGCGATGCCAAGAAATAGCAGTCACTATGAGTGGTAGAAACACGGTTGGTGGCAGCGGCATGACCGCTTAACAAGGAGCTGTATTTTGATAGATATGTCCCTGCAAATAAACAAAACGATAGAACCACTGAAGAAAAATGGCTTTGATGCCCACTTTGCCCCAACGACAAATAAAGCCAAAGAAATTATTCTGAAAATGGTCCCAGCCAGCGCTGTCGTGGGTATCGCTGACTCGGTGACGCTAAGGCAGACAGGCGCCCTCGACGAACTAATAAAACGTGGTAATAAAGTAATCAATCCCTTCACCCCGGAGATGACTCAGGACATAGATAATAACTCAGCAAAACGCAAACTGTTCCTGGCTACCCTGAGAGCCACCTTCGGAACTGATGTATTTATCACCGGCAGCAATGCAGTCACTGAAGATGGTAAGCTAGTAAGTATTGACGGCGCTGGAAACAGGGTAGCCGGCATCATCTATGCCGCACCCAGGGTCATTCTAACCATCGGCAGAAATAAGATAGTACCAGATGTCGAAACGGCTATTCACCGCATTAAGAATGTGCTGGCTCCGGTGCATGCTAGACAGAAGCAGTATTCCACACCCTGTGCCAAAACCGGGAAATGCGCTGACTGCAACAGCCCTAAAAGAATCTGCAATGTCACCATGATTCTGGAGAAAAAACCGTACCATGCTGATATATCTGTTATTCTCATCGATGCCGACCTGGGACTGGGATGGGACCCGGGCTGGGAACAGGAACGTATCGACGGAATAATATCGCAATACTACGAAAATAGCTGGCCGTTCTAAAACTCACAGGACGAGAACATACCATTGTTATCGCATCATATTTAATGATAAAATTGCCTGTTTAATCCTTTAGGAGCACACGTATGCATAGAATACCAACAATATGGAAGGCAACTGCCATAGCGTTTACCAGTAGCTTTTGCGTAATGGTCATTGAACTGGTAGCAGCCAGGATACTCGCCCCACAGATTGGCGTCTCCCTCTATACCTGGACCAGCATTATTGGCGTTATACTCGCTGGTATTGCCATGGGCAACTACCTTGGCGGCAAGGTGGCAGACAGATATGCCTCCCCCTCCTTGCTGGTAATCATACTGCTCGCCGGGGCTTTGCTGACTATGGCCATGCTGCCCCTATCAAAGGCTGTCGCCGGCCTCGCCTGGTTTAACAGTATCCACCTCATGCTCAACTCCACAATGAGAGTCTTATGTCTCTTTTTCCTGCCCGCCATTATTTTGAGCATGGTATCTCCGCTGGTTATCAAGCTGACCCTGGGTGATCTGGGCAAAACGGGGGGAGTGGTAGGAACTATCTATGCCTGCTCTACCGCAGGGGCCATCCTAGGCACCTTCATGACAGGTTTTTATTTCATTCTCTGGTTCGGCACCAGAATGACAGTATGGCTGGTAATTGCCGTATTGTTGCTAATGGCACTGCTATCATTGTTTTCCTGGAATATGCCCCACAGGTGGAAAATTTCAGTTCATAATATTGTCATGTGGGTCATGGGTTTCCTGGTTATCATCGGCGCCATCCTGCTGTTCACATTCCGCGACTCCTGGCAACAGACCTACCTGAAAGAATCCAACTATTTTACAATTGATATCATAACGGCGAACGAACATGATACTGACACTGATACCACCAGAACCAGAAAGACACTGGTTCTGGACCACCTGATTCATAGCTATGTCATAGTAGAAGACCCTACGGTGCTCGGCTACAACTATCTCAAAATTTTCGCCAGAATCATTGAGTACCGTGCCGATAAAAACCCTTCGCCAGCAGTGCTCCACCTCGGAGGTGGTGGCTACGGTTTGCCCAGGTATCTGGATGCTACTTACCCCAATAGCGTAAACGATGTAGTAGAAATCGACCCGGTGGTTACTCAAGTAGTCCATGAGGAGCTGGGATTACCGC
>JBBIPA010000053.1:0-7351 GCA_037443085.1 Chloroflexota bacterium | reverse complement strand
TATTACTACCTATAATGAGGATGCCCGCATTTTTCTCATTAACCAGAGGGAGCGCGGCAGATACAATTACGTTATTGGTGATGCCTTCAACGACATGTCGGTTCCTTACCATCTGACCACGCTGGAATTCAACAGGATGATAAAAGACAGCTTGAAAGATGATGGCGCTTACCTGGTCAACATTATTGACAGTTATTACTATGGCAAGTTTTTACCTGCTATTATTCACACGCTCAAGCAAGTATTCAATTATGTCTATCTGTTAAGTAACAATGATATGTATGCCTATTTATACGCGGATACTTTTGTCCTGGTGGCAACTGATGAACCGATAGATCTGGAAAATTTTAATAAATTCGCCTCCAGGCATGGAAAAAACCAACCACGTCTCTACATTCCAGAGGCAGGGATTCTTGAGACTTACCTGGCCGAAAAAAAACCGGTAATACTCACCGATGATTATGTTCCCACAGATGTTCTGCTGGCACCGACCTTCCGCCTGCGGCAAGAACCAAAGCACGGCATAACTCCATAGGGTACCAACCATAGCAGCCACAATAAATATTCAGGTAGGGACGATTCATGAATCTCCACTACACATAGGTAACCTTACAGCGCGCCTTGAGTCTGTCACCTGTTTTGTGCCATTTATCGTATTGTGCTATTATAGTCCCGGTTTCATACCTGAAGTTTGATTTCCTCATCCGCAGAAATGAATGTGATACGCATGACTGCTCACCACGAAGCCACACCAGACAAACCTACCTTTTTCCCCTGTCAACAGGCAGGATTAACAGGAGAAACAATAATGTAAATTATATAGCGAAGGAGGAAAAGGAAATTGAAGGTTTCGGCCATAACAAAGAGCAGCAATAGACACAGGAAAAAAGACAATTCGCCATCCGACAACATCACGGAACTTATACGCCAGAGGCAGACTATCTATGCCTTCCTGAAGAGAATCTACGAAAAGGAACTTCCCCGGGAATTCATCAAGACAATGCCCACCAAAATGAAACCACTGCTGGCGCTGGCAGATAGCTTCCCTGACTCCAGAACCCAGAATGCCGCCAGGCAGCTAGTCGAATTTACCAACGCTATCCCATCGCAAAACCTCGATGAGCTGTGGACCAAACTGGCTGCTGACTATGCCAGGCTCTTCCTGAGCATTCACAAAACCCCGGCCCATCCTTCAGAATCCACCTACCGTGACGGTGTGATGATGCAGTACTCCAGAGATGAAGTGCTCTCCATCTACTGGAGCTTCAGAATTGATAAAAAGAACGATTTCACCGAGCCGGAAGACCACATCGCAGTTGAGTTCGGCTTCATGATGTTCCTGTGTGAAAAAGCCTACCAGGCACTGCAGAAAGGAAAGACAACAGAAGCTAGAAAGTATATCCAGAGCCAGCAGGACTTCCTGGAACAGCATTTGTTGAAATGGGTGACGAAACTGGTCGATGATATCATTGCCGCCGGACGAACCCCGTTCTATAAATCCATTGCCATCCTGACCAGGGAGTTTTTAGAAATGGACGGGTTCGCTATCAGGGACATCCTTAAACAACTAGAAGGATAGGAGGAAAATGTAATGGCAGGCGTTGTACCAGTAGTTCCTCCACGCACCGGTTGTATTAACGGCAAGCTGGAGGTACAAACAAAAAGGTTCATTACCTTCGATGAGCTGCTCCAGCACTTCCCCGCCATGGCAGCCTTTTTCCAGGAACTGACCAGAATGGGCAGGCATTACTATCTCATTGATGGTCATGGTACCGTTGTCCTGGAAATGGATATAGATGACACCGAGTATAAATGGCAGACCCAGGAGCATCCGCGCGGAGGCTTCGCCTATAACCTGCTCATGGATTTTGGACGCCAGTTGCCCAAGGTGAATCTAAAGCAGATTGACAGCCTGGATAGATTCGTAGTCAACATTTGCAGCAAGGACTACTCCCGAGCCGTCACCATTGACCTGAAAAACAACCACATTACCTATGTGCATGACTCGCTGTGGTCACCGAGAGGCAACAAAATCACCACTGATGCCAGAGACGTTCTGAACATCCTTCAATGGCTCATTGATAAGAAGAAGTTTAAGCTGGAAATGAAGGGGGGTTTGGAACGCTATCGAAAACTGGTAGCTCTGGCCACAAAGAGTTAATAGAGGAGGACGAAAACAAGATGAGCAGCAAAACCAATAATTATGCTAAAACCTTCGCCGTAATGAGCGACGTTTTCAGCTCCTTCTCGCCCGGCGATAACCTGCTGAGAAGCATCACCCCCAGAGAAATAAAGGAGATACAGCAGGAAAAGAAATACGTTACCAACACCTTCGGTGGCGGAGTAGTGGTTACCGTGAAAAACGGCAGGGTGACAAAGACCGACCCCTTACCTATTCCCAACGATATCCGGCAATACCAGATCAAAGCGCGGGGAAAGGTTTTCAAGCCACCTCGTAAATGCCTGCCCGATATGTGGGGGCACGGCTATCGCCGCTGGGTCTATGACACCGCCCGCGTCAGATATCCACTCAAGAGAGTGGGCTGGGAGCCCGGGGGAAAAGGCAAGTATGATAACCGTGGCCTATCTGAATTTATCCGGATTAGCTGGGATGAGGCATTTGACCTGGTCAGCAGCGAGATTAGCAGAATCAAGGAAACATACGGGAACGCCGCCATCACCTATAAGGACACCTTCCACACCACCTGGGGCACCATCCACGGTATGGGCACGGAATATACCATAATCCCCAGGTTCCTCAACATACTGGGAGGTTTCACCGAGTACGTAATTGGTACCTCGAGCTGGGTGGGCTGGGTTTCCGGCGCTTCCTTCATGTACGGCTTCTGGTGGGCTAATGCCACCTCGGAAGGACATGATACGCTGGCGGACGCCCTGCAAAACTCCAGGATGGTTGTCTACTGGGCACTTGACCCCACCAAGTCTACCAGGATGTACCACGGGCACGAGATGGAACCGTGGCGACACTGGGTCAGGGAAGCCGGCATCAAGACCGTGATGATTTCTCCGGAGGTAAACGATACGGCGGTGGCTCATGCCGACAGGTGGATACCTATCTATCCCGGTCACGATGCTGCCATGGCTGCAGCCATAATGTACGTCTGGATTAAGGAAGGCACTTATGATAAAGATTATGTGAAAACGCATACCGTCGGCTTCGAGAAGCTCAGGGACTACTTGCTGGGCAAAGAAGATGGCATACCCAAGACCCCGGAGTGGGCAGCCCCGCTTTGCGGCGTGGCTGCCGAGAGCATTTACGGGCTAGCCCGGGAATGGGCTGCCGGGCCGGTATCACTCAACTGCCAGCTTGGTGGAGCTTGCCGGGGCTGGTATGGTCACGAATGGACCAGGATGATGGTGGCTTTGCAGACACTACAGGGATTAGGAAAGCCAGGCGTCAACCTGGTATCCTGGGGCTGGGCTAACGGCGGAGCACCCTTTGACAAAAGTATCCACATGCCAGGCTATACCACAGGCATCAAGCCTGTCGAGATCAAAGCTTATCCTAATGCCATCCCGCAGAAGGTTCATGCCATCAACGTCTCCGATTGCATACTGAAGCCACCGGTCAAGTGGAGGGGCGGCACTACCGGTGCCACCTACTGGGGAGAGGAATTCTTCCGGAACTATTCTTATCCCATGCCCGGTTACTCCGAGGTCAAAATGGTGCTCAGGCTCGGTGGCGGGCAGACGCTATCATACTCCAACGTGAACTGGAGGGTATCGAGCTACCTCTCGCCTAAAATAGAAACCATAGTCATCAATGCCCTGTTCATGGAACCATGCATGAGATACGCTGACATTTTGCTGCCAGCCTGTAGTGACTTTGAGCGCAATGATTTCAGCATGCTCGGCTGTGGTGGTTTATATATCCCTTACTCGGGCAGCGCTAACCACCAGATAGCCATCTATCATAAGAAAGCCATAGACTGCCTAGGTCAATCAATGAGCGATATGGAGATATACTACAACCTGGCCAGGAAACTGGGCATTTATCAGGAACTATCTGAAGGGAATACTGAAGAAGACTGGATAAAGAAACTGTTCTACGCTTCTTCGTTGTGCAAGTTCATCAGCTACGAGGAGTTCAAGAAGAAGGGATACTACATATTCCCCTTCCCGGAAAACTACAAGCCAACACCAGCGCTGAGATGGTTCTACGAAGAAGGTGGCGGATTATGCACGCCGTCAGGGAAAATAGAGCTTTATTCGCAGGTATTAGCCGACTTCTATGCAGAAGATAATCCCGAGATAGCACCCTACCCGAAGTATGTGGAACCTAAGGATGGCAGAAACAGCCCGGTTGCCAAGAAATATCCGCTGATAATCTTCGTGCCGCATCCCAAATTCCGATTCCACACCATGCAGGAAAACGTTAGCTGGCTGCGCAAGCATTCCAAGATGAAAGGCCCAGACGGCCAGGAATACGAACCACTGTGGATCAGCAAAGCCGATGCCGATGCTAGAGGCATTAAACAGGGTGATATAGTTACCGCATTCAATGATAAAGGAAAGATACTGGCTGCTGCCCATGTCACCGGGAGAATCAAGCCCGGTGTGGTCAGAATGTTCTACGGGGCTGAATGGAAGCCTGATGACCCGCGAACTCCAGGCAGCCTGGATAGAGGCGGTTCTGCCAATGTGCTGACCACTAACGAACCAGCATCATGCCATGCTTATCTGCACAGAATCGCGCACAACATGGTCGAAGTCCGCAAGTGGGAGGCAAAGAAATGAAATATGCTATACTTATGGATGCCACCAGGTGCAGTATCTGTTTTTCCTGCCAAGTCGCCTGCAAGGATGAGTTCGTGGGTAATAAGTATCCACCATACAGCTATCCGCAGCCCGACGTGGAACAGGAATGGATAAAGCTGGAAGAGATCGAAAAAGGGAAATTCCCCTATGCCAAGGTCTATCCCATTCCCACTCTCTGCATGCACTGCGAGAATCCTGGCTGCATAGAGGTATGTCCGGTGACAGGCGCCATTTACAAGAGCAAGCACGGTGCTACTATCATTGACCCGGTTAAATGTAAGCCGGAGAAATGCCTGACCAAGCCATGCCTGAAAGGCTGTCCCTACCAGGTGATATTCTTTAACAATGATAGTAGCATCGCCCAGAAGTGCACGCTCTGCCTCCACCGTCTGGATGAGGGGCAAGAACCAGCCTGTGTCAATGCTTGCCCATCAAACGTGTTCATCTTCGGCGAAGAATCCAAGATTGTGAAAGAAGCCAAACAGAGAGGAGCTACTACCTTACATCCCGAATACAAAACGAAACCGAGGTTATACTATATCGGATTACCCTCGGTCACTCTGGCCGGGCACATAATAGACAGCAAGACATTCATGGATGTACCTGGCGCCGCTGTTACCATTGAGAATAAACGAGGGGGCACCCCCACATCAGGAAAGAGTGACATTTCGGGCAACTTCAACCTCCCGGGCCTGGAGCTACATAAAAAGTATGCCCTGAAAATAGCGCACAAAGGCTATAAACCACTCACCCTTGATAATGTCACTATGGACATTGAGTACCAGCACCTGGGAGAAATAAAGCTCGCCAGAGCGCCGAAGAAGTAATATTGTTCAAAAATATTTCATGACCATGATGACTAGCAAAGAAGCCTTAATAAAGATACTGGTTAACGAAGGTGTGGAGTATGTCTTTGGCATTCCCGGCGCCACCGAAATAGTTTTACTGGACGCCCTGGAAAAGTGCCCGGACATTAAGTACATCCTGGGGCTCAACGAGATTGTTTGTGCCGGTATGGCCGAGGGCTATGCCCGAACATCGGGCAAACCGGGGTTTCTGAACCTGCATACCGGGCCCGGAGTGGCCGCCGCCATGCCCATGCTATTAAATGCCTATAACGGCGGTGTGCCTCTGGTGATAACCGCCGGCCAGCAGGATACACGCCTGTTATTGCATGACCCCCACCTGTCGGGAGACCTGGTAGGCATGGCCAGGCAGGTTACCAAATGGAGCATTGAAGTACTACACGCTGCTGACATTCCTGTCATCATGCAGCGCGCCTTTAAGCTGGCAATGCAACACCCCACCGGTCCAGTGTTTGTCTCCTTACCGCAAAATGTGTTGAACCAGACGCTGGATTTCAAATATATCACCAACACCCCAAACTTCGCTAAACTGCGACCCGACCGCGAGGCTATAAATCACGCAGTAACCATACTTCTGGAATCAGAAACGCCAGCCATTGTGGTGGAAAGCGGAGTAGCCAGAAATAATGCCTTAGCTGAGGTAGTAAAGCTGGCTGAGCTTATCGGAGCTCGTGTTTATCAGCCCTGGATGGCCGATGTCAATTTCCCGGTCAATCACCCTCAGTATTTAGGCGACATAGACCCGGGCCATCCTAAGACCAGGGAAATACTACAACCGGTGGATGTGCTTATCGGCGTGGGCTGTCCGCTATTCAGCCAGCCAATGTATCTGCCTGAGCCTATTATCGCCAGAGACACCAGAGTAATTCAAATAGACGACGACCCCTGGGAAATCGGCAAGAACTTCCCGGTAGCATGTGGCATCCAGGGGCATATCAAGGTATCGCTGGCAGAGTTAGTCGCAGCACTGGAAAGTAGAATGCCGGCTCTGGCAAAAGAGGCGGCAAAAGCCCGGGCAAAAGGTATCGCCAGGGAGAAAGCAGCTATAATGGCAGCCTTCCAAAAACAGTCCGAGGCAGAAAAAGATACCGTGCCCATCTCGGTGTCTCGCCTGATACAGGATTTAAAAGATGTGGTTACCGCCGGGACGATAATAGTGGATGATTGCTGGTCTTCATCAGGAGCCTTGCGCCGCATGCTGGATTTAAAGGAACCATGCAGCTTCCTGCGAGCACGCGGTGGTGGCAGTATCGGCTGGGGACTGCCCGGTGCCCTGGGCGCCAGGCTCGGTGCCCCTGATAAGACGGTAGTGGCGATTTGTGGAGATGGCAGTGCGGCATGGTCCATGCAGAGCCTGTGGACAGCAGCTCACTACAACATACCGGTTACCTTTATTATCACAGCTAATGCCACCTACCGCCAGGTTAAGATAATGAGAAGAAACATACTGGGTGGTGAGCTCAATGAGAGACATCAAGGCATGGAGCTGGACGAACCAATAATCGATTTCTGCCAGTTAGCCCATTCCATGGGCGTAACCGGGGCAAAAGTTACTAGGCCTGAAAAACTGAAGAAGGCACTGAAGACAGCTTTGGCATCAGGCAAGCCCAGACTGGTTGAAGTTTGTTTATACGATTGATAATACCAGAAAAAAGAGCCAGTTCTAATAAACTGGCTCTTACATTTTCCTGGTGGAGGCGGGGGAG
>JBBIPA010000052.1:1966-12186 GCA_037443085.1 Chloroflexota bacterium | reverse complement strand
TAACACAGATGCCAGATGGGAATCAGGTGTGTGTGGTTGGAATTAGCGAAAAAGGCGAATGTATACGTCCGGTTTGCGAAGGTGGTTTCCAGAAGAGATACCTTTATGTAGGTAAGAATGTGGTCATCCGCCCTAGGGCTAAAATTGAATTTGACTTTACTGAATCTAAGGTTGAGCCGCCCCACATAGAAGATAGAACATTTAATCCAAGTTCCATCATTAATCATGGATTGTGTAACGATACTGATTGGGAGAAAATACTACGAAATAGTTCGTATGTTGTGGTCGAAGACATTTATGACGGGTTCCTGCAAGATGGGAAATGGGTTAAACCAGGCTCAGCAACCAGGTCTATCGCAACGTTGGCTAAACCTATGATAGTTGAAATAGAGTTATCAAAAACATCGGTTAAACCGAGGCTAAGGTTTAAGGATAGCGCTGGCCATATGTTTGATTGTCCTACGAGTGACCTAGCATTGTGGAACCTATGCTACTCATCAGTAAAGAGGAACACAAACAGAGAGGAATTATCGCGTGAAATCGTCAGTACATTACGAAGTGCTGACCACATATATCTTCGCTTGGGATTGGCTCGCCCTTTCAAAATCACGCCAACAACCGAACCACGATGTTACCTGCAAGTTACTGGTGTGCATACCTTTCCTGATTATCTGAAAGGCAAGACCTTCGCTGATTTATTAACTTAATCGCTATATCGGCTTCTTCTGATTTAAAGGTTATGTTATTACCATCTGCTGAATACAAACTTGATTCAGAAGTTATAGAGTAAAACCTATTTTGAAGCTATTTTGTGGTGAAGATATTACCATAATGGTGGAACATTGGGGACAGTTCCCGAACTCTTATTCGAGAATAAGCAGCTAATTCCAGCCCTGCAGCAACTGCTCTTAACCTATCCGCGACCCAGTACATAAGTTTATTGACCTTGACAGCTTTTGTCAAAGGGAGCCTTGGATTAAACTTTTCGATGTTTCGTGCAACGTCAATTGACTGCAATTTAAAATGGATGGTAACCAGGCCAATATGCTCAATAACCATTGTAAATCTGGCTCCAAAATAATGAAAGCAGCATCGAAAGAAGGAATATTGAAAACGGCGTGTGGTTTTACTATAGCCTGTTCTACCGCATGGTATGCAGATAGATTTTATAGACTGGAATTGATTACTTAAAAAGTTTCTTGATTTTATGCAATAAAGGAACTTTAATTCTTATTTCCAGATACAGGTCCCCAGGTTCTCCGCCATTTTTCCCAGGAGCCCCCATTCCTTTCAACCGTATGCGCTGACCATTATTTATCCCAGGAGGAATCTTGACCATTAATTTCTTGTGCCTGCCCTGCTTTTTGTGGATATAAACAAATTCCTTCGCCTCACTGATTTGCTCTGGACTCAACGTTATTATGTCTTTCCAATCCTTGCCTCTTTCCGCTAATTGTATTCCCAGGCCTTTCTGTAAAAAATGCTTGACCAGTACCCCTAAAACGCCAGAGAAGGGAATCTGAGCAATTTGCTGGTGGGCATTGTGAACGGTTTGTCGCCCATCACCGTATCGAAATGCCGGGGTCTGATAGAAGACAAATCCTCTGCCGAACAGTCCCGGCTTTCGAAACTCGAATGTTCGATAACCCATCCCATAAAACTGACCAAGTATGTCATCGGCACTTCTGAATCCATACATTCTGGCAAACTCATTAAAGATCTGGTTGATATCAGAACCTCTAAAAATGTCCTCTGATGAATGAGTCTGTCTGAATTGCTCGTAAGCCAGGTCTCCATACCTCTCCCTCAAGGAGTCGTACTCGCGTCTTTTTACAGGATTGGAAAGAACAGCATATGCCTCGTTAATCTCTTTCATTTTCTCACTGGCGGCTGGATTATCCCTATTCTTGTCGGGATGGTATTGAAAAGCCAATCTTCGATAAGCCTGTCTTACTTCTTTCTGACCGGCACTCTTGTCTATACCCAGAATTTGATAGTAGTCTTTTTGGTTTGCAGTACCCATGTCTTATTCGCCTCTTTGCTCTCAACACTTGCGAGCGCAGCTCATATTCTATCAAAACCTATTTTGGATCTGAAAGGGTCGGGGTTCTGACACTAAGCTGTAACCCGATAGATGCCGCCAGGTGCCCCGGGGTTCTAGGATTCCACACGTTTCGCTCGACATTGACGGAAAATTAGTAGTCCTTTATAATCATGAAGCAAGGGTACTCTGCACGAGGGTTCTCTCGAGGAATCTGCTGGTGATATAAGCAGCAGGCAAAAACGAAGAATAATTTCAGAGCGCCTGCAGGCCAGAGTCAGGAGGCGTACTTCGTTTACGATTTGGGCCATAGCTATTATCGTTATTGTGGCTTTGGATATTGGATTGTCCCGAATTTTAAGGTGATGGCGACGGCAAACAGATGCTTCGAGGGAAACAATAACGTATATAAAATATAGAGCGAGGTCAGGCATGGGACTACAAACGAAAATGTGGTTACTGGTAGTGCTGATGTTCGGCATTTTGTACGGAGTCATTACCGGTATCGGAAGCTATACAGGAGTGGGGAGTGCCAGCAGCTATATCATTCTGGCTATCCTCTTTATGGGATTACAGTATTTGATTGGCCCCTCTCTGGTTTCACTGATGATGAGGGTAAAATGGGTTTCAGACAAAGAAGCGACAGAATTACATCGGATTGTAGCAGAGCAAGCCCAAAAAGCAGGAATTCCTAAGCCCAAAGTGGGCATTTCTCAGCTTTCTATACCCAATGCCTTTGCTTTTGGCAGAACGCAGCGTGATGGACGAGTTTGTGTGACACAGGGTATTCTTAGCTTACTCAGCAAAGACGAGCTAAAAGCGGTGATAGGTCACGAAATTGCACACTTGAAGCACCGGGATATGCTGGTAATCACCCTGCTGTCAGTTATACCTTTGATTTGCTATTGGATTGCATGGTCATTTATGTGGGGAGGTATGTTTGGAGATAGAAGACAGGGGGCAGGCATTGCCGTACTAATTGGTCTGGGCGCAATGATTGCTTATTTCATCACCAACTTATTAGTTCTGGCCGGCTCTCGAATGAGAGAATATTCTGCCGATGAACGAAGTGTCAGGCTGGGAAATGAACCGCATCTTTTGGCTTCTGCTTTATACAAACTGGTCTATGGTTCAGCACGATGTCGGAAAACTGGCCGGGGAGAAGAAGAGTTACATCGTGTTGAAGGGATAAGGGCTTTTTTCCTTAATGATGTCGGCCGGGCCTGGGATGAGATTCAAGAGCTCCGGGCTATAGACCGTGATTATAGCGGCGCAATCGACCAGAATGAATTGCTCATACTAAGAGGCCAAAAGATAAAAATGAGTGTTGGTGAAAAGCTAGCCGAGCTTTTCACCACCCACCCCAATATGCTAAAACGAATCAAGCATCTGGCTACGCTGGCTTAGGTTGCTAGCTGGCAAGCAAGCAGGCTTTTAACAAGATGGCTTTTTGTTCGATGTCCAATCATATTTGCTTCATGTACTCTTCAATAATAGGAACCAATTCGTCACTTTCGGGCGGAGTGGAGTTAGGTGACCTGCTTAATGCAATATAATCAAATGGTTCACTTGTCCTGAACTTATACCAGGGCACTATGGTGAATGGAACAACATGTTCCTGTTCCACCGTGGGCAAGTCCCGGATAGAAGAGCTTTTACCTCCTATCTTCTTGAACTGCTTTAAGCCAGACATCGCATCGCCGTTCCATTTCGGCAGAGCTTTCAAGCGCTTGCGAAGCGTAATCCATACGAGTGATCCCACCCATCCGTAAACGATAGCGAACGTCAGATAGTTACCAGAATGAACGTATTTTTTCTCGAGCATCCCTGGTCCGAGCCTCGAATCAATGTAGAGACATTCTGATGTCAGGCGCAACCCATCCACTACCCAAAGGTCGGGGTGAGCATCAACATGTGCTACTTCAAATGGTACCGTGAGCTTATTGGATTCAATGAGCGCACGCCAGAAGTCGAGTATCCTATCATGGCTTTCTATCGTGCGCCCCTGCACCGGAGCAACTCGTGAGAGGCCACATCTGTCCTCAAGAAAATGCCGTACCTTAGATATAATCCATGGCTTATAATCTGTACCCAGCCTTCCGCCATCATATCCGCAACAGTATGCGCTTTTGTTGAGGAAGAAATCTAAATCTAAATCTAAGAAGCGCACTATATTACCCAGGCAATAGTTACTCACTACTATTTTTACTGTAGCAGCAGTGCTTGCATTCGTCAATAAACTTGGAAAACACTATAGAATCCATCAATGCTTTCTGAGTATTCCTCTACCGAGCAACTTACCACACCTTCTGACGAAACGTGTGATAGCGTAGAAGCTTGCACTACCACCTGATACATATGGCGTTGCCTAATCCTCTTAGCTCATGTATCATAAGCTTGTAATATGCATAGAGGCACGAGTTTGCAGCCTTTCGAGTCCCACTTTAAGAATTACCTCTCCAAAATCAGAGAAGCTAAAAATAAAGGGGCTTCTCATGACTATCTCCGGTCAGTCTTTATTGATTTCGCCAGAAAGAGTTTTAACGTTGACCCGGGAGATGTTGAACTTGAAAAGGGTGTAAAAGGAGCCACGCTGAGAGGCAGCATTGACGCCCTTTACCAAGACATCGTTTTTGAATTCAAGCGCGACCTTAAAATAGAAAGGGACAAAGGTAAAGATGAACTGGAACGCTACCTTCGTTCCCTTGGCAATAAACAAGTCTACTTCGGTGTACTTACCGACGGTTTCCTCTTCGAGGTACATATTCTTCATGATGACGGTCTGGCAAAAATAGACGAAGTCAATCTGGAAAAGCTTTCTATCGAAGATGCTTTCATCTGGTTTGATGCCTTTCTATTTTCTGAAAAGGAAATGGTACCCACCTCGCAGGATGTTGTGAAGAGGTTTGGAGATACCAGTCTTGTTTTTAATTCCTCTTTGTATAGCCTTGGCCAAATGCTGAACTCCGCCAAGCAAAATCCTTCCTGCCAGGTGAAATTTAACGAGTGGGATAAGCTACTGGCTAAAGCCTATGGTCATAGTGTCGCTCGGAACGAGCTTTTTCTGCGGCATACCTATTTGTCACTATTAGTAAAGCTGCTTACCTATGCAGCCTTATTTAAGAAGCGTCCGAAGGGTCAACAACTCTCAGAAATCATAACCGGCAAAGCCTTTACCAATCTACCTAACCTGGGCGAGGACGACTTTTTCTGTTGGGTGCTGGCCCCCACTTTAGAGAAGGAGGCGCTTGGACTTCTACGTGGTTTGGAACGGCATCTGGCGGTCTACGACCTGACCAAAGTGGATGAAGATCTTCTCAAAGAACTCTATGAAAATCTGGTTGACCGGGAGACCAAGCACGACCTTGGTGAGGTCTATACCCCGGACTGGCTAGCTGAAGTGACTCTGCGAGAAGCAGGCTTTGACAAAGATAAGAGGCTGCTTGACCTTACTTGTGGGTCTGGCACGTTTCTCTTTATAGCTATACGGTTGTTAAGGGAGCAAGGCCTCAAAGGTGCAACCCTTGTAAATAAGGCTCTTCAAAATATTGTTGGCGTTGACGTGCATCCGTTGGCAGTTACCATCAGTAAGGTCAACTATGTTCTGGCTCTGGCCCCTGACCTGAGTGATTATGGTAAAACCGTTGTGCTACCTGTGTATATGGCTGACTCGCTTCAGGCAGTGGAACCGAGCGGCGGCGAGCTTATTAGCATTAGAGCCGAAGGGGAACATTTCTTCAACATTCCCAGGTACATGGCTGGCGAGCCAGCTTTACTGGATGGAGTAATTGATGCCATGAGGAAGTACGTCAGTGGTCGCGAGGATATCGCCCTTAATGGTTTTTCAGCATTTCTTGAAAGCCAGGGACATAAGGACATGGCATATTTATGGCGGCCTAATCTGCGACTGATGAGAAAACTGGTAAAAGAAGGCAAAGACACCATCTGGGCTTTTATCCTGAAAAACTACTACCGTCCAGCCTATCTGCACCAGCATCCGTTTGATATTGTCGCCGGCAATCCACCATGGCTATCATACCGATATATCACTGACCCGGGCTATCAAAAACAGGTCAAGCAGCTTGTTTTCAGCTACGGGTTATTAAGCCGTAAAGAGGTCAAACTCTTCACGCACATGGAAGCGGCGACCCTGTTTTTCACCCTCTCTGCCGATGCCTATCTCAAAAAAGGTGGGACAATTGCCTTTGTTATGCCCCGCAGTGTACTCACCGGCGCCAAGCAGCACCAGCGCTTTCAGGAGCTACTTAAGGGTTACCAGCTTCCACCACTGAGGGTTGAAAAGATGCTGGATGCTGAGGAGGTCTCGCCTCTTTTTAATGTCCCCGCCTGTGTCTTGATTGGCCGAAGAAATAGCCAAGCAGAGACAGTGGCAAGGCTTGTTCTCAAAGGCACTCTCCCCAAGAAAAATTTGAAGTGGTCTGAGGCAAAAGAAAAACTGCAATTTACCAGGAAGAGGTTGCCTATCGATAAGCTCTTTCCGCCAACCGTTACCCCCAGCCCATATCTCAAAAACATAAAAGAGGGTGCTACCATCGTGCCGCGCAGTCTGTGGTTTGTTCAGCCTATTGCCAGCACCTTTGGTATCAATCAGGCAAGGCCTATTATTGAAACCCCCCCGGAAACACAAAGAACCGCCAAGAAACCATGGCAGAATATTTATCTTAAAGGTGAGGTTGAGGCGCAATATTTATATGCTACTATGCTGGGCAGGCAACTGCTGCCATTTGGCTATACTGAGCTGAGTCTAGTAATTCTGCCAATAGAAGCTAAACCAACCGGACTGAGCATGGTAAACAAAGAGATAGCTCTGGGGAAAGGGCACTCCAGTCTCTATGAATGGCTGAATAAGGTTGAGGCATTATGGATTGGTGGACGAAAAGAACGCAGCCCCGAAAACCCCTATTCAAGGCTAGATTACCAGCATTTACTAACCTGTCAGCATCCTATTGGCTACCACACCGTTGTCTATAACACAGCCGGTACTAACCTAGCTTCCTGTGTTATATCACCGCCACTACTAAAAACAGGACTGCCCGTCCAGGGCTTCGCTGCCGATGCAGATACATACTACTACCAGACAAAAGATGACATAGAAGCCCACTATTTATGTGCCTTCCTTAACGCCGCTTATGTGGACGAGACAATTAAGCCTTACCAGACCCGAGGGCAATGGGGCGCAAGGCATATACACCGCCGTCCCTTTGAGGTAGTTCCTATCCCTAAGTTTGACCCTGAGGATGTAAAGCATCGGAAACTGGTAGAACTATCCAAAGAATGCCACGAGAAGGTTGCCAAACTAGAGCTAACTGGCAAGTCAATCGGCTTGCTGCGTAACAAAGTAAGAGAGCATTTAGCGGCAGAACTAGCTGAAATTGACGATTTAGTAAAAGAAATTCTTTCGCAAACCGTCTAGAACCAAAAACAACAGGCGCTATATTTATCAACTGATTTTATGGCTGAACATTTCTGACAAGTGTGCAATAGCGCTACAAACAATAATGAGGCCGAAACGAAATATCATTGCTTGCCAAATATTTGTTATCTGCCTTTTGATAGAGTATATTGGACTTAATTAAGTTATGTTATCACACTGTGGAGTAAACTCCTGAAGGGCGAGAGTTCCACGGTTTTTGACCGTGGGTATCTGCTTATCCTGAGCAGTATAGAGTATTAAACTATGAGGCAGCCAGCTTTTCTGAAAAGACGGACTAAGATAGTATGCACCATCGGTCCGGCGACAGATTCGACCTCACTAATAGAGCGCCTTATACGGAGCGGGATGAACATGGCCCGGCTCAATCTATCTCACGGGACGCATAGAACACATGCAAAGTCAGTCAAGGCAGTGAGAAAGATTAGTCAGCGGCTGGGAGTCGAGGTGGCTATTCTGATGGATTTACCGGGCCCCAAATACCGCACCGGAAGACTCAAAGAGGGCAAAGCTACACTGAGAAAAGGGTGCTCAGTCACGCTCACGATTAGGGACGTGGAAGGAGATGAAACGCTGGTTCCGGTTAACTTGCCCAATCTACCTCAGGACGTGAAGCCTGGCGATACTGTTTTGCTGGATGATGGAGCAATACAACTGAAAGTCTTGGAGAAAACGAGCAGCGAGGTAAGGTGTAAGGTGATTGTAGGAGGCATCCTTACGGAGAAACGCGGGCTAGCGGTCCCTGGAATGCCGACTTCATTACCATTTATTACCGATAACTTGAGAGAACATCTTCTTTTCTCCATAGGGCAAAAACCAGATTATCTGGCGCTCTCATTCATCAGTAGTGCTGAAGACGTTTCCGCAGTCAGGGAAATTCTGCGTAAAAACGGCGCAGGCATTCCCATTATTTCCAAGATTGAGCGGGGCCAGTCAGTACGTGATTTTGACAATATTCTTTTAGAAAGTGATGGTATCATGGTAGCGCGGGGAGATCTTGGCGTAGATATCTCTCTGGAACGTGTTCCTCTGGTACAAAAGGATATCATCAAAAAATGCAATAAGGCAGGAAAACCGGTGATCACCGCCACACAGATGCTCGAATCAATGGTAAGTGCGATGCGTCCTACCCGGGCCGAGGTAACCGATGTTGCCAACGCCATATACGATGGCAGCGATGCCATTATGCTGTCTGCGGAGACATCTATCGGCAAGTATCCATTAGCGGCAACAAAAATCATGGCCAAGATTGCCGTTGAGACAGAGAAAAAGCTTCCTTATGAGCTTATGCTAAGTGAGCGAAGCTCTTGGATTGAACGGAAAACAGATGAGCTCATCAGTTATAGCGCGTGCCACACGGCGGAAGCACTGGGCGCTAAGGCTATAGTCGCCTTCACCCAGTCGGGCAGTACGACCAGGCGAGTTTCCAAGTACCGTCCGCGGGTACCTATAATCGGCATTACCCCAGACCAAGTCATCTGTGGCAGGTTACTGCTATACTGGGGTGTTTATCCGGTTCGTGTGTTGGAGGCTCCTTCATCCGTTCACCATCTTTTCTCTAGCGCTGCAGAGTTGACTAAGAGTTTGGGATTAACCAAACCAGAGGATCTGATAATCATCACTGGAGGCGTACCAGTTGCGACTGCCGGTACTACAAACCTGCTGAAGGTGGAAATAATTGTATAACCTCTTAGTACCTTCTCTATAGAAACCCCAAGTTTGAACTTGTTATTCCTCTGCGGATGAAATGAGAGATAGCGCAAGAATCTGATCCTCTGTACTTAACTGAAACATTCAGGGTAGCAAAGAGAACCAGAGTTTACATCTGTAGTTATAGTTTGATTGCCGACTATCTTATCAAGATTCAGTTGCACACTCACTCATAATGTCCAACAAGGGCAGACTAAGCGTCCTGGCGTGATTACCAAGAAATTGCCGATGTCTTGGCGGCATCTGCCGGTGAGTTATTTATGAGCTCCTTTTGGGGACTGCCGAATCAGCAGAATGAGAGGAATAGCCAGTAGATTAACAGGTTAAGAACTGTCAGCGGCACGCCTAACTTCACAAATTCAAAGAAGGTGATGGTCTCCCCCCGCTTTTCTGCGTTCTGTATTATTATCACATTGCTGGCAGCACCAAGGATGGTCAAGTTGCCGGCAATGGTGCTACCAGCCGCCAGCGCTATCAATTCCTTTGCAGAGATTGACAGGTGATTTAAGATTGGCAAATACAACGCCACCAGCGGGACATTGGAGATGAGCTGGCTTAACACAGTGCTGATGCCCAATATTGCACCTATTGAAGTGAGTTCCAGATGCAAGGCATTGATGGCGGACTGGAAGAAACCTGACTGCCACACGCTCTCCATAAGGACGAACATGGCAGCGAAGAAAATAAGCGTGAACCAGTCAATTTTTTTGATGACCTGGAACCTTCTATGACTGAAAAAGATGATGGGTAGAGCGGAAACAAGCGCAATATAGGTCAACTTGAAATCAAAGCTTACGCTGATAAGCACCATGGCTATTTTTACCACCACCAGAACAAAAAGCGTGATTAAAGAGGCTTTGCACAGTGTAGCTAGCTTAGCATCTTTTATCATCGAGGGCGTATGGTCCAGCGTTCGATGGTGAAAATGCCTGCGGTAAACAACTCGCAGCAGCAGATATGCCACCAATAGGTTGATGAGTGTGGGCAGCAGTAGGAACTTGAGGAAGGTGATGAAGG
>JBBIPA010000052.1:0-1947 GCA_037443085.1 Chloroflexota bacterium | reverse complement strand
CGTGTAGGGCGATAAGTAAATTCTGCGGGTTGCCGATGGGGCTTGTGACACTCCCTATCGTGATAGCAAAAGCCAGCGAGAGTAACAGCATCTTAGGCTCAAGGTCGTTGTTTTTGGCAAGGGCAAGCACTACCGGTGTGCCGATTATTGCCACTGTATCATTCATTAAAAAGGCAGAGAGCATGCCCATGCCAAACAAGATGTAAAGTATCAGGGTACTCACGGATTTTGCTCTTTTGAAGAACGTGTAGGACAACTGGGCGAGATAGCCGCTTTCCTCCAGCGCCTGACCGATGATGAAGACGCCGAAAAGGAAGAGCATAACATCGAGGTTGATGGCTCCCAGAGCCTCAGAGTAAGATATTTGTCCGGTAATCAGCACCCCACCAGCACCGAGGAGCATTATCTGCCATATCTGGAGCCGAATATTGCCTAATTGTCTTACGGCTATCAGGATAAAGACGATAACTAGGATTACTATTGAGATCATATAGCAAGGCTGGCACTTCTATGTGCCAGCCCTTCTTCTCACCACCTGATGCGCAAGAAGTTGGCTCTGAGAGCCAACTTCCGTTGGAGCTATATTTACATTCTATTTCACTCTTAAAGCTATTCTACTAAGTTCCAAAGTCATATGCAAGCCTGTTGTTTCAAGCCTCATTCGCTTTTTAGCAAAAGGTCACCCGCCTGAAGTATATCCCTGTACGCCCTGCACTTTGTAGCGGAAAGTGCACGGTAATTGATTCATGTATTATAATGCTTTTCACACAATACAAGGACGGTAATATGGAAAATAGAAGACAGATAATAAATGGCCTGGTAACTTTCCTTGTACTGACTTTTATTCTTACTATAATTGCTGTATTTATTATATTGAACACGCGCCAGGCTAATTTTATTGCTCTAGTGATGTGGTGTCCGGCCATTTCGGCGGTTATTGCTATGCTGATATTTCACAAGACACTTAAGGGTATGGGTTGGAAATTTGGAGGTGTCCGATATGGGGTGATAAGTTACCTGACTCCGATACTGTACGCTGGCATTGCATATGGGCTTGTCTGGCTTACTGGGTTAGGTGGCATTAACAGCGAATACTCATTTAAGGTCTTTGCTGGCACTGTGGTTATCCCGGTTAACCTGTTAGGGTTCATACTACTGGGGACTCTAGTGCATGCAGCTTTTGCTGCGGGGGAGGAAATTGGGTGGAGGGGCTATCTGATACCACAACTTCATAAGCTGACAAGGAACTT
Organism: Chloroflexota bacterium; assembly: GCA_037443085.1. Lineage (GTDB taxonomy): Bacteria > Chloroflexota > Dehalococcoidia > GIF9 > UBA5629 > JBBIPA01. The sequence goes on along the minus strand of JBBIPA010000052.1, from coordinate 697 downwards.
TACTGTTACTGCCTTTATTAGTGGCATTATCTGGGCGATATGGCATTACCCGCTTGTACTACTTGTTGGTTATCACCAAAGTGCAGGAATGGCTTATAGTCTGCTGATGCTGACTTTGCAGGTGATGTCCGCTGGATTTGTTGCTGCCTGGCTCAGATTGATTTCTGGTAGCTTATGGACAGGAGTGCTCTTTCACACTGCTCAGAACCTGTGGATACAACAGTTTTATAACCCCCTCACCACAGATACAGGCGTTACAAAACTACTCATAGGTGAGTTCGGTGTTGTGACTACTGTTGTACTGATGATTGTGGCAGTGGTTTTCTGGGTATTGCGTCGCCGGTTGCCAAGCTAAGAAGGTGTAATTGGGACTTAAGTTTGCTCAGATATTGATAAGAAATATCCAGATGGAACCAGTTTTTCTATACTAACTGCACTTTAGGGCGTCTTGTTGGTTTCGGTGCCTTTGCTAGCGGTTTGTAACTAAGCTAATGGGGGAACATGAAAAACAGAACTAAATGGCGTGCATACAGTGAGCTTGCTTGGACTGAACCAATAATTGCTCCGCCTGATGACTATGCAAAGGAAACAGAGATGTTTAGTAATGTCATCAAGGAGCATTCAAAAATCGAAGTAAAAACTTTACTTCATCTTGGTTGTGGTGCTGGCGGCAATGATTATGCCTTTAAGAAGCATT
>JBBIPA010000051.1:0-12425 GCA_037443085.1 Chloroflexota bacterium | reverse complement strand
CCGTTTTGGTAACAATATTTTTGAGGCAACGATACCACTTTCGGTAACAATAATTATGACGCAATTCGGTTTTGACTTTTAATTTCACGCCCCATCCTGTCAATGGTAATGCTCTCTGATGGCAACGCTTTTCCGTCCAGTCGTCTTTCAGCCAGTCGGCAACAATTGTCTGGGCATCAACATCCTGTGTGTTGGCATGCGACTCACCTTCATAGACCACTATTTTCTTGGGGGCGGTAACTTCATCATATAGGTCGTAGGCGTATTCAATCGGGCTTAGCTCATCGAATTCTCCAGCCACTATCAGGTAGGGGCATTTAATTTTTTCACCCAGGCCTTTAAGAGTAAGAGTTTCGGCAAACTTATCAAATGCCTGCTCATCTTCATAGCCAGCCATCCACATATATCTATCTTTGAAGGTAGGTGCGGCTAGATTAAATATGGTGTGCATGCCCGGCTCCATGCAGGTTAACCTCACTGCGGCTACTTTAAACCTGTGGTCACTGGCAGCTATCTGCGTTACCCAGAAGGAGCCCATGCTTGTGCCGGCAACTCCAATTCTGTCGCCGTCAATATCTGGTCGCTTTAGCAGGTAATCCACGGCAGCTCCAGCAGCACGCGGGAAATTGTCAGCAGTGCATCTAATGCCACGCACCAAACATTCGCCTTGCCCAGGTCCATCGAGGGACAGGATAGCCATGCCTCTCTCCAGTAACTTATCACCGTATATGGGGTGCATTGCCTCCTTAAAATTATCCATGCCGTCAATGGAAAGTATGCAGGGCAATTTCCCCTTTCCCCGATTTGAAGGAAGGTGGAGGAGACCGGGCAGTGATTTGCCCTCAAAAGCTATTTCCACTCGCTCTATGTGATGAGGAGCGTTCTCGATGAATTTGTCGTAACATTCTCTCATTTTATTATTTAGAAAGATAAGCTCTCTATTGGCATCTTCGTGGATGGGCCACTTTGCCATGCCGTAGAAAACCGCAGCAGCAAAATAATTATCCCTAGCGGTTACCAGGTGCTCCTCCTCCTCAGCCTTTCTGGCTATAGTCTCCCGTTTGGCGCCTACTCTGGAAAATTCACGGGAAAGGTCGGCATATTTTCTGGCCCTGGCGTGAATGCCCATAACATCAGGTACTACATTGCCGCCAGCCACGCCGGCACAGATTGCGGCCATGGGTCAGGAGAAATCAACACCGCATGTTTCTACTACCTTGTCGAGGAGCCATCGCTGTTCCCTCATCCTTCTTGCCCGATATGAGCTCATACAACCCTCCTGAAAAAAATTTTATTGAAACTAACTCCCGAAAGCTGCTCTGGGCTGGTTGTCCTGCTGAAATCTGTTTGCTTCTTGCCCCCTGAAACAAATTACCCGGCCAATCAGTAGTTTACAGGATGACAGTGAAAAATTTCACTTGCGGGTTAGTTAAATGTAAGCTCCCTGAAGAAGTGAATTGCAGGTTCAATATACTCATACGGTATCAGCAGAGCAGGGATAGCGTGTCAGGTTAAACCTTTGCTAAAAAACCTCATCTGTGATTAAATGTGCCATCGTTTAGTGTAGAAATCGAGAGGGGGGAATTTTGCTGAAAGATACCGATGAAGCTATCAGGAAACAGGTCACCCCGGCTGGTTTTTTCTATGGGTACACTATCGTCACCTCAGTCTTTTTCATACTGATGACCGCTTTTGTGGCAGTAGATATTTACGGCGTTTTCTTTGAGCCGCTCATTAAGGAGTTCAACTGGTCCCGGACTATTATTTCCGGGGCGTCAGCGTTGAACCAGCTGGCTTTTGGCATCTTTTGTGTTATTTCTGCCAGGATTTGCGAAAAGTTCAATCCTCGTGTGGTGGTCAGTATCTACGGGGTAATTCTTTGCATGAGCTATCTATTGATGTCACAGATAAATTCTATCTGGCAGCTATACCTTTATTATGGTCTGTTGGTGTCATTCAGCACCAGCATTTATGTGGCGAACCTGTCAATTGTAGCCCGCTGGTTCGATAAAAGGAGAGGGCTGATGACTGGTGTCGCCTTTTCTGGATTGGCTCTGGCTGCGGTGGCCGGCCCGTCCCTGGCGAACTGGCTTATCTCTGCTTATGACTGGCGCTGGGCGCTGATAGTTTTGGGCATTGGCTCGCTGGTCATCATGGTGCTGGCAGCACAGTTTCTCAGGCGTGACCCCCGGCAAATGGGTCAATTGCCTGATGGCACCTCTGTGGTGGGGCAGCAGCCCCCTGTTATCACGGGATTATCCTTGCAAGAGGCGCTACGTACCCGGCAGTTATGGCTAATGGGCGGCATGTACTTTATCTTTCTTTTCTGTTTGTTGATAGTGCTGGTGCATATTGTCATCCATGCCATCGGTCTGGGTATCAGTGCTACCAACGCTACTAATATACTGGTTGTATACGGTTTAGTGAGCATCGCCAGTGTCAACCTCATGGGTTTGTGTGGTGACAAGTTTGGCAGGAGGCTCATGTTTGTCATCAGTTTTCTATTGATGGCGATATCTTTCGTCTGGCTGCTGGCAGCCAATGAAGTCTGGGAGCTGTATCTGTTTGCGGCTATTTTCGGCTTGGCTTATGGGGGGGTGCAGGTATTGTTTTCGCCGCTGGTAGCAGAGCTGTTTGGATTGAAGTCTCATGGTGTGATTCTGGGTGCTGCGTCTTTTGGTGGCTCCATTGGGGCGACTTTGGGACCATTGTTCGCTGGTTATATGTTCGATGTAACCGGTAGCTATAGCCTTACTTTTATAGTGTGTATTGTTCTGTCTGTGGTAGCTGTAGTGCTGACATTGCTTCTCAAAGCGCGTGCCAGAAAGTGGGACAATTCAGGAGGGTAGTTCGCATGGCCTGGATTGACCGTGTGGTGATTGTATGTTATATATGGCAGTAGGTGGATTCTGAAATTCAATGAAGTGGACTCAGGTAACTCCGTTGCTGCTAATACTGGTGGTGCTGATCAGTTGTACTGCAAAGCCTGCAGCGGATTTTTCGCCGCCATCAACGAGAACGCCGGCTGGTATAGCTGGACTGGTTACACCTGCTAATAATAGCTCCGTGCCAGCATTGTATACTTACCAGGTTATCAATATTTACCCTCATGACCGGAAGGCATCAACTCAGGGTTTGGTTTGGGAAAATGGTGTGCTCTATGAAGGAACAGGTATTTACGGGCGCTCCTCGCTGCGAAAAGTGGACTTAAAAACTGGTAATATACTGCGCATCCGCGAATTGTCACCGAAGTTTTTTGGTGAAGGCGTGACTATCTGTGGTAACAATATTATCCAGTTGACCTGGCGAGAAGGTACTGGATTTGTCTGCGATAAGGATAGCTTTGAACTGGTAGGGGATTTTCACTATTCCCATGAAGGCTGGGGTATTACCTATGATGGGAAACATCTGATTGTGAGCGATGGCACAGCACTATTGCGATTTCTGGACACTGAAACCTTTAGGGAAATCCGAAGAATAGAAGTGTTTGACGGCGATAGCCCTGTCGCCAATCTCAATGAGTTGGAATTCGTGCAGGGACAAATATATGCTAATGCATGGCAAACAGACCGCATTGCCAGGATTGTCCCTGAAACTGGCAGAGTCACCGGCTGGTTAGACCTGCGGGGACTGTTGCGGGCGCAGGATTATAGTGGTCAGGTAGATGCTCTAAATGGTATTGCTTATAACTCGATAAATGGCTCTCTGCTGGTTACCGGAAAACTATGGCCCAAACTCTTTGAGATTCGGGAAATTCCTTTTAAATAATTGTAATACCCTTCGTGTGTAAGATTAGTAACCTGGTAATTTATAAGTGAAGTATATGGAGGTAATAAATGTCTCGTGTGCCGACAATAACGGAAGATAAAGCACCGGCTGAGGTGAAAGAAATATACGATAAAATCCAGAAGAACGGAGCCAGAATAATCAACCTTTACCGGACGTTAGCTAATAATCCCCGTATATTGCGCGATTTCATCCGGTTGGGTAGCTCATTGCTGGCAAAGACAGAGCTGTCTCCGAAGCTGCGTGAGTTAGCCATACTGCGGGTTGCCAGACTCACTGGTAGCGAATATGAGTGGGTGCAGCATTATCCAATAGCGCTGGAAACAGGAATCAGCCCCAGGCAAGCCGAGGTAATCTCACACTGGAAGAGCTCGCAAGATTTCAGCGATATCGAATGTGCTGTGCTGCAGTACACTGATGAGGTGTCGCAGAACGCCAGGGTGAAGGATGAGACCTTCAGAGTGCTTCAGCAGCATCTTAATAGCCCGAGCATCGTAGAATTGACGGTAGCCATAGGTTACTGGGGAATGGTGGCTCGTTTTCTGGAAGCACTTCAGGTGGATATAGATAGTGAGACGGTCGGCTCTGCCAAAGAGCTATTTGGTAGTAAGAGTTAACCCCCGGCTAATTGAATCCTATACTCAAACCTAACTCCGGGGCTATTCGATTTTTTCCAGTCGCAGGCAGTGGTTTCCCAGGATGGCGGTAATCTTGCGGGCTAGCTCGGGGCAATAGCTAGCGGGGGGTAGCTCAAGGTTCACTGCTTTGTCGGAGTTAGCGATGACAAGATGGACGGCGTCCTCGCCGGGGTAATGGCTTAAGGCATCCATGACCTGGTGGAGCAGGGAGACGTTTTCATCATCACCGTTATCATCTTCTTCAATGGTGATTATCACCTTGTGGGGGGCAGGTGGTTTATTGACGTGGTTTGTTCTGGCTACGGGTGTGGGTATTGGCGCTGGTGACGGTGTCAGTACCGGCTCGGGCTGCTGTGGCTGCTGTAACTCGCTCCCTGCCTGATACTGACGCACTCGCTGGCAATTGAGGGTAGGCTTGTCGTCTCTCAGTTTCACCTTACCCTCGACCAGAAGGATTTCACCTTCCTGCCACAGATTCTTGGTTTGCTCGTACGTCTCCGACCAGACAGTAACTTCGATAGTGCCGTCGATGTCTTCCATATTGGTGATGATGAAGGGGCGATTGTCTTTGGTATAGAGCTGGCGAATTGAAGTGATCATGCCGGCAGTAATTACTGTCTGCCCTGCCATTTCCTCGTTGATCTGGCCGCAGAGCGCCGTGATAGCATGGGAAAGCCTGGAGGCTACGGCAGCAAAGGGATGCTCGGAGAAGTACACGCCGAGAAGCTCCCGTTCCCATTCCAGTTTTTCCTTGAGAGGCGCATCGACATTTCCTATCTCTAGGGCAGGTAGAGGGGTGGCTACATTTGCTCCAAGGATGTCAAACATGCTGGCTTGTCCTGATTGTTTTAGCTGCTGCTCTCTCTGTGACAGGGAAATAATCTGGCCGATGACCTGGAGAAGGGCACCGCGCGGAGCCATGGAGTCAAAAGCCCCGGCCTTGATGAGGCTCTCCAGTACCTTCCGATTCACGTTATGCAAATCGGCGCGGCGGCAGAGGTCATCTATAGATTTGAAGTCACCTTCCTGCCGGCGTGCTGAGAGGATTAATTCGATAGCGGCATGCCCCACGTTCTTTATGGCGGTGAGGCTGAAACGGATTGCCATCTTGCCATCCAGTTTTTCTATGGTGAACGCCGCCTGGCTTTTGTTAATATCTGGGGGCATCACGGAAATATTCAAGCGGCGGCATTCGGCAATGGCCGAGCGGATTTTGTCGGCATTGCCGGTATAGGTGTTCATAAGGGCAGTCATATACTCGACCGGGTAGTTTGCCTTGATATAGGCGGTCTGATAGGCAATCATGGCGTAACTGACAGCATGAGCCTTATTGAAGGCATAACCGGCGAAAGGTTCAATAAGGGCAAAAATTTCACTGGCCAGTTCCTCAGACAATCCCTTTGCCTTGGCACCATTAATGAAATTAGCGCGTTCCTTCTGCATGACCTCAGGGATTTTCTTGCCCATAGCTTTGCGGAAAATATCTGCTTGCCCCAGGCTGTAGCCGGCTAATGCCTGGACGATGAGGAGCACCTGGTCCTGGTAGACGATGATGCCATAGGTTTCCTCGAGGATATCTTTGAGGGCGGGGTGAGGATAGCGTACCGGTTCGACGCCGTATTTAGATTTAATGAATCGGGGGATATGCTCCATCGGTCCGGGGCGATAGAGCGCAACCATGGCAGCAATATCGGTGAATGTAGTAGGTTTTAGCTCCTTGATGTTGCGGCGCATGCCCTCGCCTTCCAACTGGAAGATGCCGCTGGTCTCCCCGGAGGCAAGCAGCTTGAAGGTGGGAGGGTCATTAAGGGGAAGTCGACGCAGGTCAAGGTTAATGTTGCGGCTTCTGGCGATGATATCTTTGGCTTTAGCCAGTAGAGTGAGGTTCGCCAGTCCCAGGAGGTCCAGTTTGAGCAACCCGAGGCGGGCGACGGTTTCCATGGAAAACTGGGTCATGGCGGTCTCTTGCTCGCTGTCTTTGGTTGAGGTGGCGCGCTGGAGTGGCAGGTGCTGAGCCAGAGGCTCTCTAGAAATGACTACCCCGGCGGCATGAGTACTGGCATGGCGGGCGACGCCTTCCAGCTTAAGGGCGGAATCAATAAGGTTCTTAATGGCATCATCCTCGTGGTAGATGGTTTGCAGCTCTTTGTTCTCAGCTATAGCGACTTCAAGTTTGATATTGGGGCGGCTGGGAATCAGGCGGGCAACCCTGTCAGCCTGGCTGTAAGGCAGACCCAAAGCCCTGCCAACATCTCTTACTGCAGCCTTAGCACCCATGGTACCGAAGGTAATAATCTGGGCGACGTGGTCAGCGCCATATTTCTGGTTGACATAAGCAATGACTTCATCGCGGCGGTCGTCTTGAAAGTCTAGGTCGATATCGGGCAGCTCGCGGCGCTCGATGTTTAGGAAGCGTTCGAATACCAGTTTGTGAGCTACGGGGTCGATATCAGTGATGTTGAGGCAGTAGAGCACCAGGCTGGCAGCAGCGCTGCCTCTAACGCCGAAGAGAATATTTTGCTTTCGGGCGAAGGAAATCAGGTCCCAGACGACGAGGAAGTAATCGGCGAAGTGTGTTTTATGAATTACTTCTAGCTCATATTTCAGGCGTTGTTCCAATTTGGGAGTGGATGATGGGAAGCGTTGTCTGAATCCCTGCCAGCATAGCTCGGTCAGGTATTCGTCCACAGTCTTGCCTGGGGGAATTTCCACTTTGGGGAGATGGAGTTTGCCAAACTCAAGCTCAAGCTGGCACATATCGGCAATCTTGAGCGTGTTTTCCAGAGCCTGGGGCAGGTCACTAAACGCTGCCGCCATTTCCTTGGGGCTTTTCAGGTAGAAGAAATCGCCTGCCATCTTCATTCTTTTCTCATCGTAGACAGAAGTGTTGGTTTGGATGCAGAGGAGCAGTTCATGACTGGCTGCATCCTCTTTATTGACATAATGTACATCACTGGTGGCTACCATGGGGATATCGAGCTTCGAGGCGATGGCGAGCAAGCCTTCATTGACTTGCTGCAGCTCCGGTATGGGGTGCCTTTGTATCTCTAAATAGTAATCGCTGAACACGTCTTTGTGCCATTTGGCTATCGTGGCTGCCTCGTCAAGCTGTCCTTCGACTAAAAGGCGGGATAACTGGCCGTGGAGGCAGCCGGAGAGTACTACAATGCCCTCACGATAGTTGGTGAGCAACTCTTTGTCTACACGTGGCTTATAGTAAAAACCTTCCAGGTGTGACTTGCTGACCAACTGGATGAGGTTGTGATAGCCTTGCTGGTTTTTAGCGAGCAGGGTGAGATGGTAGGGGTTCTTATCGCTGGTATTCTTACTGTGTCGGTCCGCAGGCGCTACATAGACTTCACAGCCGATGATGGGCTTGACGCCGGCTTCCCTGGCTGCCACGTAAAAATCGATGACTCCATGCATATTGCCATGGTCGGTAATAGCCAGGCTGTTCATGCCGAGTGCTTTAGCCCGGGCAATGACCTGATTGATGCGGCATAAACCATCGAGGAGGCTGAACTCGGTATGTAAGTGAAGATGGGTAAACATTTCTGGTTGGGTGGTTTTAATTATAGCATAAAGATTTTTGGGATAATTAGAAGTCTTTTACTCTCGTTTATTCGTCTGCTGCTAATAACAAAAAACAAAATAATTCTTGACAACCGCTGGGCTAATGCTTATTATCGGCGTTATCTTAGTTGGGCTTGAGTACAATGAAAATAGTGAGAGCTGTTGCCCGCTGGCTGCTAGTATGCTGTGTGCCTTTGCTCATCATTGCCAGCAACATTCGCTGGGGAGTCAATGAGATACGGGTCTACGAGTATGCCGTTGATACTTACCAGATAAGCCGTGTCTCGGGTATAGCCAAACCTGAACTGATGAAGATATATCAGCATTTAATTGATTACTATAACTCCAGGGTAGATTCTCCGCAGGTGACGGTGTTACGGTCAGGCGAGAAGTTTGACGTATTCAGCGAAAAAGAGGTAGTTCACCTTCAAGATGTAAAAGGCCTGATGCAACTGGACTATGCAGTTCAAATAGCGGCATTCATTATCATGGTCATTTGTATTCTGGTATTGTTGCTGTGGTTGCGGGCAGGCTGGCGGACGGTGATAACAGGCTTGTGGTGGGGAAGCGTGACTACGTTCGGGCTGATGATATTCTTGGCTCTATGGGCGGTTTTCGGTTTTGAGCAGCTATTTCTACTTTTTCACCTGGTTAGCTTTTCCAATGAATTCTGGATAATTGACCCGTCACAAGGCTCTTTTAGCAAGCTGTTCCCCGGCGGTTTTTTCTATGATGTGGCACTATTCGGCTTCGGAGCGGTGATTGTAGAATCGCTGATTCTGGGCGGCATTACTTTTGGCACGCTGAAGCTGAAGAGATAATGGTGATGCGTTAATGACAGCTGCTGCAACTGGATGAGGAGCAACCGCTGCAGGAGCTGCCGGTGCCGGCTACGGGAACCGAGGCTCCGCTGCTATCCTTAGCGAAGGAAGCAAAGCGAGAGAAAATCCGTCTGGAAGTGCTGTGACATTTGGGGCAGGAAGCATTATCGTTAGCCTGACTGAGTGTGCGTAACATCTCGAATTTGTTACTACATTTGGGGCAGCAGTATTCGTAAATAGGCATTCCTTTCCTCCGAATATTTACTTTAACGCATAGCTGGGTTGAAGTCAACCTCGCCCCTGCTGGCCTTAAAAAACAGGGGGCTTGACAACTGTGGTATAATGGTTCTTGTACGAAGTCTTATCAGAACCATTAAATATCAATTATTAACAATCTGTCGATTGCCGAAGGAGGACTCCATGATAATTGATGCTAATATGCACTGGCTCCCCGAAAACCTGTTTACTGACAAGTCTTTATTGGATTCCTTCTTACATTGTGTGCCTCGCGAGCACGGTGTAAACACTAAGTTGAGCACTATTCCCGGGACCAGTACCCGGCAGATCGTTATCGAGAAACCAAAAGGTTTTGAAAATCTCAATTATGCCGAGACCCAGTATAGTCCACAAGAGCGACTGAGAGATATGGATGAAGCCAAGATAGATAAGGCTATACTGCGAATACCCTGCTGGCAAGAATGGCTGGGACTGGATATATGCAAGAAGATTAATGATGAACTGGCAAAACATGTTAAGAAATACCCTGGTCGATTTCTGGCACTGGCTGTTATTCCCCCATGGGGTACGGCAGATTGCATTAATGAAGTGGAACGCTGCATCAATTCACTCGGTTTCTGCGGAGTTCAGCTTGCGGCACACTACGGAAATCTCTATCTCGACGAGGAAGAGTTTAAGCCCTACTTCAAGAAGCTCAATGAACTAAATGTGCCGATTGTGGTGCATCATACTCCGCTGCCTGTAGATTATGGCTCGATCTGTAAATATACCAACCTGCGTCGTCAATATGGGAGATGCGTAGACCAGATGACCGCGGTGGGCAGGGAGCTTTTCAGCGGAATGTTTGAAGAATTTCCTAATTTGAAGATGATACATTCTATGATGGGGGGTGGTTTTTTTGCATACGTGAATATGTTGGTCCCGGCAAAATCTGGTGCAAAAGAAGAACTGGAACGGTTTGACAAGGTAGCAGACAAGTTGAGGGGATACCTGGATAAAAATATTTATTTTGATATGTCGGGTGCTGTGCAGTGGGGTCAACCGCAATTGGAGTGTGCTATTAAAACTATAGGAGCTGACCACATTCTGTACGGAAGCTCGTATCCAGTAAGACGCGAATGGTTTATCAAGGGTGTGGAGTACGTCAAGAGCCTGGCGATAAGCGAGAAAGAGAAAACCCTCATTCTGGGCGAGAATGCCGTAAGGCTATTTAACATTTGATGATTCGAGTTCGATAGATGAGATAGAGAAGAGGAGGCTAAAGAGTAGATTCGTGGCAAGAACTATCATCAAGCCAAATAATGACGAATTCTTTACCCTCTGGGTATTACTTGCCCAAACGAAAGACGCTATTTTAAAAGCCAGGCACAGGGATTTGGAGCGATTTCACATAAATCCGGAACGAAGGGCTATTCTCTGGGATATTCAAAATAATAATGGACAATCGACTCCTGTAGAAATAGCCCGTCAACTTTATCGCGAGCTTCATTCAGTGACTGAAATGTTGAAAAGGATGGAGAAGGAAGGGTTAATTAGTAAATCAAAAAAATCAGGGAGAGCAAGCACAATTATCAAACTGACTGATAAAGGGCGTGAGATATTTAATCAATCACTTAACAACGAGACTGACGAAAGGATATTTTCGGTATTACCCAAGAAGCGCCGAGAGCGGCTGGCGGCCGATTTGTGGATACTTAGAAATCAAGCATTGCGTGAATTAGGGATACCAGAATGGCATATAAAATTTCCTCTCGATCCCAATCATGCAAACCGAAAGAACAATACTGCCAACAAAAGAATTACCTGAGAAGCAAGTGGCACCTTTGTATTTAATAGTGCTAAGTGGCACGTAGCTATTTAATAGAGACAAAAAGAGAAATCGAGACAGAGGAAACATGTTTAGAGTTTGTATAGACACGGGTGGTACATTTACTGATGGTGTGGTGCTGGACAAGAAGGGCAATTTATGCGAATTCAAAGCACCGACCACTCCTGCTGATTTTTCTGAAGGAGTGATTAATGTGCTTAAGGAGGCGGCATCCGGTCATTCACTGACGCTTGAGGAATTTGTCAGGCAAATTGAACTCATAGTACATGGAACCACTGTAGCTACTAATGCCCTTATTACTAATAAGGTAGCGCGTACTGCACTGATTACCACGAAGGGATTCCGGGATATTATCGAGATACGCCGCTCACTTAAAATTGAAACAAGGTCTATGTATGAGGCTTATATTCCACCGTATGAACCCATCATACCTCGCTATTTGAGATTAGGGATTGCCGAGAAAACACTCTGTACCGGCGAAATAGTTAAGCCAGTAGATGAGCAGGAGCTAAGGAATGTAATAAAAGTACTGAAAAGAGAAAGGGTTGAGTCCGTTTCTATCTGCTTCATCAATTCCTACATCAGTGGTACCAATGAGCAAAAAGCTGCTGCAATCTGCGAGGAGCTACTACCTGGTGTCTACACCTCTTGTTCCAGTGAGTTGCTTCCTAAAATGGGGGAGTATGAGCGAGAGAGCACCTGTGTCCTCAACGCCAGTCTGGGACCAGTGGTCACTACATATATGGCAAGCCTTGAGAATAAGTTAAAGGGATATGGCTTCAGTGGGCAACTGTTAATAATGCAAGCGAATCAATTTGCTCAGACTGTAGCAGCGCTGGTAAAAAAGCCTGTCTATGTCATGGATTCTGGCCCTGCTGCGGGGCCAGCCGGTGCTGCTTTTCTTGGTAGTGTTATCAACGAGCCTAATGTAATAGTAGGTGATATGGGCGGGACTACTTTTGATGCGAGTTTAATACGGAACGGGCAAGTTGGTTTGGCTGCAGGTAGGTGGATTGGCGATGATAGGCTTGGAATTAAAGTGGTCGACGTGAAAAGTATTGGTGCTGGGGGTGGAAGCATTGGCTGGATAGATTCTCTGGGATTACTTCGTGTCGGGCCACAGAGTGCCGGAGCTGAACCGGGACCTGCCTGCTACGGAAAAGGAGGCAAGGAGCCTACCACTACCGATGCTGCGGTTATCCTGGGTTACATTCCACTTGATTATTTCTGGGGTGGCAAGCTTAAGCTGAATATTGACCTGTCCCGGGCAGCTATGAAAACGATAGCTGAACGTCTACACATGAGCATTGAAGAGGCAGCACATGCCATGTTCCATATTGTTAACTCCAATATGGCAGATGATATTACTGAAATCTCAACGAGAAAGGGCTACGATATCAGGGATTTTAGCCTTGTAGCCTGCGGTGGGGGAGGTGGCTTATGCGGAGCATTTATTGCCAATTTGCTGGATATCCGCCGTACCATTGTTCCAAGATTTGCTTCTTCCTTTTGTGCCTGGAGTATGTTTAATATGGATGTTGG
>JBBIPA010000050.1:2881-12879 GCA_037443085.1 Chloroflexota bacterium | reverse complement strand
CTGGACTGACCAGCTCCTCAGTAGAATCTGCTTCCAAGGGAGGCAGCGGCATTGAGATAGACATCCTCAAAGTGCCCCGCCGTGAGAAAGGCATGACCCCCTACGAGGTGATGCTCTCGGAATCACAGGAGCGGATGCTGGTGGTGGTGAAAAAAGATTATGAGAATAAGGTCAAGGCGCTGTTCGACCGCTATGAGCTGCGCTCCGACATCATCGGGCACGTCACCGGCGATGGCATCGCTACCATTAAAGAAGGCGACAAGGTAGTCGCCGCAGCACCGGTTAACCTGCTGACCAGCCCTCCTGTCTACCGTCTGCGCACTAAAAGGCCAACCTGGCTGGACAAGCTGCAAACCTTAGATATGAAATCCATACCGGATATTTCACTGAAAAAGATTGCTCCTACCCTGCTGAAACTGCTGGCATCGCCCAACATTGCCTGCAAGCGCAGCGTCTACCGCCAGTATGACCACCAGGTAGGCAATAACACCGTCGTCCTGCCCGGCAGCGATGCCGCAGTATTGCGGATTCAGGGCACCGGCAAGGCTATCGCCCTGACCACTGATGGCAACGGGCGTTGCTGCTATCTCAATCCCTTTGTCGGCGGCGTCATCGTCGTCGCCGAGGCCGCCAGGAACCTGGCTTGCAGCGGTGCTCAACCGCTGGCACTGACCAACTGCCTTAACTTCGGCAATCCCGAAAAGAACGACGTGTACTATCAGCTCAAAGAATGCATCGCCGGCATGTCGCGCGCTTGCCGGACGCTGAAAGTGCCCGTGGTCAGCGGCAACGTCAGCCTCTATAACGAGACTAAAGATGAATCCATTTACCCTACCCCCGTGGTGGGCATGGTAGGCTTGATTGAAGACGTGGAGAGGCACTGCGCCTCGGGATTTAAAAACGAAGGCGATGCCGTCTTCCTGCTGGGAACATCACAGCCTGAAGATAACAGCCTCGGTGGCAGCGAATATCTCTCGGTAATACACGGGCTGGTTATGGGCAACCCTTCCATCGACCTGGAACTGGAAAGACGACTGCACCGCTGTTGCATTGAGCTGGTCAGTCGGGGTATTATCAACTCCGCCCATGATTGTTCCGATGGTGGGCTGCTGGTTTGTCTGGCGGAAAGCTGCCTGACCAATAGCCTGGGCTTTACCAGCAACGGCTGGAGAACTGAAGGCAGGCTGGACACAGCGCTATTCGGCGAAGCTCAGTCCAGAATCATCGTCTCGGTACCACCGAAGCTGGCAAGCAAGCTGGAGAAAATTGCCTATAAATGGCAGGTCCCCGCCACCAGGCTGGGAACCGTTACAGGCAACCGTTTGATACTAAAAGATTATGTCAACATATCGCTGGAGAAAATGGAGAAGGCTTGGCTGGGTGGACTTGATATGTAACCAGAGAAAATTATAGGAGGATTTAGTTGGCTGAGATTTCCCCGTTTCAGGGTATACGCTATAACCAGGATAAAATCAAAGACATGGCAGCGGTAATTTGCCCGCCCTACGATGTGATTTCACCAGAAGAGCAGCAGGGTTACTATCAGAAAAACAACTATAACATCATCCGCCTGGAGCATGGCCTGGAATTGTCCCAAGATAATGCCAAAAACAGTAAATATACCCGTGCCCGCACCACCTTCGACCAGTGGCTCAAGGACAGCATACTCACCATGGATTCCGCACCCACATTCTACATCTACGAGCAGGGCTTTGTAGTCAACGGCTCCAAGAAAAAGAGATTGGGACTAATTGCCTGCGTCAAGCTAGAGCCCTGGGAACACAGGGTGATCTTCCCCCATGAAAACACTCTCCAGAAGGTGAAGAGCGACCGCCTGGAACTGATGCGCGCCTGCAATGCCAATATCAGCCCTATCCTCGGCCTTTACGATGACCCTGGCGGCAGGGTGGCCAAGCTGTTACAGCAGAAATCTCTGCCCAGCAAGCTGCTCATCGATATCACCATCGGCAATGAGACACATAAAGTTTGGAAAGCCAACGAGCCTGAGTTCATGCAGCGGAGCAGCCATTTCATTACTCCCAAGCCCATTTATATCGCTGATGGACACCATCGCTACGAGACCTCGCTGGCATACCGCGAGGAGCGCCAGAAAGCCACCCTTGGCTATACCGGCTATGAAGCATTTAATTTCATCCTGATGACACTGGTGTCTTTCTCAGACCCCGGGCTGGTGATGCTGCCTATTCACCGCCTGGTGAAGGGAATCAAGCCCAAAGCGCTGTCCGGACTACCAGGCCAGTTGAGCGCCTTTTTCGAGGTAAGGTCAACACCCATCAACAAATTCGACCTCATCGAAAACAGAATGCTCGGCATCAGGGTAGTCGGCCTGGAACCAGGCCATGTGTTGACACTACGATTGCTGCCCTCAGTATCACTCGATGAGTTTATGCCTGAAGGGCGGTCGTCAGTGTATAAAAAGCTCGATGTCAGCATTGTGGAACACCTGATTATCGAGAAATTGCTCGGCTTCCAGAGCGCCAGCGAGCATATCACCTACACTGCCGATATCGAGCAAGCCCTCAAATCAGTGGAACAGAAGGAGCACCAGCTCGCTATACTGTTGAGTCCGATGCCGGTGACCACCATCAAGGCAATTGCTGACGCCAATGACCGCATGCCCCGCAAGTCCACTTTCTTCTACCCCAAGCTGCCCACCGGGCTGATTATCAACCGCCTCGACGGGAGACTATGATTTCTCTCCTGTAGGGGCGATTCATGAATCGCCCCTACAACGATTTGAAACCAAATGACGGTAAAAATCATCACCGATAGTGCTTCGGATATCACCCAGGAAGAAGCCAGGAAACTGGGCATCACTGTAGTACCCACTTATGTGCGCTTCGGCAACGTCACCTATCGCGACGGAGTGGATATCGATATTGACGAGTTTTACCGCAGGCTAGCCAACACCAGAATACATCCCACCACCTCAGCCCCATCACCGGGTGACTTCGTCAAGGCATACCAGGAGGCCGCCAGAGACGCCGACGAAATTATCTCTATTCATATCACCCGCAAGCACAGTGCTGTTTTCGATGCTGCCTTGGTGGGCAAAGAAACGGTGCAAAAGCAGGGATGCCGTATTGAGGTAATCGACTCTCGCGGTGTCACCATGTGGCAGGCGCTGGTCACCCTGGCCGCCAACACGGCTGCCCAGGCCGGCTGCGGGATGCAGCAGGTGGTAGAACGGGTACACCAGGCTATCAGTCGCTCAAGAGGGCTGGGGCTGCTGGACACGCTGCGCTATGCCGTTAAAGGCGGACGCCTCAGCAATACCATCTTCAAGATGGAATCGCTGCTCAATGTGAAGCCATTACTGACATTACGCGATGGCGAACTCAAGCCCGCTGGCCTGGTACGCACCTGGGAAAAGGGACTGGAACGCCTCCGGGAATTCATCAGGGCCAAGCCCGACATCGAAAGCATGGCTATCGCCCACAGCACTCTGCCACATGAGGCACAAAAGCTGGCGAACTATGTATCTTCTCTGTTCCCCAATCTGATGCCCAAAATCGCCCGCCTTGGCCCCACCCTGGGCTCCCATACCGGACCCGGCACCATCCTCATCGCCACCATCCAGCAAGGCTAACCAACACACCACTGTCATCGCGAGCGCAGTGTGGCGACCCCTTCACCACCCCACCCTAGCAAATTCCGAACTCTCTCCCCATCACCCTGTTTTGAAATTTGAGATATTGAAATTTGTTTGGGATTTAGAAATTGTGATTTGGAATTTCAAGAACAGGGAGATGGCGAGGAAAGGAATAGTTCATGGTATTGTGTATGTTGTAGAGATTACGAGCCCCGATGAAATCGGGGCTCGTAATGACAGGGGGTGATAGGTTTTCACTCATGACGCAGGGATTCAATAGGGTCAAGATGAGCAGCACGGTAAGCGGGATACGTGCCGGATATCAGCCCGGTCCCGATTGATACCGCCAGCGCCAGGATAACCACCATAGCTGAAATTTCGGCCTGAATCGGGCTACTGCCCGGGGGTCCCATGGTAATATTGCCCATTATCTTTGTCCCCGCTATAGCCACGGCGAGACCGAGCACGCCGCCGGTGAAGCTCAGTACCGATGCCTCGATAAGGAACTGGAGCAACACATCACTGCGCCTGGCACCAATAGCTTTACGTATGCCTATTTCACGGGTGCGTTCCGATACTGAAACCAGCATGATGTTCATGATGCCGATGCTGCCGACGATGAGCGAGATAGCGCCGACGCTGCTTAAGAAAATAGAGAAGGTAGCCAGCGTCTCCTGCATACTGTTCAACACCTCGCGCATATCCCGGATCTGAAAATCATCCGGGGATCCCCGCTTGATATAATGCCTCGCCCTCAATATGGAGGTTATTTCCGCAATGGCGGAATCCACCTTGTCCGGGGTGACCGCCTTGATAGCAATCTGCTGGACATTGGTGCCACCCACTATCTTAGATTGCATGGTGGAGAGAGGCATTAACATATAGCTATCCCCACCAAAACCACCCATCTTTTGAAAGCTGCCGATAACCTGGAATCTATCACCACCAATGCGAATGTTCTTGCCCACCGGGGAAGCAGTACCGAATAAATCAAAGGCAGTCTGGTATCCCAACACCACCACATTCTCCCGGTTGGTGACATCACGGTCGGTGATAAACCTGCCGTTAGCCAGTTGATAGTTCCTTATCTGCGTTATCACCGGCATGACGCCGGTGCACTGGGAAGTGACACTGCTATTACCGTACGATGCACTTACCGACCGGCTCAGCGTTGGCGATACCACGCCGATGGAGGGAGCTACCGATTTGTCCGCCAGGGCTTGAGCATCATCAAAGGTGAGTGGTCGCAGCGTTTTCACCGTCTTATCCGTGGAAGCCGAAATGTAGAGGGCGCTTGCCCCCATATTGTTAAACGTTGTGGTCATATTGGTCTGGAACCCCTGCCCCAGTGCCACCAGCAGCACCACAGCACAGACGCCAATCACGATGCCGAGCATGGTGAGCGTAGACCGCAGTTTATTAGATAAAATGGATTTCCAGGCAGTTCTAATGCACTCCCAGATATTCATCGCTTCTTTTCCTCGACAATTTTGCCGTCTCTGAGATAGATAGTTCTCTGGGTATACGCCGCTATCTCCTGCTCATGGGTAACCACGATGACCGTAATACCCTTTTTACACTGCTCCAGCAGCAACTCCATAATAGCCTTGCTCGACTGGGTATCCAGATTGCCGGTGGGCTCATCGGCAAGGATGGTCAGCGGATTGTTTATCAGGGCACGGGCGATGGCCACCCTCTGCTGCTCGCCACCCGACATCTCGCTGGGGTGATGATGCATTCTTTTACCGATGCCGACCGACTCCAGAGCTTCAATGGCATGCTGGCGCCGGTGGTTTTTTCCGGCATATATCAGTGGCAACTCCACATTCTCCAGAGCAGTCAACTTGGGCAAAAGGTTGTATGACTGAAAAACAAAACCCAGCTTGTTATTCCTTATCTTCGCCAGGGCATTGTCATTAAGCTGGGATATATCCTGCCCATCCAGGCGATGGCTGCCACCTGTTGGCCGATCCAGGCAACCCAGTATATTCATCATGGTCGACTTGCCGGAACCCGACGGCCCCATGATAGACACCATCTCGCCTTTCTCGCAGCGAAAAGAGACGCCATCCAGTGCTGCTACTCTTACCTCACCCAATTGGTATATCTTGGTTACTTTGTCCAGTTCAATCATAGTAGTAAACCTAATTGTATCATAAGTAGGCAGACTCGATGGTTGCTATCGTCTGGGAAGTGGCACCGGCATAGCACTACGTGGCGGAGGGGGAGAGAAAATCCTGCCTTTTTCTGTCGATCCCCGCACCTTATCGCCTTCTTTTAATCCGGATAACACTTCAGCAAACTCGAAACTCTGCTTGCCCAGAGTGATTTTCCTGTCCTCGGTTTTGCCGGTGGCCTCATTGATGACGGTTACCACCGGTCCCGCAGGCGTGAAGGTAATCGCCGATATGGGCACGAGTAATGCGTTCCTGGCACTGTAGACATTGATATCGGCAGTGGCGCTCAAACCACCCCGCAGCTCAACATCGGTGGGGTCCATCTCGATGGTGACATCAAATTTGATGACCTGCCCCACCTGGGTGCCGAACGGTGAGATAAAAGTCACCCTGCCGGTAAACATTTTACCGGGGACAGCATCAACGGTAATCCTAGCTCTTTGCCCCTTCTGCACCTTCATAATGTCAATTTCATCAACCTTGCCGGTGAACCTGACACGTCTGGTATCAACCAGCTTGATAGCTGTCCGCGTGGAGTAGTCCTGCGCTGAAAGCACACTGCCCTGCTTGAGGTCCACGCTCACTACCGTACCGTCGACAGGCGCGATAATCACAGTGTTCATAATGTCTCGTTTAGCCTTATAAAAAACTACTTCGGAACTTTGCACATTAAGATTATACTGCTGCAAATCCTTCCAGTTAGACCGGCTGGTCCAATCGTAGACCAGCGTCTGATTTTCCAGCGTATCCCGCCCCAGTGCCAGATTTAGCCTGGCCAGGTACAGCTTTTTAGCAATATTAACTGATGACGTATCAACTTGAGCGCTGTAAGCGTCTAAGTCCTGCAGGGAGCGCAAGGACGCCTGGAGAAAATCGAGGCTGGTGGGAGTATCCGGCAGGGTGAGCAGCGTCCTGCCACGGATGTGAATGGTATTCTCCACAACCTGCTTGCTTTTACTTAACTCCTGCCGGGCTGCCTCTAGCTCATGTTTTACCCCGATGTAATCTCCTTTTCGCATGAGCCAGGATATATTCAACAATCTCTCCCGGTACTTCTGCAGATAGGCGATCACTCTGGTATCATTTTCCCACATCCGCCAGTCGCTACCCGCCGTGCCATCGGCATAGTACACCGAGTTATTCTTGGCTCCCGCCAGCACCGCCGCATTGGGTCGGGACTGGAGCAGGTCTTCACACACCTCGATATCAAAGTAGGTCATGGCCAGCTTATAGCCAGCATCTTTGTACTCACCCTTGCCGAAATAGCCGATACATTCGACCAGGTCTTTTTGTGCCTCCTCAAATATCCGAAGAACGCTTAAATCCGGGTAATTGTTAGGAAGGTCTGATAAAGTACCACAAGTACCAACCGGGATACTATTTACTGTGGTCTGCAAATTGAACAACGCTGTCCTGATAGCATTTTTCTTGGTGGTATTATCCAGAAATGCCATCAAGGCGCCCTGCTTGACCCTATCTCCTTCTTCTACCAGCGGTTTCGCCTCAGGCTTTCCTTTAGAAATGTTAGCTGTACCAAAAATCAAGCGAACGCCGGCTCCTGGTGGCTGTTCCACTACCTGTATATCCAGTACACTTCCCGGAGTACCGAAGCGGAGGTCGAAAGTATCAGGCATGGTAAGAGAGCCATCAGCAGAAACATTGATGGTCAGGTCACCACGTTTCACTTCAAAGGTCTGGCCAGGAGGAGACGCCGCCGGCGCACAAGCAGCAAGCAGCAAAGCCAACAGGCTGCTAACCAGCACCAGCCCGGGTATTATTCTCTTCGCAATCTTTTTTCTCATAAGATTGTCTATTTTCATCCTGATTCTTATCACCTGTCAACCGCGAGCGGATAAAACTATCTCGGCGGCGGCTGTCCACCACCCGCCCCCGGTGGTGGTCCTGTGGGACGGGTAACTAAGGGCGCGGCCGCAGCGGCTTCGATGACCACCTGGTCACCCTCTTTCAGCCCAGAAACCACCTCGGCAAACTGCTGGTTTTGACTGCCCAGGGTAACCTGCCTTCTCTCGGTTTCGCCCTTGGCACCACCAACCACATTCAAAAAAGAGCCAGCAGGGGTGGTAAACACCGCTGTTACCGGCACCAGCAGCACGTTTGTCACGCTGGATACCGCAATTTCCGCCGTGGCAGTAAGGCTGCCCTTGAGCTGCATATCAGTGGGATCAAGCCTGATGGTAACCGCAAATTTGACCACAGTGCCAGTGCCCGTGGAACCAAAAGGAGAAATAAATGTCACCCTGCCGGGAAATACCCTGGCCGGCACAGCATCCACCGCAATCGTTGCCTTTTGACCCACTTTTATCCTCAGGATATCAATCTCATCAACCTGCCCCTGGAACTTGATATCGGTGGTATCCACCAGTCGAATGCCCTTGGTCGAATAGTCGATGGCAGAAAGAATGTCGTTCTTCTTAATGCCCACGCTGACCACGGTGCCATCAAAGGGTGCTACAATAATAGTATTCAGCAGGTCATCTTTCCTGTTGGCCAAGGTCACCGCCGCCGTGGCCACATTGATGTTGTACTGCTGGTAATTCTTTAACGATAGACCGTGCTCCAGCACCAGCACGCTGCTGCCCAATATGCTGTTGCATAGCTCGATATAGTGCCGGGCGAGACGCAAGCTCTCATTATAAGCATCTGAATTCGGCTCACCTTTTTCCACCAGGGTCAGCGCCTGGTTCAACTTATCTTCGGCAGCCCTATAAAAATAGAGGCACAGGCCCTGGCTGGGATAGGAACTATCGTAGCGTACTTCTATCTTATTGACTCCGGAGGAGAGCACTCTATATACCTCTGCCATCCGGACTGATAAAGACCCCAGAATGGAGCCAGCCTCGGCATAGTTGCCTTGAGCAATTAATGTCTGCCCTTTCTCGGTATCTGCCTTCTGCTGTTTGATGAGGTCTGCCATCTTCCGCAGTACCATGAAGGTGCCGTATACCGGTTCCTCCTGAATCAACGGTACCTTCTCAATCTGGTCGGCAAACGGTGTGATGCTGCCTAAACCCGATCGCGTATTTTCCAGAGCATCCTGGAATATCTTTACAGCGGAGTCCAGGTCAGCGATGGCGATGCGTAGCTCAGCCGCCGCTTCACCGTACTTGTTGCCCTGGAGTAAATCGTAGGCTTTGACCACCTCGTTGCGAGCCCATTCCAGGGATAGCAGCAGAGTGGGATTGGGGTAGTAGCTGGGATAGCCCATAAAGGTCTGCTGTATGCCCGGCACCGTTTCATAGAGGTTGCTCAGTGCTTGCTGCAAAGCCACGTTGGCTGACTTGATATCCAGTTGCTGCGACGTATCATCCAGCCTGGCCAGTATCGTCCCCGCCTTGACGAAGTCCCCCTCTTCCACCAGCACATCCCTGACATTGCCCGGCGCGCCGAAGCGCAAATCAAATGCCTGCGGCATGACCAGCCTGCCGTCAACCGAGGTAATGACTGACAGATTACCGCGCTGTACGATAACCACCTGTTTTTGGGCTAGCTTGGCTGCCGGTTGGGAAACGCAACTGAGACCAGAAACAATCAATATAACAATGCTAGCAGCAGTAGCCGCCGTGGTGACCATCTTCTTCATACAGCTATAATTTTGCCGCCTTTCCACCCGTTCGCTCAATAATAGCAGACAATTATTAAGAAATTGTTAACGAAACGTTACAACCTGCGCCTGCTTCAGTTGAGACCAATCAACCACCATTTGTTGTTCAAAGTGGTGATTTGCCGCCACAAATTGTACTACTTTCTGAGGCAACAAAGAAGAAGCTACTGAGACAATGATATTAACTTTCGGCCTGATTATTTGACAGAGCACCGTGGTAAGAGTTGATTTAATCCCTATTTAGTTTTCTTCAGCGCTATCGAGCAGGTAGTCCACTTTCCCGCCGTATCCGGCAAGCCGACTATTAAGCCCCAGAGGTCATCGGTGCCGGCACGGACGATATGCCACCAGTGTGTCAGCAAAGGGGGAATGCCCTTGGTCTTGAAAGCTAGCTCATACGCACCGAAGGTCTGCACCGCTAGGCCAGGCCAGATCTTTATCACACCTATCACCTCGGGGATATGGACACTGGTCTCCTGCTTATTCCAATCCAACTCCAGCTCGATATTCCATTCCTTGTCCGCCCCCGGTATATGCGCCCTGCCACTAAATCTCTCCATCAGCTACCTCCTGCAAATGCTGCAAA
>JBBIPA010000050.1:0-2867 GCA_037443085.1 Chloroflexota bacterium | reverse complement strand
CAGCCCTAATTACATTTTAATAGCTACACTGAAAATATCAAGTTTCCTGTTGTTGCGACATGATTCTATTTATCAAAAAAGTCCTCTCCCAGATTACCGCTATTGGAGTAGCCTCGCTGCTCCCAGAAGCCCCTGTAGTTCACATCGTCCGACAGCTCGATCTTGGTCACCCACTTTATCCACTTATAGCCCCATTTGCTTTCTGCCACTAACTGGAAAGGGAAGCCACGCTCAGGGGGCAGAGTCACCTCATTCATCTTATAGGCTAACAGGAGATTGTTATTAATTACGTAGTCCAAAGGCAGGGATGTGGTATAGCCATCATAAGCATGAAAGATAATGGTCCTGGCATCTGGTGAAGGCTTGGCCTCTGCCAGTAAGTCCTTGAGCAAGATGCCTTCCCAGAGTATCTTGACGCTCCACCCCTCCACACAGTTCAGGGTCACCACTTTTTTATAGTTCTTATAGCTGGAGAACACCTGGTCATAGGTATAGTCCCGGCCATTAGCCACCAGTCCGGTAACGGCAAGCCGGTACTTTTCTTTATCGACATGCTGGGGACCCTTGATAGAGTTCTCCATGAAATCATTTATCGAAGAGAGGTTTTCACCCTGATACTCTCTTACTTCCACAGGTTTAAGCTCAGCAGGTTTATTGTTCACTGTAGTACTCACTCCGCAGCCGATTGCAGCCAGCAAAACGGCTAAAATAATAAGCACCACCACCACACTACCACCGATTGTTTTTCTCATAATAAGCCTCCATTGTATCTATCTGCTTGGCTTACCTCGCAATGACACGTTGAGCATAAGCCTGTTTTGTTCGTGGCCCCTGCCTAACTTAACAGTTCCCATCATAACGTCTGAACAACAGATTGTATGTAACCTTAGTCGCAATCACCAGCGCAACAAATACAAAAAGACCACAACATTAGAATTACGATCCAGTATAACGGCCTGACCTTAATTTGAATAATGGTATAATTAGGTCAGCAAATATGAATGTTTTCAATGTTGTCTTACAGTCTGTTCTGGCCATGATAGGTATCGGGGTACTGGGGTTCTGGATACTCAGAAGAGGCATAATACCCGAGAATGTTATCGGCTTTCTTGTCAGGCTGGCCATAGATATTGCCCTTCCCTGTGTGGTGTTTGCCGGCATCATTGTAAATTTCACTCCCAAACAGTTCCCTGACTGGTGGCAATTGCCTTTGTGGTGGCTGCTGTTTGCGGCTGTTTCCCTTGCCCTCACTTTAATCACAACTTTCTTATCACAGAAGGGCACACGCAGCGAATTTGCCCTGAACTTATTCTTTCAGAATGGTCTCTTTTTCCCTTTGATCGTAATATCTGGACTTTTCGGTGCTAACTCACCATACATTATCCATCTCTTTATTTTCATCATCCTGCATCCAGTGGTTTTTTTCAGCGCTTCTCACTTCTTCTTCAGGAAAAAAGGCGATGCTGACAGGAAACATAAGCTTAATTTGCAGAGAATCATTAATCCGGTGCTGTTGGCAACAATACTTGCCATCGGTATCAGATTAGCGGGAATAGAGACATACCTCCCGCCGTTTCTGGTCACCATGCTTACTATGCTGGGTGCGATGACATCGCCATTGCTGATGATAATCCTGGGAGGCAGTCTTTACATTGACTTTCAGAAGAAGGGCAAGATTTACGTTAAGGAAATAATTAAATTCGTAGTTATTAAAAATATAGTTTTTCCCCTTGTTTTTATCGGCTTATTGCTGCTGATACGTCCTGAATATAGTGTTGCCTTGATAATGTTACTGGAAAGCGCAGTGCCGCCCATTACTGGCACGCCTGTGGTTGTGGAACGAGAGGGAGGTAATGCTTCAATCAGCAATCAATTTATCCTGGCCAGCTTTATCTTTTCCATCGTTTCTATTCCCGTGATGTTTACCTTGTTCAGCAGCTTTTTCCCCATGCCATAGTAGTCATATGTGGTCACTCCACCACTCCACACCTACACCTTCTCGGCTACGATGCTGGCAATTGCCTGGCGGCTATCAACGATGCCCTCACGGTAGCGAAGGCAGCGGAAATCGCGAAACATGTCCAAAAGCTCATTATGCTGGAGCAGGTAGTCAGGATTCCTGGGTTTGCCAAATAGCGTTGCCTGGTCAACAATGAAGGTCTCGCAGACCACCACGCCACCCCTTTTCAGACCACTCTTAATCTGCGCCATCAAAGAGCGTTGCAAATAGTGGAAGCAGATAATCACATCGTAGGCATTCTCTTTAATACGATAGCCACCCTCCAGGTCGACTACCTCAGCCCTGATGGTAACGCCAGCCGCTCGAGCCAGCTTCAAGGCATTGGCCACCGCTTCAGCAGAAATATCCACGCCCTCGACCTCAAATCCCATCCTGGCAAGATACACGGTATTCTGTCCGGATCCCATAGCCACATCCAGCGCCCACCCTCTGGGCAGCAAAGCGATGTTGTCAACTAAAAACTGCGCAGGCTGCATACCAGTTTGTTCCATTTAAAACGGATTGCCCATTAACCCGATGGCAAAGATGGCATGCACGATAACCGATGCCCAGAAGACCCACCAGATATAGCAATGGTAACCGAACAGGCGCTTATAGCCAGCATACTGCATCAGTTTGCCGGCCACCTTTGACCCTGCCACACAGCGACAGGTCAAGGCAATCAAAATGCCGCTCACCACATTGACAATGCCCAGCACGAATATTACCCTGGCAGCTACGATTGACTGGAATATTTCCATGTATCCTCCTCTCTAAGGAAGCTCTATCTCCCCATAGCCTCGGTTGCTGTGTTTCATCGTCAGCGAGTCACCCGAGCCATATGCCCAGATGATTTTATTGACGCCTT
>JBBIPA010000049.1:0-13612 GCA_037443085.1 Chloroflexota bacterium | reverse complement strand
CGGCTATCGTGGGGGAAGGTGGAACGTTTTCAGCACAATGACATGGATGACCTGGATAATGTTCTGGGAACGATACCGGAAAACAATGGCAAGCTGGTAATTGTGGATGGTGTCTTCAGTATGGAGGGTGATATTGCTCTCCTGCCCGCTATAGTAAAGGTCTGTAAGAAATATGGAGCCAGGTTAATGGTTGATGATGCTCATGCTCTGGGAGTTTTAGGTGGGGGCAGAGGTACCGCGGCACATTTTGGAATCACCAGCGAAGTAGACCTGATAATGGGCACCTTTAGCAAGTCCCTGGCTTCTCTGGGCGGATTTATTGCGGGCGACGAGGATGTGATTCACTATATTAAACATTTTGCCCGGGCATTTATATTCAGCGCCAGCATTTCTCCGGCTAATGCAGCAGCAGCCCTAGCTGCCTTGCAGGTGATGCAACGGGAGCCTGAGCGGGTGGAACGCGTTACCCAGATTGCCAACCGCATGCGTAATGCATTTCGCGAAATGGGCTTTAATACGGGTAATTCAACGACGCCAATAGTCCCCATCTTTATCGGCGATACGAATCGCACTTTCCTGACGTGGAAATTACTTTTTGATGGGGGCGTGTTCGTCAATGCCACTATTTCCCCAGCAGTGCCAGAAGGCAAGCAGCTACTGCGTACCAGCTTCATGGCCACGCACACGGAAGAGCAGATGGGTCAGGTGCTCAAGACATTTGAGTCAGTGGGCAAGCAGGTAGGACTGATTTAAGGGTCTTCAATCCTTTCAACTTCGATGGTGCATTCGGTTACCAGGGCAGCGAAGGCGCCGACAGCAGCCAGTATCGGGGCCACCATAATGCCTATTGCTGCAGCCGGGGGCACCGATTGATAGCGGAATTTCCAGTACGGTCTTGCCCTGATGATACGGACACGTCGGATATTCCCTTCATGGATGAGTTGTTTAATCTTATCAACTAACTGACTGCCAGATACGGTGAATTTTTCGCTTGTCATCGCACACACCCCAAAATATCTGCTAATCCATTTTCTTTGGTAGCCAGCCCCGTTTTCTGATCCACCAGAAGACCAAGCCTGTAGATAGGATTGTGGAGATGACTAAAACAGCCACGTACCAGCCACTATCTTTAGGTTCCATGGCGAAAGCGGCATTGCTAAGAATTGTTGCAATGGTATTGGGTACCAGAAAAGCGGTACCTAACACAGTGAAATAGGTCACAATCAATGACATCCTGTTGTTCAATACCTGAAGCTGGTTGTTGTAAATGGATTGTAGTACCTCCAGCCCAGAAGCCAGGACTTCGGAGAGGTGCTCTGCCAGGCCGATTTGCCGGTTCACATCCTCAGCGAGGAGTCCTACCCTCTCCAGAAGTTTTGGGTCGTTGGTAAGCAATTCGGCGTCACCGTAGCGTACATCATGTAGTACGTCGACAGTCTCCCACAGTGCGTTCAGGTAGGTTATCAGCGCGTGCTTCATGCCATAAATCTGTGGTGCAAGCTGGCTGCGAGGTGTTTGGGGGTCCATGAGCCTTTTGTTGAGGTCGTCGCCCTGTTCTTCGATTTGTCGCAAATGCTCGAAGTTACGGTCGTTATTCTGGTCGATAATCCGTACTAGCAGCAGGGTAAGCTTATCTTCAAGGCGTGCCTCGGCAGGTATCTTTTGTAGTATCTTATTTGAATATCTCCGCAAGCGGCTAAATCTACGGTCGACTTCGAATGTGTGAATGGTGAGGATGAAGTTTTTTCGCAAGAACAGGAGAGTGGTGTGTGGTTGTACGTCGGGGTGTTCATAGGCGCGAATCTGAATTGAGGGCAGCTTGATGCCCATTTCGACATCTAAATCTTCGTATAATAATCGTGATTCTCCGCTGAGCGATGCAAAGAGCTGGTCGCTGAAGCCGAGCTCTGTGGCAGCGAGGCGAGCATCGTTTTCAAAATCTTTGATGGCGGTTCGGTAATCTATCCAGGCTATAAGGGCATTGTGAAGCACTCGCAAGAGATTAACCGGGGAGTCTGCGTCATCCATGAAGATACTACCATCATGGCATATGGCAACGCAGAACCAGCGTTTTTCGAAGCTTTCGGCACCGCTGGGCTTTACTGCCGTTTCACATTTCCATTTTAATTCTTGTGCTTTTTCAATATAGGTCATGGCACTATTGTCCTTTGTCTATTAATTCAATAGTGATACTTTTCGGCTGAATTATTGCAGATGAAATTGTATTAGTCAATAAACGCTTGTCTTATATTTGATTATGAGGCGGAAAAAAATCGTTATCAATGACGGGAAAGGTCATGTAAATTGCAGAATTTGGGTACAGGGATGCTGGAAAGCAATTAAAAGTTGTTAAGAGGTTATGTTTTTGATACGACTATAGCTATGAGCAAACCTGTTATTGCGCCGAAGATTGACCCTGACCAGGGACTGGCAGTAATGCCTCAGGTGCTGCCGGCACACTGGCCGAAATAACCGATGGCACCGCCGATGAGGGCACCAGAAACAACTCCGATAGCGTATTTGCCTATGAGAAGGAGTGACATATTGTTACTGCTTTGCTGTCATTTGGTGAGGAGGGCATTAATCTTTTCTGTCAACGAGTATTCCGTTTGAAGTCCGACAAAGCGTTCTACCTCTTTCCCTTTCTGAAACAGAAGCAAAGTAGGGATACTCTGGATGCCGAACCTGGCTGCCAGTGCCTTTTCCTCGTAAGTATTGCATTTGCCGATTTTTGCCTCTTCTCAGCAACCTTTTCAATAATAGGACCCTGCATGCGGCAGGGGGCGCACCAGGGTGACTCCGTCCCCCGTTTCAGAATCGAGGTTAGCAGTGGTTATCTTCAGTTCTGCGCTCATCGTTTATTCCTTTTCTTAAAATAATTTGTGGATATTTTAGATGATGGGATGCTGAAAGTATGCGACTTTAGTCGCATGGAGCACATCTATTATCCACTGAGTTCGTTGTGCGACTGGCGTGGTATTTTCGTTAGAATGCTGGAATTGTTCTGCCGTCTGAACTTTGCCAGTAAGGCAGCCAGCACAGCGCCATCAACTGCACAGAGATATTGGTCTTAGTGGGTCTGATAGCTATTATATCCAGCGGGTCACTCAGCGGGTCAATTTTGGTTACTAGCGCATCGGTTTCTGCTTTGAAATCAGCCTCGAGTTGCTCGAGTCTTTGTTCCATGGCTGCCACAGTTTCCTTGGCGCGACCGATGTCCTGTGTTTCTTTTATGGTTCTGCCGACGCCACGTGCTGCAGTGGTGGCTCTGCCCATGGAGGAGTAGCTGATGGCTTTTCGCCCGACGAAGGCACTCAGGAGCGTAGCGCCCACAGATATGGCAGTTTGCATCTTCTGCTGTTTTGCCTGTTCCCCTTCGCGCTCTACGGCTTGCCGAGCACGGCGTAATTGCTCTTCCAGGGAGGCTATTTTAGGAGCATATTTCTGTCTGAGCTTCTCGGTAGCCTGATCGCGTTTTTCCCGGGCATTCTGCCCCAATCTGATGCGGAAGTCGCGCTCCGATTCTCCGGGATTGGAGATTTCCTTTAGACTAGCGTTTTTGAACAGTTCCAGCCTCTGGGTGCGATATAGCCAGGTGGCGAAGTCTTTACCCCAAACGTCATAGCTTTTTGCTTTTCCAGCTACAGAGGGGACTTCGGCGAATTTAGCTGTCTCTACCGGCGATTTTTCCAGGTCGGAGATACTGGCAGTAAATTCCGTGGCGTTATCCCAGTTCACGGGCATGGGGTCATCTGATACTGCGGTCTGGTAGATAGCATCTCTGCTTATATCCACTCCGGATTTTACATCCAAGAAGTGAATTTTACCTGTACCTAATATGGCGGGTTGATAAGTCAGTTCATGGGATGCAGGCTGGCTACCACGGATAGGTATAAAATACTGCTGGACATCTGGTGGCAGCAAAGGTCTTTCACTCTTCTTGGCTCGAATACCTGCTACTATTGGTGCTGGTGGTGTCGGGACACCTGGGAAGGTCTTGCTTGCCTGAGCTGTAGTCCGGGCGGCTTTGGGTGGGTCCATAAGCTTCTTGATTTGATTTCTGGTAAGCGGGCCTCTGAGATATGACATTGCCCAACGGGTTTCAAATACTACAGGGGCATCATCGTGGACATTGTTCATGAGGAAGATGCGGTTGCTCAGTCCAGCCAAAGTCTGTTCCATACCCTGGCGGTCGAATTTCATGCCGGTGGTAGCGGCAGCGCCTTCCAATCCATCCAGTACCCGGGCTTTGTCCCGTTCGGTCTGTAACCGACCTATGAACCAGGTGCCGGTGTTGGAGAGTCCTTTATAGTCCAGGTCTACTGGATTCTGGGTAACCAGCACAATGCCGATCCCAAAGGCGCGTGCCTGCTTGAGTAGAGTAAGCAGAGGTGTTTTCGACGGAGGATTGGCCACTGGTGGGAAGAAGCCAAATATTTCATCCATATAGACGATGGCACGCAGGCTGGAGGTCCCAGACTGCGTGCGTACCCAGCCGAGTATCTGGTTCAGGAGGAGTGAAACAAAGAACATGCGCTCGGCATCGTTCAAGTGAGCTATGGAAAAGATAGCGAGTCTCGGTTTGCCCTCAGGGGTGTGCAGAATATTGCCGATGTCCAGAGGTTCACCTTCCAGCCAGGTGTTGAATCCCGGGGCAGCCAACAAATTATTGAGCTGGAGCGCCAGAGCAAACCTGTCTTTGGAGGGATAGAATGCCTCAATATCTAGGATGCCGATGCGGGTTATGGGCGGACTTTGAATCTGCTGTATTAAGGCAGCGAGGTCAAGCTCACGGGATTCTCTCCAGGTGGCATCCAGAATGGTAGATATCAAGATGTGCTCACGGCTTTTAATGGGGTCAGCTTCAACACCGAGGAGGCCGAGGAGGCTGGTAGCTGTTGTGTTGATGCGGTCCCGGAGCAATTCATTGTCATCAATTATGGCTTGCGGTGGAGCCGCAAATGATTTAAGGATGGATACGGGTAAGCCGGCATTGCTGCCCGGTGTGTAGATTACGAAGTCCGCCGATTGGCGGAGATGACGTATTCTCTCACTATCCTGCCGCCATGAAGCCAGGCCGTTTTTCCATAATTCAGCCTGTTGTTTGGCGTAGTCTTCGACAGAGAGGTTCTTTTTTCTGGCATCATCTTCATTTACCCATGGGATAAAGTCCTCATGGCGAAGTTCTGGGAAGGTGAGGAGCAGGTTAGGGAGGTCTCCTTTTGGGTCAATTATTATAGCGGGAATGCTATCGATAGCCGCTTCTTCCAGCAGGTCAATGCAGAGACCAGTCTTACCGCTGCCGGTCATGCCGACGCATACTGCGTGGGTGACTAAATCTTTGGAGTCATAGAGGAGCAATCCGTCAAGAGGTTTTTTTGCTGTCAGGTTATAGGGGCGTCCCAGATAGAATGTGCCTAATTTTTCGTAGTCTTCCATGTCCGTCCTCCTTGAATGTAGCAATATTAAGTTTTTGCCTGATGAAAAGTCAAGAGCGTGCGTTGAATAATTGAATTAAGAATTGCTCGCGAGACTTAGATGGTGCATAATTTATCTCCTGAGTACGCCTGGTTTTATCTAATTGCCCGTTTCGCGGGAAGCTCAAAGTATTTAGGAAATATGGGTAATTAACCAGGTGTTTGTAGTAACAAATTGACTGTTTACCCTGTACCGTGTAAAATATCCTGGACGGAAGCTAAAATGCTGCGTAGAGAATCTGTTTGGGATAGTCGCCGTGTCAGGGCATTAAGAAAACATTTAGGGTTGACTCAAGCTAAGATGGCTGATGAGATGGGCACTCGTCAGCAAACAATAAGCGAGTGGGAGATCGGGATTTATCAGCCGCGCGGTACTTCTGCTACCCTATTAAATATTATTGCCGAGCGTTCTGGCTTTAAATATAATCCATATAATCCGAACCCAGAGTAGTAAAGCTATTCCGAATGTATACAGAGGAAAAGATAATTTTTAACAATGTTTTACACGTAAGCGTGTATAAAGTGAATGAGCTGATTTCAGAGAAACTTGTTGCCCATATATGGCAGCAGCAATTGGTGGCTGATCTGGTTACAGATTCAGGCGAGAAAGTTTGTACGGTTTTCTCTGGGCGGGCTTGTATTGATGGTGGAGGTGACTTTTGTGATGCTATCTTGACCATTGGCGACAAAACAGTAAAAGGCAATATTGAAGTTCATGTCAGATCCAGCCAGTGGTATAGTCATGGCCACCATCTGGATAGTAATTACAACAATGTAGTACTCCATGTAGTTATGTGGCATGACTGTCAAACAGCCACTGTGCTCCAGAACGGCAATGGGATTCCGACAATCCACTTATGGCATTACCTTACCCGTCCTTTGAGCAAATTGAATCGGAGAACTAGATTATCGTATTCCTTTACACCCTCATGCCCAAAAGTGTATGGCTGTTTTGAACACAAATCCTTGATCGATGTATTGAATACAACTGGCAAAAAAAGATTTATCAAAAAAGTCACTGCATTCGAGAAAAGTCTAGTTGAAGAAAATGCCGGACAAGTACTTTTTAGAAATATAAGTAGGGCTTTAGGTTATGACAAGAATACCAGTTCTTTTGAGCAACTTGCGGATATGTTACCGCTTAGAATGCTTGAACATAATGGCAATGATAGTGTTATTCACCAGGCATTGATTCTGGGAACTGCGGGGTTATTGCCGTCTCAAAGGCATCGCCTAAAACGTGAATTAAAAGAAGACCCTGTGGTGGCAGAATTGGAAATAATGTGGCAAATGAGCAAAATAGCTAGAACTATGAACCAAAACGATTGGTATTTTTTTAGAGTGCACCCATATAATTTTCCTACTCGTCGTCTTGTAGCACTCAGTCATCTTGTCAGCAGGTATTACGATGCTGGATTGCTGCGGAGCACTTTGAGCTTAGTCAGGGCAAGTCCGCGAACGCATGCACATCAATGGATCGAAGATGGTTTAATTATTCCTGCTCAAGGTTATTGGACGAATCATATTGATTTTGGAATCACTGCGGCGAGAAGCGCAGCGTTGTTGGGACAGAATAAAGCTGCTGAAATAGCAGTAAATATTGTGTTGCCCTTTGCTTATGCCTGGGGAAAACTATTTACCGATCCCAAACTCCGGGAGAAAGCTCTTGCTATCTACCTAAATTATCCCAAACTGGGAAGCAATAATCTTATTCGCTTCATGAGGCAACAACTTCTGATAAGGCCGGATGCAAATCTTTCAGCCGTACAGCAGCAAGGGCTCATTCATATCTTTAAGAATTACTGCCGCCATCGAAATTGCCTAGAATGTCCTATTGTCATCAACCGAGCATGAGACTAGGCATAACATCAATATCAAGACCATTGATTTTGCCAGCCTTGAAGTGATAATAACCGCAAGCAGCAATCATGGCTGCGTTGTCAGTACACAAAACCGGTGGGGGTATCATAACAGGGATGGGTGAGTTTTGAACGAAATAATCACCTAATGCTTTATTGGCAGCTACTCCTCCCGCCAACACTATCTGTTTAATGCCTAATCTATCCGCCGCCTGTATCGTTTTGGTAGCCAGTATTTCTACAATTGCCTGCTGAAAACTGGCTGCCTCATCAGCAGTTGAACAAGAACTTGAGGCCTTATTGTTTGATTGAACTAAATGCAGCAAGGCAGTTTTCAAGCCACTAAAACTAAAATCATCGCTACCCTTAAGCCATGCCCGTGGTAGAGGAATGTGAGGTATTCCATTGCTCGCCACTGCTTGAATTGCTGGCCCACCGGGATAACCCAGACCTAGAATTCTGGCTCCCTTATCAAAAGCCTCGCCGGCAGCATCATCTCGAGTCTGCCCCAACTTTCTAAACTGGCCATGCCCGTCCATTAATAGCAAATCACTGTGCCCGCCGGATACAATGAGACAGAGGCAAGGTAAAATAGGCTGACTTTGGCTTAACCAGTTGGCATAAATATGTCCTTCGAGATGATTGACGCCCATTAGAGGCATACTACGTGCCAAAGCTATTGCCTTTGCTACGTTTACTCCCACTAATAATGAACCAGCTAATCCAGGACCAAAAGTAACGGCTACGGCACTGATATCTTGCCAGCTGACTTTTGCCATGGTCATAGCGTTCTCCAGCACTGGGAGAATTGCCAGCATGTGCTGACGCGAAGCCACCTCAGGAACGATGCCGCCATAGCGGGAATGGATATCTACCTGGGAAGCCACCACGTTTGACAGTATTACAGCTCCATCTTCCACTACGGCGGCTGCGGTCTCATCGCATGATGTTTCAATACCCAGAATTTTCATAAGCAGGATTATAGCATAAGCGGTGAGATTTGAAACACGCTTCAGAATTTGATAGAGTGAGCAAACACAGGTAGAATTATATAAAGGAGGGGGTTAGTCCTTATCTACTAGCATGAAGCAAGAAACGAATATCGGTACATGGAAAGTAAAGACTGGTCTTGCTCAGATGCTCAAGGGTGGTGTGATCATGGATGTGGTCACCCCTGAGCAGGCAAAGATTGCACAGGAAGCAGGTGCTTGTGCTGTCATGGCTCTGGAACGAGTGCCAGCTGATATTAGAGCTGCTGGTGGAGTAGCTCGTATGGCTGACCCCACTATCATTCTTGCCATAATGGAAGCAGTAACAATTCCCGTTATGGCGAAATGCCGTATTGGGCATTTTGTAGAGGCCCAAGTATTGGAATCATTGGGGATCGACTTCATCGACGAGTCTGAAGTATTAACTCCAGCCGATGAGAGCCATCACATTTGGAAGCATACTTTTAAAATTCCTTTTGTTTGCGGTTGTCGTGACCTGGGTGAAGCATTACGACGTATTGCCGAGGGAGCCGCTATGATACGCACCAAAGGGGAGGCAGGCACCGGCAATATAGTAGAGGCAGTAAGACACATGAGGGCTGTTCAGGATAGTATACGCAAGCTCAAAGCTATGCCTGAAGAAGAACTTATGGCTGAGGCAAAAGCACTGGGTGCTCCTCTTGAATTAGTCATGGAAATTCACAACATGGGCAAACTACCTGTCGTCAACTTCGCCGCTGGCGGTGTTGCTACACCAGCCGATGCAGCTTTGATGATGCAATTAGGTGCCGATGGCATTTTTGTTGGATCAGGTATCTTTAAATCCAGCGACCCCGCAAGAAGGGCGAAAGCTATTGTTAAAGCGACAACTCACTATAACAATCCTGAAGTGGTTGCTGAAGCATCTAAAGACCTGGGAACTGCTATGCCAGGATTAGACATCAAAAGCATACCACCGGAGGGATTGCTGGCATCCAGAGGTTGGTAGTATGAAAATCGGTGTTCTGGCTCTTCAAGGAGCCTTTGCCGAACATATGAAGATTTTGGCCGACCTCAACGTTGATCCCATTCCTGTCCGCTTGCCTTCAGACCTTGGTAAAATAAAGGCACTAATAATCCCTGGTGGCGAAAGTACTACTATGAGCAGGCTCCTGTCAGATTATCGACTAATGGAGCCGATCAAGAAGCTTATTAAGGAGGGATTACCAGTACTTGGGACTTGTGCTGGGATGATTCTTCTGGCCAAAAATGTGATGGAAGCTGAAGTGGAACCTATTGGAGTTATGGGTATTGAGATAAAACGTAACGCGTATGGTAGGCAGGTAGATAGCTTCGAATCTGATTTATCTATGCCATTCCTCGGTGATAGAGCATTCCGCGGCATATTTATTCGAGCGCCTGTTGTGAAAAGAATAGAGCCAGGTGTTGAAGTGTTATGTCGTATAAACGATCGTGCTGTAGCAGTCAGGCAAGGAAGTATGCTTGCCTGCGCTTTCCACCCGGAACTCTCTGATGACTTAAGGTTTCACGAGTATTTTCTGAGCTTCATTTCGGGAGATGCTATTGCAAAAAGTAATTGCTGACGACTTAGACGCATTACTCAACGTTTTACCACCAAATATTCATAAAGCACTTCTCCAGCAAGCAGACAATAGCGAACTCCTGGAAATTGTACTGGACTTAGGACGGCCACCTGAAGCTCGCTATCCACAAAGGGAAATAACCCTAAGCCCTGACGATATCTCTCCCTCGGACATCGATCATGTTACCGGCCGCATAGGTATTTTCAGCGGGGATAACCGTGCTGGCATCGAGCGAACACTGCACAGGATTTCTGCTATTCGCAACAGGGAGGGAAAAATTGTAGGATTGACCTGCCGAGTTGGCAGAGCTGTATACGGGACTGTAAAAATTATTCAGGATCTCGTTGAGTCAGGAAAGAATGTGCTTCTTTTGGGTCGACCTGGCATCGGTAAAACAACCATGCTACGTGAAGTGGCCCGCGTGCTGTCTGATGATCTCAAGAAACGAGTGATAGTTGTTGACACATCCAATGAAATTGCAGGGGATGGTGATATTCCACACCCAGGGATAGGGTATGCTCGGCGGATGCAGGTGCCATCACCAACAATGCAACACGCTGTAATGATTGAAGCGGTAGAAAACCATATGCCAGAAGTAATCATTGTTGACGAGATTGGCACTAGCCTTGAAGCTGATGCTGCTAGAACTATAGCCGAACGAGGTGTCCAATTAGTAGGTACTGCACATGGAAACAGCCTAGAGAACTTAATGATGAACCCTACTTTGTCTGATCTGATAGGTGGTGTCCAAACAGTGACATTGGGAGACGAGGAGGCGAGGCGGCGACATACCCAGAAATCAATCTTGGAACGTAAAGCTCCACCCACTTTTGACATAGTGGTCGAAATTCAAGAACGGGACAAGGTTATTGTTCATCCTGATGTTGGAGAAGCTGTTGATTCTCTTCTTCACGCCCAAACTCAAAAAGCGGAGGTACGATGGCTCGATGGAGATGGTGAGATAAGAAGAGGGCAAACAGAAACTTCTCGTGTCATCAATCATAAGCAAACAGAAACAAAGGCAGAAAAGCCACGGATATACCTTTTTGGTGTCAATCGCTCTAAGCTAGAAGAGGCTGCGAGAGAGAAGATGATTCCTTTGCATCTCACCAATAACCTCAGAGAATCAAATCTTTTGCTAACAACCAAAAACTACTACCGAAGAAAACCTCAGAGAATACGAGATGCCGAGATGATTGGCATTCCCATATATGCTGTTAAGAGCAGTAACCTGCCACAACTAAGGCAATGCCTCGAAAATATATATCTCTCTCAGAAAGACCTTTCAACAAACTCAGCATTGCAAGAAGTAGAGAAGGCAATGAGTCAAATAAAAGAAGGCTCGGGACCAGTGGAACTGGCCCCACAGAACTCATTTATTCGCCGTTTGCAACATGTTCTTGCTAAACGTCATGACTTGAATTCTCAGAGCCTTGGTAAGGAACCGGATAGGCGAGTCGTGATTTCAAAACGGTAGATGTGATTTACATAATATGTTTTTAAGCTAAATATAAACAGGAGATATATTTGGGTCTGTTTATCACTTTCGAAGGTAGTGAGGGATGTGGCAAGAGCTTTCAGTCTAAAGTCCTCTATAACAAACTGTATGATTTAGGTATCCAGGTAGAGCTTATTTATGAACCCGGAGGTACAGTTTTAGGCAATGAAATGAGGCGGTTGCTAAAAAAGAGAAGGGAGGATGATGTTGTTCCAGAAACTGAACTTTTCCTTTTTGCTGCATGCCGTGCGCAACTGGTAGCCGAAATAATTCAGCCAAGCCTGCAAAAAGGCAAGATTGTAATTTGCGATCGCTTCACCGATTCCACTATTGCTTATCAGGGCTATGGTCGTGGTATACAATTAGCGACTATTGAAACGATTAATTGTATTGCAACCAAAGGCATTAAGCCCAATCTTACTATATTGCTGGATTTACCCGTTGCACAAGGACTTAGCCGCAAAAAAACAAAAAATAGGGACAGATTTGAGAAAGCTGAACTTAGCTTTCACTACAGAGTAAGAGAAGGTTATCAGAAACTGGCTGCAGCAGAGCCTGAGAGATGGATGGTGATTGATGCAACTCTATCCAAGACTGAGATCAGCAATATTATTTGGGATAGAGTTAGTCAACTGCTAGACTTATTGCATATTAATTACACTACACCTTGAATAAAACCGACAGCTTGTGCTTCGACTGGGGGTCAATTACGTGAACCATAGCGCATTATTACGCCGGGGCAAGCCGTTGATTTCGAATAAAGACAGCGAGGTTATTGGTGGAGAGACAATCCAGAAAGTGGAATGATAAACCTTCCTGCGGTTCACCAACGCTGGCAGAGGAGAATACTCTCTATGCACAGGGGTATAAATATGTTGTTGGAATAGATGAGGTTGGTAGAGGTGCTTTAGCGGGGCCCGTTGTTGCTGCAGCCGTGATGTTACCGCAATCAGTCAGTCCTGACAAACTTAGAGACATACGCGATAGTAAGGAGGTCACTCCAGCCAGAAGAGAAGCACTCTACAAACTAATTATGGTCGAGGCAATTGCAGTTGGCATTGGTATTGTCCCGCCACAGATCATAGACTCGATTAATATTTTGAATGCTACTAAGCTTGCTATGCGGCAAGCTATTGAACAGCTCCATTGTTCTCCGGACTTTCTG
Source organism: Chloroflexota bacterium (assembly GCA_037443085.1). Classification (GTDB taxonomy): domain Bacteria; phylum Chloroflexota; class Dehalococcoidia; order GIF9; family UBA5629; genus JBBIPA01. The sequence continues at coordinate 1,041 of JBBIPA010000049.1, read as the reverse complement.
CTCATAGACGGCATGACTATTCCAAAGCTCAATATCCTCCAGAAGAAAATCATCAAGGGTGATAAACTTTGTTTTTCTATAGCCTGTGCCTCGATTATAGCCAAGGTGACTCGTGATTATATAATGGTTGAATTCAGCAAGGCCTATCCATACTATGGTCTGGAGAATCACAAAGGTTATGGGACCGAGTACCACTTGGAGAGCCTGAAACAGCACGGACCTTCGCCAATTCACCGTTTTTCCTTCGGTCCGGTGAGAGAAACTTGCAAATTACTATGAATCGAAGAGACGTAGGAATCCTAGGAGAAAAATTAGCTGTGAACTTCCTCAAAAGAAGGGGATATTCTATTCGTGAAACAAACTTCCGCTGCAAACAAGGTGAGATAGATATCGTTTCAGAGAAAAATGATTTTCTGGTATTTGTAGAAGTGCGTACCAAAACAAATAATGATTTTGGAAGTCCTGAAGAGTCAATAACACATGCCAAGAAAGAGAAGGTCATCGCTTCAGCTTTGGCCTATATATCTACTCATCGCAATTCGTCTACTCTATGGCGCATCGATTTTGTTGCTGTGGAGCTTGATCGAAATGGCAAAGCTATTAGAATAGAGCTTTTTGAAAATGCAATTAGTTGAAGGGCTTCCCAACACCACACTGCGGATACTGTTTGAGCTAGTCTAGATAGATTAGTGATGGCCTACCACAGAATTTGGACGGGGCACTTTCCTGGCTAATAGGTTCTTGTTTTTCCGCACCTGTGGCTATATGGTATCCGAAGGAGAAAGGGCGAAGCCCAAATTATGCTTCGCTAGTTTTAGTGCTCCTGCTTGTACTTTTGTGGTTGCTAGGCCTGAAAAATTGGAGAGCGGTTTGAAGTTAATGGTGATAGACGCTGTGTGAATCATGAAGCATTAGCTTTCATCGGTAATTTTAATAGTAATCCAGCTTGACACTTCTTAATATTAGAAGCTATACTTTTGCGGCGTGGGCCATTAGCTCAGTTGGTTAGAGCACGGTCCTGATAAGACCGGGGTCTGTGGT
>JBBIPA010000048.1:0-13727 GCA_037443085.1 Chloroflexota bacterium | reverse complement strand
CTAGAGATGCCAGGGCTCTTATTTCTTCAGGCTCATTTTTCGATTAGAAAAGACTGCGACAGTGGTAGTCCAGTCATGTTTCCGTCACAACAGTCCGGACTATGTCTGGCCATCGGCAGCACTTATCTTGCTTTAAGCTAAACCCTTTGGTAGCAATTCCTCCTGCTTTTTCTTCGATAAAATTCCGGTACCGTGGTAATATTCAAAATCCCAGGAGCACGCCAGCAAATACGAGGTACGGCTGAAAGTCGAAGGAAACGGGGGGTCGAAGTTGTATTTCCACCTCAGTTCAGTGTATTTCTTTTGGACCTCGATGAAGTATTCCAGCGGGGGTGGTGTCTGGTCAGCGAAGTCAGAACCGCTTTCAATGTACCATTGATTATAGCGAGGCAACACGCCATGACGCATCAGGAAGCCCCACCCCTCCGCCGTAGAATTAACAGCGTCGCTGACTTTCTCGAAGCCGTGGGGTCTGGCCATCTCAATCCCCATGACAAAGTTAGGTTGAACTAGCCCCCATCCCCAAAAATCCACTCCCCGGATAGTCTGTTTTATCCATTTGTCCCAGCCAATAAATTCATTTTTTCCAGGGCATATCCAGGCAAAAAGGTCTTTGCCCCAAACTTCGATATTGGGTTGCACACTGCTGATACCGGTCTCGTGAAGCCTTTTCCAGCCTTCGTCATCCTGCGGGTCAATCTGGAAGGTTGAAGGAATCCATGCCTGCAGTTTTTCTCTCATGGCATGAAGGCGGGAACAATAAAATTCTATTTCGGTTTGTCCCCGGTATTTACCCAGAATGGTTCCGCCGGTAATGACCACTGCCAGGCGGTACCGAGAGTCTACATTGATAGCCAATTTCAATGCCTCTGCCAGCATATTCGGCTCCAAACGTGCCACGACATCTTCTTCGCCAGTCCTTTGTGATTGAAAGTTGGTGTTCATATCGCAAAAGCGGCACCGTCCTCCCTTGTTCCATAGTTCGCAGTAGCGATTGATAGTGATGAACATATACTCTCCAGAAAAGCCTTGTACCACTGCTGGCACCGGAGTGCCATCTTCGAATTTCATGTCATACCATTTGGGTTTGGGGTCGAAATATATCTTCCTGGCAATGGGGTCACCGTTTTCCGAGATAAAGAATTCTCCGTCCTTGAAATCAAGTGAATAAGGAGAACTATCATTTGTCCTTATCTGGATGCAACAACCATCATCAAGATGAAAGCCCATCGGAATCTTATCTTTATATACCTTTTTCTCACCTCTATCGTAGGAAAACAGGTGAAATCCGCGCCAGAGCACATCATTCATCTGGTTGAACTCTTCCCTGGCGTTCCTGGTGACGTTTAACCCTTGCCTCAAAACGTCGGTTTTCAGGACAATATTGGGATGAACGTCTGGGAAGCGTTTATACAATTCCGTCATGCTCATTTCCGATCTCCTTTCTCATGCCTGCCTGTGGGGTCGCACTTCTCAGTTACACTAGACTACCAGCAAGGGTAACAGGCTGCGAATGTCTTTCATTTCTTCCATTTTTCGAATAGCGGATATTAACTTGTCTACATTTTGCCTGGGTATAGGCTTATTGCCACTGCTCATATAGTCCTGGAAGCACTCTTGAGCTTCCTCTCTGGACAGAGGATTGGCTGGCGAGCCACGCGGCTGCTCTACTGTTTTGCGATAGACCTGCCCCTTTTTAGTAGTCACCTTCATATCAGCCATAAGATGAACCTCCAGCTTGCCTTCTAACGCCGGGTCCGGAGTAACGCTGATTTTCTGGAGAATAGGCGAGATTCCGGGGTCTCTGATTTGGACTTCCTCGAAGTACTTGAGGCTGGAGCCTTTTCTGAGCAGGGCGCTGGCAACACAATAACGGATGTTGAACTGGGCATTGACAGTGGGAGTGTCACCTATCTCGAAGGGATGCCCCACCAGGCGGAAGGCAATTGGCGATACGGTAATGTCAATCCGCTCCACATCTTCAGCGGTTATATTATGCTCCTGCATCAGGAAAAGTATGGCATCGGTGCCGGCCTCGGTGCAGGCACAACTGGGATGTTTCTTGAACAGGAGATTGGTGTGAAACATGAATTTCTGCCCCAGGTTGTCAGTCAGGTCGGTGACCTGGTATTTATCCCTTCCATAGAGATGCAGATAACCGTAGACACCTTCGATAAAATTCTTCGGCCCGTTAATGCCCCGCTGCGCTAGCTGCGCACTTATTATGCCGCCCTGCGCCGCAAATCCTTGAATTGCCCTTACTGCCAGCGCACCATCAACATTGCTCTGGAAGCTGCCACCAGATTTGTTAAAGGCAAGTGCCAGTGTATCCAATGCCTGTAACGAAGACAATCGAAGCAGGTTAGCGGCAACAGCGGCGGTTCCGAGAACGGTACAGACGCCGGTATGGTCAAAGCCAATGTAGTCTGTGACGGAGTTGAACCTGGCTGCAGTTTCATGCCCTATGGCAAGGGCTGTCAAGAATTCTCTGCCACTGCAACCACCGGCCAGTTCGGCTGTTGCCAGGGCTGCGGAAACAGTGGATGCCCCTACATGCATTCCGGGGAACATGGCGTCATCAATATCCAGCGCCCGGGCCATATAGGCGTTGGCAAAAGCAGCGTTATAGGCGGGGACTTTTCCGCCATGAATGAGGATGGTGGCTTCTTTGGCTCCGCCCCATGCCTTTACCTGGTCTACTACTGGCTGGCAACCCTCTCGAAAAGCTCCAGCATTGGTAGTGCCGGCTATGTTCAAGACGATGTTTTTTACGGCTTCGGCTACTCCTTCAGGTATATCCTGGTATTGCGTATCTGCGATGAACCGGGCAAAAGTCTTCTCAGAATTCATATCAGCCTCCTGTTAGTCCCATGATAGGGTATAGCCCTGCTGGTCTTCACGGCCACCCCTTTCGCCGGGCATTACCCCCAGCCTTTCGTCCAGATTCTTTTTGGATAGGGTGCTGGTGCCGTGGTAGTATTCAAAGTCATGAAGGCAATTCATATAGTAGCTAAAACGATCATTGGCTGAGGGGAATGGCGGGTCGTAATTGTGCTTCCAGCGAAGCTCGGTATAAGCCTTCTGTATCTCGATAAAGTATTCCAGCGGAGGTGGTACCTGGTCAGCAAATGCCGAGCCCGACTCCTGAATCCAGAGATTGAATCGGGGCAACACACCATTTTTCATCAGGAAATCCCAACCACCAGCGGTTGACTTGACGGCATCGCTGATTTTTTCAAAGCCGTAGGGCTTTGCCATCTCAACCCCGAGGACGAAATTCGGTTGTATTCTGCCTCTGCCCCAGTAGTGCACTCCCCTGATGCTTCTTTTGACCCAGGTATCCCAGCCGATGAATTTCTCCTTGCCGGGGCAAATCCATTTGAAGAGCTCTTTACCCCAGACTTCGAAGTTGGGCTGGACCGAGCCAATGCCGGTAGCATGGAGCCTTTTCCAGCCTTTGTCGTCATAAGGTGCAATCTGTATAGTGGAAGGAATTAATACCTGCAATTTTTCCCTTATAGCTTCGATACGGGTGCAGAAGAATTCCAGTTCAGTCTGCCCTTTGTATTTGCCCAGTATGGTGCCACCGCTGATATATAACCAGGCACATTGATGGTCTACGAAAAAGGCAGTCTTAACCACTTCAGCAATGACATCGGGGGCGATTCGAGCCACTACGTCTTCACCCCCCCTTTTCTGGTCTTTGAGGGTGGCATTGATGTTGCAGAAAAGGCATTGCAGGCCGAGATTCCACATCTCGCAGAATTTATTGGTGGTAACAAACATCATGCGACCATTTCCCTGCGCAATGGCAGCCATCTGAATACCATCTTTGGTTCGCATATCATACCATCGTGGTTTGCGTTCAAACCAGAGTTTACCGGCCAGAATGTCATTGCTTATCTTCTCGCGAATTACAAACGCACCATCATTTAAATCCAGCAAGTATGGCGAGTTGCTATTGGTTCGTACCATGATGGGGCAACCGTCTTCCAGGCGAATGTACCAGGGAATCTTGTCTCCATATACTTTGGTCTCCTGCTTGTCGTAGGAAAAGAGATGAAAACCTTTCCATAGCAAGTCGTCTCGCTTACTGAAATTAGCTATTGCATCCTGGCTGATGTCGATGCCCTGTCTCAGCACATCTGTTTTCAATACAATGGTGGGGTGGACATCGGGGAATTGCTGGTACAAATGCTCGATTGGCATAAATTTTTCCTCCGCGAATAACGCTGGCTGCTTAATGCAGAATAATCCAATTGGATTTCTTACTGGATGGTTAATTATATCATGTGCTGTCAAGGCTTTTACAGTTCACTTTGCTCAAAGGTTGAATCGTATACGTAATCGAATAATTAGCAATATTCTGGTACAATAAGGAGAAAAAAATTGGAGATATGCTATATGGAACCTGATGAATTGGAATATACCTCTGACCTGGACCAGAAGTTAGACCTTTTTGTAATGCTGGAAAATGTTAACCATATGGTCCGACGTGGCCGGGAAAAAGAGCTGGGTCTGTTTGGACTTAACTTGATTCAAGCATCGGTGTTGCGCCTGCTCAGAAAAAATCCGGAAGGCCTCACTTTGACTGAGATTGCGAGTGGCATATACCGGGCGCCAAACTCGGTTTCCAGCCTTGTCAGTAGGATGCAACAGAAAGGTTTGTTAGAGAAAGTTAAAAACTCCAAAAGCGGCGGTATTAAAATTTGCATTACTAAGAAAGGAAGAAAACAATATAATGAAACAATTGATAAAACCTATCTTACTTCGATAGTGTATGCCTTGTCCGATGAGGAGTTGGAGCGACTGCAGTTTTATTTGAAGAAGATCAAGGTGAGAGCAATGGAGTTGCAGGGACCGCAATAGGGTTCTGTGGGTGCCTGCTTAACTTTTAGTAGTATTGAAACATATGGAGAGAAAAAATGGCGTTAAAGATGACTAAGGCTAAGAGCGGTAACAGGAGAAAGGAAAAGCGAATTGTTAAAGGTCTTGGCTTCTGCGGCATTGCTGCTGATGCCAATGCGGTGGAAGTTGATGTTGCCAACGGTAAAATAATCAGGATAAACCCTTTGCACTATGATCGGATGTACCGACCAGAGGAGTTTAATCCCTGGAGAATCGAGGCGCGGGGTAAGGTATTTGAGCCGGCCATGAAGTCCTTGATACCGCCGTTGAGCCTGGGTTATAAGAACCGTGTCTATTCCCCCAACCGGGTTCTGTATCCCCTGAAGAGGGCTGATTGGAACCCAGGCAACAGGAATACGCAGAATAGAGGCAAGAGTGGTTATGTGAGGGTCTCCTGGGATGAAGCTACCGATATTATTGTTAGCGAATTGAAGCGTATCAAAGAGACCTATGGCATGGAAGCAGTATTGTCGCAGTCGGATGGGCATGCCGAAACGAAGACGGTGCATGCTGCTCATGGCTGCCACAGGAAACTGCTAAGACTGCTGGGCGGTTTTACCTTGCAAACTCGTAATACGGATAGCTGGGAGGGATGGGTGTGGGGTGCCAAGCATGTTTGGGGTATGGAAAACCTGGGGCAAATGGTTCCGGTGACCAATGTCATGGATGATATCAGTAAGAACACCGAGCTTATTCTTTTTTGGGGTTGTGACCCGGAGACCACGTCCTGGGGATGGGGCGGTCAGCTAGCCAGCCGGGCTTGCTACTGGTTTACCGAGCTTGGTATTGAGTCAATCTATATCTGTCCCGATTTGAATTATGGCGCTGCAGTTCATGCTGATACCTGGATACCGATAAGGCCTAATACCGATGCCGCTCTGCAGCTTGCCATCGCCTATGTTTGGATAACTGAAGGAACATGCCATAAGGAGTACATGGCGACACACTCCGTAGGGTTTGAAAAATTTAGGGAATATGTGCTGGGAGGAGAGGACAATATTCCCAAGACGCCAGAATGGGCTGCGGACATAACCGGAATACCATCAAGAACCATTAAGGTATTGGCTCATAAATGGGCATCAAAGAGAACCACGATAGCGCACGGAAACGGGGGGCCTTACATCAGGGGACCTTATGCCACTGAACCAGCGAGGCTTGAAGTTCTGCTGCTGGCTATGCAGGGATTGGGCAGACCCGGCTGTCACCAGGTCAAGATGATGGAATGGAGTATTTATCAACAACATCAGCGTAACCCATGGCCTCGTCCTCTGTTCATCCCGCATCTTCAGGCGGCAGACCGTGGCTGGAAATATGAGGACACACCCAGGCAATTCATACCCAAGTGCCTTATCCATGATGCCATATTGAACCCGCCCGTTACCTGGTGGGGAACCACCACGCTTTCAAGGGACCCTGTTGAAAAACAATTCGTCCAGTCTAAATATCCTGTCGATGGCTGTCCCGAGGTACATATGATATGGACTGATACGCCCTGCCTGGCGACGTGCTGGAATGATTCTAACAGCATCTTGAAGGCATACCAGCACCCAAAGATTGAGTTCATTCTGGCTCAGCATCCTTGGCTGGAAAACGATTGCCTTTTCGCAGATATCATTTTGCCATCCAATACCAAGTTTGAGACAGAGGATATCGGTGTCGATATATTCGGCGGGCAGTTCGATGCCATATTATATGAGTATCAATGCATCGAGCCACGGGGTGAGTCCAAAAGTGATTATGAGGTGGTATGTACCATTGCCGAGAAGCTGGGCCTGCTGGAGGAGTATACTGGCGGCAGAAGTGTAGCCGGGTGGATAAAGCATGGCTACAAGACTTCAGGTGTCAGCGGTCATATCAGCTTCAGAGACCTGAAGAAAAAGGGGTATTGGGTGGTGCCCACCGCGCCGGATTGGCAATCGCATGAAGCCGGGATGAAGGGCTTTTATGATGACCCTGAGCAGAATCCGTTGACCACGCCCTCAGGAAAGATTGAGTTCTACTCTGAACGACTGGCGACTAATTTCCCTGATGATAAAGAGAGGCCGCCGGTGCCGCACTGGGTGCCCTACGGTGAATCGCATCAGGAGAGCCTGCTGCACCCCCGCGCTCAGCAATATCCTCTACTGATATGTTCCAACCATCCCCGCTGGCGGATTCATGCCCAGCATGATGATATGACCTGGCTGCGGGAAATACCGACATGTAAGGTGAAAGGCCCCGATGGCTATTTATACGAGCCGTTGTGGTTGCATCCATCGGATGCCATTAAACGGGGTATCCGCGGTGGTGATGTGGTGAAGATATACAATGAGCGGGGAGAGGTTCTGGCCGGGGCACGTTTGACTGAGAGGATAATGCCTAGCACCGTCTACATAGACCATGGTGCCCGGTATGACCCGATAGTGCCGGGTGAGATGGATAGGGGTGGAGCCATTAATACCATATGCCCTCATAATGTGACCTCCAAACATGCCACTGGTCAGGTGGCGAGCGGGTATCTTGTAGAAGTTGAAAAAGTGGATATAGAGGAACTAAGGAGGAAATATCCTGCGGTGTTTGAGCGGCCTTATGACCAGGCCGCCGGGCTGTGCCTGGAGCGATTTCTGGAGCGAGGTGAAGCAAGGTGAAAGTGCTGGTAATAGATATCACTAAATGTAATGGCTGTCATAACTGTCAGGTTGCCTGCAAGGATGAGCATGTGGGCAATGATTGGACCCCGTATGCCAAGCCACAGCCGCTCATCGGGCAGTTCTGGACGAAAACGATAGACGTGGAACGGGGCACTTTCCCGAAAGTGAAAGTGAGCTACATGCATACCATATGCCAGCATTGCGACAATGCCCCTTGTATTCCAGCCTGCCCTCAGCAAGCTATCTATCGGAGAGATGATGGTATCGTGATTATCGACCCCGAGAAATGCACCGGGAGCAGAAACTGTCTCGATGTCTGCCCGTATCATGTAATTTATTTCAACAGAGACCTTAACATTGCCCAGAAATGTACTCTTTGCTCTCATTTACTGGACAAAGACTGGAAGGAGCCGAGGTGTGTTGATGTCTGTCCCACAGGGGCATTGACCTTTGGCGAGGAGAGAGACTTGCAGCATCTTTTGAATAAGGCTGAAGTATTGCTTCCGGAACATAAAACGAAGCCTCGGGTATACTACATTGGTTTACCCAAGAGATTCATCGCTGGCTCTGTATACGATGCTAAGAGGGATATGTGCATCCAGGGCGCTAAGATTACAGTATGTGACGTGCAATCTGGGGATGAGTTCGCTGTTGCCTCCAATGATTTCGGGGACTTCTGGGTCGATGGTCTGAAGGTGGGGACGTTTTCCGTGAAGATAGAGAAAGAGGGATACCACGCTAAACAAATACCATCTGTCAGCACCGATAAGGATGTAAATCTGGGTGACATTGAGTTACAGTGTGTAGGCTAATTGATACTGTGATTAGTTGTGTGCTCACTATCATGGTTCTGTGGAGATTTGTTTATCGTCTCTTGCTACAAGGTATTGCTTTTGAAAAATATAAAGAAATAAGATTTTTTGAACTGACTTCGCCTATCACTACATTTTAATCGACTGATATCGTAAACTAGTTTTGACAGCAGTATTATGTTGTAGTAAACTCACCGCAGCCCAGGAGATTCAAGACTTTAAAGCCCTTTGAATTTATTTCATTGTCTCTCAAATCAAGGCTTAGATCTGGAAACAGTAAAGGAGGTTTAAATTATGGCAGATGGCTCAATGCTGACTGATGAATTGAAGAAGTTGATAGGCGTGCCTTTGGATCCTTCCATCTACAAGGTAGAGGAAGGCGCTATTTTCCGATATGCCGAGGCGATTGGCGATCCCAATCCTTTGTTCAATGATGTGGAGTATGCCAGGAATAGCAGGTATGGTCGGGTAATATGTCCTCCTGGTTTTACTGGTTGGGCACTTAAGGGGAAAATGAGAATTACTGAGATATTTGACAAGCTGATTAAGGCGGGAGCGCCACCCAGAATACTTGATGGTGGTGTGGAGTTTGAGTTTTTTTTGCCGATAGGTGTTGGTGATACGCTGGTGGCTACATCTAAGATTGCGGAAATTGTAGAAAAGGACAGTAAGGGGGGGAAAATACTGATAACTACGGTAGAGACCACCTACATTAATCAAAACGGTGATGTGGTACTGATAAGCCGGCAGCCGATCATCAATCGATAGCTAGACTATTATTGACTGAGGAGGAAATTATGGCTAAACAGCATTATTATGAAGATGTTGAGGTGGGTACTGAAGTTACTCCCTTGGCTAAGATTGCTACTACTCAGATGTTAGTGCAGTGGGCGGGAGCCTCTGGAGATTTTAATCCATTGCACTACGAAGCCGATTTTGCCAAGGCTCAAGGTTTAGAGCAGCCTATCGTTCACGGGGCGCTGAAGCGGGCTTGGCTGGGACAGTTAATGATAAATTGGATTGGTGATTATGGCGAATTGAAGAGGCTTTCTTGTCAATATCGGGCTATGGATTGGCCTCGCAAGATGAAGACAATGACAGAACCACATGATGGTGAAACGTGGTGGTGCAAGGGAAAAGTGACCAAGAAATATGTTCAGGGTGATGAACATTTCGTGGAGTGTGATATCTGGGTGGAGAATGGCAAGGCAGAAAAAACAACCCAGGGTTCGGCTCTGGTTATTTTGCCCAGCCGGAGCAAGTAAGTCTGTACATTGCGATCAATCGGGGACTCAGCTAGCTGGTTTTCTCCATCGAAGCCAAAGGGCTATGCCTGTTATTACAATCGATAACGCCACAATCAACATTTCGGCTTGACTGAGTCTGAAAATTTGTGCCTGCATTAGGAAAATGCTGTAGTTGATGGCGGAGTGTACCACTGATACAATTAGGTAGAACTGCCAGCCCCATCCTTTAGCCAGCCCGTATCCAGCCAGAGCCGAGGCAGCGGTAGAAAAGGCAACGACAAAAAAACGCTCTGTAAACGGGGCAAATGCGTCTATACCATAGACTCTTACCAGGTCCCATTTCCATCCCATAGCCAATGTCAAATTGTGTATCCACTGGGCTTCTAGGATGCCGAAGCCCACACCAGAGGCCGCACCTAAGGTCAATGCTAGTTTATAATCGATGTTAAAGTTCTTGCGCCACCAGTAGATAACCACTGGAACCAGCTTGGCACCCTCTTGGACAAAGCCGGCGATAAGCACCGTAGGTAATCCGGAGAGCAGTAGCCATTTCATCAGGGTTTCCTCACCCCAGGTTTTAAGCATGGCGTTACCAATTACGTTCTGGAGTGGCCTTTGAATAAATGAGATAGCAAACAGGGTGACAAAGGCGCCTCCCACCAGAATTGCCCAGTGCCATGGTTTTTTAATAAGAGGCGGATAGAAACAGGCGAACCATATTGCACCAAATGCGATGGCAAGAAGGACCCCCCAAATATTGAAATTCTGGAAGAAAGAGATAAAAAAGCTGGTTGCCAGTTGTAACATTAGTCCTCCTTGGGTTGTTCCATAGTCCTTTAGGCCAGCATGATACTCACTCTTAACTTGTTAGTCAAGGCAGGGCCTTTTAGAAGCAGTGCATTAGATTCAGGAAGTAACAGCCCTTGGGATTTACAGTTACAACTTGTCATAATCTTATTGGACACCATATAATGCTCTTTGCTGGCGAATGATGCCAGCAAATTTGTTTGCGGAAATAGTGGCTTGTTTATTTTATATGTGTTATAGTATGTCACGCTTGTTGTTTTTTTGATATAGTGGAGAGAATTAGTGAATACGATAAAGATGAGATCGATCAAGGTAGGGCATGTCTTAGCTTTCGTGCTGTTGCTTTTATTTTCCGTTCTGGTGGCGGGCTGCTTTGGTGATGTAGATGAATTCTCGATAGCGTCTCCAGATAAATTTGCAGCCTTGATGGTGCCCGACACTGATCTGGAATTATATGCCTATGCCAAACAGGGTCGACCTACCATCATACCGGCGAAGATTATCAATCTACCACATGATATCAAAGTTGATTCCTTGGCTGTCTGGGGATTGCCTTCAGATAAGGGGTTAGCCTTTGGAGCGGGATTTACCTTTTCCACTATCAGCGATGCTTCGGAAATTTATAACAGCATTAAGCTGGAACAAGACGGTTGGAAGATTCTGCGTGGTAATATAATATATGTGGTGCGCGGGTCTGGTTCTGCGGCAGAGTCCCTTAAGTCAGCCATCTTAAATAATAATTTTAAGTATTATACTAATAAAAATGTATTGGAAGCAGTAACCATGCTGCCCCGTGGTGGCAGAACGAAGATGGTTGCTATAGGTGTTGCCAAGCCCAGTAAGCAGGTTCTGGAGTTCACTGCCAGTTACATTGGAAAGAAGAATTTTGAACAAATTGAAAGAATATTAAAACTGCTCAACCCTGAGGTTGTTGTTGGTAGTCTTTACTCTCCACACCAGATAAATGTGGCTAAAGCGGTGGAAGTATTCGAAAAGGGAAGTGGCGCCTCTACGCTGGATGTGGGTATGCTGGTTTCACTAAAATCTAGCTTTCCGGCTTTCGTGGTAAGTCCTGTGGCTAAAAACCTGGTGAAAGATAATGGTTTTGCAGAAAAGAAAGTGGGTGAATTTACCATATATCGGGGTTCATGGCCCGCTCCAGATGGTAGCAAAATCCCGATTTTGGTTAGAATCGAAGGGAATTATATATTTGCTGCCATATCAGGACAAGAGGCTTATGCCGAGACCATAATAACCAGCATTTACAAGTAGTTATTTCAGCTTCTTCTCTAACGCTATACGGTTTCATCTGTTTTCTGCTCCTTGCCTCTCACGTCGTACACTTTTGGGTGTTCTCTTCATTGAATACGCACCTGATCGGTTTAATGTATACGCAATTGGTTATGTAATGTCAGATTTTTCCCGAAAAAATTGATTGTGTAGCAAACAGTATTGACACTGCGCCACTGCGAATATACAATTTATGTCGCTAACTGACTAGTTAGCAGAAAAGGTCATATCTGGTGTCAGATTTCTAAATTTATGGCGGGTTAACAAAGAGCGCATATCATGTGAATGGTAATGATGACAGATTTCGATTTGTGAAAAATAACAACAGGAAAAGAGGGGGTAAGTATGACATAGGTAATTGATAGTTCAATAATTGAAATGTTTAGCACACTTGACCATCACCCCTCCGTTTGGCTGGAATTCGTTCTATATGAGGGGTGTAGCCCCCCAAAAAGATATCCATGATTGATATTTACCGTTCTGTAGCATCTTTTGTAGGCTTTCAAGCGTTAGGATTAATTATCGTCATGGCCTTTCCCACAGTAGCTATGTATTTGCCTAAATTGATAATGAAGTAAGTATGCGTTCATAAATTCTAAGGAGGGTTTACATGGGAGATCTTCTCAAGGGAAAAAATGCTGTGGTAACTGGTGGTGGTGGTGGTATTGGCCGGGCAACATGCCTGGCTTTGGCTGCCGAGGGCGCCAATGTGCTGGTTGCCGATTATGGCTCTTCCCGAGGCGGGGAAGGTACTGACAGGGCTCCAGCCGATAAAGTCGTGGGAGAGATTAGGGCAAAGGGAGGCAATGCTGCTTCTTTCTTCGGCTCAGTAGCCGACTTCAAGGCTGCGGCAGATATGATAGATAGCTGCGTTCAAAACTTTGGATCGATAGATATACTGGTCAACTGTGCCGGCATACTCAAGGAACGAATGGTTTGGAATATGACTGAAGAGGAGTGGGATTCAGTCATAGCTGTTCATTTGAAGGGAACGTTTAACTGTTGCCGACGTGCTGCGGGGTTAATGAGGGAACAGCGATATGGGAGGATAGTAAATCTTGCTTCTGATGCCTGGAGAGGCGTTACCGGCCAATCAAACTACAGTGCTGCCAAAGGTGGTATTGTGAGTTTCACCAGGTCAATTGCCAGGGAATTGGGCAGGTACGGAGTGACGGCTAATGCCATCGCTCCGCTGGCGGGAACCAGAATGACTTTAACCCCTGAGGTAATTGCCAGTGCCAAGAAGCAATATGAGATGGGCATTGTTTCCAAAGAGTTTTACGAGACTGCGATCAATATGCCGGGCCCTGAATATATTGCTCCATTTGTGGTTTACCTGGTGTCTGACGAAGCTGCTAATATTAATGGCAGAGTCTTTCATATTACCAAAGGTAAGATTGCCATTTACCATGAGCCTGTGGAGCAGTACACGGTGTACAAGGCTGATGCTGATGGGATGTGGACAATAGAAGACCTTAAGAAGTATGTACCGTCTTCTTTGCTGGTGGGCTATGTGAATCCAGCACCTCCAGAACCACCGAAAGAGAAGAAATAGTACTGTAGCTGCACCTATCCTCAAAGAGTGCCATCTTATGCTGGAGAGTTGTTGTTTTTTTACAGCGTGAGAGATATCATTGAAAGCAGATGAGTCTGAAAGATAAGTATGCTGTTGGCGCTCTGGAACAGGGGCTTTGCAAATGTGTGGTGGTTGCCCATGCTGATAATGCCTTATCTGGCTAGCGTAAGTTCGGCGAGATTGTGCTGCTGGGGATGATGCTGTATTTGGCCATTTTGGTGTGGTGGCCGGGTATGCATTGGCGCCATGAAGGGCGATGCATGTATTCGGTACCGGTCCAGAGACATGGAAGGAAATTGCTATTGCTCAGCGCAAATGGGCTAATCTTAATCCTCGGGCGGCAATGCATGGGCAAACATTGAGCTACGATGATTATTACAATGCCCGTTGGGTAGTGGAGCCTTTTCGACTTCATGACTGCTGTTTGATAAGCGATGGTGGCCGGGCTTATGTGGTA
>JBBIPA010000047.1:0-14514 GCA_037443085.1 Chloroflexota bacterium | reverse complement strand
CGGGCAGGCATTGAGACAGTTCCCGCATTTTATGCATTTTCCCTGATCAATGACATGGATGGTGTTCCTTGTGCCTTCAATGGCGTCGGTCGGACACTGGCGCGCGCAAATCATGCAGGCCTGGCATTTGGCCGGGTCGATGTAGTAGGCAATGAGGGCCTTGCAGACTCCTGCGGGACACCGGTGTTTCTTGATGTGCTCATCATATTCATCACGGAAATACCTGATAGTGCTCAGTACCGGATTGGGAGCCGACTGCCCCAGGCCGCACAAGGCTGTGTCTAAGATTCCTTCGGCCAGTTCAAGGAGCAGTTCTACATCTGCTTCGTTCCCCTGTCCCTCGGTAATCCGGGTCAATAACTCGAGCATCCTCTTCGTGCCGACGCGACAGGGGACGCACTTGCCACATGACTCGGACTGGGTAAAATCAAGGAAATACCGTGCAGTGTCAACCATGCAGGTATCCTTGTCCATCACGATCATACCACCGGAGCCCATCATCGCCCCGGCGTCAGTAAGTGAGTCAAAATCAATAGGCAGGTTCAGGGCAGATTCCGGAAGGCAGCCACCAGAAGGTCCGCCAATCTGCACAGCCTTGAAGGGATTGCCATCGAGAACGCCTCCACCGATATCGAAGATGAGTTCACGCAGGGTGGTCCCCATGGGTACCTCTACCAGGCCGCTGTTGGCAATCTTACCGGCCAGGGCAAAAACAGCCGTTCCTTTACTTTTTTCTGTGCCGATACTGGCGTACCAATCGGCACCCTTGGAAATGATAACCGGGACGCTGGCGAAGGTTTTCACATTGTTGAGGCTGGTTGGTTTGCCCCATAGACCTTTTTCCACCGAGCGTGGAGGTGTCTGGCGGGGCTTGCCTGGTTTCCCTTCGATAGAGCGCATCAATGCGGTGGACTCACCGCATACAAAGGCGCCAGCCCCTTCTTTGACAATTATGTTAAAACTGTAATCGGTTCCCAGTATGTTTTTCCCAAGGAAGTTACGTTCTTCAGCTTGCTTTATGGCCAGCCGCAGGCGTTTTACCGCTAGCGGATACTCAGCACGGACATAAATATAGCTGTTAGGCGTCCCGATGGCGTAACCGCTGATGACCATTCCCTCAATGACGGAATGAGGGTCACTCTCCAGTACGGAGCGGTCCATAAATGCACCAGGATCACCTTCGTCGGCGTTGCATATCACGTATTTCGTATCGCCAGCGGATTTACGGCAAGCTTCCCACTTGGTGCCGGTAGGGAACCCGGCCCCGCCCCTTCCCCGCAGGCCTGACCGCTTGATTTCCCCAATCACCTGTTCAGGAGACATCTTCGTCAGGGCATGTGCGAGGGCCTGATATCCGCCAGATGCTATGTAATCTTCGATGCTTTCAGGATTGACGGTTCCACAGTTGCGTAGAACGATAAACTGTTGCTTTTTATAGAAGGGAATGTCCTGGCGACGTGGCATTGCTTTACCAGTTGTTGGGTCATGGTAAAGAAGCCTTTCCACCCACTTTCCGTCTCGAAGGTGGTGCTGAACGATCTCCGGCGCGTCTTCTGGTTTGACACGCGTATAAAAGATGTCCTCGGGCTCGACCATAACAATTGGTCCCTCCTCACACAAACCGGGGCATCCGGCAAGCTTGACCCGGGTGTTTTCCCCCAACCCTAACCGCTTCACCTCCGAATCCAGCGCCGCTTGTACTTCAGCCGATCCTCGGGACAGACAACCTAGTCCTTGGCAGACGATAGCTACCTGTGTCTCCTTGGCTGAGACGGCTGGTTCTTGCTTACTCAACCTTTTGCTCCTTCTTATCTTTACTCTTGACAACTTCCGCTGCCTGGTTGGGCGTCATCTTGCCGTACGTGTTTTGTCCAATTACCATGGCAGGAGCCAACGCGCAGGCGCCGATGCAAGCGACGGTTTCCAAGCTATATTTTAGATCAGGTGTGGTTTCCCCATCTTTGATCCCCAATTCTCGTTCCACGGCGTCCAGAATTAGCGCTCCTCCTCTCACATGGCAGGCCGTCCCCCGACAAACGCGTACCGTATGCCGCCCTCGTGGATTAAGGTAGAACTGGGCGTAGAATGTTGCCACCGCATAAATCCGACTCATTGGAATCTTGGCTTCACGGCTCAAACGGTTCAGAGCCTCTTCTGGAAGGTAGGAGTATACCTCCTGCATCTCCTGTAATATAGTAATCAGAGCATCTTCCTGACTCTTATGCTTTTGTAAGATTGGGTCAACAAGCGATAAATCTATACCCATGGTTCATTGCTCTCCTAATTAACTGAAAATAAGCTGTTATCCAATTAAGTGTGTTCGTATCTTAGACAAGAAATTGCACTTTGAAAAATCAGCTTCCTAAAATGCTGTCTAAATTAAATCAGCTAAATTTTACCCATTCGGTTTTCATTTTACGTTTGAAATCGATAGCCGAAAGTTAAATTTGCCCGGCTTTGGCTCAGTTAAAAAACTTGATTTGGACAAGAGTGCCTACGGTTATTACAATCTCCCTCCGGTTAATACAGCCAGGCCTAACAGCAAGGAAACCCTCACTAGGGCTTGTCTAACATCAATCCTTTTCAGCTGTTTATGTTTTTCTTTAATGTTCTAATACTAACCCCAAATAGAGACTACCACTACTCCCGTGAGATCGGCGTATGATAACATTATTCATTCGTGGTGAGGTTGTGGGAAATGGACTTCTCGCGAAAGTACTGGTATAAAGACGCTGTTCAGTATTTTTTCATCAAGCTTCGCGCCGACATGAAATTCTCTCCAGCGTACATCTATTTACCTTTTATCACACGTATTTATTTTCTAAAAATTGCCACTCAAGTAAACTCTACGTGACCGCCCCCAACCAGCACATGATTATACCAAGAGTAATCTCTTCTTTCAACAGTTATTCTCTTCTAATACAAGATGAGCCTGGAGAGAGTATCGATTTCTAACACATGATGAGCCCGAACATCTCGTTTATGATCGGGACATGAAACTGATCATGAAACGATGACGATATTCGGACAATAGAACAGGTCAGGCAGTTTCTTGGAGGCAGTAAACCGCTTGAATTTGAGGGGCCTCGATTGAAGAACGGTACCGCTGGATTGAGAAGGTGCTGGTACGGTTTACCTATCAGCGGCTCAGCAAATCCGAGAAAGGAGTGATCCGACAGTGTATTAAGAAGATGAGCGGATACTCTCGGGCGCAGGTTTGCCGCCTGATCAGGAAGTTTAAGCTACGGGGACAAATCAGGAAGGCAGATTCTCACAAAAGGCGCTTTCCCACCAAGTACACCACAAGAGACATTGCTCTTCTGGCCAGTACCGATGAATTACATGACTTTTTGAGCGGACCGGCTACGAAGAAGGTCATGGAGCGGGAATGGAAGGTATTTGGGCATGCTGAATTCAAAGTTATCTCCCAGTTATCTATTGTCAGGCTGTCCAAAAAGTCCACTGTGGAGAAGTAGATGATGATAGGGTAGACGGGGTGCAAAATGGGCGTGAAAGGATGCTTTTCCCGGAGGTAGATGCGAATGAAGATATTCAGGGAATACAGCCAGTGTCGGGGGTTACTACTTCCCCCTTCGCTCGATGAATTCGTGTCGGAGGATCATGAGGCGCGCATTGTCAACGAGGTAGTGGATACCATGGATTTATCGACACTGTTCACCACGCACGAAAGTGGTGGAGCACCAGCTTGCCACCCAGCCATAATGGGCAGATAGCGGTGGATGACAAGGAACAGGTGATCGTGGCAGTGGATGTCAGCTGGAATGCCACCGATCACAATACCTGCCTGCACACAAGGCGCCGAGGATACCGCTGCTTTCACGGACGATATCAGTGCCTGAGTACGAGTGGGTCAATGAGTCGCTATTCAGTTTGGGATTAGAGAATGGCTGGGTGCAGGAGCTAAGCTCTCCGACTACCTACGTCCCTGATTTTGGAAAAGAAGGCCATCCTTTTTCGGTAGCGGTTTGATATAAGTAGTGTAGTAAATAGCGTGTTAACATAATGTTATTCAAAGCTATTTTAGTACTTTGGTACTGCTTGACAGTCACTAATGGGACGGTTGTACAATGGAGTGCACTTCGGCAATGTGAAGAAGCACTCCTTGGGGGTAAGAGGGGTGAAGGTGAGACGCTCCAATATCGAGGTGGTAGCCGACATACTCAAGATTGGTGAGCAGGGTGCTGGTAAAACCAGGATCATGCATCAGGCCAATATGAGCTACCACCAGCTTCAAAAGTATCTGGATTTACTGGTCGACCGCGGTTGCCTGAAGCGTACCGTTATTGATAAATCTCATGTCAGCTATGGGTTAACCGTGAAAGGTCAGATGCTGCTCAAGAGCATAAACAAGGTTCTGGGGGCACTGGATCACTATAGTGCTGAGAGCAGGTCACAAGTGAAGCGATCGGCGTAGAAAATTCGGTGGCGCTGGCGGTAGCATCCCTTGACATTAAGTGAAGCCCGATTTACAATAGAATAACGATAATCATTATCAATAAGATGGAAAAGAAGACGAGGCAGAAAGAGGCGATACTGAAGGTATTGAGAAGTACCGGGTCTCATCCCACATCGGGATGGGTGTATAACGAGGTGAGGATGGAAATACCGAATATCAGCCTGGGGACGGTGTATCGAAATCTGAAGTCATTGAGCCAGCGGGGTGAGATTTTGGAGCTTGACATTAGCGGTAAGGTGAGCCGGTACGATGCTTTTACTCATGACCATTACCATTTTCGCTGCGACCGGTGCGGACGGGTATTTGATATCGATGAGCCGGTGGACAGGAAGCTGGATAAGAAAGTGGCAGAGAAAACGGGTTTTGAGGTAACGCATCATCGTCTCGAGTTTCGTGGTTTGTGCGGAGAGTGTCAGTAAAGAGGTAACTCGTGCCTTTTGACAATAGCTATACCTATGTTTATGCTTATAGACGTATATAGCTACAGTTGCCTTTCTAATTTTCGTGGTACAAGGAGGAGACGATGGCTCATCAGGTAAAAATATATTCTACACCTACCTGACCGTGGTGCAAGGTAACCAAGCAGTTGCTTGACAAAAACAATATTTCCTATCAGAACATCGATGTTGCCAGCGACAAAGCCGGCAGAGAGGAGATGGTATCCAGGACCGGGCAGATACAGGTGCCGGTCATCGACATCGATGGAGAGGTCTCGGTGGGCTATAATGAGGGCTGGCTAAAACAGAAGCTGGGCATTCAGGGCTAAAATAAGGTGAAATTATGTACGACCTGATGATTATCGGGGGTGGCCCGGCGGGCATGACTGCTGCTGTCTATGCGGCGCGGAAGAAGCTGAATGCTGTGCTGTTGAGCAAGGATGTGGGTGGACAGGTGAACTGGACGATGGGGGTGGAGAACTATATGGGATATCAGTTTATCGGTGGCGCTGAACTGATGAAGAAGTTTGAGGAGCAGGTAAAGCAGTTTCCCATCGAGATAAAAATCGGAAAGCCGGTTACTGAGCTGTCACGTATCAGTGGTGGTTTCGTAGCCAGGACTGCTGATGAGAAAGAGTTTCGGGCGAAGGCGGTGATTATTGCCAGCGGCAAGCGTCCCCGTCCGCTAAATGTCACCGGCGAGGAAAAACTGAAAGGCAGAGGCGTCACTTATTGCTCTATCTGTGACGGACCGCTATTTGCCGATATGAATGTGTCGGTCATCGGCGGTGGTAACTCGGCACTGGAAGCTGCTGATGACATGATAAAAATTGCCAGTAAAGTATACCTGGTGTCATTGACCAAACTTACCGGTGACCAGGTATTGATTGACCGGGTGAGAACAGCCAAAAATCTGACCGTGTTTTTAGAGCATGAGGTGCTGGAGATAGTGGGAGATAAGCTGGTTGAGGGAATTAAAATCAGGGATTTGAAGAGCAAAGAGGAGAAGAAGCTGGAGGTTTCGGGTATTTTCATTGAGATTGGATTAATTCCCAATTCAGACTTTGCCCGGGAAGTGGCCCCACTTAACCGCCTTGGTGAGGTTGAGGTGAGCTGCAATAATGAAACGCGCGTAGCGGGATTGTTTGCTGCGGGCGATGTCACCAATGTGCCGGAAAAGCAGATTGTAGTGGCTGCTGGCGAAGGAGCCAAGGCAGCGCTCCAGGCACATCGATATCTGCAGAGATTGACAATGTGACAGAAGTCGCATACAGCGGTTGTCATTATCGAGGATAATCTCTATCAACTCATATGGTGCAGACTCAAGCTGTGAGAGAAGTCTATCTGGATTATGCCGCGGCGGCGCCGGTATTGCCCGAGGTAATGGCAGCAATGTTGCCTTATTTGAAGGATGTCTACGGCAATCCGCAATCTATTCATGCCTGGGGTGATGCTGCCAGGGAGGCCATCGAAAATGCCAGGGAGCAGGTGGCGGTATTGGTTAATGCCAGCAACGCTGAGGAAATCATCTTCACCTCCAGCGGCAGCGAGGCGAATAATCTGGCCATCAAAGGACTGGCGCAAGCGCAGGCGAGCAAGGGCAAGCATATCATTGTCTCTGCCATCGAACATTTCTCGGTGCTCAATGCCGCCCGTACCCTGGAGAAGGCAGGCTTTCAGCTTACCCAGGTGCCGGTGGATAAGTACGGCTTTGTTGAGCCGGAGGAAGTTGCCAGGAATATCAGGAAGGACACCATACTGGTTTCTATCATGCATGCCAACGGTGAGGTGGGTACTATTCAGCGCATTGTTGAAATTGCCAGAAAAGTTAAAGAGGCGGGAGTACTATTCCATACTGATGCTGTTGCCAGCACCGGTAATGTACCAGTTGATGTGAAAACACTGGGGGTGGATGCCCTGAGCCTGGCGGGGAATCAGTTCTACGGGCCTAAAGGGTCAGGCGTATTATGGTTGCGCAAAGGGGTACGGCTTATCCCATTGATAGATGGTGGTGTGCAGGAGGGAGGAAGGCGGCCGGGTACCGAAGATGTGCCGGCTATTGTGGGCATCGGAAAAGCGGCAGAGCTGGCGAAGAGTGATATAGCCTCTCGCATGACGAAGATGTCACGACTCAGAGATAGGCTCATCAATGGCGTGGCGGCGAAGGTTGACCGCTCTGTTCTCACCGGCCATCCTATACAGCGTTTGCCCCATCATGCCAGTTTCTGTATCGAGTTCATCGAAGGCGAGGCGATGTTGATGCTACTCAATCTCAATGGTATTGCCGTGTCCAGTGGGTCTGCCTGCACATCGCGGGCGCTGAAAGCGTCTCATGTGCTCATTGCCATGGGCATTCCCCATGAAATTGCCCAGGGCTCTCTGGTATTGACCCTGGGTCTGGATACCAGCGAAGCTGATATCGACTATGTATTAGACAAACTGCCACCTATCGTGGATAAGCTGAGGCAGATGTCTCCGCTTTATGCCAAATTCATCAAAGAACAGAAGGGGTGAAGCATGCCAGTCTACAGCGATAAGGTAATGGACCATTTCATGAATCCCCGTAATGTCGGTGAGATTAAGAATGCCGACGGTGTCGGTGAGGTGGGAAATCCAGTGTGTGGAGACATGATGACCTTCTACATCAAGGTAAAGGACAATCGGCTGGAAGATGTGAAATTTAAGACGTTTGGCTGCGGTGCTGCTATTGCTGTTTCCAGCATGGCCAGTGAAATGGCCAAGGGCAAGACGCTGGAGGAAGCAGTCAAGATAACGCCCAGCGTGGTGGCGGAGGAATTGTCTGGCTTGCCCAAGAATAAGCTGCATTGCTCCAACCTGGGTGCCCAGGCATTGAAGAAAGCAATTCGCGATTACGCCACCAAAAAGGGAATAAAAATCGAAGGTTTAGATGAGAAAGGAGAAGAAGAGGATGACGAACACGAAGAAGGAAAAGCCTGCTAGCAAAAGACTGTGCAAGTGCCCATATTGTGAGGTCGAACTGGCTGTTGCTCCCTTTCCCTTTTGCCAGGCCTGCGGTCTGGCTATTGCCCACTGCGTTACCTGCAAGATAACAGTGCTGGATAAAAAAGCCACTAAATGCCCTGAATGTGGCGGGCCGTTGACCAAGGGAGGCAAGAAGAAATAATGGACGGGAAGGAAAAGATGACCATCATCGTCTTCAGCGGCGAGATGGACAAGGTGCTGGCTGCCTTTAATCTGGCTATCGGCGGCGCTACTTCCGGGATGGATGTGACCATGTTTTTTACCTTCTGGGGGCTTAATGTCATCAAGAAGAATGAAGGTAGTATCAAGAGCAAGGGCATCATGAGGAAGATGCTTAATATGATGAATCGCGGCGGTGCCAGGAGGCTGCCCCTTTCCAAGTTTCACATGCTGGGGATGGGCAAGTGGATGATGCAGAAGCTGATGAAGGATATTAATTTCCCGCAGGTTGGGGAGTTGATGGCGCTCGCCAAGGAATTCGGGGTGAAATTCATTGCCTGCACCACTACTATTGGGATGATGGGCCTTTCACAGGATGCCTTCATCCCGGAGGTCAATACCTTTGCTGGAGTGGCTACCTATATCGCTGAGGCGAAGGATAGCAAGATAAGTCTATTCATTTAGGAGTTAATAGATGAAAGCAGATGAAACTCTGGATTGCGTTGGTCTCTATTGTCCTATGCCTATAGTTCATACAGCCAAGAAGATGAAGGAGTTAAAAATCGGACAGGTGCTGGAAGTCCTCTCCGATGATGTGGGCATCAAAGAAGATATGCCTAGCTGGTGTCAGACCACTGGCAATGAATGCCTGGGCATGGAGGAAGATAAGGGAGTGTATCGGGTCTTTGTGAAAAAGACGTAGGGAAAGTGGGGTCAAAGTGGTTTCAGCCCTTTATAAAATTTTCTTCCCTCTCCCCTTGCAAGGGGAGAGGGATTATCAGGGAGAGGGGTGAAAATGAATATAGACAAAGAGCAGGCCGGAACATTAGAAGCGCTTCAATATGCTATTCAGATGGAAATCGATGGCAAGAAGCACTATCAGAAAGCCGGACAAAAAAGCTGCGCGAGGGCGGGCAAAGAGCTATTCGAATGGCTTGCCGGTGAGGAGGACTGGCATCGCCAGAAGTTCGAACAGATTTATAAAACACTCCAGCAGAATAAAGCCTGGCCGGAGGTGATTATTCAATCGGGGAGGGAAAGCATTGCCGAGACGCTTTTTACCAGGCCGATAAAAGTAGCTGAATGCAAGAACGCAGCTCATCGCGCTGAGTTAAAAGCCATCACCAAGGCCATGGAGATGGAAAATAAGACGCATGATTTTTATAAACAGCAGAGCGAGAGTGCTACCTACCAGGCACAGAAAGGCTTCTATAAAGCGCTGGCTGCCGAGGAGAGGAAGCACTTTCTGGCGCTGGTGGATTACCGGGAATACCTGGTGGACACGGAAGGCTGGTTGAGAAAAACAGAGCATCATTCTTTAGATGGGGGTTAACTTATGAATACCAAGGCGCTCTATTTAATAAGCTATGGTCTGTACTTGGTTGGCTCTAAAAAGGGAGACAAGATTAATGCCCAGGTGGCTAATACGGTCATCCAGGTATGCTCGGAGCCGATTAAGCTGGCAGTGGCAATTAACCGGAACAACTATACCCATGAGCTGATTACCGCCAGCAAGGCGTTCACCGTCTCTATTTTGTCAAAAGATACGCCGCTGTCTTTTATCGGCAACTTTGGTTTTCACTGTGGGCGGGATGTGGATAAGTTTGCGGGTATCAACTATAAGCTCAGCGAAAGCAAATTGCCTATTGTGTTGAACAATACACTGGCTTATCTGGAAGTCAAGGTATTTAGCCAGGTGGATGTGGGCACCCATACCCTGTTCATCGGCGACCTCGTCGATGCCGATATCATCAAGGATGGCGAACCGCTGACCTATGCTTACTATCAGCAGGTAAAGAGAGGCACCGCTCCCAAGGCAGCGCCCAGCTTTGTCGAGATAAAGAAGGAGGAAACACCTAAAATGGCGAAATATAAGTGCAGCGTCTGTGGCTATATCTATGACCCTGAGCTGGGCGATCCCGATGGTGGCATCAGGCCGGGAACGCCTTTTGAGAAGCTGCCTGATGGCTGGACCTGTCCGGTGTGTGGAGCATCGAAGGACCAGTTTGAAAAAATATAGCGTTTTCTCTCCATGTTGGAGGGGGAGCTAAAAAGGAGGCACATCCATGAAGTCGAGGGAGATCAAGCGTGATGTCTATTCTGTGGGAGCTGTGGACTGGGACCGGCGGCTATTTGATGCGTTGATACCATTGCCCGATGGTACCAGCTATAACGCCTATTTAATTAGAGGCAGTGAGAAAACGGCGCTGATCGATGCTGTAGATCCTACAATGGGAGAGGTGCTGGTACGTCATCTGGACGAGCTAGATGTGAGAACTATCGACTATGCAATTCACAATCATGCCGAACCGGACCACTCCGGCTTTCTGCCCGGCATTCTGAGCAAATACCCTCAGGCAAAAGTGGTAGTCACCCCCAAGTGCAAGGATATGCTGATAGATTTGCTGATGGTGCCAGCCGAGAAATTTATTACCGTCAATGATAAGGAGACGCTATCGCTGGGTAATAAAACGCTGGAGTTCATTCATGCTCCCTGGGTACACTGGCCAGAGACAATGCTGACCTATTTGCGGGAGGACAAAATACTGTTTCCCTGTGACTTATTCGGCTCACATTTGGCTATCACCGACCTGTTTGTTACCGATGAAGGGCGGGTGTACGAGGCAGCCAAGAGATATTTTGCCGAAATCATGATGCCCTTCCGCAACAATATCCAGAAGCACCTGGAAACACTGAAGGGCTATCAGATTGAGATGATTGCTTGCAGCCATGGGCCTATCTATAACAAACCAGAGTTCATTATGAATGCCTACCGGAGCTGGGTATTCGATAATCCCAAGAACATTGTGGTACTGCCGTACGTTTCCATGCATCACAGCACCCGCAAGATGGTGGCGTTTCTGGTCGAGGCTCTGGCACAGAGAGGGGTGACGGTGCAGCAGTTTGACCTGGCGGTGACTGACATCGGGAAGCTGGCGATGGCGCTGGTGGATGCTGCTACTGTCGTCATCGGTGTGCCTACAGTTCTGGGTGGGCCGCATCCGCTGGCTGCCTATGCCGCTCTTTTAGCCAATGCCCTGCGACCCAAAGCCAGGTTTGCCAGCATCATCGGCTCCTATGGCTGGGGGGGCAAGACAGTGGGAATCATTGCGGGAATGATTTCTAACCTTAAAGTGGAGGTGCTGGACCCAGTGCTGTGCAAGGGAAGGCCCAGGGAAGCCGATTATCAAGCTCTGGAGAACCTGGCCGAAAAAATTGCCCAGAAACACAAGGAGAGCGGGTTTGTTTAATGGATTGTCCATGGGATGTAGCTGAATGGTTGAGGAAGTAAGCGCGAAGAAAGCGGAAAAAGCCCGTATCCAGCTCACTGGTATGACCTGCGCTACCTGTGCGGCTACTATTGAAAAGGGTCTGGCTGAGACAGAGGGCGTGGCTCAGGCGAAGGTTAACTTTGCTGCCGAGCAGGCATCGGTGGAATATGACCCCGCCCGAGTAGACCTGGCTAAAATTAAGGATACCATATCCCAGCTTGGCTACGGCATCGCCACCAGGAAGTCGATTTTCCCGGTGATGGGGATGACCTGCGCCTCCTGCGTGGCACGTGTAGAGAAGGCACTGACTGAAGTCCCCGGTGTAGTTTCGGTCAATGTTAACCTCGCCTCCGAGAAAGCCACTGTGGAGTACACTGGTGAAGTCACCTTTGCCGCACTGCGACAGGCGGTAAGAGACGCTGGCTATGAGCTGGGAGCCGAGAGCGAGACGCTGGAAGATGTCACCGCCGCAGCGAAACGGGAGATTCGAGCCCTGCGTGACCGGTTTATCGTGGCAGCTGTTCTGGCGGCCATAATCATGGTATTGAGCATCATCCCCACTTTCCCTGAGGTCGGCTATCTCCTCTGGGCTCTGGCGACACTGGTGCAGTTCTGGGCGGGGCTGCGGTTCTATCGTGGTGCTTGGGGAGCTTTGAAGCACCGGTCCGCCGATATGAATACCCTGATAGCCGTGGGCACCTCTGCTGCCTATTTCTACAGCCTGGTGGCCGTGTTTTTCCCCTGGGTATTTGCCGGCGCTAATATCGACCTGGGGCTTTATTTCGATACTTCTTCGGTTATCATTGCCCTGGTGCTGCTGGGTCGCTTTATGGAATCGCGAGCCAAAGGGCAGACTTCGGAGGCCATTAAGAAACTGGTGGGTTTAAGCCCCAAAACAGCGCTGGTTATGCGTGATGGCCAAGAGCAGGACATTCCTATTGAAGATGTGCTGGTGGGCGACCTGATTATAGTGCGTCCTGGAGAGCGGATATCGGTGGATGGTATCCTTCGCCAGGGATATTCCAGTGTTGATGAGTCTATGGTTACGGGAGAAAGCATGCCTGTGGAGAAGAAGGTGGGTGATGAAGTTATCGGCGCCACCATTAATAAGACCGGCAGCTTTCAGTTTCAGGCCAGCAGGGTGGGCAAGGATACCACGCTGGCTCGTATCATCAAGCTGGTAGAGGAAGCTCAGGGCAGCAAGGCACCCATTCAACGCCTGGCCGATATTATCTCCAGCTACTTCGTGCCCATTGTCATCGGCATTGCTATTCTCACTTTCATTGTCTGGTTCTTTGCTGGACCTCATCCGTCTTTGACTTATGCGCTGCTGAACTTTGTAGCAGTGCTCATTATTGCCTGTCCCTGTGCCTTAGGTCTGGCAACGCCCACTGCTATCATGGTGGGTACCGGCAAGGGGGCGGAGAGTGGTGTTCTCATCAGGAGCGGTGAGGCGTTGGAGATGGCGCATAAGGTGAAGGCAGTACTTCTAGACAAGACAGGCACGCTGACCAGAGGTGAGCCAGTGGTGACCAATGCCATTGCCGTCCCTGGCTTTGCTGAGGATGAGATTCTGAGATTGGCGGCTTCGGTGGAGCGGGTATCCGAGCATCCGCTGGGCGAAGCCATAACCAGGGCGGCTCTGGATAAGAAACTGGCTCTCTCTGAGGCTACTGATTTCAATGCCATACCCGGTCATGGGGTGGAGGCGGTGGTAGCTGGACGGAAATTGTTGCTGGGCAATCTGAGGTTGATGGAGAAACAGAACGTTGTCTTGGATGGAATGCGGCAGGAAGCTGACAAACTCTTTGGCGAAGGTAAGACAGTAATGTTTCTGAGCATGGATAGCCAGGTGAAGGGAATCCTAGCTCTGGCTGATGTGGTGAAGCCAGAAGCCAAAGAGGCCATCATGGCTTTACATAAAATGGGCATTGAGACGGTGATGATTACTGGAGATAACCGGCGCACTGCCGAGGCTATTGCCCGGGAGGCGGGCATTGATAGTGTGCTGGCAGAGGTGCTGCCCGAGCATAAGGCTGAAGAGGTGAAGAAGGTGCAGGAGAAAAAGGTGGTAGCTATGGTAGGCGATGGCATCAATGATGCTCCGGCGCTGGCTCAGGCTGATGTGGGCATCGCCATCGGCACGGGCACCGACATCGCCATGGAGAGTGGCGCCATCACCTTAATCCGTGGCGATTTAATGGGCATCGTCACCGCTATATCGCTGAGCAAGCGCACCATGAGGACAATCAAGCAGAACCTCTTCTGGGCGTTTGCCTACAATGTTATCCTGATTCCTGTGGCGGCGGGAGTGCTCTACCTGGCTTTCGGGCATGCCGGTGTGCCAGCGGGATTGCATTTTATTCTGGGCGAGTACGGATTTCTCAATCCCATGCTGGCAGCGCTGGCTATGGCGGCCAGTTCTGTTACGGTGGTATCCAACTCGCTGCGATTACGGGGATTTAAGCCAGCCAGTGCTGGTTAATTCAATTTTGCCATAAGGAGGTGCATCTATGTCAGTTGACCCGGTATGCGGGATGATGGTCGACGAGAAAAAGGCAGCAGCTACCTCGGACTATCAGGGGCAGAAGTACTATTTCTGCGCCGTTGGTTGCAAGAAAGCCTTTGACCAGGACCCCGAGAAATACCTCACTAAATTTCGAACCCATAGCTGATAGCGGCAGTCCACTCTAATAGGTTGTTAGAGGCTCATGGAATTACACTGAAATAATAAGGGAGGTTCAGATGACCAAGAAAGAAATCATTGCATTGTTGAATAAAGACCTTGAAGATGAACATGGCGCTATCATTCAGTATCTGAGCCATGCCTATGCTATGGGCGAGGGCGAAATGGCCTGTGAAATTGAGGCAATTGCCCGGGAGGAGATGCGCCATCTCGACTGGCTGGCTGAGGCTATTACAGAACTGGGAGGAACTCCCAGCCTGAAGCGAGGAACGATGATCATGACGGGCAAGGCAGTGTCTCAGTGGATGAAGAACAATGTGATGCTGGAGGAGGGGGCTATCGCCCAGTATAAGGAGCATATCAAGCTCATCTCTGATGCCAAGGTAAAACGGACATTGGCGCGGATTTTGTCCGATGAGCAATCACATCGCGGCGACTTCGCCCACTTTGTGGATAAGTCCAGGCGTGAAGGCGTTAAAG
>JBBIPA010000046.1:0-15056 GCA_037443085.1 Chloroflexota bacterium | reverse complement strand
TTGAGCCTGCCAGGGGAGCATATGGCTAGAATCGGTCGTTGCTAAACGACCTCTATTGACATTAACAAAATGGTATGTTATCATGGTATTCGGAAAGTGGTTGCCGTATACCGTAACGATAGAATGGGTGGTAAAATGAAGAGAGTATATGTTAAAGAAGAAGCTTGTATTGGCTGTGGTCTTTGCCGCGTCTACTGCAGGACAGAGCACTCTCGGTCTAAAGATATAATAAAGGCATACAAGAAAGAAAAACCTTCGCCTATCCCTCGCGTTCGCTTGGAAAGAAAGGGAGAGATTTGTTTTTCCTTACAATGTAGACATTGTGACGAGCCAAGGTGTGTTTATTCTTGCCTCACTGGTGCTATGCGTAAAGATCCGACGAGTGGTATAGTTACTGTTGATGCTGAAAAGTGCGTAGGATGCTGGACATGTATTGTGGCATGCCCCAATAGTGCACTGGCCAGGGACCTAAATAATAAAGTTGTCACCAAATGTGACCTTTGCCCCGGGCGTGAAGTTCCGGCATGTGTGGCTAATTGCCCGAATGAAGCACTTTTTGTCGCGGAGGACAGCAAGGTAAAGACTGAGCAACTTGTTCTAGTTTAATATATTCTCGCGAGGGAAGAGAACAATGATATCTGTCATAAACTATGGAGCTGGCAATATAGGTAGTGTCGCCAATGCGATTATTAAACTTGGTTACCGGCTTGAGGTAACCAGCAAGCCGAAAGATATATTCGATGCTGATGCGGTTATTCTGCCAGGGGTTGGTGCTGCAGGGGATACTGTCGACAAGCTGGAAATGCTGGGGCTAGGCGACGCCATCCGCCAGTTAGTCAAGGAAAATCGTCCGCTATTTGCGGTTTGTGTTGGATTGCAAGTTCTGCTGTCAAATACGGAGGAGAGTGGATGGCATAAATGCCTAGACATCTTACCTGGTAATGTAAAGCGGTTGCCTCAGGGATTAAAAGTTCCCCACATGGGTTGGAATCAGGTTAATCAAAAGGTTCAGCATCCTATCTTTGATGGAATACCTGATGGGGGGAATTTCTATTTTGTGCATAGCTATTATGCCGACCCTGATGAGACATCAATTGTATCTGGAACCACAGAATATGGAATATCATTTTGCAGCATGGTTATCAAGAATAATTTAGTAGCTACTCAGTTTCATCCGGAAAAAAGCGGCAACTACGGTTTAAAGATGTTTTCAAATTTTTTGACCTTGGCATTGAAGCGGGAGCAGAAATGATGGCAACACAAGAAGTAATAAAAACTGAATACTTGATTATAGGTAATTCGGCCGGTGGTATTGGGGCTGTTGAAGCGATTCGCAATGTAGATGCACATGGGGCTATCGCAATTGTGTCAGAAGAACCTTATTCAGCCTATTCTCGTCCGCTTATTTCAAAATATCTAGCGAATGAGCGCACTATAGAAGGGATGTTATTTCGACCACCAGATTTCTACAGCCAACATAACATTCGTCTTCTTGCAGGCAGGAGCGCCATTAGAATAGAAGCCGCTCGAAATATTGTGCAACTAGAAAGCGGAGAGCAAGTAACTTGGCGAAAACTTCTGCTGGCCACCGGCGGTATACCCATAGTTCCCAAGATTGAGGGCATTGATAAAGAAGGAGTGTTCAATTTTCTCACTATACAGGATGCGCAAAGAATTGCTGCTTTTATAAAGCCAGGGCAACATGCTTTAGTCATTGGTGGTGGACTCATCGGAATCAGCGTTGCCGAGGCATTAAAAAAACGGGAAATACGTACAACCATTATAGAAATGAAGAATAAGATATTGAATACTATACTTGATGAAGAAGGTTCCTCAATTGCTGAAGGCACCTTTAAAAAAGCAGGTATCAGTATTATAACCAATCATACTGCATCAGCGGTCGTTGGCAATTTGGCCGTGGAAGGCATAATTCTAGACAGCGGCGAGAAAATTACCTGTGACCTCGTGGTCATCGCTATTGGTGTATTGCCTCGGACTGAGCTTGCTGTCAACACAGAGCTAGAGGTGAATCGTGGCATAGTAGTTGATCGATACATGGCTACTAACCTCCCCAATGTATATGCTTGTGGTGATGTAGCCGAAGCCTATGATTTTATCTATAAATCCAATCGTGCCACGCCTATCTGGCCAAATGCATATGCAGGAGGGAGAGCCGCTGGCTGCAATATGGCCGGTTTAAATACTGAGTATAGTGGCAGCACCGCCATGAATTCGCTCAATTATTTTGGCATCGATATAGTGACGGCAGGAGTAGTGTCAACATCAGACAGCGACTGCTACGAAGTGCTAGCCAAACGCAGCGACAGGAGTTATAAGAAATTGGTGTTAAATGATGATTACATAACTGGAATGGTTTTCATTGGAGACATTGATAAGTCTGGCATTATTTTCAGTTTGATGAGAGACCATGTCAATGTCAGAGCTTTCAAAAAAGACCTGTTAAGCGATGATTTTGGGCTTGCCTATCTCCCGAGACAGCTCTGGCAGGAACGATTAGGCACTGCATCGCTATACACAGTCCCTGTATTCGCCTCCTCGGCAGAAACAGATGAGCCATTATCTGGTGAGTAACTATTTGAACCGGAGTACATAGATGAAACAACTTGAAAAAATGAACAATCCATATCTTGACGATAAAGTAATTGACGCCTGTTCCATTTTCGGAATGATGGACACAACAGGCAAGCGATTTTCAGGCAAGGATATAATCAAAGCCATTGCTAACATGCACGTTCGTGGTAACGGGCTTGGTGGTGGGTTTGCTGTCTATGGTTTGTATCCTGAATATGCTGACTTATACGCGTTTCACATTATGTACCTATGCCGGGAAGGCAAAGAGGAAACAGAATGCTTTCTCAAGCAAAGGTTTCATGTCATTCATGATGAAGAGGTACCGGCACAGCCGACATCCGCAATAACTGCTCCGCCATTAGTGTGGCGTTACTTTTTAGAGGTCAATCATTTTGAAGGCAGATACCACTCAGAGGATGATTATGTGGTAGATTGCGTTATGAAAATCAATACTGCTATCAAAGATACCTTCGTGTTCTCGAGCGGCAAGAATATGGGTGTTTTCAAGGGTGTAGGATACCCGGAAGAAATAGCCGAATATTTTGGCCTAGAGAGTTATGAGGGATATTTATGGACGTCTCATGGCAGGTTCCCGACTAATACCCCTGGGTGGTGGGGTGGAGCACATCCATTTAGCATTTTGGATTGGACGGTAGTGCATAATGGTGAAATCTCATCATACGGAATAAACCGCCGTTACCTAGAACAATTCGGTTACAACTGTACCATGCAAACTGACACCGAGGTAGTAGTCTATGCTGTCGATTTGTTAATCAGAAAACACAGGCTCCCTGCAGAGATAATAGCCAAGATTTTCGCTCCACCTTTTTGGAATCAAATAGAGCGTTTTCCTCAAAGAGAACAGGAGTTGCTCCGTGCTCTACGACAGGTATACGGTAGTCTTTTGCTCAATGGACCATTTACCATAATTATTGCCCATCAAGATGAAATGATCGGTCTTACCGATAGAATACGATTGCGTCCTTTAACCGCGGGTATTAAGGACAACGTATTGTACCTGTCATCAGAGGAATCAGCGATACGCCTAATATGCCCTGACATTGACGAAGCGTGGATTCCAATGGGAGGCGAGCCGATAATCGGCAGCTTAAACAAGCCGTTGCCTTATAAAGAGAGCAAAGTTGCTGGAGAAACTGCAAAAGCTGGCTAAAGGAAAGCTAAAGAGGTTTATCGAATGCTTACGAAACGAATTATACCGTGTCTCGATGTCACCAGAGGACGAGTAGTCAAAGGTATCAGTTTTACTACTCTTCGTGATGCCGGCGACCCTGTAGAACTTGCTGAGTTCTACTATCAAGAAGGTGCTGACGAAGTAGTTTTTCTTGATATTGGCGCTACTGTAGAAGAGCGGAAGGCGATGGTGGACGTGGTTGAACGTGTCTCGAAGAGAGTTTTCATTCCACTGACAGTAGGAGGTGGTTTGCGTGACATCGATGATATAGGACGAATGTTAGAGGCCGGAGCTGACAAAATAAGTGTAAACACTGCAGCTATCAACGATCCGAAGTTGATTGAAAGAGGTGCCCGGAAGTTTGGGGCACAGTGTATAGTCGTTGCTATCGATGCCAGAAAAAGTGGTGATTCAAGTGCGCTAAAGTGGGAAGTTCTCACCCATGGAGGACGAAAAACTACAGGTATCGATACTCTTGGATGGGCAAAGAGAGTGGTTGAGCTTGGTGCCGGTGAAATACTTCTAACCAGTTGGGATGCTGATGGGCATCGCGCTGGCTATGATTTGGAACTTACTCGTGCTATTAGCGAAGCAGTCACGGTGCCGGTAATTGCAAGTGGTGGTGCAGGTACTCTCGAGCACCTGTACCAGGCGCTGTCTGAGGGCAAGGCCGATGCTGTTCTGGCCGCCAGCATTTTTCACTATCGGACTCATTCTATTCGAGAGGTAAAAGACTATTTGGCTAAAAAAGGTGTTCCAGTGAGAGCAGAGCGCTGACGGAGGATAATTATGAAAACGTATTTACCGCCCAAGTTTTTAGTGGAAAGAGACCAGACTCGTTGTATTCAATGTCGGGTATGTGTTAACCAATGCAGCTTCGATGTGCATTACTATGACGAAACAGACGATGAAGTACAGAGCCATGAGGCAAACTGTGTCGGCTGTCACCGTTGTGTAGTATTTTGTCCCACCAATGCTGTTAATATCAGAAAAAACACCCTAGATTACAGAGAGAATTACAATTGGCGTCCCGAAGTAATCGAGGATATTCTCAAACAAGCTGAAACTGGTGGTGTATTGCTCACAGGTATGGGCAACGATAAGGGGCAACGTATCTACTGGGACCATTTGTTACTCAATGCCAGCCAGGTGACAAACCCTTCTATTGACCCATTGCGTGAGCCTATGGAATTAACTACTTATCTCGGACGCAAGCCAGATATGGTTGAGATCGACCACAATACAATGCAATTGAAAACAACATTGATGCCCCTGGTGCGGCTAGAGGTGCCAGTGATGTTCTCAGCAATGTCCTATGGTGCAGTAAGCCTTCATGTGCAGGAATCATTAGCCAGAGCTGCAACGGAGTCTGGCACTTTGTGGAACACAGGAGAAGGAGGGTTGCATCATAGGTTATATAAGTATGGCAAGAATACCATCGTCCAGGTAGCATCAGGAAGGTTTGGGGTGCACCCTGAATATCTTGATGCAGCCAGAGTCGTCGAAATTAAAATAGGGCAGGGAGCAAAGCCAGGAATTGGGGGGCACTTACCCGGTGAAAAAGTAAGTGCAGATGTAGCTATGACAAGAATGATTCCACAGGGTACGGATGCTTTATCACCGGCACCACAGCACGACATCTATTCTATTGAGGATCTGACACAATTGGTTTATGCGTTAAAAGAAGCAACAAACTACAGTAAACCAATCTCGGTCAAAATAGCTGCTGTTCATAATTCAGCAGCTATAGCCAGTGGTATGGTTCGGGCTGGTGCGGACATAATTGTTCTTGATGGATTTCGCGGCTCAACAGGAGCGGCGCCTAAAATTATACGTGATAATGTGGGCATCCCCATAGAATTGGCTCTCGCTTCCGTCGATGCACGCCTCAGGCATGAAGGTATACGGAATCAGGCTTCGCTATTAATCGCTGGAGGAATTCGCAATAGCGGTGATGTAGCCAAAGCAATTGCACTCGGTGCAGATGCAGTTTACATCGGTACCGCGGCCTTAATGGCACTTGGTTGCACCTGTTGTCAGCAATGCCATACAGGGAAATGCGCCTGGGCCATATGCACCAGTGACCTTGCGCTTACTAAGAGGATAAATCCTGATATCGGTTCTAGACGCCTGGCCAATCTCATTCGGGGCTGGAGCATTGAAATAAAAGATATCTTGGGTGGTATGGGTATAAACGCTTTAGAGAGTTTACGAGGCAACAGGCTACAGCTGAGAGCTGTGGGATTGTCTGACAACGAATTAAAAATCCTTGGAGTAAGGATGGCAGGAGACTAAAATGGTACAAAATATTGTTCGTGGGAGGCAAAATTCAATAGTAAGAATCGATACATGTGGCATGCTTACCCGTGATCTAAATGCATTGCTAAGAGAAGCAGTAGCCAACGGTGCTCACAAAATTGAGCTCAGGAACGTTTGTGGTCAAAGATATATCGGCACAGCCTTAGGGAAGAAGATTGACATTGAAATTTTGGGTACTCCTGGCAACGACTTGGGTGCATTTATGAACGGACCTAGAATAATCGTCCACGGCAATGCCCAAGATGGTTGTGGCAATACTATGAATGAAGGAGAAATACAAGTACATGGTCATGCCGGAGACATCACTGGCTTATCAGCTCGAGGGGGAAAGATTTTCATCAGGGATAGTGTAGGTTATCGTGCCGGTATACACATGAAAGAATATGGAGACAAAAAGCCAGTAATTGTTATCGGAAACACAGCACAGGATTTTCTCGGTGAGTATATGGCGGGAGGAATCCTGATCCTGCTTGGCTTGAATTTAAAAGAGGGAGAGGGCCATAAAGCAAACTATATAGGAACCGGCATGCACGGCGGCATTATCTACCTCAGGGGCAGTGTTAATGATTATCAATTAGGGAAAGAAGTGGGCGTCGCTGAGATTGATAGTGAGGATTGTATGAAGCTGGAAAAATTTGTCAATGAATTTGCTTCACACTTTAACTGCGATGCCCAGGAGATATTGAGCCACAAATTTATTAAATTATTCCCTCTATATTTACGACCTTACGGCAGGCTTTATGCTTATTAGATGAGGACTGAGACATGATAGGGCAGGAGACACATGAGGTTGAAAGGAAGATAGCAGCTATCCTGGAGATATTTAGTGGTGATGAGGAGCCTGTAGGCGGAAGAATCATTCCCCGGGGCGGCTTAAGGCACTCGGTTTATGCAACTTATCCGTTATTGGGAAAACGACTGAGCCAATATGCGAAATTCCGGTGAGTTCTAATAAAATTGGGCTAATCTTGTTTAGTGGATTGAATCCATCAGCAAGTGCAGTCGAAGAAGAGATACCGGTAATGAACAAAGCGATGAGCGGGGTTATGGACATGCGGCAACTGAAAAGTTTCCAGAGCCTATAGTCGGCGGGTGAGTTAGTGTATAGAATCTTGATAATAGCCAAAGAGTCTGAAAAAATGATGGATCTCGGCGCTACACTTAGTCAAGAGGGATTTGCTTGCCTGATATTGGAAGATGTCTCAAAGATATTCAGCAGTGATACCGAAAAAGGCATTGATTTAGCCTTAATCGCCTTGGATAGTTCAGTAGATCCGACATGGGCTGAAGCCAATCGGAAACAGCTTCAGGAAATCAAACTAAATGAAAAGCTACCCATTATTGCACTTATATCCAAGGACGTGGTCTCTACTGTTGTATTGGCGCCAGACATAGACGATTTTGTAGTGGAGCCTTATGATTTGACAGAGTTGGTAGCGAGGGTCAAAAGAGCAATAAATAGAAGGGGTACCACGGGCAGCGATGAAATCAGATGTGGTGGTCTGCTCATTGATACTGTAAAATATGAGGTGTACCTTGAAGGTAGGCTGCTGTCCCTGGCGTTCAAGGAATATGAGCTACTCAAATTTTTGGCAAAAAATAAGGGAAGGGCATTCAGTCGTGACGCTTTACTTAACGAAGTTTGGGGATATGACTATTATGGTGGCGATAGAACTGTGGATGTACACATCAGAAGACTCAGAAGTAAGATTGAAGATACCGGTCATGTCTTTATAGATACTGTTAGAAATATAGGCTACAGGTTCAGAGAACGAAATTACTCTCCTATCTCAGAGGATAGCCTGATATCAGCATAGCTCGTTATCGAATTTGGGTATGGTTCTACAGCCTAAGTTCTAAAATCTTCTCCCAGTCACGCGGTCTGGTAACACAAATTTAATCAGCTCGTAATATTTTGGAAACATTTGCCCTCTATACTTGTTGCCAGGAGGTAATTTATATGGGTAAAGATTTGTTTCAGATAGGCAATGAAAAGGGTATTTATTTGACTATTAACCTGTGGGCAATGTTATCTCCCAGATTAGCCCAAAAAAAAGAACAATTTTCAGGTGAAGCCGCTCATAAAAAAGAAGGGCAGAGTCTTGACGAGAGGGGGAGTGTAGATGTCAATCAATGCTGCTGATACTGCCTGGATTTTAATTTCGTCGGCACTTGTCATGCTAATGACACCAGCCTTAGCACTTTTCTATGGGGGAATGGTTAGAAAGAAAAATCTTCTCTCTACCCTCATGATGAGTTTCGCAATACTGGCCATGGTATCAATTTTGTGGATACTTTATGGCTATAGCATAAGCTTTGGCCCAGATGGAGGTATTATCGGCTCCCTAGAATGGGTCGGTCTTATAGGCGTAGGACAGGAGCCATCAAAGATATATGCTACAACTGTTCCCCACCTGGCTTACATGATGTTTCAGGCCACATTTGCCATTATCACTGTAGCTCTTATTACTGGTGCTGTAGTGGAACGAATCAAGTTCAGTACCCTTCTGGTTTTCTCAGCCCTCTGGTTTACACTGGTGTATTGCCCGGTAGCCCACTGGGTATGGGGGAATGGTGGTTGGCTAGCCAAGCTTGGTACTCTTGATTTTGCTGGAGGCACGGTTGTACATATTAATGCAGGAGTATCGGCATTGGCATTAGCCCTTGTGCTCGGACCACGCAAGGGATTTCAGGAAAGAGAATCTATGGAGCCTAACAATATACCCATGGTTGTTCTGGGTGCAGCACTTCTCTGGTTTGGTTGGTTCGGCTTTAATGCTGGAAGTGCACTGACATCTGGTGGCCTGGCATCTAACGCCTTTGTAGCTACCAATACTGCAGCCGCTTCCGCGGCTTTCACCTGGATGCTTCTCGGCTGGATTAACCGTAGACCGTCAGTGCTTGGAGCAGCTACTGGTGCCGTTGTTGGTCTGGTAGCGATTACCCCCGCTGCTGGTTATGTTCATCCCTTAGCCGGCATACCTATAGGAGCCATAGCTTCAATACTGTCATATTACATTATGATATGGAGAAATAAGAGAAGCGGGATAGACGAGTCGCTAGATGTCTGGGCATGCCACGGCATAGGTGGAACCTGGGGGGCAATTGCTACTGGTATCTTTGCCACTGTGGCTGTTA
The DNA here is from genome assembly GCA_037443085.1 of Chloroflexota bacterium. GTDB lineage: Bacteria > Chloroflexota > Dehalococcoidia > GIF9 > UBA5629 > JBBIPA01. The sequence goes on along the minus strand of JBBIPA010000046.1, from coordinate 5,815 downwards.
ATTCAGCAGGTACTGATGGTCTAGTCCTTGGCAACGGTATACAGATGCTTAAACAGCTTACCGGTGTAGCTGCAACTTGGGCTTATGCCTTTGCTATTACCTGGATATTGGCCAAGGCGTTGAAAGCCACTATGGGACTTCGTGTGAAAGAAGATGAGGAGATAGTAGGACTCGATGTTTCTCAACATGGTGAACGGGCTTATGGAGGTATTTCATGAAGAAGATAGAAGCAATCGTCCGGCAAGAAAAGCTGGAATCCGTGAAAGCCGCTTTAGAGGAACAGGGCATTATTAGCATGACCATAACAGAAGTAAGCGGTCGTGGATCACAAAAAGGCATTGCTCTCCAATGGAGAGCAGGAGAATATCGGGTCGACTTTTTACCCAAAACGAAGATCGAGATGGTAGTCGATGACAAAACAAGTGATTTGGCCGTCGCAACCATTTGCCGGATAGCCAGAACTGGCAGGGTAGGTGATGGGAAAATCTTTGTTATACCGGTTGAAAATGCTGTGAGGGTAAGGACTGGGGAGGAAGGTGAACGCGTTGTTTGAGAAGTGCGCTCTAATCGGAGAAACAATGACCATCAGTCTACTCATGAGGAGGTTTTTAGGTACTTGACAAAATAAATGCATTGATTTCGCCCAGCATTTGGTGTTTAATACCACTAGGCCACAAAGTTATAAGAAATAGAAAATAGGAGGAATTATGGAAGCTAAAAATCGATCTGAAGCCTGTGAATATGTGCTTAAGAATGCTAGGGAGCAAAACGTTAAATTCATCAGATTATGGTTCACTGACATTTTGGGTTTTCTCAAAAGTTTTTCGATAACAGTAGAGGAACTAGAAGGTGCATTGTCTGATGGCATGGGTTTCGACGGCTCATCGATAGAAGGGTTTGCCCGAATCGATGAGAGTGATATGATAGCGTTGCCTGACCCTAACACTTTTGTGCTCATCCCTTGGAGACCAAAGGCACAGGCTGTTGCTAGAATGTTCTGTGACATTTTAAGACCAGGAGGTGAAGCTTTTGAGGGTGACCCCAGATATGTCCTCAAGCAAAACTTGAAACGGGCTGCTGACAAGGGCTACACCTACTACGTTGGCCCTGAACTTGAATATTTTTACTTCAAGGATTCACAGAGTACTCAGATTCTGGACGAGGGTGGTTATTTTGATATGGTCCCCCTCGATGCAGCCACTGACCTGAGAAGAGAAACAGTGCTTATGCTCGAAGAATTAGGCATTGGTGTTGAATATTCTCACCACGAGGTTGCTAAAAGCCAGCATGAAATAGATATGAGATATACCGATGCTCTCACTATGGCTGACCAGGTGATGACTTATAGATTAGTGGTAAAACAGGTAGCTCTAGCAAACGGAGTCTATGCCACATTCATGCCGAAACCTGTCTTTGGCATGAATGGTAGCGGTATGCATGTGCATCAATCTCTGTTCAAAGGAAGCGCCAATGCATTTTTTGATGCTAAAGACAAATATCACCTTTCTAAGCTAGCCAAGGGTTTTATCGCCGGCTTGCTCAAACATGCACCGGAGATTACCTGTGTTACCAGCCAGTGGGTCAATTCATATAAGCGGCTGGTTCCCGGCTACGAGGCCCCAGTTTACCTTACATGGGCGCGCCGCAATCGCTCTGACCTTGTGCGTGTGCCCGAATATAAGCCAGGCCGCGAGAAGACAACCAGAATTGAGTATCGTTCTCCAGACCCGGCGTGTAATCCTTACCTTTGTTTCAGTGTTATGCTTGCAGCCGGATTGGAAGGCATAGAGAAAGGCTATGAACTGCCTGAGCCGGTTGAAGAGAATGTGTACGAGATGTCCAATGCGGAAAGAGAAAAAAGGGGGATAAAGACTTTGCCGGCTAATCTTATCGAAGCTATCCAATTAACCGAGAAAAGCGAGGTGGTTCGAAAGGCACTCGGTGAACATGTTTTCAACGCCTTCATAAAGAACAAGAACATCGAATGGGATCAGTATCGCACTCAAGTGACCGAGTATGAGATTAAAAAATATTTACCTATTCTGTAACATAGAATGATGAATGGTGAATTACTAATTCATACGTTCGGAGAGTCGAGCAACAGGAGTGAGAACTTTCCAACCAGAGGGGATACGACTAGTTTGAAAAATGGGAAGTACTAAATCATGAGGCTCATGCATGGCATTGTCAAGAAAAATGGCACTGAAATAGCCATCGCCCGAGAGAATATAGTGGAAGCTTCGGTCGAGAATTAAATATTCTCATAATCAAGATGGTTGGTGTATCCAGCCGTGCTGAAAATGATAGTATTCAAGCTGTCCAAAGACAAACGGTTTGAGGAAAAACTGACCGATGTTGTGGGAGTCTATTTGAACCCGCCTGACAAAGCGGTGGTGTTGTGTGTAGATGAGAAGACCCAAGTACAGGCTCTGGATAGGACGCAACCAGGGCTGCCGATGAAGAAAGGTCGCTGTGGCACCATGACGCACGATTACAAACGTAATGGCACTACCTGCCTGTTTGTGGCCATGAATGTTCTGGAAGGGAAGGTTATCGGTTCCTGTTACCCACGACACCGGAACATCGAGTTCTTGAAATTTCTGCGTACGATTGAACGAGAAGTGCCCCGAAAACTGGATATTCATATGATTCTGGATAACTATGGAACTCACGGACATCCGAACGTGAAAGCATGGTTGGAAAAGCATCCACGTTTCAAGATGCACTTCACTCCCACGAGTTCATCCTGGCTCAATTTGGTAGAGCGATGGTTCGCGGAGATTACGCGAAAAAGGATTCGTCGAGGAGTCTTTCGTAGCGTACCAGAGTTGGTTGCTGCTATAGAAGAATACATTCGATGTAACAATGAGAATCCTAAGCCTTTCGTTTGGACCAAACGGGCTGAGGATATTATTGGAAAAGTGTCCCATTGTAAAGCTGTATTAGAGACACTACACTAGGTTATCAATCCCATGAAAACACGATTCATATGAAGTCCGTGATTCCTGAACTAAGATATAATACCTAAAGTCCTATTTCTTGAGCTAGAAGCTCTCGGTGGATAACAGCATCCCCATAGGCCAGCTCGGCAGTTTTAGCTTGCTTCAAATACAGGTGCATGTCGTGGTCTTCCATATATGCCATGCCACCAAAACATTGATGCCCCAGGGCAGTAATTCTCTTGTAGGCGTCGCTCACCCAGGCTTTTGCCATGGCCACCTCTGCAATACAAGGTAATCCCTGGCTCATTTTCCAGGCAGCCTCATAGGTGATAAACCGCGATGTCTCAGCATCGGTTAACATCTGAACGCAGTAATTCTGTATCGACTGAAAAGAACCTATGGGGCGACCAAATTGTTTTCGCTCTTTCACGTAGTCCACTGCCATATCCAAAACCTGCTGAGCACCGCCAATCATCTCAGCACATTTGCCCAGAGCTGCCCTCTGCATCAACCTCTGAATATAATCCCAACCGTGGTTCAATTCACCCAGTAGGCTACTCTCAGTCACCTTGACCTTATCAAACACCACTTCACACTGCTTATCACCAGCCAGTGTATTGAGCACTGTTATGGTAATGCCTGAGGATTTGGCATCGACCAGAAACAGGGAAATGCCATCTTCACCAGTTGACCCCTTCTTAGTCCTGACAACACAGATAAGGTAATCAGCAACATGAGCATCCGGCACAAACATCTTGGTTCCTGATAGAGTGTAGCTATCTCCGCTGGCGACTGCTGCCACCTTGATGCTTTCTGCAGCATAGGTGCTCTCAGGCTCAATCATTGCCAGAGTGACAATCTTTTCCCCCTGAGCTATCAGTGGTAGTAGTTCTTTCTTTTGTTCCTCGTTTCCGGCATCGAGAATGGTCATGCCACCAAGTACCACCGTAGAAAAGAAAGGTCCGGGCAAACAGGCACGTCCCATCTCATCAAGGAGCACTGCCAGGTCAAGAAAGCTTCCCTCCCCACCACCATATTTTTCCGGGAATACCAAACCCATCCAGCCCAAATCTGCCATCTTACGCCACACTTCTGGGCTATAACCTTTCTCATCTTTAGCCATTTCTTTCACGTAAGCCTTGGGACATTCAGCAATAAGAAAATCACGGGCTGATTTCTTTAATATCTCGCCTATCTCGTTAAGTCCAAAATCCATGCTATATTCCTTCCTAACTTTGAACTAATAGCTGACTGGCAACCCCAAACCCCGCTGCGCAATGATATTCCTTTGAATCTCAGAGGTGCCGGCAGCAATGGTCTCGCACACAGTACGACGGTAGTGAAGCTCTATTTCACCTTCCATCGGTGACCACTTTGAATCTCTCTTCAATTGTCCGTAAAGCCCCAATACCTGCATGCCCACATTGGACAAGCGCTGAGTCAACTCGCTGGTAAACAATTTCTCCATAGAGGACTCATAAGCAGGCACTCCACCTTTATCCAGCAAATACGATATCCTGTAGTAGAGCAATCTGGCTAATTCCAGCTCAATAGCAATTTGAGCCAGCTTCTGCCTAACCAGAGGATATTGACCTAATGGCTTACCATCACGTTTTGCTTCTCTTACATAGGCAATAAGGTCGTCGAAAATCCGCCTCCACCAGCCTACCGGGAACATCCGCTCGAAATCTAGAGCGGTCATCATATAATAAAAGCCGCGGTTTGGCTGCCCCATAAGATTCCTCTTAGGAATCTTTACATCATCAAAAAAAACTTCATTATTTGCCCAATCGCCTATGGTTTGCATGGGACGGATGGTAATCCCCGGGCTTTTTAAGTCTACTATCAAGATCGAAATGCCTCTGTGCTTCTGGGGGTTCTCCCAATCAGTGCGAGCACCTAACCAGGCATATCTACCGTCACGCGCCGCAGAGATGAACATCTTCTGACCATTTACCAGAAAGTAATCGCCTTTATCGACGGCGCGAATTTGCAGGTTGGCAACATCACAGCCAGCTTCTGGCTCAGTATAAGCCACGGCAAACTCAATCTCTCCCCTAGCCAGAGGTAGCAAAAACTCTTTCTTAAGTTCCTCGCTGCCATACTTCATCAGCGTTGGTCCTGCCCATAACGCCCCCATGAATATATCAGGTAAATGGGCATAAGCCATCTCATCATGTACTATAAATGTGGCTGTATTGGACATACCCAAGCCACCATATTCTTTTGGCCAGTGAGGAACCAGCCAACCCCTCTCACCCATTTTGCGTATAATCTTACCGGTGACAGGTACCCACTGATTGAACTGTCGGTATAACTCTCTCTGTTCTGCAACAGCTTCAGGGGTAACCTCTTTTGCTAAAAAATTAAGTACTTTCTTTCTGAATTTTTCTTCTTCGATAGTAAAACAAAATTCCATCTCTGTCTTTACTCCCTATTAAGCAATACAGTTACTATTAGACAATTAGAACAACCTTCAAGAATTAAGGCCTTCGACCTCCCAACCAAAAAATACGAAGACGTTTTCTAGTTTACTCGATTGTTTATTCAGTGGTTGACGGGTCGCTTCCGGCAGAACCAGAGCATTATAAAACCGTCTCCTTCCGATGTCAACAACGAAACAAGTTACAATAATAAGCCTTGAAAGACTTATTACAGATACATTTCACTATTATCGCCATCGAAAATTAACTACTAGAGAACATTTAATACGATAAACGTGACAAGCTATTACGATGTATTTCGTTGATACACAAAAACAGAGTTGGGGTGACAATCTGAAGGAGAAAAATGGGCTGATCTTTCTGCCAGATTTCGTAGGTAATGGCGACCCCGATGGGATTCGAACCCACGATCTCCACCGTGACAGGGTG
>JBBIPA010000045.1:10566-15088 GCA_037443085.1 Chloroflexota bacterium | reverse complement strand
TGAACCATCGGTACTGCAGTATCTAGAAGTCCCCCTGCCGGAAACAGGCGATAGTGACATTTTGGTAAAAGTAGCGGCAACCTCGGTAAACAGATTTGACCTGAAAATGAGACGGGGACAAATACCTCAAATTCCTGGACGCGACCCATTTCCTCTGCCTTTCCAGCCCGGCCGGGACCTGGCAGGCGAGGTGGTTGCAGTGGGTAGCAAGATAACCCGGTTCAAGGTCGGCGACCGAGTTGTTGGCATGGCACATCCCGCCTGCGGCCATTGTGAGAACTGCTTGCGCGACATGGATTACCTGTGCACCAACATTAAAATACCAGGGCACCAGACTCCCGGCGGATACGCCGAATACGTCTCCCGCAAGGAAAACGAACTGATGCCTGCTCCTGAAGGAATACCCTATGAAAAGCTGGCGAGTTGTGTCTGGAGTTATTCCTGTGTCTGGAACATTGTCTCCAGGCGGGGCAATCTGCGTCCCGGTCAATCAGTGCTCATCACCGGTGCCAGCGGAGGACTAGGAACAGCGGCGATTCAGCTCTCGCGGCTGGTGGGAGCCTCTCGAATCATTGCCACCACTGGCTCTCCGACCAAGGCAGATAAGCTCAAACAACTCGGCGTTGACCACGCGGTCAACTATCATGACAGTAATGCCGCAGAGCAGGTGAAATCGCTCACAGGCGGCGGAGTGGACCTGGTCATAGACCTGGTTGGCGGTGACATGTTTGTACTGGGGCTTAACTGCCTGCGCATGGCGGGAACTATGGTCAACGTTGCTGGTGAAGAGGCAACTAACTCCATACCAATGCGGATGCTCACGGTATTGCTACTGCATCGCTATGTTACCATCGTCGGTGTCCGCGGCGCCAAGCGTATTGATAATCAGATGGTGCTTCAATTCCTGGCACAGAGCAAAATAGACCCGGTAATTGACCAGGTATTGCCGCTAAGCGAAGCTGTCAAAGCGCATGAACTGCTGGAGAAGCAGGAACAAGTCGGCAAGATCGTTTTAATTCCCTGAGCCTCGTGCTAGTTAGCCAGCATTCGGTCCAAGCGCAAACCAACACCAGATGATGATGCCCCAATACATATTGGCAAGCACGCGGAATTTTTCCGATACTCACGTTTCTCACTACAGTACTTTCTAATAAAGAGAGGCTCGCTTAAATAAAATAATAATGTTGAGGGCAAAAAGACCAGAATAACTCATAACTTTACTAATCACCTCTTTGGAAGCTTATCATATCGAGCTTGGTAAAAGTAAAACGCTGGGGATATCCAGCAGGATAGCGCCTAAACTGATAAAGGGTATATTCTTTCTCGTAGTCTGTAGTTGCGGCTAAACCGTCAACAGGAATGATAATATCATAGTTATACTCAACAGCAGCGGTAGTAGCAGTATAAAGTAGAGCCATATTGGCTTTGCAACCGGTCATAATAAGTGTATTCACATCATGCAGACTTAACAAGCTTTGCATTTGTCCACCAGCAAACTTGTCAAATCCAAGGGGGAAAAAAACAGCCTCGCATGCTCTCCTCCTAAAGCCAGAATATACCTGCCCATAGGGAGTCCCCCTAAAAGGATGAGGAACGGTAAAAACAATCAGTATCCCAGCAGCTCGCGCTTTTTCCAACAACCTGGTTATACCGGGTACTAATGGAGCAGCGAAATATTCAGGGTCCTCCAAAAGTTGACTGAGCTCCAGAACAAGGAGCGCGCTTCTTTCGGCATTTATGGTTACCGTTTTGGGATCTATTGGCTTTACCTCTGGCGCACTGGGGTCTTTCATATACCCTCCTTCCTACTATTGCTGAATTCTGCTTTTTCAGCAATCCCTGCTGATAACATCACTTTGCTGATTTTACCGCTTGCACTACAATGTCTACCAGGTCATTAACTATTGCAGTAATAAGTTTTTCACCTGCTTCCCTGCTTGCCAGTGTTGGATCACCATGAATCCCAGATTCCTCAAATCCGGTGATTCCAGTGTAATAGATAATGCCATACCCAGTGTCCTCACCAGAGGCGCCAACATACTTTTCCGCTAGAGGTATCTTCCTGGATCCTTTTATCACCCTATCAAGATGAACATGCTCTGGCTCCATGAATATAGCGCCAGAAGTTTCTATTTCAAGTGCATGCCCTATACCGGCTGTCCCCCCTTTTAGCAACCCGGGCGCGACAGCAGACCCAAGCCCCCTAACCGAGGATACCGCAAATAACTTTGCTTGGGGATGTTGGTAGGCCACTGTTCGAACTGCCGCTTCCATGCAGCAATTGTTGTGAAGGTGGCTGTTTAGAACAATAATGTTACTAAAGCCCTGATCTATAAAGCACTCAAGGATATCCACGATCACCCGGATCAACGTATCAACTTTCAATCCTATAGTGCCGGGGAACATTTTGTGGACAGAAACATCGGTGTAGTCCAAGGTTGGAGCAACCATAACGCAGATATTATGCTTATTTACCACCTGTTGAGCAGCGTGCTCGGCTATGTAAGTAGCATGAAGCGAGTCAGTTTTTAAGGGTAAGTGCGCACCATGCTGCTCGGTAGAGCCGAGAGGAAGAATGACCGCATGCGGTTTGGACAAAGCCTCCTTGACTTCAAACCAGGTCATCTCATCCAATCTTACCGTCATAATAAGTACCTCCTTTTAGTCTGGTTTGTGTTATTCTATAAATATAGTTTTTACTTCCGTTTATAATAGGGCTCTTCTCGAGTGCATTTCTGGCCGAATGCTTCTTGCTGTATTATTTTCTTTCCGGTTTCAACTATCTTATTCTCGTCCAGAAGTTCCTCTATCACTTTTTCGGCGAACTGCAGATGGTGGGATAACTGGCAAAGGCTGAGCCAGTCCGAACCCTCGAATTGGAAACGCCTCCAATTTTTCAGCTAATTCGCTTAGGCTCAACTCATCCTTTAAAAGTTCATAACCCTTGTCCGTAAATGCCTTAATATCAGCAATGTGTTCAGCAATTCTATCTTTTCCACCACGAATAGGTACACCATGACCTGGGAAAGTCCATTTGATATCCAGATCGTGTAGACGGTTTAAGGATTTAAAAATTAATTTCAGCGACTCTCTTACCGGCGGAACAATGTAAATCCTGCCTGTGTAAGGAAGATAAAAATTCGCAGGAGCGCCGGGGAACACAGTGTCGCCGGCGAAAAGTATTCCCTGCTTCTCGTTGAATATACAAAAAAAACCTTTGGAGTGACCAGGAGCATATAACAACTGAAGATGCAACTTGCCAACGTCGAATTTGGCGTCACCGTCAACTATTATGTCCGCATGTGCCGGGGGAATAGGGTATGGTGGTTTTTCTATACGCTCCGCCTCTGAACGGTGAATAACTATCATAGGATTATATTCATTTTTAAGGCGCTGCAAGCCACCAATATGATCCGGGTCAGTGTGGGTTACAAATACATATTTCAAGGTTTTACCTTTGACTATCTCGGCGAGATGCTCACATATATGCTCTACTGATTCCATTGCGAAGCCCGAATCCACCAAGGCAACCTCGTCTCCACTTACAAAAATGCCCACATTACCGCTAAATAGTCCACCCAAAAAATAGAAGTTATCGTTTACTTTCATTTTGCCTTCCCTTGAAATTCCGTTAGCTAGACTTTTTTAACAACGCAATTTAACTCACTACATCATAATTAAACTGGCAAATTCCGGTACACGATAGAATTCGCTCTGACACCAAGCAAGCTTGTCAAAGCAGGCTAGCCTGATGATGAGCGACTAGGGTGTTCTTTTACCTTCAGCTAGAAAGGAAAATTCCTCCATACCCAAGCGAGCCAATGTTGCCAGAATTGGTCTGCCTGTAGTAATATCCCAGCCACATTCGCGGTAAAAATCGTGCACTAAATCAGGCAGAAACTGGGCTATAGTGAAGCCTTGAAATGGCCCATCAGGGAGAGGTTCCAGGAACCTGCTGCCCACATTGGTCAGGTCATCTTGTGGAGTCCAACCATGGCGCAAGTGGAAGATATGTTCCAGTTGCCACGCTCTTTCTCCCACTGTAATGACTTCTTCTTTGCTAAAGTCATCCCATCCGGTAACCGCAGCCAGTGCATCCAGTATATCCTGAAGTATACCCTCCATTGCTATGGGCTGACCAAACCAGCAAACTCCAATGGCACCACAAAAGAGGTGGTTGCTGCCGCAGACCAGGACTTCCTTACCCTTGCCCGCAGCAGACGCTCGATCGGTCAACTCGGGGTACCCCAGTTCCGGGGCAGAATGGGAGTACTTTGTCCAGAAGTCAAATGCGGCAAATTGTGGCTTCACACCACCACTGCTGATAATCTGACCCAACATAGTGCCCGTATAAGGTCTCCAGTCATGCATGGCCGGGGCACCGCCTTTAATATTCACTGCCATCTTCTTAGCCTCACCACCTATTTTTTCCGCCGTGACTTTAACCCCATCGGCAATGGCATTTCCCAGCCACCCCTGCCGTCGCCCCACCCTCCGGATAACTTCTTCCACTACTCCAACA
>JBBIPA010000045.1:0-10524 GCA_037443085.1 Chloroflexota bacterium | reverse complement strand
TCCTTGGCTGAAATCAACCCCTTTTCATAAGCCTCAAAAGCTAAGCCCGCCGCACACCCAAAATGAGAGGCTTCAATGCCCACGCGGTTAATAACATCCGCCAGGTAAAAGACATCAGGGCCAGTAATACCAAAAGTAAAAGCCGAACCCTCAAAGTGCTCACTGCCTCCGTTTAAGTGAATTAAGGTTCCTGAACGTTTGCCGGTGGTGAGCTTTACATCATAAGGGCATTTCCTGATGCAACCATAGCAGGGCTTGGGGATAAACTCCTGCTTGTCAAAGTCCTGATTGGATTGAGGCAGCAGGGAACTCTGGAAATTTCTATTTACCAGTGTTTTTAATAGCGTGCCTAGGCCAGACCAGTGTCTTGATTGAGGATATTCATATGGAGGGATTTTGCTGCGCCAGCGCTTACCTGCCTCGCTAAGTTTTGCCTCGTCGTTTACCGGAACTTTTTTAGTACCATAAACGGCAATAGCCTTTAATCTCTTTGAACCCATGACTGCGCCGGAACCGTGAGCAGCAGTGTGATTATGATCGCTAACTATCATAGCCGAGTTCACTAAATTTTCCCCGGCTGGACCAATGGCGGCTACCTTAGCTTGGGGCTGTCGCAATTCCTGCCGTACCAATTCTATGGTTTCGTGCGTATCCTTACCCCAGATTCTAGAAGCATCCTTTATTGCTACCTGTCCGTCATTTATCCACAAATAAACTGGTTTTTCAGAAGCTCCGCTGATGATGAGTCCGTCATATCCCGCAAATTTCAAATAGGAACCCCAATAGCCCATAGCACAGTTATTGACAATAGCACCGTGCCCGCTGTCCCCAAAATAGGTAATGTTGCTAAATGTTGTGACTGTGTAGGCATTACTAGCAGGCGTCCTCCCTGTGCCAATTAGGGGACCGGTTATAAATACCAGGATGTTTTCCGGGCTATGACAGGTTACGCCGCTGGGAAGCTCGTGCATCAGAATAAGCTGAGCTAGTCCCTGCCCTCCTGGATATTTCCGCAGGACAGGTTCATCAGGCAGATTTTCTTCTGTCGCGCTATTCTCCGTGAGGTTTATCCGAAGGATTCTACCCATGTAACCACCCGGCAGAGATATAGTTCTTTTGGCGGGGAATAAAGACTTCCGGCGCAGTTTGCCAAATTCGCTTTCCAAATCTAGCCTCCTCTAGTTCATCAGGAACCATATAGACTGGTGTTCAGAGCGAGCTTCCTAATTGCGACTCAAGGATGTAATATCTAGGCACCTCTTAATCTTGGCGCATCACGCTCGACAACTAAAGCGCTACTTACGGAAACGCAATGAATCAGGGACCTCTTCGAAAAGCTTTTTGCCTATCTCTGCAGCATCGTGGCAGGTAGTAGCAGGCTGATCTGGGGGAAAGCAATCAATAAAACCAAAGCAATTAGCTGAGGAACATAGTAAGGAATGCAGGCCCTGAAGATACCAGTCACAGTAGTTTCCTGACCAGCGACAGCCTTAACCGTATAGACACACAAGCCAAATGGAGGTGTAAGAGTGCCCATGTTCAGCGACACGGTAGCTAACACCGCAAAATAAATGAGGTCTACACCTAAAATATTTAATATCGGCACGAAGATGGGGATAAATATGAACATTATGGATAAAGCATCTATAAAACAACCAATAATCAGGAATAAAATAATTATGATACCTATGACCATAATGGGAGACATTTCTAAGCCTTGAATGACGCTACCTAGCCAAACAGGAACCCCACATATAGTCAGCAGACGGGCGAAAATGCTGGCGCCCATGATGACGAGGTTTAACAAAGCAGTGGTGAAGGCTGCTGCCATCAGGGACTCCCTTACGTTGTGCCATTTGAGCGTCCTCATGGCGACGCCAATTACCAGAGTAGCAAAAGCACCCGTCGCTGAAGCCTCAGTAGGAGTAAATACCCCGCTATAAATCCCGCCGATGATTATTAAAGCCAGCAGTATCATTGGCCAAGCTTTTACGCTAGCCAATGTCTTTTCCTTCAAACTAACCGTGCTAGGGAGTGCCGGCGCGATCTTAGGATTCCTGAGCACCATGAAATATGAAGCAAAAGAAATGACTGCCGCCATCAGAATGCCAGGGAGAAAACCCGCCATTAAGCACTGTGCAATGGAAGCCTTAGCTAACACACCGTATATCACCATGTAAAGGCTTGGTGGAATCAGCATAGCCAGTGTTGACGCTGTGGCTATTCCAGCGCAGGCAAAATTCGGCTCATAGCCAGCTTTCCTCATCTCCGGGTAGGCCACCTTGGTAAAAACCGAAGCAGCAGCCAGCGAAGAACCAGAAGTCGCACCGAAAGCGGCACATGCCCAGGTAGTCGCTATGGCTAAGCCTCCCCGTATCTTGCCCATCCAACTGTTAATTGCAGTATAAGCCGCTGCACTAATGCCACTATAAAGGCTAAACTCCCCCATAAGAATAAACAGCGGCATAACAGAAAGTTCATAAACGGATATGGAAGCATAGGGGGTGGATTTCAGCAAACCTATGGCAGCGCTGAAGTTTCCCAGTATAACAACCGAACCCATAACACCACAGAACGCTAGAACTATTCCTATGTGCACTCCGACAATAAGCAAAGCGACGGCAAGTCCCAAGAAAGCTATACCGATAATCTCCGGTGCCATTATTCCTCACTAGCCTTGTTTATAATCAAGCAGTGTCCAATATGTCGGACAAGGTCAATGATATATTGAATGAGCAGCGAAGTTGAACCTATTGCCAGCCCAATTCTAGCAGGAAACAGAACTACCGTATAAGCCCCCATAGTCCTTTCCTGTATCACCCATGCCTCTATTGCCAATATCCAAGCCTGCCAGGTGATTATGGCAAATACAAAAAGTCCAATAACCACAGAGATAATATCAACAGCAGACCGCCCGTGACGGCCATATACAGACAAAAGAAATTCCAACCGCATATGGCCACCACGGGCTTGAACATAAGCAATCCCAAAAAAGGTAACGTAGATCAACAGGATCATGGTAATTTCGAAGGCGGCTGGCAGTGGTTTATTCAACGCATAGCGTCCAAACACATCACCAGTAGTATAAAAGCACATCACCAGAATAACTATACCAGCAACCGACGCTAACCACTTATTCACTGTTAAATGGATACGAGCTACAGAGTCAATACCTTTCAGGAAGCTGTTCAACTATCTATCCCCTCAGCTAGCTTCAACAGAAATCTACCTGACCTTCCACTCTTTATGGAATTTATACCCAGCTGCCTTCTGGAGAGCAATATATTTCTCCACAACTTTGTCTGCGCCAGTAAGCCCTGCCTTCTCAGCCTCTGCTACCCATTCCGCCACCGGTTCGCCAAGCATTGCAGCCCATTTAGCCTTTTCTTCCTCTGCGAATGCAATGTAAGGTTTATCGGTAGATTTTGCCCGCGTTGCTAGTGCCTCCTTTATCACTTGTTTTTCGTCTCGGGCACCCTGCAAAAACGCTTCTTTTCCGGTATCAATAAGGATTTTTTGGATGTCCGCCGGGAACTTCTCGAATTTGGCCATATTCCACGAAACGGGATTGCCTGTAACCGCTCCCCACCCTGTATCGATCATATATGGAGCAAATTCATAAACTTTTCGTGCGAAGCTAATGGTAAAAGGTGTTGCTGATGCTTCAACCACCCCTGTCTGTAACGCGGTGGGACGGTCACCAACCGGCATGCCCACAACAGTGGCACCACCCCTAGTGAGGAACCTTGCCTCATAACCAATGGCGGCAATCTTCTTGCCTCTCAAATCTTCTAGTTTGGTTATCGGCATCTTTGATTCGATAACATAACCTTCATCCCCTGCCTGAAACAAAAACTTCAAACCTTCCTTAGCGAATTCACCTTGCAGTATTCTGGATGTCTCAGGATCATCATAGTAAAGCTTATACATGTATTGTGTAGCTTTATCTATATCAGGCTCATCGAATGGAAGGGCTCGGCAAAAACCGCCATTTATATACAATTTTGCCGGAAAATACACAAAAGTGCTGTTACCAACATCACAGATACCAGTTTGTAGAGCGGTAATTTCCTCTCCGGGTTTGGTCAAAGAAGAAGAACCGACGTATTTAAACTTAATCAAGCCCTTAGTCCGCTCATCCACTTTATCCATGAACCACTTAAAAGTTCTGCCCGGAGCATCATCAATAGCCCACTGCCCCAAATTAAATGTCACAGTTATAGGGTCCATAGATGGTTTCGGGGCTGGCGCAGGAGCTGGAGTCGGGGCTGGTGGTGCAGGTGCTGCACAACCTACGAGAAGCAGAACCACCACCACAACCACTGCCATCGTGACAACCATGAAACGTTTCATTTGATTTCCTCCTTTTACTATTGTTATTCAGGTGCACAAATATCTGGCACTATAGCACATGCCTTTTGTGTTGTCAATACCTTACTAACGAGTAAGTTAAAGGAATCTGTACGGTTTATTATCGTTGATAGATTATTATTGCTGCAATAGTTATGTCACTATATATCGAAGTTTTATTCTCGTGGAAAGCCCTTATGACAAGTGGCGTCATCGTTAAAAAGGCAAATATGAGCCACAATGGGTCATCCTGGCTACCATGTATGTATGCGTGCTGGCATACGCTATTGCGCTGTAGCATATCCCGCCCAATCTGCGCCTGATAATCGCCGACCTCCGCCTATCGTATGCCCAGGCTGAAGCCTTGATGAGCCTTCTTGCCCTGCTGGCATATACCCATGCCAGCTATATCTTGATGGCTGCTTTCGCCGTCCTGGTGATAGTCACCATGCCCTTCATAAAGCAGTCCGTCGATATTAACAAACGTTGCGCCGCTAAGAGGCTAACCCTAAAACGCTTTTTCCAGAATGGCCGCTGATATTTTGTTACTGGGACCATCGCCGCGGGCCACAGAAACCGAAACAGCATTCCCCACCGCTTTTACTACTTCAGCAACATCACCATGAGTATATCCCGGGCACAAAATCACGGCATTAATGCCCTCGCTCTTGATATGCCGCTGGCATTCCTCAATTGTTTCTGCCAGATTTTTCACCAGCACACTGACCACCTTGCATCTAGTTGACCCCATCACGCTCTTGTGTTTTTGGGGATCGGCATCCGGTGCCAGAGAAAAAAAGAGTACGTTCAGCGACATTTCATCCCCCTTTCATAACTGACCTCGCTACCTATCAACAAGTATGCGGAATTTTTCCAAAGTACCATATTTTTTACTATGCTGTCAATAAACAGCGGTTCGCCTCCCTATATAATAATAAGGTAGCGCATCAAAGGGCAACGTGCAAAATATAGTTTGACTAACCCGTTAGTAAGGTATTGACAAAAATTGCAGTTTAGTAGTACACTACCCCATTACTACTAACAATGTACCTTCAAAGTCTGGCCTTATCACTGGTTCTCTAAATAACTTTCGGGGAGGTTGCAGCACTATGACAAATAAAGAGATTGCTATCAAAGAGGCTCAAAAGGAGAAAACCTATATCATCGGTTTGGGCTGCTGCGGAAACGGTGTAGATGGCAATGCTTCAGAGGTTGATGTTAAAGATGGGAAAATAATAAGAATCAGGCCACTGCACTTTGACCGCAAGTACAAACCCGAGGAGTTTCGCCCCTGGAAAATCAAGGCTCGGGGACAGGTCTACGAGCCACCGATGAAAAATCTAATTCCCCCCCTCTCCCTGGGATATAAAAAGCGCGTTTATTCCTCAAACCGCATCCTGTACCCTCTCAAGAGGGTGGACTTTGACCCCAAAGGCGATAGAAATATCGAGAACAGAGGGAAGAGTGGTTACGTCAGAATCTCCTGGGACGAAGCTCTGGAAATCGTCGTTGGTGAGATAAAAAGGATTATAGCCAAATACGGCCCATACGCTATATTTTCCCAATCTGACGGACATGGCGAGACTAAAATTGTCAACGGTGGACATGGGGCTCACCGTGACCTCCTCGACCTTCTGGGAGGTTATACTCAGCAGACCAGGAATCCGGATAGCTGGGAAGGATGGTACTGGGGCGCAAAACACGTCTGGGGCTGCGAGCCAGTGGGGATGTCACCGATATCCAATCTCATGCTTGATATTGCCGAAAATACCGATGTGCTGCTTCACTGGGGCTGCGATGCCGAAACTACCACCTGGGGCTGGGCAGGGCAGTCAGCAAGCCGCTTCCTCTACTGGTTCTCCGACCTCGGCATAAAACATGTCTTCATCTGCCCCGACGTGAACTACGCCGCCGCCGTTCATGCCGATAAATGGATACCTATATTACCTAACACCGATGCTGCCATGCAGTTCGCCATAGCCTATGTCTGGCTTACCGAAGATACCTATGATAAAGAGTATATTGCTACCCATACCGTGGGATTCGATAAATTTAAGGATTATGTATTAGGTAAGGAAGATGGCATTCCCAAGACACCGAAATGGGCATCAGAGCTCTGTGGTGTTCCCTCAAGAACAATCAAGGCGCTGGCAAGATATTGGGCATCTAAGAGGACATCGGTAGCACACGGTAATGGAGGCTCTTATATCAGAGGGCCATACTCCACAGAACCGGCTAGGCTGGAAGTGGTGTTGCTGGCAATGCAGGGGTTAGGCAAGCCCGGCGCCAATCAGGTCAAGTTTATGGAATGGGGTTTCTTTGGTCGCCCTTATGAAATGCCCATCCCCAGGCCCGTGGTCATGCCTCAGGTATTCGCCTGCTACCACGGCTTCGACGTCACCAAATATCCCAAGCAGATTATCCCCAAGGATTTGGTACATGAAGCTATACTTAATGCACCTATTAGCTGGTATGGTACATCCTTACTTGCCGAGAAGGTAGAAAACCAGTTCCAGAAATATACCTACCCGGTAGAAGGTTGTTCCCCAATTCACATGATCTGGACTGATTCACCCTGCTGGATAACCTGCTGGAACGGCGGCAACAAGCAGATAGAGGCGTTTAAACACCCGAGCATAGAATTTATCGTAGCTCAGCACATATGGCTGGAGAATGATTGCTTGTTTGCCGATGTAATCCTTCCAGTACGCACCAAGTTTGAGGAGCTTGATATTGGGGTGGATGGACTGAGCGGTCAATATCGGACGATCCAGTATGAGGGCCAGTGCATCGAGCCATTAGGGGAGTCCAAGGGTGACTGGGAAATAGCCTGCATGGTGGCTGAAAAGCTGGGCCTTTTGGAGCAGGTCACCAAAGGCAAGAGCATCGAGGAATGGATGAAAGTCGGCTTTGAGCACTCAGGTTGCGCCGAATTAATCTCCTGGGATAAATTCAAGGAGAACCAGTATTATGTTATCCCCACCGACACTGAATGGGATAAGAACAGTCGAGGTCTGCAAGATTTCTACGAGAACCCCGAGAAATTCCCCCTGACCACGCCAACGGGCAAAATAGAGATTTATTCCGAGAGACTAGCCAAGCACTTCCCTGACGACGAGGAAAGGCCACCATACCCGAAGTGGATACCATACGGGGAGTCTCACCAGGAAAGTCTACTGTGTGACAGGGCTAAAAAGTATCCCATACTGGTCTGCTCCAACCACCCCAGATGGGGAGTACATGCTAACCACGACGATATCACCTGGTTCCGCGAAATAAAAACTTGCAAGGTGAAGGGTCCCGATGGATACCAATACCACACCGTCTGGATTCACCCCAAGGATGCCGCCGCTAGAGGCATCGCCGATGGGGACGTGGTTAATATCTACAATGAACGAGGCGGTGTTCTCGCGGGCGCATTTGTAACCGAAAGGATAATGCCTGGTTCAATATCGATAGATCACGGCGCCAAGTATGACCCCATAATAGCCGGCGAACTGGATAGAGGTGGAGCAATCAATACCATAACTCCCGGCAAACTGACTTCGAAAAATGCCACAGGAATGGCAACAAGTGGGTTCCTGGTTGAAGTGGAACGGGTCAATCTGGACGAACTGAACAGGAAATACCCTGAAGCATTAAGAAGACATTTTCACCCGACCGCTGGACCAGGTGTGGAATCATTTATTGTAGGAGGTAAGTAACATGGCTAAGGTACTGGTAGTCGATGTCAACAAATGCAATGGCTGCTATAACTGTCAAATAGCCTGCAAAGACGAGCATGTAGCTAATGATTGGACGCCCTATGCCAAACCGCAACCAGATACCGGCCAGTTCTGGACCAAGGTGGAGGAAATCGAAAGGGGCACACTGCCTAAGGTCAAAGTAGCCTATATGCACCAGATCTGCCAGCATTGCGATGATGCGCCATGTGTCACGGCATGCAAGGAAAAAGCCATTTACAAAAGAGAGGACGGCATAGTCATTATCGACCCTGAGAAATGCAAGGGAAGCCGAAGCTGCGTTGATGCCTGTCCCTACGGGGCAATATATTTTAACTGGGATTTGAACATATCCCAGAAATGCACCTTCTGTGCTCATCTGCTGGACAGGGGCTGGAAAGAACCAAGGTGCTGTGACGCCTGTCCCACCGGCGCTTTCACTTTTGGTGAGGAGGAAGACCTGAAAGACGTCATTGCCAAGGCGGAGCTACTACATCCTGAATATAAGGCCAAGCCCAGAGTCTATTATCTGGGTATACCACGAAAATTTGTGGCCGGTGCGGTATATGATCCCGAAGAGGATGAATGCCTCATAGGAGCCAAAGTTACTCTGACCAGTCTCAAAACCAAGAAAAATCAGACCGCCAAGACAGATGAGTTTGGAGATTTCTGGTTTGATGGTCTTGATGTCGGTGAGTATTCCCTCCTCATTGAAAAAGATGGCTACTACGCCCAGAAAATCGAACCCGTAAAGACAGAAAAAGACGTCAATGTGGGGGATATAAAGCTGTATAAAAAGGCCTAAACCACGGTAGCAAGAAGCTACTCAGGGAAGCCCCGTGCACTGCTCGGCAATAGTGACAGTGCCGGGGCTTTTTTTGTCAGGTGCTTTCGGGTATAACAGGCAAAAGCAAGTATGACGGATATTTTTCGTTGTGAAAAACCTTGTGTACGGTGGTTTTGCTGCTACAAATGTGGTAGGGAATATATTCGATACTGGTAGCACCGCTCACGCCATCGGGCAGGTCAAGGCTGCTAATATCGACACAGATGCGGTGTCCTTTTTTAAACAGGTTAGCAGTTGGCAGGATAGGAATGCCGTATTCATTGATTTCCCCCGGCTTAACCGGCGTCCATGCCTCGCGAGTGAGAGGGTGCCAGGGTTCCCAGGGTTTGGACCTGCTGGGGTCTACTGCCCGGTGTGATGCCTTTAACCAGCCTCTGGTCAGTTCCCTTTCCGGGAGATTCGATGGAACATCTCGCTCGCCCTCTCGTATGGTCCTGACGGATACATCGGGGCCTACATCTTTGAGAGTGACAATCCAATTGGTGTCCTCCTGGTCTATAGCCGCATAGAGATACAACGCACTCGGCCCAATAACCAGCACATCCTCATCCAAAGGCTCGGTCATATACCTTAATTTCTGTATGGTTCTGGTATGTGTTGGTGGCATTTGCAGAAAAGCATCAGGCTCTTCGTAGTCCTCACAACTTGCCGGGACAAATGGCTCTGTTCTTAGCCTCTCCCAGCTATGCAGATACAGTTTCGTCCACTGTGTTTCCGGCAACGGCCAATCCTGCGCATGTCGCCATTTATTGGCTCCCATTACCCATATCTTTACCGGAGGTTCATCCATAATGCCCGTTTTTATGCCTTTGAGCCAGTGGTCATTCCATCGCAACATTTCATTATGATAGGAGTGGAACGGCCTCTCCAGGTGAGCAGGGCCAACAAATAGTAACTTCTTGGGTGCCTTCATGTGGGGATAATAATGATGCGCTCCCAGAAGATGAGTCTTGTACGTATAGCCATACCATCCCGAGCCGAGATACAAAGGAACCTTTATCTTTTCAAACTCCGCTTCGCTCTTCTTGACCGTATCTTCTTTGTCGAAGGGGTCAATAAGTACCCTGAAAAACGCTGGCACATGCTGCCCCTTCATAGCAACTATATTGTAGATATGAGGGTACATTCTATAATCGGGGGTTTTCATAGCTTCCTGCCACAATAGCTCATCTTCGGGTGATAACTTGCCTGGCTGTTTCTTGTCCTGGTGGGTCACGGCAAAAAGAGTCAAAATATACCTGAATGTATGGAGCACGCCACCGGGATATTCATCACGGAACCCACCCAACTCCCCATAGGCACCACGTGGGTCGCAGGGGAAAATCGCTTTAAGATGCGGCGGCTGCTGTCTGGCCACTGCCATCTGTTCAGCACCAAAGCCAGAAATCCCGATCACTTTCGGCAACCAATTCAGGATAAGTTCCACGCAGGAAACCCTTCCAGAGTTCGAGATGCGATAGCCCATGCAAATCCCTTTCGATTCCGCCTTGCTCCCAAAGAAGAGGACCGTTTGGATCGCCCGCTATTTCCCGATAGGACAGAGGAAGTAATTTCAATATCGCGGCTCGTCCAGCCAGAGACTCTGAGACACTTCTGATGAGAAGC
>JBBIPA010000044.1:0-15371 GCA_037443085.1 Chloroflexota bacterium | reverse complement strand
TGATAGGGGCGCTTGGAGGTCATGGCATCGAAGGCATCGGCGATAGCCAGGATACGCCCTTCCAGCGAAATGGACTCACCTTTCAGGCCTCCCGGGTAGCCTTTACCATCCCAGCGCTCATGGTGCTGGTGAATCGCCGGCAGGCAGGGAGTCAGGCTGGAGACATGGGCTACTATGGTTCGCGATAACTGGGGGTGCATCTTGACAAGTTCATACTCGGGAATATCGAGCTTGCCTTTCTTGTTCAGTACTTCATCGTAAATACCGATCTTGCCGATATCGTGTAGCAGGGCAGCGTGGCTGATAGCCGTTACTTTTTCCGGAGGCAAGCTGAGCGATTCAGCCAGAGCCACAGCATAAGCCCGTACTTTCTGAGAATGACCGTAGGTATAAGCATCACGGGCTTCGATAGTTGACGCCAGAGCATAGATGATGTTTAAGGTCTCTTTTTCAGCCACAGGCGTCTTTTCATGGACATCGGTGGTCAGCAGCAGCATCTGAGACACCAGGCAGCTTCTATTGCCTCCGGTACGCTTGGCATAGTACAGCGCCTTGTCAGCAGCATTAATAAGATGGTCTACAGTCAGTCCATCGCTGGGCCAGGAGGCTATGCCAAAGCTCGCGGTTACCGATATCTGAGCGTCAGCACTTTCCGCAGCCATACCATCCCGGATTCTCTCAGACACGGCCAGGCTGTTCTCAGCCGAGGTATGAGGCATAATGATGGCAAACTCGTCGCCACCATAGCGAAAAGCCATATCAATATTCCTAACGGACGACTGCAGTAGATGCCCGATTTGCGCCAGCAGCTTGTCGCCGACCAGATGCCCCAGCGCGTCATTGTATTTCTTGAAGTTATCCAGGTCAATGAAAGCCAGTGACAGCATGCTGCCGTAGCGGGAATGGCGGTCGATCTCATGTTTGAGAGTTTCGTCGAAATGACGGCGGTTGTACAGGCCGGTGAGTTCATCAACCCTCGCTCTTTGCTCAGCTTTGGCATACAATTGTGCATTAGCTATCGATGTTGAAATCTGAGCCGCCAGACGCTCCAAAAGATTAATCTGCGTCGGGGTATAGGCATGGGGAAGGCAGCTACCGATAATCAGGCTGCCGATGCCCTCATCCTTGCTGATGAGGGGCAGGTAAACCAGGGAGCGAATCCCCTGTTTAAGATATTTGCCACCGGTGCTAAACATCCTGTCATGCTCCAGGTCAGGCTCCATCAGGCTCTTTTTATGGCGAACCACCCATTCCGTGCCCGTACCGCTGAGGCGAATTTTCTCCCCTATTTTCCAGGCAGAACCCACCTGCGAGGACAGAGCAGAAAAACACAAGTCCTTCCCCTCGATAAGAGACACGGTAGCGAAGTCAATATCTATCACCTCTCTCAACCCGGCGATGAAAGCATCGTATACTTCTTGTATATTCAAGCTGGAGGTTATCACCAGCGCCAGCTTATTGATCAGTGCCAGCTCCTGCTCTCGCTTCCTCAATTCCTCCTGGAGGCGTTCTTTTTCCAGATTTATAGCCACCTGGCTGGCAATGCTGGCTACCAGGCTGGTGTCTTCCACAGAATATTTACCGGACTGTTTCCGTCCTACCGCCAGTATCCCTATGAGGTTACCCCTGCTTACCAGCGGAAAGAGCATCTCTATGCCCAGAGCCTTTAGCTTATCGCGCTCCTGCTCCCATAAGCCACGAAATTCAGGGAGAACTTCAATATTCTCCCGTGTTAAATAATCCTTCTTAAGCCAGTCGACAATGGGGCTACTCTGCCTGATGCTCAGCGATGGACCATCTGACTTTCTATTCGGCTCGGAAAACATCATGCCGAAATCACCGCTGGTTTCTCGTAGTAACACATGCGCTCCCCGGCAATCCAGGGCTTTCACCAGCGGCGGTAACAATCCTTCGCTGAGCTCCTGTAAGCTGAAAACGCCACTCATTTCGCGCCTGACGAAGTCAAGCAGTTCCTGGCGATGCTTGTACCTTTCCCGGAAAAATAGCTGCTCTACCGTTCCCAGAAAAACCGGGCGCACCCTCTGAAGAAACCAGGCCACGATGAGTACGGCAAATGTGGCTAAAATCAGAGTAACCGGTTCAAGCTCGAAGCCAACCAGCAAGTGAATTATAAAGAACAACAATAAGCTGGCCACAAAGCCCATAGCCGCCAGACTTAGCAATCCCAGACCGCGCCGCAGCACTACATTGAAGCTTATCAGTTCATGCCTTACTACTGCATAGGTCAATATAGATGCCGAAAGCAGACCGCCGAGGTGGCTGACCGGGAACCCGCTCGCCAGAGGAGTGATTCCGGCAAAACCAAACACAATCAACAAGCAGATAGCGATAACCAGATAGCCGACTTTATTGTGCTCCTCAAGGTCGGTAACCGCCCTGAACCTCTTAATCAAAGAATAAATACCGTGACCTGCCAGCGTGACAAGAGGCAGAACGTACAGGATAATCCACCAACCGTAGGTCGGCGTGACATGTCCAGCCTCAACTGTAAGACCGGGTGGTATGTAGTCCAGGACAATCAAAATACCGAAAAGCAGCAGACAGCCATAGCCCCACCAGATTCCCACACCGCCAGGCAAATTGAGAAAGATTCTGGTGAAGTAGTAGAGCTGCACCGCCCACCATACTGAGAAGAAGATAACCAGTCTGAATAGAAGAAGCTTATGTTCAATAAAGAAATCACTACGCAACAGGAAATCGCTGACGCTCCACATCATGGCAGTGAACAGATAGATGGCAAAAAGCCACTGCTGTTTCTGCGACGGACGATTAGCAATGGTAAAGATTAGTAAGGAAACGTAAATAATGCCGGCAATTAGCGGGGCTAAGAACTTATTTTCCACTTATACATTTTTCCAGACAACTGTCTAACGGTTTAATTATGTCTACAGTCTGGGAAGTTGTCAAATATTGGCAAAAAAAGGGCGGTGGCTTCAAGCCACCGCCCTGGCCACATGACTCTAGTTTAACTGCGACTTAATTGAACCCGGTCTTACCTTATCACCAGAATCTTGTCTGAAGGCATGAATTCTGCGTTGCACAGGAGAGAAAGAACCGCATCCGAGGGATTAATATGAGGCGGCCTCTGATGAGCCAACGCCGCACCTTCCGCCTTCCGCTTGTTCTTGAAATTGTCAAAAACACCCCTGGGCAGCAAAGTAACCTTTATCGGCCGAAAGTCAATAAGCTTTTCCAGGCTCGCCATGTCATCATAAATATATAAACCATCATCCACTTTCTTAATCTGCTCGTACACCGCTGTTGCCACATCTTTCTCACTGGGAGTATGATTACCCTTGAGCTCCATATAGAGATGCAACATCGGTACCTTGCCTACTTTCTGCACTTCGAATTCCTTACGCGCCGTCCATTCCTTGTAAGGGATACCGGTGCTTTCGATAGCCTGCCAGATCACCCTTTCCGTCAGGCGCATGAACCCGAGGTCGATGAGATCATCAGCCCGCCTTTCGAAAACCATCTGAGGTAAATCAATACCCAGCTTCTCATTCCGCAATGCCGTTATCTTTATCATATCACCAATTCTGTATCTCACCAGGGCACCACCATGGAAGTTAGTGATAACCAGCTCATAGTTTTCGCCAGCTTTCACTTCATCGAGCAATACCGTTTTCGGCTGATAGGAATGATTCAATTGCCACTTGAAATGCTCCCTTTCCGGGATAAATTCCAGAAAATTGAGGTTGGGGAAAAAGACCATGCCGTCATAATCCCAGGTTTGCGTGGCGATAACGGTCGTCTCACTATTCCCGTAGACATTGAGAGGAGACCTGCCCCACAAATCCTTGATTTTTTCTTTATAGACCACACTATCGGTCCCCATAGACGCTATCACCTTAAGTGACCACAGGTCCTTGGGCAGCATGGGGCGTCCGGCGACCTTGCTTTTAATTTTTCCTTTTATAATTCGCAACAGTTTAAGTGGCTGAAGCAGCAACCGTCCTAATCTGACACTGCCAGAGCCCTGTCTGAATCTCTCACCAACAGCTACCAAAACGCCTGCCAGACCAAAAAAGCCGTCCATCCCTCTAGAAAAGGCCATGTTAAACCCCTTGTCTACCCTCTCTTCAAAAGACATATTTTTTGACTGTGATAGAGGTGGCAAGAACTGGAAGCCCAGGTCCTGACCGAGCCTGGAGGCGACATTACCGGTGAGATAAGGTGGATGAGCCATAGCATGAAGAAGCTTAAAGCCGTTCTTGAAAGCAATCTCCCCTTTGTCGCTGCAGGAACCGAAAATAGCTATAGCGGTGAAGTTTATGCCAGCTTCCTGCCAGAATTTTTTGCTGATTGGTACCCATTTGTACGGGTATTCGCCCGACCTGCCGGAAGTCTTCACCCATCTATCGGGTTTTATGGGCAATACATCCTCCCGCTGCTCAAGAAGTTCAGGGCAATAATCTTTATATGTCGTCAGAGGCACCTGCGCCCGGAACTCAGCTATGGTTTCCGGCATAGCACCGCGCATAACCTTTCTGCCGAGCTTGCATCTTTTCGACAACTCAATTTGCTCCAACAATAACTGCTTCTGGATTGCCATGAACTGGTCCAGGCTGAGGTCAAGAAAGCCACAGCACATCTGCCACATCTCCCAGTGACGCCCCTCTCTCAGTAATTCATTTATTTTGGACATAGTACCCTCCTTTCACGAAAGTACCTGAATCCACTATGGCATACTTCCCACACTCTGGGAAGCGATTATGTTCTAGAACTTAGTTCTAGTGAACGTAAATAAAGTGACTGTTCTCACAGACACCGGTAAAAATAGCGTCTAAACTATTCCTTTGACGATACGAAGTCAGATTTGCTACAATGCCTCGTTGACCGAATTCACCAACCAAATGGACAAAAACTCGCCAGAATCCAGCAATAAATCTGCAGAGCATGTCGAAGGTAGTAAAAAGAAAGTCCTGATAGCTCCATCGCATATTTGCTTTCCAGACTCACCATCAGAAAAACCTTACCTTATCGGCTCCAAATGCGACCACTGCGGTATCGTGGCTTTTCCCCAGAGGAAAGTCTGCCCTGCCTGCATTAAAGGCGAGACCATGAAACCTATTCGCCTCAGTGGCAGGGGTAAAATCGACAGCTTTTCTATCAGCTATGTTGCTCCACCGGGCATCAAAGCTCCTTACATTCAATCGTGGGTCAAGCTGGCTGAAGGACCGCAGATATTTTCCGTCATCACCGGAGCCGAACCATCAGAAAAAGCATTGCACATCGGCATGGATGTGGAATTCACCGTGGGCAAGCTTGCTGAAGACGAGAATGGCAATGAGTTAATCGGCTACCTGTTTCGCCCTGCGGCAAAGACATAGGTAAGGATAGGTAAATGATGAGAGATGTCGTCGTACTTGGCGTGGGTATGACCAAATTCGGCAAGTTCCTGAACAGAAGCCTCAAAGAGATGGGACAGGAGGCGATCTGGAACGCGGTTGCCGATGCCGGCATCGATGCCCGTGAAATTCAGGTTGCCTACTTCTCCAACTCACTGGCAGGACTGATTACCGGCCAGGAAGCAGTGCGAGGACAGACAGTGCTCAGGCACTCGGGACTGGGCGGCATACCCATAATCAACGTAGAAAACGCCTGTGCCGGCGGTGCCACCGCCTTTCGCGGAGCCTGGCTTGAGGTGGCCTCAGGTAATTATGATGTTGCTTTAGCCATAGGCGTGGAAAAGCTCTTTTGCGATGACACTGCCCAGTCGTTACGGGCATTATCCACCAACTCTGAAATCGAGCTTGCCCGGATGGGTTTTCAGTTCACCGCCTACTATGCGCTACAGCTCAGAAAATACATGGAACAGTTCGGGGTCACCAGAGAACAACTTGCCCTGGCAGCAGTGAAAAACAGCTACAATGGCTCGCTTAATCCCTACGCTCAACACCAGAGACCGCTCACCAGTGAAGAGGTGCTGAAATCACGCCCCATTTCAGACCCATTGACACTGTATATGTGCTCATCCATGAGCGACGGCGCTGCCGCCGCTATCCTGTGCACCAGGGAAAAAGCTAAGAAGTATACCAGCAAAACGCTGGTGCAGGTTGCCTCGTGCATCCTCAGGGCAGGGATGTTCCGCGGCCCCAACGATACCACCACACCCAATACCGTCACCCTGGCAGCAAAAGAAGCGTATGAAAAAGCGGGTATTGGACCTAAAGAGATAAGCCTGGCCGAAGTACACGATGCTATGGCGCCGGTGGAAATACTGCGCTACGAAGAGCTTATGTTCTGCGAGCGCGGTGAAGGGATTAAGATGCTGGAGCAGGGTCGCACCAAGATTACCGGCGATTTGCCTGTAGACCCCAGTGGAGGACTGAGTGCCAGAGGACATCCTGTAGGCGCCACCGGCATAGCCCAGGTTACCGAGATTGTGTGGCAACTGAGAGAAACCGCAGGAGCCAGACAGGTAGCCAATCCCAAGACAGGCTTGACTCAAAACTCCGGTGGCAGAGTGGAAGAAGACACCGCCGCCACCAGCGTTATTATTCTGAAGAAATAAACGGCTTTACCCCGAAATGTATTGCCCGAAAGCCTGTAAAATATAGTAGCGGGGGTATTTTGCCCGAGGAGACCGTGATGGCTAAAAAACGAATAAAAGTTCTTATCGCTAAGCCTGGACTTGATGGGCATGACCGAGGGGCAAAAGTGCTTACCCTGGCTCTCAGGGATGAAGGTATGGAAGTCATCTACACCGGCATACGCCAGACACCGGAGAAAATCGTTAAGGCAGCCATTCAGGAAGACGTCGATGTCGTTGGTCTGAGCTGTCACTCGGCGGCACATAACTATCTCTTCACCGAGGTAGTCAGGTTACTCTGCGAAAAGGGAGTAAACGATGTGCTGGTGATAGGCGGTGGCATCATTCCTGAGGAGGACATTCCGTCTCTCAAGAAACAGGGCATAAGCGCCATATTCGGGCCGGGCTCATCAATTAAGAAAATCGCCGACTACATTCGGGAAAACGTCAGGAGGTAATCCATTATGAATTTAGCTCATCTTATCGACCGTGGTGCCAAATGGTATCCGGATAATCTTGCCGTGGTTGATGAGAGCGGCAGATACCTGGTCAAAGAAGTCTACAGCCGAGCTAATCAGCTAGCTCATGCTCTGGCGAAGCTGGGCAATAAAAAGGGCGACCGTATGGCAATAGTCTGTCGCAACTGCGTGGAATACATCGAAGCTGACTTTGCTATCTACAAAAGCGGTTTAATTCGCGTGGCATTGAACCCGCGCCTCTCACCCAAAGAGATACTCACCATGTTGAACGATTCCGGCACCAGGGCATTGCTCATATCGTCGGACCATGCCGACATGGTAGAGAAAATCAGGCCGGAGCTTAAAACAGTGCATCATATCATCGTGATCGGCAAACCACGCCAGGGAATGATGGAGTTCCATGAGCTGATAGAAAACGAGCCAAACGATTTCCCTGTGGTTGATTTAGATGAAAACGATATTGCCCTGCTGTTCTATACCGGTGGCACCACCGGCATACCCAAGGGCGCCATGCACACCCATAAGAGTGTGATTACGGTAACCATGAACCTTATGGGAGAAGCCTTTCACCTGACATCGAAGGATGCCTTTCTCAGCGCTGGCACACTGGCACATGCCAATGGCTATCGTGTGCTGCCAGCCTGGCTCAAAGGTGCCAGGAATGTGCTGACCAACGGCTTCGAACCCAAAGACGTGCTGGAAACAATACAGAAGGAAAAAATCACCATAGTAACCACAGTGCCCACCACGCTGCAAAGGCTGTGTGAATTCCCTGATACAGATAAATATGACCTGAGCAGCCTTAGGCTCATCACTTACGGTGCTGCCCCGACGCCGTTAGAACTGCTGAAAAAAGCGCTGACGATTTTTGGTAAGAGACTGGCACAGATATACGGACAGGCAGAAGCACCCATCACCGTTGCCCTGCTCAGACCGGAGGAACATTTCCCAGATGGAGAAGGAACAGAAGCACAGGTGAAAAGGCTGGCTTCGGTAGGCAGGCCCTACCCCAACGTCGAGGTGAGAGTGGTCAACAACGAAGGCAAGGAAGTGAAGCCGGGAGAAGTGGGCGAGATTACGGTGCGCAGCCCCCATTGCATGGTTGGCTACTGGAACAGACCTGATGCCACCACTGAAACGTTGCGCAATGGCTGGATTTATACCGGAGACCTGGCTACAGTCGATGACAGAGATTATATCTTCATCGTGGATAGAGCCAAGGATATCATCATCAGCGGTGGTTACAATGTGTACGCCCGCGAGGTTGAAGAGGTGCTCTATACCCATCCTGCCGTGCGCGAGGCAGCAGTCATCGGTGTCCCTGATGAGAAGTGGGGAGAAGCAGTCAAGGCAATTGTGGCGCTGAAACCCAGCGCCAAAACAACTGAAAAAGAACTGATCGACTACTGCAAACAGCATATGACCAGCTATAAAAAGCCTCAATCTATTGAGTTTATGCCGGAACTGCCCAAGAGCGCCGTGGGCAAGATTTTGAAACGGGAGATGAAAGAGAAATACTGGCAGGGATATGATAGGAGAGTACATTAACTAACTATCGGAGCTGGAGTTTCCAGTGCGGCAGTTCAATCTACTGTCAGGGGGTAAATCCGAATGTTTGATAAAAATACTGCAGAAAGCATAAGGAAGGCTCAGGAAAAGTGGGAGAAAGAGATACTGAAGAAATCTCTTGAGCAGCAGGGAGAGAGAAAGCCGCAATTCCAGACATGGTCAGAGCTGCCAGTGAAGCGGATTTATACCCCCCTCGACCTGGAAGAGCGAGGGTTGGATTATGTCAACGACATTGGTTTCCCTGGCGAGTTCCCCAACGTCAGAGGCATTGAGCCTACTATGTACCGGGGAAAGCTGTGGGAACGAGTGCAGTTATCCGGGTTCGGGCTGCCGGAAGATACTAACAAACGCATTAAATATCTCATCGAGCAGGGGCAAACCGGCTTCTATATTGCCCTCGACCTGCCTACCCAGATCGGCTATGACCCGGACAATCCCTTATCCAAGGGTGAGGTGGGCAAAGTAGGCGTATCTATCGCCTCATTGGAGGACATGGAAAAGGTCTTTGACGGCATCGACCTGGCTGCCGTATCACAAATCCGCACCACTGCCATGGCTATCGGCCCCATCATGATAGCGCTTTTTATAGCAGCAGCGGAAAAACAAGGTATCTCGCCAAAAGACTTCACCGTAAGGATACAAAACGATGTGTTGAAAGAATTTGTGGCCCGAGGCACCTGCCTTTTCCCGGTTAAGCCCTCTCTTAAGTTTGCTGTGGATGTCATCGAGTACTGCACTAAATATTTACCCCATTGGAGCCCGATATCCGTTGCCGGTGTCCACATGAGGCTGGCCGGCGCCACTGCAGTGCAGGAGTTAGCTTTTACCATGGCTAATGCCATAGCCTATATCGAGCATTCACTGAAAAGAGGCTTACAGATTGACGACTTCGCCCCGCAGATAGACATGCTGGTAGGTTGTGCCACACTGGATATTTTTGAGGAAATCGCCAAGCTCAGGGCACTGAGGAAACTTTGGGCACATATACTCAGGGACAGGTTCGGTGCCAGAAAATCTGATTCATGGAGGCTGCATATCAACTCCTTCGCTTCAGGATTAGTCTCTACTGCACAAGAGCCGTTGAACAATATCGTCCGCATCGGCATCGAGACACTGGCGCTGGCGCTGGGCGGCTCTCAGGATATCGGCGTCAGTGCCTTCGATGAACCTCTGTGTACTCCGTCTGAAGAGGCGGCACGCATCGCACTGCGCACTTCACAGATAGTAGCCTACGAAACAGGAGTCACCAATGTGGTCGACCCCCTGGGAGGCTCGTACTACGTGGAGAGTCTCACTGACGAGCTGTTCCGTCAAGCTTCCGAATTATTGAAGAAGGTGGACACTGTGGGCGGCTCCTTAGTCGCCATTGAAAAAGGCTTCTATCACCAGGAAATCTCGCGCAGCTCCTACAAGGACCAGAAGAGAGTAGAAAATGGCGATAGGGTGGTCATAGGAGTGAATAAATTCGCATCTGCGGAGCAAGCCAGGATAAAGCCATTTGTCATTCATCCCGAGGTGGAAGTAAAACGGAGAGAGCAAATCCAACAGCTCAAGGCGAGACGCGATAACAACAAGGTTAACAGAGCACTGGCGGACATTCGCGAGGCAGCCATAAAAGAGGATAATACCGTACCTTCCATTCTGGAAGCAGTCAAGGCCTATTCCACCATCGGCGAAATAAGCGATGTCCTGCGGTCTGTCTGGGGTGAATGGCTGCCTGAATCCACCGCCACCCACCTGTAAGCTATGCTAGCGCTCGTCACACCATGTTGACCTGCCATTCACAAGCCATGGCATAGCAACGAAGCATTGCCTTATTGCCTCCCCACACACGCTAGACACCTAATTCACCGCGGAGGTTGATGAAGGAAATAAGGTTATCACGTGCCACCATACCGATTATACTACCTTCTTTAACCACGAGTACCTGGTTAATATTCTCTTCAGCCAGCATCTGCATCACAGTGGCAAGGTCTGTATCCGTCCCTACTGTTTTCAACTTGCTGAAAGGCGTCATAGCCTCTCTCACAGTTTTGGTCACCCATTGGTCACGCGGCACTGACTTTATATCATGAATGGTCACCAGACCCATAACACCACTACCCTTTACCACAGGAAAACAGCGCCTCCCAGAAGTCAGGATATTATCATGTACCAGTTGTTCAATCGTCAGCTCCGGAGGAACTACAGGGCAATCCGCAGTCATCGCTTCGATTACTTTATGGCCTTTGAGCACTTCCTGAAGCGCCAACTGACGGTAACTGCCAGTGGCCGCACTCTCTAAAAACCAACCGATGAGAGCCAGCCACAGCCCGTTAATCCAGTTTCCCTGAAATATCATCCAGATGCCTGCAAAGATAAAAATATAGCCTACTGCTCGCCCCACGGTCGAAGCCGTCTTGGTAGCCTTTTTCAGATTCTGGTTGCGCCACCATAATAGTGACCGGAGCACACGTCCGCCATCAAGAGGAAAGCCAGGGACGAGATTGAATGCAGCCAGAAAGACATTTATCCATCCCAGCCAGGAAGCTATGGCACTTACAAACTCGCTCATAGCCTTCAGAAAAAAACCAATACCAAGGAACACCCCACCCAGCACCAAACTGGTCAATGGGCCGGCAAAAGCCACGCGAAACTCATCCTGAGGACGTTTAGGTTCCTCAACCAGCTGCGAGACGCCACCGAAAATGAACAGGGTTATCGCCTGAACTGGAATCCCTGATGACTTTGCCACCACGCTGTGCATAAGTTCATGCGCCAGTACCGAACCGAAAAACAATAAGCTGGTAATAATACCAGCGGCTATAAAGCGCGATAATCCCCATCCCGGATAGGTTGCCGGAAAATAGTTGGCGGCCAGCGACCAGGCTACCAGCACAAAGACAATAAACCAGGAATAATGCAGCCGTATAGGAATCCCGAACGCCTTACCGATAGGTATCCCCCCGCCTAACATGTCAATAACCCCTTGCGAGACTTAAACCTGTAGATTCAATTAAATCAGGGTTTTGCATGGCACAAAACACAGAGCATTACACCAAGTATCACCATGGCTATTCCTTTAGATTATAGCAGATATTCACACCTGCCTTGCTTTAATCCACTCCCTGAGGCTACCGCGAAACTGACCTGCCTCCCCTTCCCTCAGCACCTGGATAATCTGTTCCTCGGTGTACCTTTTGCGAACCATGTGATGTCCTCCTTGTTTGTGTTATTGTAGCGGAGGACTCTAATTGAGGGCATTACTGTTTTCGGGGGGATGGTCAGTTCAATGTGTTTTTCTTTTAGCATTTATATCTGCTCTGTAAGCCGTGTTTGAATTTGTGCTCGTTCCACCAACCAGCGTATAGCACGTACCCCACGCGCCACACTGGGAAATCCAATGACACCGTGGTCATAGAGACGACTGATATGACCATTGCTAAATGGGCCAAACTGGGTAACCACGATTACAGGCTTTGGGGCATCGGTAACTAAGTAAGCTATTCTGCGAATCAGACCATCACTGATACCCGGCGGCGCAAACAAGGCTATACACAAAACAATATCCACACCATCATCATCTAGTAGAGCAGAAAGCACACTGATGGTCATATCGTCTGTGGCGCCAGTAGTGAGATCAACCGGGTTTTGTGCTGAGGCAAAAGACGGCGTGGCTGCACGAATAGCATTTTCGGTCTTTCGAGATAATGTGGCCATTGCCAAGGAGGCGAACGTGTGAGGAATTTCAACTTCATCGGTAGCCATCACTCCATAGCCCCCGGCAGGTGACATGATAGCTACCCGGTTGCCACGAGGTGGTGGCACTGCGGCGAGCACTCGCGCTGCATCACACAACTGTTCCTCGTCGAAAACGCGCTGTATACCGAATTGCCGAAAAGCGCCATCAACTATACGGTCAGTTCCAGCAAGTTTTCCGGTATGTGAACTCACCGCAGCCACAGCCGATGGCGTTCGCCCCGCCTTAAGGACCAATACCGGTTTCTTTCTGGCAACTTCTCGGGCCGCCTCCAAAAAAGCACGTCCGTTTGGGATAGACTCGATATAGAGGGCAACACAGGCAGTCCGTGCATCATTACAAAAATAATTGAGGAAATCTATCTCATCGAGATCAACCTTGTTGCCCAGTCCCACAAAGGCGCGTAGTCCGAAACCAAGGTTACTTTCAATACCTAGCGCTTCCACACCCACAGAACCGCTTTGGGTGATAAAGGCAACACCCCCACCTTGCCCAAGCGCACGATCACCATGTTCCACAAAAATAGTATCGATGCGTTCCTGCGGCACAAAAATCCCCAGAGTATTGGGGCCGAGAATTCGCGTGCCGTAGCTCTGTGTCACCCTCCTGAGGCGCTCCTCAAGAACACGGCCTTCGTGCCCCACTTCGCTAAATCCACTTGCTACCGCCACAATAAAGGGAATCCCATGCCGACCGCAGGCCTCGGCCACCTCCACTGTCCGCCCGGCATTGGTAGCAATGACAGCAAGGTCAACATCAGACGGTAGGTCATCTATTCTGTGAAACACTGGCCGTCCCAGTATGTTGTGTTCTGAGGGATTCACCGGATAGATAGGACGGTCCGAACGCAATAACGTCTCGAAGATAATCCGTCCCACGCGTCCAGCTTTAGCAGTAGCCCCTACCACAGCCACTGCACGTGGTTTGAGAAGACGGTCAAGGTGAGATGGATACCTCATAAGGTATCATTTCCTTCTCGACAACACGAAAACGCACCGCATCATAGATTCGTAAAACAATGTATGGATTAAAATAAGCACTATGGCTTTATGACATTACCATAAGCGACATATTTCTTAGCCAGTTCTTTTGCTTTCTCCTGGTCTTCCGTAAAGAACTTCTCTTGCAAGCTTTTAATTAATTTTAAGTGCGTAGAGACCCCGTATTCGGAAAACCGTGGATGCTTGGCATCCTCTTCGCTCCAGCTTACTTTCATCTTGCCCTTATCAGTGGAGATAACGCCCTTCACCCAGCATACCGGGCAGTAGACCTCGGGCAATTTGTCGAATATCTCCACCACATTACAATGACAAACCGGGCAGGATACATCCTTGTCTTCGCCCATATATTTCACCTCTTCAATGGGCATCATCATTGCTCTTGCAACCCTGCGGCCCAGCTCTCTTGCCTTATTGAGATATTCCGGCCTCATGAGCACAGCACCCGGTCGCCCAACAAAATTCACCTGCGTTTGATCTACCAGCTTCCGGGTATGCTGGACAAAAATATTTACTGAAGTAAGGCCTAGCGGGGTCCATTCAGGTTCCCCCCCACCAACACAAATAATGCCACCAACGCGGGTCTTTTTAAGAATCCCTGGATTCCTGAACATGGTGGGCAACATCCGTTCCCCAATAATTTCAAAGTATGAATTAGCCCTGAGATGATATAATGGAACACTTACTATTAAGCCGCAATCCTCCACTAAAGTCTTTTCTAAAATCCAGGGCACGTCGTCGTCCTTGATGGCACATCTGGACTCTTTTCCCCTCGCCATTGCCATAGAACATGCTTCACATCCTGTACAAGGTTTGACCCTAAGCTCCATAGCACGAATTATCTCCGACTCCACTCCGATCTCCTCTGCCCCCATGAGGGCTTCTTTCAACAGTATCTCGCTGTTGCCATTTAACCTGCCACAGGATAAGCCAACGATTTTTTTCTTTTTTGCGTCTGTCATAACAGATGCCTCCTTAACATATTTTTGAATATATAGTCCGTCTCCATGATTCGCTCATTGTGACACAAAGCCAATCTCTTGTAATAACTGATACCCCTCGTCTCATCCATGTATTGTGCACAATTAGTTTACCTGTATGGCTCAGGGGGTAATGGCAAGAATTGCCCGGATTTAGCTGGATCATAAGGCTCATAAAGTGCAGCAATCGGGGGATCACCTTCTTTATGTAAACCCCCTATGAGCGGTCTCTTTACCCAGCCATCTTCGTACGGAGTTCTGAAGATGACATACCACTTAAATACGCGGTATTTCCACTCCCCGTCCTCCTTAACAAATTCCAAATCGTATTTCCCGGCTTGCCACATAGCAAACAACCCGAATTCACCCTTATAGGTATTGCAGCCGAAGGAGTGCCACATCCCCCTGGCAGTTTTGCCATCCTTGCTAACTTCGACAACTGGTGTCATCAGCATATGCAGCCCCAGCGAACCGGGAAAACCATACTTCTCATGCACGGTGCCGAACACTTTCTTAACACCATCAATACCCCGGTGCTCACCGCTGTCAGCTAGCTCAATTAGGAGATTCTGGTCATTTTGGGCAAACATGTCCATAATCTTATCAAACCTGCCTGATAGTAAGTAGTGGTTATACCTGCCCTGCATGCTGCATATATCGCGGTAGTCTTCCAGACGTTTGATTCTTGATTCCAATTCCTGTTCAGCCATAATAACCCCCCATACATTTTAGTAATCATAGCAACAAAGAGCCAACTGCCATTACCTAGGCAGTCCCCATCATCTTTATTATACGTAAAATCATGAACCGCTTTGTTGTTTTTTACCACGGGTGCCAGTGGAATCCACATACTGAAAAAGTGCTTCAGTTTTTTTATGGCTTAGCCAGGAGTAAACTGTTGACATCCCGCTTTTCATTCCAGTATGATATCAAATAAGATATCACTGGGGATATTATAGCAGGTGGAATAAAATAGTCAAAACCCTTCTTGCGAGGTCGTTTAGCAACGACCGATTCTAGCCATATGCTCCCCTGGCAGGCTCAAAT
>JBBIPA010000043.1:0-16177 GCA_037443085.1 Chloroflexota bacterium | reverse complement strand
GGTGACATATAGCCGAGTGATGAGTGAAGACGCTTAAGATTATAGACCTGCTCTAAAGACATAGAGACTGCTTCTACCCGATTCCATCGGGATTCACGATGGCAAGTATCAATTTCAATGCTCGGCCAGTTCCACCACGGTGACGCCTTCGCCGCCTTCCCAGCGGTCGCCACGGCGGAAGGAGCAGACCAGAGTGTGACCTTTCAGTTCCCGCCGCACTGCCTGGCGGAGGATGCCCATCCCCTTGCCGTGGTTGATGCGCACCGAGGACATGCCCGCCATGAAAGCCCGGTACAGGTAATCGTTCAGCCGTGGCAAGGCTTCATCCACGGTATGAGCGTGTAAATCAAGCTCCGCATCCACAACCATCGGCTGTCCTTTCCAGAGTAACTTTGAGAACCTTTTTGGTGGCCGGAATAACCTTAACCCGGTCATCAACTCTCCAGCCCACCACCCACAGGATTTGTTGCGGCGAGCAGAGCAATGGCACCCTACTGCGCCAGGAGCGCGGAATCCTGGCATCAACCATAAAATCCTGCAGCTTCTTTGCCTGCCTCATGCCCAGCGGCTGGAAGCGGTCACCGCGCCGGCGCCCTCGCAGCAGTAAGCTGGTACCGGCTTTTTTCAGGTCGAAACAGGCGATGAAACGGTTACTTTCATTTGAGCTGGCAGCCGTCGTTCCGGTAACCACCTCCGTCCTCACTTTCCAGCCGGGCAATATTGTCACACCGGGAACATTCAGCGCCGCTTCTGACTCCAATGGCGGGAAAGGACAGGAAGCAGTCTCATGCAGCGCCAGCACCAGCCGGCCATACTCTACCGATAATCTCAACCCATGGGGCAGATGCAAGCTCTTGCCGGCTAGCTTGGACAGGAAGTTGACCATCGTTTCGACATGGTCAGCCTCGATATCCCTGAGATTGCCCAGGAGCTGCTCCGCAGCCCGGCGGAGCAGGTGACGCTGCAGCACCGGTGACAGGCGCAGCAGCCTGGCTTTATCCAGATACACTGCGCTGGTTTCCACCCGGGATACTTTAGGCCACAGGCGAGCAGCCTGCTCGTCGAGATAGGCAAGCTCCACAGCGGCAATCTCCGCCAGCCGCACCAATGCAGCATCGAACCGAGGATTATACTCTCTCAGCGCGGGCAGAAGCTCGAGCCTGACGCGATTTCTGAGAAATGCTATAGACGCGTTGGAAGAGTCGCTACGCGGCTCCAGGTTATGCCGACGGCAATAGTCCACCGTTTCATAGCGCAATACCTCGAGCAATGGCCTGACCACAGTCAGCGGTGATTTACCTTCACCCGCCAGCAATACGGACTTCGGTTGCAGGCCTCGCAGTCCCGCAATACCCGTCCCCCGCAACACGTGCATCAGGACAGTTTCCACCTGGTCGTCACGGGTATGACCTACTGCCACGCAACCAGCCCCTACCCGCGTGGCGGCTTCAGCCAGAAAACCGTAGCGCACCTCGCGGGCAGCTTCCTCCATGGAGCAGCGCCTCTGGTCGCGATAGGCAGCCACATCCCTGGTGTCCATGATGACAGGAATGCCCAGCTTATGCGCCAGGCCAACCACATACCAGGCATCCTCATCAGACTCATCGCCACGCAGCTTATGATTGAGATGGGCGATATGAAGCTTCGCTCCCAGCACCGCTTGCTGTTGCGCCAGCAGATGCAACAGGCATACCGAATCAGCACCACCAGACACCGCCACCAGCAAGGCTTCGCTCGGCGAAAACAGGCGGTGCTTTTTGATGAAGCCGGTTACCCGCTGCTCCAGAGTAGTTTGTTGTTTGGGCGATGCTGCTTCCCTTTTCATGTCGGTTTGACTCTCGCAAATTGTGTTGTCATTGCGAGCGCAGCGAAGCAATCTTCATGTCTTTCTAATAACCTTGAGATTGCTTCGGTGCTACCGCACCTCGCAATGACAGAGTATTATGATTCATGAATCGCCCCTGCGACAGCACGAAAAACGGACCACTATTTCAGGTGGCAGGTATCGCCCAGTGAAGTCAGCACAACGCGCCCGTCCTTGAAATCGAGCGTGCTCATACTGCCCACGGCCACCCGAAATCGCCGGATGCCGCCGGGGGGCAAGCCCAGCGCTGCACAGATAATAGACAGGATAACAAAATAGTGGCTGACCAGCACCACCGTCCCGTCATGCTGAGCAGCAATGCGCTGCGCGGCTGACCAGGCTCGCTGCTGCAAATCAGCCAGGCTTTCACCGCCGGGTAACTTCTCCGCACCATCGCCTCCCTGCCAGTGTACCAAAAAATGGCTGAAGTCGGTGCCCAGGTCAGCGGCGAGCGTGCCTTCCAGCTCGCCAACCTCGAGCTCGCGCAGCTCAGGCTCTACCTGCACTTCCAGGCGGTGATGTCTGGCAATTGCCCTGGCCGTATGCAGGGCGCGCTGTAGAGGGCTGGAGTAGATGGCGCTGAGCTTCTTCCCTTTCAATGCCAGCGCCAGATTTTTCGCCTGCTGTTTGCCCGCCTGGCTCATGGCAGTATCGCTGCTGCCGCCCTGAATCCGCCGCTCACTGTTCCACGGGGTTTCACCGTGTCTGACTAAAATAAGCTTAATGACCAGCCTCCTTGCTATAGCGATTTGCCAAATCCACCCGCTTATTATAAGGCGGATGGTCGTAGAATAGTAGCTCCACCCAGCGGCTGGGCTGATACTCGGTCAAGTTCTGGTCGGCAAGCCGGGTCATAGCCGTGATAAACGCCTGAGGATTGCCGGATAGCCTCAGCGCGGCCACATCAGCCTGTTTCTCCACATAACGACTGTAGGCATTGGTCAGCAGCGATAGCACCATGTTGAAAACAGCTAAGAACAGGAACAGCAACGGCAAACCGGCTGCGTCGGCAGGGCTGCCCAGAGCCAGAGGAGCCAGGCTGGCCTTCAACACCAGGTCAGCAAGGTAGAAACCGAGCAGACCGATGACCGCCTGAATAGCAATCATCTTGGGGATATCCCGGTGAACATGGTGCCCCAGCTCATGAGCCAGCACCACCTCTATCTCTTCAGGAGAATATTTTTGCAGCAGGGTATCGCTTAAAATGATGCGCCTGGTCTGGCCCAGGCCGGCGAGCATGGCATTGGCGGTGGTGGACTTGCTGCTCAGGTTCATGGTAAACACGCCACAGACTCTGGTGCGGGCGCGCTCTGCCAGCTCAGTCAGCTTCTTCTGCAACTCCACATCGCCCAGCGGCTCCAGCTTGAAAAAAAGGGAAATGAGCAACGTCGGGGTTAACCGGGTCAACAGCAGGCTGAGCAGCAAAAGCAGGATGCCAGCCCACAGCCACCAGGTATCGGGAAAATTATCCAGTAGCCAGTAGACCACTATGACCACTAACAAACCCAGCACCAGGCTGATGGTCGAGGCTTTAGCACGGTCAGCCAGCCAGACTTTGAGCGTTTCATGGGACAATCCGTAGCGGTGGGGCAGGAGGAAGCCCTGGTAGTAGCTCAGCGGCATCAGGATAATTCCCAAACCCACCGCCAGAATAATAAAATACAGTGCTGATGCCCAGGGTTGGGTAAAAGTCAGAATATGGCTCAAGGCAACCGAAACCCCGCCAAAGACCAGCACCAGCAGCACCATGCCAATGACAGCCCAGCCGGCGAAAGTAAGACGCCGCATAATGCCGGCGTACTCTTTCGCCTTTCGTTGACGTTCTGAATCGAGATAAGGTTCCATTGGCATGCTAGTATGAACACACAGCTTAACTGAGAATCAGCCTGGTGCGGTGGATGCTGCGGGGACGCTGCGGCAATCCCATGGCTTTAGTCACCTGCTCCGGCCTGCCGGCACCGCTGGAGCTGCAGCGCAGCCTCATGCCCAGAACGCACCGGGAGTCCTGCTGGTCAATGAGCCACACCTCGTCAATCAAAGGGCGCAAATCATACTGGTGCATTCCGGTATCCCGGTGATGCTGCCAGGGTATTCCTTTCGCTGCCAGCAGCGACCTGATAGCAGCCTCAACTTCAGCCGCTCCAGTATCCGTCTCCACCTCCACACGGTATTCGGCAAAGCGCACCTGTGCCTGCAATGAAGGTTCATTCAGCCCCACCGGCCTCACATCGCTTATAGTCAGCCCCTGAGGCAGTTGCTGTGCCACCTGACTGACAAAAGCATGGGGCGACAGCCACCGTGACAGCACCACATCCATCAGCTCCGCCTGGCTGGTCATGCCCACGGAGAGAGGGGCGGCCAGTGAAATGCGGGGATGGGGGGTAAAACCTTCGCTATAAGTCAGGGCAACATCAGCACGACGGAAAGCGCGCTCCCAGAGCCTCATCAAATCCAGGTGAGACAGGAACTTTAGCTCATCACTGCGACTGAAGCTAACTCTTAGGCGCTGCATCCTTTTCCCTGGTCACCAGGATTTTCTCAATTTTCATCCCCTTCATCTCCCGGATAGCCAGCTTCAAATCACGGTACT
Organism: Chloroflexota bacterium; assembly: GCA_037443085.1. Taxonomy (GTDB): domain Bacteria; phylum Chloroflexota; class Dehalococcoidia; order GIF9; family UBA5629; genus JBBIPA01. Next base: position 11,723 of record JBBIPA010000043.1, on the reverse strand, counting down.
TCAGGTGCTCGCCCTGCTTGGGAATACGCCCCAGGTGGCTGAGCACGAAGCCGGCAACTGTCTCATACTCGCCGCTGGGCAAATCCAGTCCCAGCTCTTCGTTGGCTTCCTCCACCCGTAGCCCGCCATCAAGCTCGAAAGTGTTCGCATCAATGGTGACGATATCCTTCTGGCGTGAAGTAAGCTCATCGCCCAGCGTACCCACGATCGCCTGCAGCAACTGGTCCAGGGTGGTTATCCCGGCCACACCTCCAAACTCATCCACGATGATAGCCATGCCGTAGTTGCCCTCTTTCATTTCAGATAACAGCGCTCCCATGGGCTTGCTTTCCGGGACAAAATAAACGGGGCGTATCATCTCATCAACCAGCCCATTGCTGCCCAGTTTATTATTAGCCTGCGCCATGAGCACATCCTTGATGAACAAAAAGCCGACGACGTTGTCCGTGGTGTTCTGGTACACCGGGAAACGGGAATGCGGCGACTGACGGTAAATCTTGAGGAACTCAGCCAGCGTGATTCCCTTCTCCACCCAGACTATGTCAGTCCGCGGCGTCATGGTCTCATAGACAGGACGGTCGGTAAACTCGAAGCACTTGTGAAGCATCTCCGCCTCATGCTCCTCCCAGACGCCCTCTGCCTCGCCGACAGTGATGGCGGTGCGTATCTCCTCCTGGCTGATGGTCGGCTTCAGCTCGGTATCATCGCTGGCCAGCCTGGTGAACCTGATGCCAATACGGTTCAGTACATAGACAAAGGGGTAGAACACAACGGAGATAAACTGTATGGGCACAGCGAAGGCCAGGGCGATGCCCTCACCATAGCGAGCCGCCAGACTCTTGGGGATAAACTCGGCAAAAACAAGGGTGACTATTGTAACGATAATAGTGGCAATAGCAGCGCCCAGGTTTTCACCCCATAACGATACAGCCATAAGTGTACCCAGGGTGGCCACCGCCGTTTCAAAGAAGTTAATGCCCAGGAGCACTGTGGCCAGGAACTTCTCGGGCTGTTCCAGTATCCGGGCAACGACCCTGGCTCTGCTGTGGTTGATCTGCACCAGATGCTGCAGGCGAAGCTTCTGCATGCCGATAAAGGCGGTCTCGGCAGCGCAGAAAAACGCCGCAATCACCAGGGCAATAACAAGGAGAATGAGATATAAACCGATCCTGCTATCCATACACTATCCCACAGGCTATCCCGTTTAAGAGATGCACTTCATCATAACATCGGCTCTGGGCGTAGTCAAAACGCAGACACCGCACGTTCCGTTAATCAGGAAGTGCTGCTACCACTACTATTTCTATGACCATATCCGGATGCGCCAGGCTGGCTACTCCAATCAGCTCGGAAGGCGGCGGATTGGCATCATTGGCTAACCGTGGACAGTGCTTTTGGAAGAAGGCATGCAGCACGTCCTGCCGGTTATTGGGCGACCGGCCTACTCCGTTGGGGAAAGGGCCTTTGACGTAGAAGGTCATCTTGATGATATTATCCAGAGATGTGCCCAGCTCCTCAAGGTTAGACTTAATTTTCTCCAGGACGTTCTGCCATTGCGCCGCCGGGTCCTGAACCACCATCTTCTTATCTAAATAATCAGGTGCCCGCGGGTCATAATCCTCGGTTCCTGCGGTGACACCACCCAGAAAGACCAGTCCCTTGAAATCCTTGACTACCGTTCCCTTGCCCCAGGGCATGAGCTTGTTTCCGTAATAGCACTTGTAGGTCTTCATCTCCATGTGATAAGCACCTCCGAATTATGTATTTGCCCACCAGTATATATTACTCGGGTTGTACAAACTACTTATTTGAAACAAACTGATTTCGTCTGATACAATGCACCCGTTCATTAAATCCACCGCGACTAACTCAAAAGGGAGGTTTTTCATGCCTATTGACTACAAGAAAGAAGGGAAAATCGCTATTATCATGCTGAACCGCCCTGAGGCATATAATGCCATGGACCCGGAAACCAACCAGGAGTTGAGCCGGGTGCTGATAGACTTCAAGGACGATGACTCGCTGTGGGCCGGCATCATCACTGGCGCCGGAACGAAAGCTTTCTGCGCTGGCGCCGACGTCGGGAAACTGCTTCCCGAGTTAAAGAAGGGAAAGGGACAACCCTGGGGGGAACCGCCGACCATTATGCGGGGATTGAACCTGTGGAAGCCGATAATTGCGGCAGTGAACGGAGTGGCGCTGGGGGGAGGCCTGGAAATATGCCTTGCCTGCGATATCAGGATTGCTGCGGAAAACGCCACCTTCGGCGTGCCCGAGGTCAACCTGGGGCTGATTCCAGCCTGGGGCGGCACGCAGCGGCTGCCTCGAATGATACCCCGCGCTATAGCCGCAGAAATGCTGCTGACGGGACGGCCAATTAACGCTCAGGAAGCCTACCGCGTCGGGCTGGTCAATAAAGTAGTGCCGCTGGCTGAGCTTATGCCCACCACCATGCAGATGGCCGAGATGGTGTGCAAGCCGGCGCCGCTGGCGGTAAGAGCTGCCAAGCAGGCGATGATTCAGGGCACCAGTATGTCATTGACCGAAGGTCTGGAGCTGGAGAAAGCGCTATGCGATTTTGCCACCAGCACCGAAGACTTCGCCGAAGGCTGTAGCGCCTTCCTGGAGAAACGCAAGCCTGACTTTAAGGCAAAATAAACGTTGGTACTTTAAATAAGAACGGAGGGTTGACAAATGGACATTAAGAAAGTCGGTGTAATCGGCTGCGGCTTGATGGGGCGGGGCATCGTTGAGATTACCGCCAGAGCTGGCTACGAGGTAATCGTCTCGGAAATCAACCAGGAACTGCTGGATAAAGGGCTGGCAGCGCTCGATGCCTCGCTGGCCAGGGCAGTGAAAGCCGGCAAGGCAACCGAAGAGGAAAAAGCTGCCACCATGAAGCACATCAAGGGCACTACCAATACCGCAGAGTTCAGTGCCTGCGACCTTGTCATTGAAGCGGCTATCGAGAACCTGGAACTGAAGAAGAAGATATTTACCGATCTGGACAAAATCTGCCCGCCGCAAGCCATCCTGGCTACCAACACATCCTGCTTATCGGTGATGGACATCGCCGCGGTTACCAAGCGGCAGGATAAGGTGCTGGGCATGCACTTCTTCAATCCAGTGCCGTTAATGAAGCTGCTGGAACTGGTGAAAACCATTGCCACCAGCGAGGGAACACTGGCAGTTGCCCGGGCATTCGGCGAAAAAGTGGGCAAAGAGGTGGTCACCGCCTCCGACACGCCGGGCTTTATCGTCAACCGCCTGCTGGTACCGTTCCTGCTGGAGGCAGTGAAGCTGCTGGAATCCGGCGCCGCCACCAAGGAGGACATCGACAAGGCAGTGCGCCTGGGATTAAATCACCCCATGGGGCCGTTTACCCTGGCTGACCTCATCGGGCTGGACACCACCTACTTCATTTGCAATGCCATGTATGATGAGATGAAGGAGCCCCGCTTCGCCCCGCCGATTGTGCTGAAGAAAATGGTCACCGCCGGCCAATACGGCCGCAAATCAGGCAAAGGCTTCTACGAGTACAAGCAGGTTTAAGCGATATCTAGTGTTTTTATGCGAGCAAAGCATCCTTTATCCCGCTATCAACTTTAACTATCGTTTCAGTACGGCCATATCTTGAATGGCCGAAAAAAGAGCCCCCTTTCTCCTGTAGAGGAGAAAGGGGGTGGAGAGATATGGACTTGCACCCCTCTGCACCTAACCCGTCGGCGTGGGAAAGGGACAGTCTTGACGGGGATGCAAGCTTACCTCCGGTCTACAGATAAAAGAATCCGTAAATAATCGCAGACAGGACAACGCCCAGAAGCCCGATGCCAAAGCCCAGGTTCATGGTACCACCTGCTTTTAGGTTGTTTCTTGATAGCAACCACAGGCCATAGCTAAAGATTCCCGCTGCCACCAGAACACACACTAAAACGACAAAAAAACTTATAATCGGCATGCTTCTTTGCCCCTTTCTTTATTTTCTAAATGAAACTCCTCGCAGAGACGCTGTAATAGCCTGACTGCTTCGTCAGCAGCCACCTGTACCTGCGGCGATAACTCCATGCTCCACTCCATCTTTTGTGGCCGTGTCACCAAAAAAGTAACCTCAGGGTCATAGCCAATCAGCTTGCTTATTTGCACCAGTTCCAGCACACCCACCTGGTGGAATGACACTATGTTCTTCCCCGGTTCAGACAGCTTCTCTCCCGGGCGAATGAGGCGAAGCTCACCCGGTGTTGCATCAAGCATCATGACATCTACCACTATCAACCGCCTCACTCCTTCGAAATGACTAAGAAGGTTGAAGCCTCCCACCCCACCTTCTTCGACTCGCACGCTATCGGGCAAATCAACCTCTTTCAGCCTGCGGGCAACATGAACACCGAAGCCTTCATCGCCCAGCAAAATGTTCCCCACGCCCAGCACCATCACCGTCTTATTCACCCCTGTCTTAGTCTCGCCCATTGCTACCTCAAAGGCTTTTATTTTTCCTCGTCGGAAGTTTTCATGAGATGCATCTCCTTCATCTCGTGGATGCTCTCACGAATACCAAGGTAAATGTGCACAATAAGGAACAGGATAAACATCCAGGTAACGATATAATGGGCTACCCTGACATTAATCTCATTGTTGAACACTCCGTAGGTAATGGGACTGAGTATACCGTCGGGATACTGTAGAATAAAGCCTGTTATGATTTGAAAGATTGCCATGACAAAAACCATGACATAGGTGCTCATCTGCAGGGGATTATACCTTTTCTTCTGGAGCGGTTTTTTACCGAGGCGGGCATAGTAATTGAACACCTCAGGAAGAATCTTCCAATCCTCATCATCCGGAATAAACCCTTTCACATCTTTGTCACGACCCCAGAACATCCTCACCACCCTGAAGACCACCGCCACAATAAGAACAGCGGCAAAGAGGAAATGCACTCCACGCATCAGCGCCATCAGGAAGCCGCCGCCATCCCCTATCCAGGGTTTATGTATGTAGAGTCCAGTGATAATCAAGATAATGATAGCGGTTAACAATATCATGTGGAGAATACGATTTACCAGCGGATGAGGCGGTAATTTAGTTTTCAATTCTGCCATTATGAACCTCCTAACTTACCTTGAATACCTTAACGTCGTTTGTTTCCGGATCAATGAGGTGGATGGCACAAGCCAGACAGGGGTCGAAAGAACGAATCACGCGCACCACATTAATGGGATTATCCACATCAGGCACCGGCACGCCTATCAGCGCTTCTTCGTACTGTCCCCTGACGCCCTTTTCATCTCTGGGCGAGGCATTCCAGGTGCTGGGAACCACAAGCTGGTAATTCTTTATGCGGAAATCTTCGATTTCAACCCAGTGTGCTAAAGCACCTCTGGGCGCATCCCAGCATCCCATGCCCCGAGCCGACCTCGGCACCGGTTTTTCCTTCATGCCAACAATCGGTCCTGCAGTAGCTAGCTGAATCAACCGGTCAATCCAGGCGAGTCCAGCTTCACCTACCTGCAGTGATTCGAGCGCGCGGCACAGGTGGCGGGCCACGGCTCCCGGTTTAGCGCCAGCTTTAACCACCTCCATCAATTTGGGGAACTTGTTCACCAGCCCTCTGGCCAGAGGACCAACCTCCATAGAAATCCCGTTATAACGCGGTGCTTTGATGAATGAATAGGCCTTCTGTTTCCTGGGATTGAACTCGGTCACCCCAACGCTGGGATGGAGGTTGGCAGTTCCCGGTGGATAGTTATACCAGGCGTATTCCACATTTTCAGTTATCTGGTCAAAATTTACTGGCTGCACTGGATTGCTAAAGCCGCCAGTAATGACCCCACCCTTCACCAGATGATTAGCACCGCCGAAGGAGTAATCATCTCGGTTTTTAGGGTTGTCCTGAGGAAACATAGGAAAACACAGGTAGTTCTGGTGTCCAACGCCGATGCCTGCTTTAGCCAGCGGGAACAAGGGGCCTGTGCCCACTGCCACCACATCGGGGAGATACACTTCTTTAACAAATTTCACTTGCTCTTCCCAGAGGGACCTGAACTCGATAAGCTCTCCTACGGAAGGAGTCGCAGTGCAACCCCCGGTCACAATGGTGGCGGGATTAGGCTGTATCCCCATGAGGATAGCCAGCATCTTCTGCGATTTAGCTTTCATCTCTACTGACTTGATGTAATGCGATACCAGGGTGGTCACCACTTCCGGGTCGTTGACGCAGAACTCATCAGGCTTATACCTCGGGGTGAACGGTGCGGTATCATTATTCTTAACCAGACCGACAATCTTTTCCTTGACGCCCAGCAACCCCGGGTCCGTACCTTTGTAATTGGCAATAGCCATGATATCCAGATAATCCAATGCAGAGAGGACATAGAAATGGATGAAGTGGTCATGCATGTAGAGGCCGCTGCAGAACAGGTTGCGCATCAACCTGCCTGCCTCAGGAACATCAATGTCAAAAGCATTATCCAGCGTCTGGGCTGAAGCTATGGTATGCACTCCCTGACACACCGCGCACACGCGGCCGGTAACATAAGTGGCGTCCCTCGGGTCTCTGTCTCTCAGCAGCACTTCCCAGCCACGCGCCATGGTGCCGGCAGACCAGGCATCTTTTACTACTCCGTTTTCGACCTCAACCTCTATCTTGAGATGGCCTTCGATTCGGGTAACCGGGTCGATGACAATACGCTGACCCATGTCTTAGTCCTCCTTCTTTTCTGTAGCTTCTTTGCTGTTACTATTCTTACCTTCCATATAGCGGTCGATGAGGATATTGGCGCCGGCGCCAACGGCGGTAGCGGCAGCTACCGTCGCCATGACCTTGTCTATCTCCACCTGCCCGATGCCAGGCAAAGTCACATCAAATTGCCGTTTGTAGATAGGACTGAAAGACTCATAAAATTCAGGTTCGCTGCATGCCGAGCATGGCGCATTGGCTCTGATACAGTAGTTGACCCGGTTATTCCACAGACGCTTCCAGCAGTCCTGATGAGCCCAGGGACCGCGACAGCCTTTCATATAGAGACACCAGTCGGACTGCCTGGGGTCACCCCAATCAGTCATGAAGCGACCATTATCAAAATGTCCACGCCGTTCACAGTTATCGTGCTGCAGCATGCCGTAAAACGCCACCGGGCGATGGAACCGGTCCAGCGGCGGTATGGTGGCGAACGTCAGGTAATGTACAATCACTGCCACCAGCCGCTCGGGGTGCACCGGACAGGTGGGCAGGTTAATCACCGGCTTTCCCTTGGTGACATCGTCGAAATAATGGTGCTTCTGCGTGCCGCGGAACAGATAGCCAACGGCATCAGTTGGCCCAGAGCGCGGTATGCCGCCATAAGTGGCGCAGGCACCGACCGGGATAATGGCTGCGGCATTCTTCGCCGATTCACGCACAATATCCTCGAACGTCTTCCCCCCAACCGTGCAGTAAAGCCCGTCCTCAGCCATGGGAATAGAACCTTCGATGACCAGCAGGTAGCCGCCCTCTTCAATGGTCTTGTGCAATGCATCCTCTGCCTGATGTCCTGAAGCCGCCATAATTACTTCGTGGTAGCGCAGTGAAATGGTATCCAGCAATATAGAGACGGCTGTTGGCTCCAACGTATTGAGGAAGGACTCCGTGCAACCAGCACAGTCCTGCCCTTCTAACCATATCACCGCAGGTTTGCCAGCCTTCTTCTCCAGTGCCTGCACTACCCGGGGCGTTAACGCTCTGCTTAATCCCAGAGCAGCCAGAGACATCCCTGCCAGCTTCAGGAAGTCTCTACGGGTGAGATGGTTTGGGCGCAAGGTAATTTCTTCCATGAAAACTCCTTCCTTGATTATTTTGCATTGTGGTAAACAATCATCATTTCAATTATCAGCAACTCCTATTGCATAGGTACGGGGTAACTCATTAGGAAGATCACAATAGGCTGCTCTCTTTTCCTCGCTTTGGCGGCCTGTACTCAACGCTAGCAATATGTCCATCACTGTGTGGTCTTGCTCTAACCAGTGCCTCATTGGCAACTCCGGATGAACGATGTATCGATTACATCTGCCTTCCCTAATCCGGTCAATATATCCAGCAGCCTCCAGGTCAGAAATCACTTTTTGAATCGCGCGCTCAGTGACACCAGATTCTTGAGCAATTTGACGGGTTGTAGCCTGCTTATATTTTGCCAAATATATGAACACATGTCCGTGGGTGGTCAGAAACGTCCACTCTCTTTTCATCAATTGGACTCACTCCATCAACAGAATATTTGACACCTGGTAGCTTTGTATGGCATAATTACGAACATTTATTCGCAAAAATTGGTTCGCATTTTATCACGGCGCAACAGTGCTGTCAATTAAGTAAAACAATCCTTTATCCTATTTACACAAAATAATTTACATTACCGAACAAACGGGTAGCACAAAGCTAGGGCTGCAAAATCATGTTACAGCCGGGGCATATTGCGCAAGTGCTTCTAAGTTATACTTGCACGATCTCAGAGGAGAATGAAGAATGAACAAAATGATCGAATTCCGCTGGCATGGGAGAGGTGGGCAAGGGGCAGTAACTGCTGCCAGGCTTCTGGCTGAGGTAGCCGCGGCTAAAGGGTATTACGCTCAAGCCTTTCCTGAGTTTGGGCCAGAGCGAAGGGGAGCCCCCATACAAGCATTTACCAGACTCAGTACCTCTGTCATTCGTGCTTATTATGGGGTTGCCAATCCAGACGTGGTTATAGTATTAGATTTTGCCCTGCTTGATAATGTGGATATAACTCTCGGTCTGCATAAAAATGGAATGCTAGTCTTCAATACAACTTCATCCTCCGCTAAGATTAAGGACAATCTGCGGCTAAAAGATACAAAGATATACACGGTAAATGCCAGTACCATTGCTCAAGACTGTTTAGGTGTTGCCATCCCCAATACTGCCATGATAGGAGCACTGATTAGAGCTACCGATATATTAAAGTTGGAGGATGTATTAGATTATTTTAAAACGGCATTTGCATCAAAATTCACGGCGAAAACCCTCGAGGGTAACCTCAAAGCAATAACTACGGCTTATGAGGAGGTGAGAGCAGAATGAGAAATTGGAAGGAAGAGGACTACCAACCCGGCGCAACTATTCCCATCGGGGGAACTGCCAGAAACAACAAGACAGGAAGCTGGAGGGCAACAAGCATCCCCCACTTTAAAAAATGGATATGCCAGGAATGTTTGACTCCAAAGCGGGACTGTCGTAATTTTTGTGAAGGCTGCTCAGATGCTTGCCACAGAGATTGTCTTCTTTGCTGGATTAGCTGTCCTGAAGACTGCATTATTATCAAGGAAGGGCAAATCGAGGGCATCGACTTTGATTATTGCAAGGGCTGTGGCATTTGTGCCTCGGTGTGTCCACGTGGCGCCATTACAATGGAAAGGGTAAATATTGGATAACTTGATTTTTAGGCATTTTAATATAGCGGGGAAAACTTTCAGTAACAAAAACAATTGGAAAGAGAGAAATTTATGAAAACAAAGACACGGCGTAAAGTTACTGTTATGACAGGTAATCACGCTGTTGCTGAGGCAATACGACAGGTAAATCCGGATGTGGCGGCAGTATACCCTATAACGCCGCAGACTGACGTGGCTGAAAGGCTCTCGTCATTCGTTGCTGATGGTTTGCTGGATACTGTCTATGTACCGGTGGAAAGTGAGCACTCCGCCATGAGTGCATGTGTGGGGGCGGCCGCAGCCGGAGCCAGAGCCGTGACCGCAACCTCTTCCCAGGGTCTGGCCTACATGCAAGAAGTACTGTATATCGCCTCGGGGCTGCGGCTTCCCATAGTGATGGCTAATGTTAACCGTACCTTGAGTGCCCCCATCAATATACACTGCGACCACAGCGACAGCATGGGAGCCAGAGATTCCGGCTGGATTCAGTTGTATTCTGAAAATGCCCAGGAGGCTTATGATAACTTAATTCAAGCGTTTCGTATTGCCGAACACCCGGATGTTCATCTGCCGGTGATGGTGAATATGGACGGGTTTATCGTGAGCCATGGGTCAGAGGTTGTTGAGCTTCTTAATGACCAGGTTGTCATCGAATTTGTCGGTGCATACCAGCCGGCTGTAAGCCTGCTTGATGTTGAGCACCCGGTGACTATAGGACCTTTTGATGGGCTCCACGGCCACTTCTTTGAACACAAAAAAAACCAGGTTGAAGCTATGGATAGAGCCAGAAAAATAATTATAGATGTGGGCGAGGAGTTTGCCCCTATGGCTGGGAGACCTTACGGATATTTTGAAGAATATCGGCTGAATGATGCTGAGGTGGCAATAGTGGTTCTGGGCTCTGCCGCCGGGACATGCAAGATAGTAGTTGACGAACTGAGGGAACAAGGATTGCCGGTTGGCCTGCTGAAGCTAAGAGTCTTCAGACCCTTCCCATCTGCAGAACTAGCTGGCGCAGTGAGGAATCTCAAGGCAATTGGCGTTCTCGAAAGGTCAGTCTCTCCAGGCCTGCAGGGAGGCCCTGTTTTTGCCGAGCTAAGGTCGGCCTTGTTTGATATTGTCCCTCGACCGAAGGTAGTCAGCTTTATTTATGGGTTGGGCGGCCGGGAGTTTACCCCTAAGCACGCCACCGAAGCTTTTTCTTCATTGCTCAGTGCCAACAAGACTGGTTTCCTCGGGATGAGAAAGGAGTATATACCGTGAAGTTAAAAGATTTTACTACGGAAGAGTTCGAAACTTTGCCGTACAATGAGGTTAAATTTACTCCTGGACATCGGCATTGTTCCGGGTGTGGTGCTCCTATAATAGTACGTCAGGTTCTACTGGGTACCAGGAAACCAGTTGTAGTTTGCTGTCCTACCGGTTGCCTTCAGGTATCAAGTACAATCTATCCTTATACCAGTTGGAACGTTCCCTATATACACAGCGGTTTTGTGAATGCGGCGTCTACAATCAGTGGCGTGGAAGCAGCTTACAGGGCGTTATCTGCGAAAGGAAAGATAAACCGTGAAATCAAGTTTGTTGTCTTTGCTGGCGATGGTGGTACCTATGACATCGGTTTTCAAGCCCTTTCCGGCGCTTTAGAGCGTGGTCATAATATAGTCTACGTGTGTTACGATAATGAGGCTTATATGAATACAGGTATCCAGCGGTCTTCAGCTACTCCAGCCGGGGCGTGGACAACAACGACTGCTATCGGGAATTCAAGTTCTGGTAAGAAAGAGTATGCCAAGGACATCTGCCTCTGCGTAGCAGCGCACCGAATACCCTATGTGGCCCAGGCATCACCCAGCCATCCTAAAGATTTAATCACTAAAGCGCAAAAGGCTTTCAGTACAGCAGGTCCAGCCTTTCTCAATATCCTTTCCCCTTGTCCTCCGGGCTGGCGTTATGATGATGCCAGTCAAGGCATTAAGCTGGCTCAGCTTGCCGTTGAAACCTGCTACTGGCCCCTGTATGAGGTGGAAGATGGTATCTGGAGACTTACTTATAAGCCAGACAGCAAAAAACCTGTTGCAGAGTGGCTCAAGCATCAAGGGAGGTTCAGCCACTTGTTCGGGAAAAAGAACGAGAAAGTACAGGAGGTTTTTCATGATGAAGTAGACAAAAAATGGGAAGCGCTTGTGGAAAAATGTGTCACTGGTTAATTTTAGAAAATCATGATTTCTTTGGTTATTAAGGAAAGGAGATGATATATGAGTAAGAAAGTGGTAATAATCATGGGCTCAAAAAGTGACCAGCCA
>JBBIPA010000042.1:15614-16648 GCA_037443085.1 Chloroflexota bacterium | reverse complement strand
TACCCTGTCTACCCTATCACCATCTATTTCTCCACCAGACTTTTTGGACAGCCTGTATATCATTGTTGATAGTGGTGCCATGCTGTACTACTTTTGTTATGTTAAAAGTTCAATCGATTAAAGAACACTGAGGGGGATCTGTCGAAAAACATTGATAAACTAGGGAAAAGCTTGAAGGCGGTTTATATTTACTTTAACAATGATGCTGAAGCCTATGTTGTAGCGAATGCTAAAAGGTTAAGGCAATTGCTTGGGGAAGGTTTGAACTAGTTAGAAGCCGTGCCAGGTTGCAATGGTATCGAGTGGAACACGATTGCTGCGAAATTCATTTAATTGATCCTGCGATTCCGGATAGCCGATGGCGATGGAAATAACCAGCTGCTTTGATTTGGGGATATTTAATAGGCTTCTAACTTCATCAGGGAAGCTGACGCCTGCGGCCAGTATGGCTGTGCCCAGTCCGTATTTGATGGCAGCTAAGGTTATGTTTTGTACGACAAGCCCGACATTAAATAATGCCCATTCGCTGAGACTTTTGTCAGTATAGACAATGATGCAATTGGGCGCACCAAAGAAGTCGTACATCCGGGTGAACCACTCCAACTGCTTCTGTCGGTCTTCGCGAGCTATACCGAGCAGTTGGTAAAGCCTGAGGCCATTCTCTCTACTGCGCTCTCGATAAGGGGATGGCCAGTCAGGATGAGGGATATCCGGCTGTCTTTCATCCTGGGCTAGGGCTTTAGCGGTAAGGATTTGCTTCAATTCCTCCATAACCTCGCCACCAACAATAGCAAATTCCCATGTCTGAGTGTTTGCCCAGGAAGGGGCGCGGATAACCGCTTGCAACATTTCCTCGATAATCTCTTTGGAAACAGCTATTGGTTTAAAGGACCGCACGGTATATCTGGTTTTGATTGCCTTGATAACATCCACCTGGTAACTCCTTGGCTTATGTTGGTATTATGGGCAATACCACCCTGCTGAGTTGTACTCAGTTGTCTGTAAGTGGTAGGTGAGGAACATTGTCGCTGTTC
>JBBIPA010000042.1:3693-15586 GCA_037443085.1 Chloroflexota bacterium | reverse complement strand
TACTTTCTTGATAGCCTCGTCTGCAGTTTGCTTAACTTTCTTGGCAATTTCAGTAGCTCGCTCTTTGGCTACTACTGCCTTTTCCTTCAGCAGTTCTCTGGTTTCCTTACCCGACTTTGGGGCGTAGAGAAAACCGATTGCCAGTCCAACAACTGCTCCCAAAATGAGCCCGGTCAGAAAACTGGTGGAATCTCGTTCACTCATTTCCCTGTTCCTCCTCTTTCTTGAAAAATTTGCCAACCAGGTTTATGCCCTGGCGTATACCCTGAACAACAGCAATTATCTGTGCTATCGGATTAGTCACTGCCTCTCGAATATCAACGACAATTCCCCGCATGGTGTTGGCAGTGGCTTCAAAATCGTCTAGTACCGAGTCGGCTTTTTGACATAATAACTCTATTGTGCCAATTAGGTATTTGCTTCTACGGTAAAGTGAAACTGCTAAGATTGCGATCAAAATAAGGACTGCAATGGTTATCACGCCTAATACACAAATGACAATGTCGCGAAAGAACTCAATACCAGTGACCATTAACTACACCTCCTCTTGAGAGCCGTTGTCCACGTCTTGGTAAGGGCCAAACTAAAATTTCAAAACCCCATCTATAACAAATAGAACCACTATCAAGATTACGATAATGATAAAGGCAATAAGCCAGGGACTCATGCCTCTCTGTTGAGACCGTTCCCTTCGCCTTTCCTCGAATTCCTCAACTTGTCCTTGTGTAGTTCTAACTGGTTTGGCTTGTTGAAAGGAGCTATTTTGAAGCTGTTGCTCATCTATTATACCCCAATCCAGCTTTGCCGTGCAGTGGGAACAATATTCAGAACCAGGGTCGATGTTAGTGCTGCATAAAGGGCATCGGTAGATAAATTTCTCTCCACAAAAAGTGCAAAAACGAATCCCCAGCACGTTTTGAGCACCACATTTGTAACATTGGAGCGTTTGCGGCATGCTCAGGCTCTACGCAGTCTTTAATAGCCCCTATTCTAAACTTATTTAATGGCCTAATCAATAGCTCGAACGAGCTAACATGTTGTACAGATATAAGGCAAAAAATTGGTAAGAAAAAATCAGGTCGAACGTATTTCCTCGCGCATAAACCTGATATACGCTACAGCGAAGCATAGTGCCGTCAAAGCAATCAGGCTGGCTAGCTGAGGCCAGACGATGACCAGACTTTGATCTAGGGATAGACTGCCCAGGCTCAAACCACCGGTGATAATACTAATTAGTACCAATGTAGAACTGGGATTGCCCAGCTCCGGCATCAATAACACCTGAACCGCTTCTCCGTAGAGAGTGCCCGGTGAGACGCGACTAATCATGCGAAAGACAGAGTCATTCCTGGTTATCGCCTCAATACTGGATTTCTGGTCGATGGGCACCATAGCATCAGCGATATACTTTGCGATCATGGACAAAAAGAAGAACAGGAAAATCCACAAAGCTATGGAGGCCAGGGCTGAAGTGGCCGTTCGTTTAAAAAGTATGGAGAACAGCACAGCCAGCGCCATCCAGAAGGCTCCGTAAACTATGCTTAAGAAGATGAAAGCGAACAGCCTCAGCACTTCCTCTGCTGCTGGTGGCACACCTATCATGCGTAAGCCCAGACCGCCAACTACAAAGACGATGCTTACCACTAATACTGCTATTGTAAACAGCCCTGCTGAGAACTTTCCATTGATTACAGAGTCGCGATATACCGGCTGCGATAGGACACGGCTAAGATTGCCGCTTATTCTTTCACTGTTAACAGCGTCGAAACCCAGGGCTATGCCCACAATTGGTATAAAGAGGGATAGGAAAAAGGGAAAGGAAAAGGGTAGGTTTTCCCCGGAGACAATAAAAAGTCTGAGGAAGATGAACTCAGTGGTCTCGGTCACACCACTTCTGATATTCTGAGCAGCCACATAAATAGTGGCGATGCCAGCCAGATAAATCAGAAGAAAGAGAATGATAAAACGCCTGCTGGAAAAGTTATCAGCTAGTTCTTTCCAAAAAACGGCTAATAATCCTGACATAATTAAGAACCTCGGAAGTATTTCAGATAAATTTCTTCCAGACCGTATTCTTCAATTTTCATCCCGGTGAGCATGCTATCATTATCTACGATTGTCTTGGATATCTGCGATCTCAAGTCCTGTTCACAGGTGATAAGCAGTGTGCTATCTTCTTGTTTTTCTATCTTCAACATGCCATTGATCTTCTGAAGCGCAGCCAGTAGCTTTTCGGTGATTGGTGATGCTTGCACTTCTATCTGGAATTTGCCGCCAGCAATAGTATCTCTGCCCAGTCGGTCAATAGGACCCTCTACTACCAGGCGTCCCTTGGCAATTATGCCAACCTGCGTACAGATTTTCTGAACATGATGCAGTTGATGAGATGATATGATAGCTGTTATTTTTTTCTTAGCCATGCTGGATATGAGGCTGAGAATTTCGTCAGTGCCTTTAGGGTCGATGCCGGAGGTAGGCTCATCAAAAATGATCACCTTTGGGTCTTTAATCATGACGTCAGCAATTCCCAGGCGCTGCTTCATGCCATGGGAGAACTTCCCCACCTCCTTGTTGACCACATCGGAAAGCCCAACCATATGGAGAGATTCGTCAATCTTTCTGGGTATCTGCTCCCATGATATGCCGTTCAGTTGGGCAGTGTATTCTAAATTTTGCCTGGCGGTTAGGTCTTCGTAAAATCCAACTTTCTCGGGAAGATAGCCCACAATCCGTTTTACTTTCAGAGGTTCACGGGTGGGACTATAGCCACACACGTGTGCATCCCCGGAGGTGGGCTCAGTAAGTCCCAGCAACATGAGAATGGTTGTGGTTTTCCCGGCGCCATTGGGTCCGAGGAAGCCAAAGATTTCTCCCTCATCAATGCGCAAATTGAGCTTATCTACGGCAACAAGATTACCATAGGCCTTGGTTAGCTCCCTGGTTTCGATAACGGTTTGCTGACTCATATTGTTTTTATCGCCTGCCTAAACGCCAGAACATGGCTATGAGTCCAATCACTACGATGACCACAATGGCAATACCAACCCATCCCCACACAGTTGGGGTAAGAACGGTGACACGTATATCGAGTTTATCAGAAGCATTATTAGCTTCGGTTGATGTTCTAATGGTGATTTCATAATCGCCCGCTATAGTCTTTTCCGGAGGTTTGATATTGACCTGAACCTCCCGTTCGCCGTTTACTGGCAATGAGTCAATGTTCTTGGGGTCAAACGTAACACCCCAGCCTGAAGGACCACCCCTGACACTGTGGCTGAAGTTTATTTTGTCTAATGCTGCGGTGCCGGTGTTCTTCACTTTGTAAGAAAAGAAGTTATCCTTACCTGCGGTAACCTTGGTGTTGAGCAAACCTTCCGGGGTCTCAAGTTTGAGGTCGTATCTTGCAGTTACCACTGCTTTAAGTTCAATGCTGTTCTTAATTGTTCCTGAGGCAGCTTCGAAAGTAACCTTATAGTCTCCTGGCGATGGCTGGAGCCAGAAGTAGGGTGCTACAGTTACCTTGAGGGTTTCCGGATATGCTTTATCAGGGTCAAGTTGAATTGCAGCTATATTAGCCCCGCCCCCATAGCTGCGGCTGATTTGAGATATAAAACCACTGGGCACGGTGGCTCTTAGTTCAAAAACACGTGGCTTATCGCCACCGGTATATACTATTTCGATTTCAAACTCGTAGTTGGAACCAGCGGCGGCACTCAATGCCGGGTATTTGGTCGTAAGTTTGATTTGTTCCTGGGATGCTTGTTGCTCAGGAGGCAGATTAAATGTAGTGTCTGGTGCTTTTAGTGCGGCAAATACGTTGGGTTGAGCTACTGACCCCAAAACAATGGTCAGCAGCAGGGCAAGATAGAATGCATAGCCAATTCTTTTCAGGGTGCTCATGACACAACCTCCGTTGTAACTAAATTTCAAAACTGGTCAAATTACTTCGGTTTGAATTTGCGAACTCTAATTAAACCAAAACAAAGTTGGACTGTCAAGCTCAAGGTAGCAACAAGTACCCACAACAATTTTACTGGTTGGTTGCCCATCACATTGTTTTAGCCAATATATCAATGATATACTTTTCCATTTGTAGGAGGCAAATTCATTTTTATGAAGAGGATTGATGGTCGTGCCAGCGACGAATTGCGACCAATACGCATTACATTGGGTTACCAGACATTCGCTGAAGGTTCTGCGTTAATAGAACTGGGTAATACGCGGATACTTTGTGCAGTAACTATTGAAGATAGAGTGCCTGCTTTTCTCAAGGGTGAGGGAACCGGATGGGTAACTGCCGAATACGCCATGTTGCCACGCTCCACATATACCCGTACACCACGTGCTGGGTCTGTTGATAAAACCGCAGGCAGGAGTCAGGAAATCCAGCGTCTTATAGGTCGCAGTTTACGTGCTATCACTGATATGACTGCTCTGGGGGAAAGGACATTCATTGTGGATTGTGATGTATTGCAGGCGGATGGTGGCACACGAACTGCAGCTATTACCGGTGGGTATATAGCTTTGTACCAGGCAATGCACCGCTTAAAAACGCGAAGAATCCTATCATCAATCCCGCTGAAAGCTGCGGTAGCTGCTACTAGTGTTGGTGTTGTGGACAGGGAGGAATTGCTTGACCTCTGTTATCAGGAAGACTTTGCTGCATCTGTGGACTTTAATGTAGTAATGACTGACATGGGTCAATTTGTGGAAATTCAGGGAACTGCCGAAGGGAAACCGTTTTCGAAAACAACGATTGACCTGTTGCTCTCTCTGGCAGAGAAGGGGATAAAACAGCTATTCAAAATTCAGAAGGCTACACTGGCGGAATTAAGCTAAGGACGCACTTGGCCATTTCCCAGAATAAGCCACTTGTAGCTGGTGATTTCCCTAAGTGCCATTGGGCCACGGGCATGGAATTTTTGAGTACTGATACCTATCTCAGCCCCCATACCAAATTGACCACCGTCGGTAAATCTGGTACTGGCGTTGGCGTAGACACAAGCGGCATCAACCTCATTGAGAAAGCGGCTGGCAGCAGCTTTATCCTCGGTAACTATAGCTTCTGAGTGCCCGGAGCCGTAATGGTCTATGTGCTCAATAGCTTCATCCAGAGAGTCGACAATTTTGACGGCTCCAATTAGCGCCAGGAATTCCTTACCCCAATCTTCAGCTTTCGCAGGTATTAACTTCAAGTAATTGTTTGATTTCAGGATAGCCATAGCACGTTCATCGCAGTGCATTTCCACTCCGGCTTTGCTCCATTCAGCAGCGATTAGTGAGAGATATTTAGGGGCTATATCGGCATGAACTAGAAGCGTGTCCAGGGCATTGCACACCGTGGGTCGCTGCACTTTGGCATTAAAAGCGATGGCTATTGCCTTACTGATATCAGCCTTGCTGTCCACATAAGTATGGCAAACGCCTATACCACCGGTTACGACGGGCATAGCAGCATTTTCGGCAACGAATTTTATTAAGCCAGCACCACCGCGAGGTATAAGCAGGTCTATAACATCTTTCATCTTGAGCATATGATCTACAAGCGTCCTGTCTGTAGCTTCGATACACTGAATTGCACCTTCAGTGATACCTTCTTTATGCGCAGCCTCCTGTACTATTTTAGATAAAGCAAGGTTCGAATGTAATGCCTCTTTGCCGCCGCGGAGAATGCAGGCATTTCCCGCTTTAAGGCAGAGTGCAGCTATATCTACTGTGACATTAGGACGGCTCTCATAAATAGCTCCTATCACACCGAGGGGCACTCGCTTTTTAACAAGATGTAGGCCATTAGGAAGTGCTCGTTCCTCAATAACTTCGCCAATCGGGTCGGGCAAAGAAGCAACTGTCTTCACATCATGAGCTATTCCCTGCAAACGACTTGTTGATAACAGAAGACGGTCAAGCATGGCTGTGCTCATGCCAGCGGTTTGGGATTCCTGATAATCAATGGCATTAGCCTTGAGAATTTCATCCTGTTTAGAGACGATAGCTTCACTTATAGCAAGTAAAGCTTTGTTTTTGGTATCCGTGGTTAAAAAGGCGAGCTTTTTAGAAGCCGCTTTGGCTAGTTTACCCTTTAACTCTAATTCAGTTATCGCAGCTTGCATTTCTTCCTCCTCAATATCAGACTGTTCCATACTATTTATCAGTCTATCACCATGTTGTTGCGATGGATTAGCTCACTGCCGTATTGATAACCCAGGATACTGGATACTGCTTTAGAATGGATGCCTTTAATAGCATCGATATCAGCGGAACCATAATTAGATATACCGCAACCGATATGATTGCCTTCAACATTGCAGATGTCAACGACGTCACCTCGCTGAAATTTTCCTTCTAACTGAATAACACCGGCGGGAAGCAGACTTTTATTACGTTTTCTAATTGCCAGTGCAGCGCCGCTATCGATAATCAATTTGCCCCGGGAAGCCAACCCACTAATCATCCAGCGTTTTTTACTTTCTAGCTTGCTTGATATGGGTGTAAAAAGAGTGCCTATTTTGTTACCGAGAGCTATTTGTCTCAGGTTATCAGGTTTGAATCCACTGGCAATAACCACGGTGATTCCGCAAGAAGTGGCGAGTTTAGCAGCTTCAATTTTGGTACCCATACCACCGACACCACGAACTCCGGCCGCCTTAGTTGCTAAACGTTGAATTTTGCTGTCTATTTTTTCTACTCTGGGGATTAACTTCGCTTTGGGATCAAGTTTGGGGTTAGCAGTATATAAACCATCTATATCAGTGAGCAGAATCAGAAGGTCGGCATCTATCAAAGTAGCCACCATCGCTGAAAGATTGTCATTGTCGCCGAATCTAGCTCCATCTATTTCATCAGTGGCAACCACGTCGTTCTCGTTCACAATACAAACTACGCCAAGCTCAATTAACGCCAGCAATGTATTTCTGGCATTCAAATAGCCAGCACGGTGACTTAGGTCAGATCTGGTGAGCAATGCTTGGGCTACCGTTATGTTATGTTTACTAAAAATCTGCTCATAGGTATGCATGAGCTGGCTTTGTCCTACTGAGGCAAGGACTTGTTTGAAAGGGATATCCTTGTGCCTTTTACCTTTGCTCAACCCCAATTTTTGCCTTCCCGCAGCGACTGCTCCAGAGGACACAATGATTATCTCATGCCCCTCGTTATAAAGTTGAGCGACTTGTTGCATTAGGCTCGCCATCATCTTCTGGTCGAGGTGTTCAGTTCCGCCGGTAAGTAGATTCGTACCAAACTTGGCCACAATCCGTTTATAAAGCATGATGACCCATTATAGCAAAGAATAGAGGAGGATGTAGTAGCTGAAATTCCTTTACAACAGATATACCGTCAGATATAATCGAGTCGATGTTCAGGATAAAACCCAATCTGTCAAAACTACTCAACAATTTTGCAGCGATTCTTCAGCAGGAGAACTGCCCAGCATATATTGTCGGTGGTTTTGTCCGAGATTTGCTTCTGGATAGGGAGACGAATGATGTGGATATTGCTGTGAGCAATGAAGCTATAGAGATAGCGAAAAAAGTGGCTGAACGTGTGGGCGGTCGCTATGTTCTGCTGGATGAGGTTAATCATATAGCCAGAATAATAATGGTTGACCAGGAGCAGCCGGTGTATCTGGACATCTCTGCTTTTGGTGCTACTATTGAAGATGGTCTGTCTCGTCGGGATTTTACCGTCAACGCTATGGCGATAGAGTTGAGTGGTTTTCTCTCCGGTTCTGCAACATTGGTCGATCCTTTCAATGGTATAAACGACCTGAAGAAAAAAATCATAAAGGCAGTGAGCTCAAAAATTTTTGAGGACGATGCAGTACGATTATTGCGAGCGGTTCGGTTAGCTGCTCAACTGGAATTTGATATTGATGCAAGAACAAAGCAGCTAATGAAGAAACAAGCAAATCTTATTATGTCGATTGCAGGTGAAAGGCAACGAGATGAACTGCTAAAACTATTAGCACTGCCTTGCTGTAGTGACTGGTTGCGTTATCTGGACGAGGTAAATCTGCTTACCGTAGTGATGCCTGAACTGGAATTTTTGAGAGGTGTAAAACAACCTAAGGAACACTATTGGGATGTTTTTAATCATTCTCTGGAGACAGTAGTTACTGTTGAATTTCTGCTTCATGAAAGAGTCTGGAGTTATGGAAGCAGAGATATGTTGAGAGTAGTGCCGTGGTCAATAGACTTGGAACGACATTTTGACGATGACGTTGCCAGTAACAATAACCGCCGGGTTTCACTTAAAATTGCAGCCTTGTTACATGATATTGCTAAACCGCAAACGAAAACTGTTGACCAGACAGGTAGAATTAGATTTATCGGACATGCGAAAGAGGGAGCAGTCAAAGCCGCTGATATATTGGCCAGATTGAGATTTTCCAGTCGGGAAATAAAACTGGTAGAGAGTTTAATTGCACATCATCTGCGACCTATTCAAATAGCAAGTCAAGGGTTACCCACTAATCGAGCCATTTATCGCTACTTCAGAGGTACTGGTTATGCTGGCATTGATATTCTGTTTCTGGCACTGGCCGATTATCTGGCTGCCCGTGGTCCACGCTGGGACTTTGAGGAATGGGGGCAACATAACCGCTTGATTAGCTATATGATAGCAGAACATCAAAGGCAACAGGAGGAACGATTGCCCGTTAAATTGGTTGATGGTCATACTTTAATGACTATCTTTGGCTTGACTTCAGGTCCTCTGATTGGTAAACTTCTACGCTTAGTTTATGAGTCTCAGGCGGTTGGTGAGATAAAGACGAGAGACGAAGCAATAAACTTTGTTCGTGTAACGTTAGAAAAAGGAACGCACACTAGAAATCCCGAGGAGTACCGTGCCGTGGGTTTGTGACTAAATTATTTGATTAACTCGCTGGAATAATGTAGAAAAGGACACAGTAGAAGAATTGAAGAAGTCGAATTTATATTTGTTAATCTTTATTGTCATCCTTCTGGCTTTTGCGATTTGGGTGGTCATTCCACTTGATAGCAGCAGGTTTGGCAGGCAGGGATTAAGTCTTGGCCTTGATCTTAAAGGAGGCAGCTATCTTGTTTATCAAGCTGACCTTACCCAGAAGGATCCCTCACAAAGTGACGATGACGCCATGGAGGGTGTACTGGGAAAAATCGAGCGGCGCATTAATGCTTATGGAGTTACTGAACCTCTTATACAGAGACAAGGTGCAGACCGCATTCTGGTTCAACTACCAGGAGTGAAGGATGTTGACGATGCCAAGAAGGCAATAGGACAGGTGGCTGAGCTTGATTTCAGGGAGGTAGAATCTCAACAGGGGATATCGGAGTCTGGTGAAGCACGGGTCAACTGGAAAAAGGCAACAGCGACCGGTAAAGATGGGAAAGAAAAAGAACTGACTGGGAAATACCTCAAACCTAATGCTCAGGTGGTTATCAATCCGCAGATACAAAAGCCGGAAATTGCTTTTGAATGGGATGAGGAGGGCACTATACTTTTTGAACAGATTACTAAGCGTAACCTCAATAAGCCTCTGGGAATCTTTCTGGATAACGAGCTTATTTCTGCCCCAACTGTTCAAGCAGTCATCAAGGATAAAGGTGTTATTACTGGTCTGGACATTGAGGGGTCCAGAAGGTTAGCGATACAGCTCAACTCCGGTTCCCTTGATGTGCCATTGAAGATTATTCAAGAGTATAATGTTGACGCCACGCTGGGAAGTGATTCCATTCAGAAAAGCCTCCTTGCTGGTGCTATCGGGGCGGTGATGATTATTATTTTTATGATTTCGTACTATCGCCTCTCCGGGTTTCTAGCCTGTGTTGCACTCATTATTTATAGTCTTTTGCTAATTGCGATTTTTAAACTAATTCCGATTACTTTGACTCTTCCCGGTGCGGCGGCGTTCATTGTGTCTCTGGGTATGGCAGTGGATGCGAACGTACTTATTTTTGAGAGAATGAAGGAGGAGTTGAGGTGGGGTCGAACCCTTGGTGCTGCGCTGGAAATCGGCTTTTCCCGCGCCTGGCCGGCGATACGTGATAGTAATGTAACCACTTTTATTGCCTGTATTATCCTGGCATGGTTTGGCCAAACTCTAGGTGCCTTTATGGTGACTGGTTTTGCCGTAACCTTGTTTATTGGTGTTGCACTCAGTATGTTCTCAGCCATTACCATATCTCGAGTGTTGCTCCGTCTCACTGTTCAAGTAGTTAGAAGACCTTCTGCATATGGGGTATAGATAATGAATATTGTTAATAAGCGTTATTGGTTCTTTCTTATTTCGGCAATAATAATTATTCCAGGGATTGTTTCGCTCATCGTCTTTGGATTCAAGCCAGGGGTCGAATTCCAGAGTGGTACTACCATGACCCTGCGCTTCAGCAACGAAGTTACGCACGAGCAATTGCGACGGGAATTAGCTAATAGTGGCCATGACGAGGCAGTGATTCAACGCACCGGTGAAGGTGACTATATTATTCGAATAAAAGAGATATCAACTGAGGAAAAACAAGAGATCACCTCTTTTTTAGAGAAAACACTGAATACAAATGTGACTATAAGAGATTTCTTCCTGGTCTCTCCGGTAATCGCTGCTGAAACGGGGCGTAATGCTGCTATTGCGGTGGTTGTAGCATCCATATTTATGTTGTTATATATTGCTTGGGCGTTTCGCCGCATACCCAAGTCTTTTCGTTGGGGCGCCTCTGCAATTATTGCGTTGCTTCACGATGTATTGATAGTTATGGGGATATTCTCCATCCTGGGATGGCTGCTTGGGATACAAATTGATGCTTTATTTATCACTGGTATGCTCACTATTGTTGGTTATAGTGTTAATAATATTGTAGTTGTTTTCGACCGCATCCGTGAGAATATAAGTAAAGGCGTAAGTAAAGACTTTGAAACCACGGTTAATATGAGTATCATGGAAACAATAGGGCGATGTTTAAACACCAGTTTGACTACTTTGTTTGTGGTTGTAGCCATTTTCTTGCTTGGTGGAGCTACGATTCACTATTTTGTTTTGGTTCTGCTTATTGGCGTCATTATCGGCACCTATGATTCTATTTGCATCGCTGGCCCTCTCCTGGTGGCCTGGGAAAAGGGAGATTTAAAGAAGCTATTTCCCCGAACGTCGTCTGTACAGAAGCCAACGTGATATCAGATTACCAATTGCCTCCTTTTTGTTTGCCAGTTGACTTTTAAGGCTTTACTGCAGCTTGTGTTTTTCCTTTATTGTTCTAATGAAATTATCCAGATTAGCGGCTCTTCCGTTTGATTCTTGTTTGTCCAGTGGGTCGGCAAACTCTTTGTTTCCAAGTAGAATGTTGAGTGAAGCTGCTATTGATGAAGATAAGGCTTGGTGATGATATCCACCTTCTAGTGTAAATACAAGGCGTCCTTGACATAATGTGTCAGCCAGCACTTTTATTATCTCAGTTAGGCGCGCAAAGCCGGTAGTACTTAATTTCATCGAGGCAATAGTATCAGCCCAGTGGGCATCGTAGCCAGCAGATACAAGGATAAGCTTTGGCTGGAAACGCATAGCTATAGGTGCCAAAATGTCCTCAAAAATTGCCTCATATTCCTTATCTCCCCAGCCTGCAATCATGGGCACGTTTACTGAAAAACCTTCGCCTTCTCTAGCACCAGTCTCATTGATGCTACCAGTTCCGGGATAGAAAGGATACTGATGTGTCGAGAAAAAAAGGACATTAGGATCGGCATAGAAGGTGTCCTGTGTGCCATTTCCATGATGGACATCAAAGTCAATGATGATAACACGCTCTAGGTCATAGTGGGATATTGCATATTTGGCAGCTACAGCCACGTTGTTGAACAAACAAAATCCCATGGCATGCCAGCAGGTAGCGTGATGCCCCGGTGGTCTGACCAGTGCAAAAGC
>JBBIPA010000042.1:0-3673 GCA_037443085.1 Chloroflexota bacterium | reverse complement strand
GGTGTACCCTATTGTTCATTACAGCATCAACGGCTACAAGAACACCACCGGCAGCATATGAGGCGGCGTTATATGAACCTGGTGATGCTACTGTATCGGGATCAAACCATCCTCCACCGCTGTTACATTTCTGCTCCACCTGGGCGATATATTCTTTGGCATGGACTTTAGATAGTTCATCTATGGTGGCTGTCCGCGGCGAGAGCAAAACAAGATTGTCCTTTAGCTGACTTTTCTCAAGTAAGTCCACGGTGGTAGTTAATCTTTGAATATTTTCAACATGGTTTCCTGTATCATGCTCAAGATATACCGGGTCATAAACAAGTCCTACTCGACTCATTAACGTTCTCCCTATGTGTTCTGGAACTGGCGAGCGTTGTTTTGCCAAATATTAGCAAAATCGGTATCTAAGAGGCAATAGTGATATGATTAATTGTTTGTTCCTATAGAAACCCTTGAAGGGATACCTGTGCCCATTTGAGGCAGATAAAGAGAAGATGAGGGGAAAAAGCGGTCAGGGGAAAGTAAAATAGGGGTGAATGTCAGAGAAATCATGTGATTTTTGACTCGGCGATAAGGAAACCCGGTCGCTGAGGTGATAATGGATATTAGGGCTGATAGCATTTTGCCTATTTTATCTTGCCTTCATCCAGTAATTTGAAGAACGTCTCCAGTATTTCTGGGTCGAAATGGGTTCCCTTGCCTATCTCAAGTTGAGTGCGAGCCTCTTGGGGAGTCATCGCTTCACGATAGGGGCGCTTGGAAGTCATGGCGTCGTAAGCATCTGAGACAGCCAGGATTAGTGCGCCCTGTGACAGGTTGGCATAGGCATCGGCAACTGCCAGGATTTGTGAGCCATGAGATAACTGTCCAGCTTGTATGCCATCAGGATAGCCTTTACCGTCATAACGTTCGTGGTGATGCCGCACCATTTCCAGGATTTCCGCGTCTTCGACAATAGGGCGTAGAATGCGCTCGCCGATTTCGCTGTGTGTTTTTACGTGTTGAAATTCCTCGTCTGTCAGCTCTCCTGGCTTGTTGAGAACGTATTCTCTTAATCCGATTTTGCCAATGTCATGAAGCAGGCCGGCAAGCCGTATTTTCTCAACAACATCTTGCGGTAGGGCCAGTTCCTGTGCCAGGGCAACAGATATTTCGGTAGTTCTTTCCGAGTGGCCATGGGTGTACTGGTCTTTGGCTTCCAGGGCATAGGCAAGCGACTTGATGGCATTGAGGAAAGACTCACGGATTTTTTGGGTTTGCCCGGCAACTTTTTTCTCCAGGTTGTGCTGGTAGTCTTTATTTTCCAGAATCAACCTTCTTTTTTCCAGCGCCCTGTCGATGCTGAGTAGCAGCAGTTTCTGGTCAACAGGTTTGATTACGTAATCATATGCCCCCAGCCTCATGGCATTTATAGCTATTTCGAGGCTTGACATGGCGGTTACCATGATGACAGCGGTATCCGGGTACTTAATCTTAATGTCCTGAAGGACTTCTACACCGGCTTTGCCTGGCATGTTGATATCCAGTAGAGCCAGGTCAACATGATGGGTATCAAGCCTCTCTGTTGCCTCAAGGCCATTGGCTGCATTGAGGCATTCGTACCCAACCTCAGTCAATTTGCGAGAGAGGATATCCCGGATGAGATGTTCATCGTCTGCTATCAGAATTTTAGCTTTCGGCTGGTTATTTTTCATCATGGTTTGTTATCTTAGCCTGTTGCTTGTCGGCTGCAGGCTCAATAGAGCCAACCAGACTCCGTACGGTTTTCCGTATATTATTGGTATTGAGGGGTTTTTTCAGTACCAGGAACGGTCCCTGCTCCATAACCCTGGTTAACAGTTCGCCATCAGGGTAACCGGTGATGATGGTGATAGGTACGTGCTCATCCAGTTTTCGGATGCACTGGAATAACTCGCAGCCGTCGAGTCCGGGCATGACCAGGTCCAAAAAAATCAGGTCAAAGCGGTTGGTGGCAAAAAGCTCAAGTGCCTCAGTGCCGCTGGTGGTAGCGGTCACCTGGTAGCCTTTTTTACTCAAACTATCTTTAAAAAATTGTCCGATTATTGGCTCGTCATCAATCACTAGAATGTGGATAGACCTGCCTAATGCTTGCTGGCTCAGCCACTTATCAATTTGTTCTTTATGGAAGCGGAACTGCCTGCCAATTTTTATTGCCGGTATTTCTCCTCTGGCAGTTTTGCGTGTCACTGTGGCTGGATTAAGCTTTAGATATTGCGCCAGTTCACGGACAGTGAGTAATTCGGTCATGGTAGTCCTTATGTTGTCATGTGGTATGGACATTTAAGCACATTTTACCTAAATTGTCAATATCTTTAGATACTTCTAAGCATTTTATAGCATTTGAGGTGGTGTAATGACTTGTATTTACTTCATCATCGTCTACGGGTATAATTGACGCTATTATTTTCGCAGCGAAAAACCGCGCTTAGAATAAGGTTAATTATTGCCATTCAGATTTTCCAAGGGTGGAATCCTATGCCAAATGTGATAACGGAACAGGAAATAAACCGGCTGGCAGCCATAGTGCGGATACATCACAGTATTGGTGCCACACTGGATGTGGTGGAGATTGCCCGGATAGTGGTGAGAGAACTGACCACCATGCTGGACTGCGATGCCTGTGCCATTATGCTGATGGAAGGGGATAAGGTCAGGATTCTGGCAGAGCGTGGTTTTTCCCGGACTTTCAGCAGGATGGAATTTCACAGGGATATCCCGGCAATAAAGCATATACTTAATACCAGGCAATCTATTTTTACCAATGATGTGCTGAATAGCTCGGCTGCTGGTTGTATTCCTTATGGGTGCTTTATGTGTTCTTTGATTTGTGTTCCTATTATGATGGATGAGGAGGTAAAGGGCATTATCCATCTGGATTCAGCGAAGAAGGATGCTTTCAGTCAGGGAGACCTGGAGTTTGCCGAATTGCTGGCCAAGGAAATTTCGCTAGCAATAGAGCGCTCAGTATTATTCGCTCGGGTGGTGGATATCTCGACCAGGGATGGGTTAACCGGCTGCTATAACCGCAGGAAGTTTGACCTGGATATTGTGGCGGAGTTTGCCAGTGCCAGGCAACGTAAGAAACCGCTCTCGTTGTTAATGGCGGATATCGACTGGTTCAAGAAGTATAATGACTTTCATGGGCACCCCAAGGGCGATGAATTGCTGAAAAAGCTGGTGAGCGTGTTGACGTCTAACTTGAGGCCTTTAGATAAGACCTATCGCTATGGTGGTGAGGAGTTTGTCATCCTGCTTCCTGAAACCGGCAAGGTGAAGGCGGTTTATACCGCAACAAGATTACGGGAACTGGTTGAGAGAGTACCATTTGAGGGAGAGGAGGAAAGCCAGCCTGATGAGACGGTGACCATCAGTATCGGCGTGGCAACTTTTCCGGTAGATGTAAGGGATTGGGCGGGATTAATAAAAGCGGCTGACTCTGCTCTTTATCAGGCGAAGCTTATTGGCAGGAACAAGGTTTGCTCTTTCAATAAAAAATGTGATTAGAATTCCGTGTTGTGCTACCATCATCATTTAGGGGATATGTTCACTCCAGCAATGCGAGCGAGTAATTTGATTGACATGGTGCAGGAAGAAGATTGGCTGCCGAGCCAGGATTCGAACCTGGGCTAAGGGATCCAAAGTCCCCCGT
>JBBIPA010000041.1:0-16719 GCA_037443085.1 Chloroflexota bacterium | reverse complement strand
AGCTCCAGGCAAGCCTCGATGAGCAATTTTTCCAAGAAGGGATTGCCTACCTGGACGGCGGAGCGCAGCTCTCGTTCCTCCTGGAATGTCCTCGATGCCAGTCCTGAAGCGCCGTGAAGCCCATCGCGGCCGGTATCGGCACCTACCAGCATCAGTAAATTGCCCTCACCCTTGGCCAGCGATTTTACCAGCTTATCAGCCGGGGCAATACCCAGGCACAGGGCATTGACCAGGGGGTTTGGCGAGTAGCAGTCGGCAAAATAGACCTCGCCGCCGACATCAGGTATGCCCAGGCAGTTGCCGTAGCCGGCAATGCCGCCGACCACACCGCCGAATAGGTAGCGATTACGAGGTTCGTTCAAAGGTCCGAAGCGCAGGGAGTTGAGCAGGGCGATGGGGCGTGCCCCCATGGTGAAGATATCGCGTACGATACCACCTACACCGGTAGCTGCGCCCTGGTAAGGCTCTATAGCTGAGGGGTGGTTATGCGATTCCATCTTGAATACCAATGCCAGTCCATCGCCGATATTTACCACGCCGGCATTCTCCTCACCCGGTTTGACCATGACGTGGGTGCCGCTGGTGGGGAACTGCTTGAGCAGTGCCTTGGAGTGCTTGTAGCCGCAATGCTCGCTCCACAGGGAGCCGAACATGCCCAGCTCTACCTCTGTAGGCTCTCTGCCGAGCTGTTTCACGATGAGATGGTACTCTTCCTGGCTCAGGGCTATTTCATCTAATACTTTTTGAGATACTGGCAATGATAGACTCCCAGATGATATTTCCGTCGCTGCTGCCCAGAATAGGCTCACAGGAGCGCTCGGGATGCGGCATCATCCCCAGCACGTTGCCGTTCTTATTGATAATGCCGGCAATGTTATGCAGCGCGCCGTTGGGATTGGCTTCTGGTGTGACCTCGCCTGATGGCGTGGCATAGCGGAAGACAATGCGGTTGCTGAGCTCCAGTTCAAATAACGTGGCCTCGTCGGCGTGGAATCTGCCTTCATAGTGGGAGATGGGGATTTTCAGTACTTGACCCGACTGGCATCTGTTGGTGAAAGGCGAGGAAGTGTTCTCCACTTTGAGGTAGGTCCACTGGCAGCGGTACTGAAGATGGTCGTTCTGCCTCAGCACGCCGGGAAGCAGTCCGGATTCGCACAGTATCTGGAAACCGTTGCAGATGCCGATAACCAGCTTGCCCTGTGCGGCAAAGCGCTCCACTGAAGCCATGATGGGTGAAAAGCGGGCGATAGCGCCGGGGCGCAGGTAATCGCCATAAGAAAAGCCGCCGGGGAGGATAATGCAGTCGTAAGGGGAAAGGTCGGTCTCGGTATGCCAGATATAGTCTGCGTGCTGTCCCAGAGTGCTGGTGAGGGCGTAGTAGCAGTCTCTATCGCTCCAGGTGCCGGGGAAGATGATGATACCGAATTTCAACGTTTATGCTCCAGAGAAAAAGAGCGGCGGCAACAGCCGCCGAACATTTAGTTATATCAATTCCTTTCTGCTTTCCGCCGCCTCACATCCGCACTCAAATTCAAATGACCAAAATTCAAAACCTTCTTCTGGTCATTGGTATTTTCAAATTTGATCTTGTTAAGAATTTCGGATTTGGGATTTAGAAATTCCTTAATTGTTTACTGTGCCGTGGCTTACTCAGATGATGGTTAAAGGCTACTCAGAAGCTCGGTAACGATATCGCTGGCCTCTTTGCCATCTGCCTTGCCCTTGGTTTGGGGCATGAGCTTGCCCATGACCTTGCCCTTATCGCCAGGGCTTTTGGCGCCCACCTCGGCGATGACCTGTTTGGCGATAGCAGTGATTTCCTCGCGGCTCATCTGCGGCGGCAGGTATTTGGACAGGATATCCAGCTCATCCTTTTCCTTGGCTACCAGGTCAGGGCGGTTGCCCTTTTCAAAAGCCTCGATGCTTTCACGCCGTTTCTTGATTTCCCGGGCTACCACGCTGGCAATGCCGGCATCATCCAGGGCTTTGTGTTGCTGATCAATTTCGGCGTTATGGATGCTGGAAAGGAGCAGGCGCAGCGTAGAACAGCAGAGGGCATCCTTTTGTTTCAGAGCCTGCGTTAAGTCGTTCTTAATTTGTTCCGATAAGCCCATGGGCTAAGCGCTCCTGTGGCTTTTGCGACGCTTGGCGGCTTCCTTGCGCTTGCGCTTGATGCTGGGCTTTTCATAGAAGGCACGGCGGCGAGTCTCGCTGATAATGCCAGCTTGCTCCACTTTCTTGGAGAACCGCCGCATTAAGCTTTCGAAGCTTTCCCCGTTATGAATCTTGACCTGCGCCAATTAAAATCACCCCTTCTCTATTACAAATCCGCCACTAACCGAAACCAAAAGTAATCAGCCAGTGAACGGAAAATTGTATCTTTTTTGCTGTTATGGTGTCAAGTTTGTTCGTCGCGGCTCAAATTCCCAAAGCGCGCCGCATGGCACGGGCATCTTTGAACCTGTAATCAGGTTCGATGTTCATTGCCTGGGCAATGCCTCTAGCGGTACGTTCGGAGACGCGCTGCTGCATTAGCTCGCTGGCTATATCGCGGGGATGCATCCAGCTAGGCGGCCTTTTGCCGGTGAGGACGAAGAACAGGGTGCTGCCTATGGCATACAGGTCGCTCCTCTGGTCAGCATGCCCATCCCTTACCTGTTCCGGAATTTCGAAACCGGGTTTGAAAATAATGGTTCCCTTGCCGGCATCGGCAGGGACGGGTTCGGAACTGCCGGTGCTCTTGACAGTGCCGAAGTCGATAATAGCGATGCTATTGTCTCGCCGCACCATGATGTTGCTGGGATTTAGGTCTCTGTGGATGATGCCCCGCCGGTGCATATGGTCGATAGCGTCCAGGATTTGCACCGCCCGGTTGAGCACGATGTCTTCGTTGGCAGGGGTGTCCTCGCAGGATTCCCGCAGGTCTTTGCCATCGATATATTCCACTACCAGGTACTGGGTGTAATCGTGGATAAACAGGTCGATAAATCTCAGTATGTTGGGGTGGTTGAGATGTCGCAGGTATTTAGCCTCGATGTGCAGCTTCTCAAAGTTGATGGCAGGGATATGCTCGGTGTCATGTCTGGGTATTTTAATGACGCATTGGGTATTGGTGTTATGGTCTTGAGCCAGATAGAGGTCTGACATGCCACCTCTGGCAATCTGTTTCATCAGTTCAT
Source organism: Chloroflexota bacterium (assembly GCA_037443085.1). Taxonomy (GTDB): domain Bacteria; phylum Chloroflexota; class Dehalococcoidia; order GIF9; family UBA5629; genus JBBIPA01. The sequence goes on along the minus strand of JBBIPA010000041.1, from coordinate 13,540 downwards.
AGCGGTTGTTGAGCAATGTTGCGCTGGGCTGTCCTGCGCTTGCAGCGGGTGGGCGAGATGCGATTTTGGCGGATTGTCTGATATTGCTGTACTCGATATAGCGTATTATGCCGTAGATGGATAGTGCGATAGTACATACAAGTACTGCAATAATCAGCCATTCCATATATGTTATTAAGCTCTTCCCATTATCGGTGTTGCGTCTATTTCCGATATTCTATTTCGGTTACGGGCATTTGTCTTATCTCGGTATCGCTTGCCGTGATATCTGTCAGTGATGGCAGTTGCTCGGGTTTAACCACGACTACGGTAATGTTATCAATGCCGCCAGCTTCGTTGGCCATTGCTATCAGGTCGCTGCATGCATGGTCAGATGAAGCGGCATTGAGGGTTATCTCGGCAATCTTCTGGTCGGGCAGCATGCTGGTAAGCCCGTCAGAGCAGAGCAGGATAATGTCGCCTTCGTACAGCTTGTAAAAGTAGAAATCCCCCTTTATCTCCGTGTATGCCCCGATGGCACGAGTAATTTCATTTCGACGCGGGTGCGCTATAGCTTCCTCGGGGGTAAGCATGCCGGCATCCGCCATTTCCTGTACCAGGGAATGGTCTCTGGTTATCTGGGTTATCTCCCGGCTGTTGATGAGGTAGCATCTGCTGTCACCAACGTTAGTGATGTACATGTTCTGCCCAATAATCAATGCGGCGACGATGGTGGTTCCCATGCCCTGCAATCCCTGTTCCTGGGCGTGTTGCGCTACTGTCTCATTGGTGCTTTGAATCGCCTGGTCGAAGATAGCTTTAACAGTAAATTCATCGATGAGTCTGTTATCGATGCTGGTGACTTTATCGCTCTTGCTAATAAGCTGGCGCAGGCATTCACTGGCAAATGCCCTGACACCAAGCTCACTGGCAATCTCTCCGGCATTGTGGCCACCCATGCCATCGGCTACCACGAAGAGCGCGCCTGTCTCCATGCTGGAGGGGAAGAGGGCGTCGAACCTATGGGTCATGACGCTGTCTTCGTTAAGTTGTCTTTTTCTACCGACATCAGTCCGGCAGCCTATTTGCATGGTCATACTCCCAGTGCCAGTCGCATTGCTCTGGCATCCTTGAATCTGAGGTCAGGGTCCATGTTCATTGCCTGGGCGATGCACTTTGCAGTTCGTTCTGATACTTGTCTGGACATGAGTAAATCAGCAATATCAGTATTATTGCCCTGCAGCCTGGGCCTGGTACTGGTCAACAGATAAAAGATGGTATTGCCTACGCCGCATAAGTCAGCTCTCCCGTCAGCATGACCTGTGGTGAGCAGTTCCGGAATCGAGAAACCAGGTTTGGTAATGATGGTGTAATTCCTGGTTTCAGGGTGGTCCTTTGCTGAGATATCTTTCACAGTGCCGAAGTCGATGATGACGGCGGTGTTATCGTGACGTATCATGATATTTCCCGGGTTGAGGTCCCTGTGGATAAATCCGAGGCGGTGAATGTACTCAATGGCATCGAGAATCTGCCCGGCCCACATGAGCGCTAAACCTTCATCAGCCGGGCTTCTGGTGAAGGTGTTTAGCAAACTATCACCTTCGATGTATTCCACTACCAGATGCGGCATGTGATGGTACTGAAAGAGGTCAATGAACCTGACAATATGTGGATGGTTGAATTTTCGGAGATGTTCCGCTTCGATGGTGAGTTTCTCCATATTGATCTTGGGCTCGTGCGGGGTATTGGTTCTGGGTATCTTGATGATGCACTGCGTTTTCGCCTGATGGTCTTTGGCCAGATTAATCACAGCCATGCCACCTTCTGCAGTCTTCTCTGTGATTTCGTACCGGTTGTTGAGCAAAATGACCGTAGCGGGTCGGTATGCAGTGGACAGGTCAATGTAAGTGGGATTGGTTGTGGCCTCGGTTGCCTGCTTTGTCTGGCTGGTGGTAGTGGCAAGTCCGGCGGCTGGGGCTTGCTCTCCTTTCCTTTTCTTCCTCAACTCTATTATCAGTAGTATCAGACCGATGACCAGACATATGTAGAAGAGCATGGGCGCCCACCATAAGCGTTGGTCGAGTATGTACACAATAAACCAGGCAATACAGGCTGACAGGAGGGTAAGGGCAGCCTTACCGCGACGGGAAATTCCCTGGCTTGCTGCAGACTGGTGTGTCAACTGTGCTGCCTCTTCTTTCATTTTCTTACTAATTAACAATACGAACGGTGCATACTGTTGCTGGCCCTCTGTCTGTTGGGCTTACTTCAATGAGGTCACCGTCATGTAACTCTATTTTCCCGGCTCCTTTGATGAGGCGTCCATGGAGACTGGTATCATTGGTGCTCTTTTTATCTTCGATGTAATAGCTGCCGTTTTCATAATAAATCCAGAAATGCTCACGTGAAATCCACATCTCTCTTTCTGTTGATACAGCTCTCTTGAGGTCATCGCGACCAATCAATTGACTGGCACTGGTGATTTCGATTTCACTGTTATCTGCCAGTACCAGTCTTACCTTTCTTAATGATGGTGGCAGAACAGTTCCTTCCTTGAAGAATCTTTTATCGGCAGGGAGCTCAATCATTGGTACAAGAGGAGTGCCGCATTGGTAACAGAAGAACATGCCCGGCTTATTTTGATAACGGCAGTCGGCAGTAGGACAAATAAGAGTATCGCCGGCTCCGGAAGGAAGCGCTACCTTCGTCGTGTCGATGGCAATTGCTGCGGCGCCGGTTGTCTCCTCCTGCGGTGTTTTTTCCTCTACCGGTTGTGGTACTGCCGCTGGCTTTTCTGCTGTGGAACGCGGCAATGGAGAGTGGCATTTCTTGCAGAATTTCCTCCTCCTGTCATGGTTCTCCTGGCCGCAAAACTCGCATTTCACGTGATATGTCCTTCTTGAATAGATTGAAGGAAACGATATGAGGTTATTGTAACATCTTTCAACATCAATTGTTATTGGCACCCTCTGGTATTCAATCGTATATTCCTCTGGCAGGATAGGGGCTGGCCTGTGTTTCCACTGTGCCAGCCCGTGCCTGGTAGGTTTTGTGTATAACTTTTCATGAGGTCAACACGTCACAACACCTTCACTGCGATGGTAGTTTGCTTGGCGATATCAATCTGGTCACCGTTGCGGAGCTGCTGTTTTCCTCTGCCTCGAATATCGTTACCATTAAGCCAGGTGCCGTTGCCGCTATTGTGGTCCTCGATATAATAGTTCCCGTATTCATAGCTGATAGTGAAGTGCTGTCTGGATAGATACTTGGCTTTTTCTTCAGGCAACTTAGTGAAGTCTTTGCGCCCTAGGTGGGTGGTGCCGGTGGTTAGCGGAATCTCACTGTTATCAGGCAGTACCAGAACCGCTCCGGCAATGACAGTGCCAATGGTGCTATTGCCCGGCGGTCCCACAGTGGTAGGCAGCAAGCCCCCTACTTGGGTGCCAGTGGGAATAACAGTGTCACGAGTAGCGGTTGTAGCTGCTGGCTGAAGTGCTGTCTTCCTTCTGGTGAACAGGAATACTAGAATGAGTGCGATGATGGCGATGGCTATCAGCCCGAACAACCACCAGAGCATCCACTTATCATCCGCTGGCGGTATGGTGACAGTCAGGGTAACACTTCTGGTTCTCGATTCCCCCGCGGCATTAAAGGCGGTAAGGGTATAGATGGTGGTTTCAAACGGTGATATGGTGACAGTACCGGTAGCATCAATCCCCTCGTATACGTTGGGGAAGATGCTGATTCTGGTAGCTCCGTCGACCTGCCAGAAGAGTGTGGTGGCCTCACCTTGATTAATAGTGGTGGCAGCGGGGGTAAAAGACTTGATATCCGGGGGCAGTGGTGGGGTTTTGTCTATGGTGAGGAGCACGGTTTTCTCGCGCCAGTACATGGTACCCCCGTAGTTGTGCCGGCTCATTAGTCCCACCCTAAAGGCATATTCGCCATACGGCCCGCCCGGGTTCGTCATGAAGGCGGTGAGATTAAAGGTGCCGGCATTGCCGAAGTACCTGGATTGAAATATCCAGTTTCTGACCTGCTTGTCTGGCGGGTAATATACCACACACCAGGTGCGTTCATTGACGAATCCCATCGGTGTGCTAATAACCAGCGTCACCGGCAGGTCAGTATCATATACCCTGGCTGTTCTGTTGCCATTACGGTCCAGGAAATAGAGGTCGAAGTCCTGCCCTGGTACCATGGACCCAGTTTCCTCCCAGAAGACCATTGGCTCGTTGAGTGAGGGGGGACTCAGCGCCTCTGCGGGAGCTGCGGCTGAAGCGATGAGCATAGCCGGCAGCAGGATAGTGCTGAGGAGCCATACTAATCTAATTTTCATGTTATACCTCCTTATGTTTGCTACTTTCAGGTAATTATTAACCATGGTCATATACAGTATTTTCGGATTCAAAATGTCCTGAAAACAAGCCTGGTCACGTTGCTCATCTCGATAGTATCTCCGTTCCTGATCTCGCGCTTACCAGCGCCTCTGATTTCAGAGCCGTTCACTCTGGTACCGTTCATGCTGCGCAGGTCCTCGATGTAGTACCGTCCGTTCTCATAGCTGAGCTGGAACTGCTGCCTTGAGATGTAGCTCAACTGGTCAGACGGCAGGGCTTTGGAGAAGTTACTTCGTCCCACGGGCATCGTCGTTCCGGTTATGGGTAGCTCGTTGTTATCAGGCAGCACCAGCTTTGCCGGCGGGATAGTGGGAGTTTGTGTGGTAGGAGTGTAGCTTGAAGTAGCCACACCACTTGGAGGCATAGTTTGCGGTGCCGGCCTTCGGGGTACTATAGAGATGAGCACAGCAGCAAAGATAATGACGATGAGTATCCCGAGCAACAAGTATATAAGCCAGTTGCTGTCAACCGTGGTTATGGGTACCGGTGCTGGTGTGGGATAGGGGATTGGTGGTGGGGGTGGTGTCGGTGTCGGTATTGGCGCGAGCGGTTCTACAGTAATGGAGACAGAACGGCTGGTGGCACTGCCGGTGTAATTGCTTGCTGAGAGTGTATAGGTAGTGGTTAATACCGGCGTTACCGTTATGGACCCTGTGGATTGCACATTGCCGATTTCGGGCGTTATGCTGATGGTGGTAGCATCGGCAACATTCCAGGTTAGTGTTGCTGTCTCGCCAGCTCTGATAATGGTGGGGCTGGCCAGAAAGGTGATGATGGTGGCGGGAGTTGGCGGGTAAGGGGGGTACGGTGGATATGGCGGATATGGTGGGCGGGGAGTCGGATAAGGATATGGACGAGTTCTGCTGAATTGTAGGAATCCAGTATTTTGTGATTCTCGAGTCACCAGGGTGGCATCGATATATCTGAGCGTGACCCGGAAGGTATATTGTCCTTCAGGGTCTCCCGGTTCGAAACGGTACGGTCCGTTTCGGTAAATCCCCGAGTTGCCCAGGTATTTGTTGCTGAAGGTAGTGCTCTGGATATAGTTGGGATAGAACACCACGCAGGAAGCATAAATATTGGTCCATCCAGGCGGCGTGATTATCATCAGGTAGAAATCAGAGGCATCGTAGATAGCGGAGGTTCTCATATGGTACTGGTCCTGGAAGTAAATAGTGAATTCCCCGGGGGTGAGGAGTAGCGGCGTTTCTGGCGATATATTTCCACGGTGGCTGTCCTCAGGCAGGGGTAACCGGGCATGGACGGGTGACGCCATGAGGGTGCTCACTATGAGGAGTGTAAGCAGGCAGAAGAATAACCTGACTTTCATAACGGCCTCCTTTACTGATAGTGGTTACAGTCTACAGGGCTGATGGAGGCCGTGCATGATATTTTCCTGACGTGAAACTGACATCAAGCCAACGAATGGCTCATCTGCCGCCCGCATGCTGCTTATGCGGCTGCGGCATGATTTTGAAGGTCATGGTGATGCCATCGGCGACGGTGATAGAGTCGCCGTCGTGCAGTTCCTGCTTTCCCTGGCCTCTGATTTCCATGCCGTTGACCTGGGTGCCATTGTCGCTGTGGCTGTCTTCGATATAAAACCTGTCGTTTTCATAGCTGGCGAGGAAATGCTGACGTGAAATGAATCCGAGTTCAGGTGGCGACAGCGCTCTGGCGAAGTCAATCCTGCCCAGCCACTTCTCGCCGGCTTCTATAGTGATTTCCATGTTGTTGGACAGGAGTAGCTTTGCCCTTTTCCCCGTTGCGGTGATGATAGGTGGTGGGCGCAATGCTCGCCTTCTCCTGACTATGAGAAAGACGGCTATTCCACCGGCGATTACTACCACGGCGCCTGCCACCGAGGCCAGCACGTGAAGCGGGAGGCCCGATGTAATGCCTGGGGTGACAATGGCTGAAACAGGGGGAGTGGCCCGGTTGTCATTGGCGGGTTGTTGTTGTGCAGCTGCTGGTGGCGCTGCTGTTGTTGGCTTTACCTCTTCGGGACTGGCATAAGGCGTAGGTGGTGCCGGCTTGGTTTCAACGCGCAGGTTCAGCGCTATCCGCCGGTGCGACCAGCTAGTTGAGTTGTCGTAGAACCATAGGCGGTACGTGTGCTTTCCCGGGATAGGTGACAGCTTTTTGAAGGTGACTGTCTGGTAGGTGCCAGCTTTGGTCAGGTTCACCTCATTAAAAACTAACCATATTCCCTGGGGAGTGCCTCCTGACGGATTGCTGGGTGGGTAGCTGCAGAGGTACAATCGTCCCCCGGCATTAACCTGGATTACCAGGGCTACCTCGTCATCAATCGTGAGCGTTGGGTCGCCTGATACTTCCAGACGCTGTCCGTTTTTGCTGAGGAAATAGACTTCGCCGATAGTATCTTTGCTTGGCAGTGTTCTGTTATCTATCTGCTTGAACTCTTCCCAGTAATTCTTGCTCTTATAGTCGGCTCGTGTCGATGGTCGCTGGTCTTCCTCATAAGGGTTGGGTGGTGGGGTTGGTGGGAGGAGGCTCACCGGCTGCTCCGTGGTCACTGCGTAAGCGGGTATTGCTGTAGAGATAATCAGGCAACAGAGCAGGAAAAGCCCGGGCAGGAGCTTAATCAGCCTGTTGCTCATATCTGTTCTCCTTCAACTGGTTATATGGAAAACCATAGTGTTAAATTATAAAGAATGTCAAGATTTTCTGCTTGACAGTTCCCTGACAAGAAACTAATATGATTCTGACATATTCACCCGGTGACGGAAGAAGCAGCCTGTGGAGAAGAAGATGGCCTTTGTCGTAGTAGAAAAAGGGAATAGTGTCGATATCGGCAAAGTCTTTGCGCTGGAGAAGAGCAAGCTGGTTATCGGCCGCCTCGCCCCTGGCAGCAAGCCCGACATACCGCTCATAGACGACTATATTTCCCGAACTCATGCCGAGCTATCTCTCGATGGTGATTGTTTCATGTTGCGCGATGCTGATAGTAAAAATGGTACTGAATTAAACGGGCAGCCGGTGGAACCGGGCAAGTCGTATGCGCTTGAGGATAATGCTGCCATCGGCCTGGGCATTATCGATGATGTACCTCGAGTGATACTCAGGTTCAAAGAGAGGGATGATACCATTCCTCTTCAGAGGCAGGCCAGTAAGTCGAAGCCGAAGCCGGTGTGCTGGCTGAGAATCGATGATGGCAAGAAGGAAGCCTGGGTGGATGGCAAGGCAGTGGCTCTGCCCAAAAAGGAATATAGCCTGTTGCGATTGTTGTATCGCAATGCGGGCAACTACTGTTCTCGAGACGAGATTATCAACGAGGTATGGGCTGATGTGGAAGACCAGGGGTGGGTCTCTGATGCAGCCGTGGACCAGTTGATACATCGCATCAGGGAAAAAATGGAACCTAATCCCGCCAAACCGAAGCGCATCGTCAGCAAGAAGGGCTTCGGCTACCTGCTGGAGCCGTAGGGCAGAACATTTTTATCTTGCCTGTCGGCGGCGCAGCCTGTTGACACCGAATGTTGCCAGCAGCGTGATGCTGCTGAGCAAAATAATGGTGGCGCCGGATGCCAGGTCGAGCAGGAAGGAAAGCCACAGCCCGCCGAAGGTGAAGACAGCGCCAAAGAGTACGGAGAGCAGCATCATTCTGCGCAGGTCGTAGGTGAATTGCCTGGCCAGCGCCGCTGGAACAGTGAGCAGGGCAATGATCAGGATAATGCCCACCACCCGTATCAGCACCACGATGGTCAGCGCAATCAGGCAGAGCAGGAGCAGGTATAGCGCCTGCACCGGTGCTCCCACCACGGTGCCGAACTCTTCGTCGAAAGAAAGCGCCAGGAATCCCTTATAGAACATGACCACCACGGCAACGATGATGATATCGAGAACGAGCATGAAGATTAAATCGCTGGAAGGAACGGTGAGGATGTTGCCGAAGAGGTAGCTGAACAAGTCGGGCACATAGCCCGGCGTCAGTCCGATGAAGATGACGCCCAGAGCCATGCCTATGGCCCAGAGTATGCCGATGGCGGTGTCCTCGGGCAGTTTGGTGCGGCGGGTGACCAGCCCCATGATGATAGCGGAAGCGATAGTGAAGAACAGGGCGCCGAGCACGGGGTTGACGCCGAGCAGATAGCCCAGTCCCACGCCGCCGAAAGAGGCATGGGCGATGCCGCCGCTGATGGAGACTACCTTCTTAACCACCACGTAGACGCCGATGATGCCGCAAGCAATGGCAGCCAGCAGGCCGGCGAGCAGTGCATTCCGCATAAACTCGTACTGTAGCACTTCCATGTGTTAGTGTTCTTTCAGCACGCGGTGAGGCACAGTGCCGTGGGCAATCATCTGCACCGGGCATTTATAGGTAGCCTCCAGTATTTCCGGGCTGATTTCCTTGGAGCCATGGTAGAACAACTGTCGGTTGAGGCAGGCTATCTTGTCCACATATATGGACACGGCGCTGATATCATGCGATACCAGCACAATCGCCATCTGCTTCTTCAGCCTGTCCAGCAGCTCGTAGAACTCGGTCTGCATGGCGGGGTCGACGCTGGCGGTAGGCTCGTCCAAGAGCAGCAGCTTTGGCTGGGAGACTAGCGCCCGGGCAATGAATACCCGCTGCTGCTCGCCTCCGGAGAGCTTGCCTATCTGGCGGCTCTTCAGATTGCTGATACCCACAGTCTCCAATGCCCGTTGTGCTGAATCTTTGTCTGCTTTGCCGTACCGTTTCACCAGGCCAGTGTTGCCGTAACGTCCCATCAGCACCACATCCCAGACATTGATGGGAAAATCGCGGTCGAAAACGTTTATCTGGGGGACATAGCCGATGCTGTTCCTGCTATTCTGGGGTAGTTTGCCCAAGATGGAGACCTGTCCCTGGCGGGGCGTGATCAGCCCCAGCATTACTTTGAGCAATGTGGTCTTGCCGCCGCCGTTGGGACCGATGATGCCGAGAAAGTCAGACTGTCCTATGGAGAGGTTGATTCCCTCGAGCACAGCTTCGCCATCATAACGCACCCAGACATCCTTCAGTTTCACTACGTCTTCGGTGGCAAACATAGCTACTCCATCACTTTCACCAGTTCGCTCAGGATAGCACGCATATTATTGACATAATCCTTAGCCAAGTCGTCAATCATGACTACTGTGCCGCCGATGGCGCCGGCGATAACGCGGGCGCTCTGGGGATTAAACTGAGGTGAGGCAAAGATCACCCTGATCTTGTTGTCCTTGGCCTGCTGGATGACCCGGGCGATGCCCGCTGCTGTGGGCTCCTTGCCCTGTTCCTCGATGGCGAGCATGGTGAGATTATATTCTCTGGCAAAATAGCCGAAGGCGGGATGATACACCAGGAACTTGCGGTTCTTTACCCAAGACAGTCCCTCACGGATATCCTTATCAAGCTGGGTCAGCTTTGGCAGGTAGAGGTTAAGATTGTTTTCATAGTAGGCGCGGTTAGCCGGGTCAACCTGGATTAGACCATCGCAGATATGCTGCACCATGATTTTGGCATTCGGTGGTGACATCCAGATGTGGGGGTCCAGACTGCCATGCGCCTTGTCCTCATGCGGGTCTTCGGCGGTCATCGGAATGAGCCGTATGCCCTGTGAGCAGTCGACTACCAGCATTTTCTGATTGGTAGCTATCATCTTATCCATCCACGCCAGCTCGAACTCGATGCCTGAGCCGACCCTGGCGTACAGTTTTGCCTGAGACAGCGCCTTCATCTGTCTGGGTGTGGGTTCATAGGTATGGGGGTCTGCCTTCTGGGGCACCATCACGGTGATAGCCACCTTATCGCCGCCGATGTTCTCCACGAAGCCAGCCTGCGGCATGATGCTCACGGCAACGCCGATTTTCTGGTTGGGGGGGATGGCAGCATCACAGCCGCTGCCGGCAGCCAGAGCTGCAGTCAGCAGCAGGATGAACGTTATTGTGGTGAGCCAGGCAGTTTTTCTCATAGCACTTTACTCCTTACGGCGCTTGGCTGTTTGGCGGCAATCGGGGCAAATTCCGGAGAACTCCAGGAGATGTCCGTTGATGTCGAACCCGGTCTGCCGTGATAGCTTTTGCTCCAACTTGTTCAGGTCGCAGCTGGTAAAGTCCTCTACGGCACCGCAGTCGGAGCAGACGAGGTGGTGGTGATGCTCGGCAGGTCGGCGCAGTAAATAGCTGCGGCAGCTCCCTTCGGCATGCACCTCGCAGAGCAGTCCCATCTCGGTGAGAATATCCAGCGTGCGGTAGATGGTGACGCGCCCGATAGTTGGGTGCTGCTGGTGCACTTTTTCATAGATAGCTGCTGGCGTCAGGTGCTCGTGGCTGAGGGCGATGGCATTGATTATCTGCCGCCGCTGGGGTGTGAGCTTGTAGCCCTGCTGCCGTAATAGGGAGGCAACCCTGTTTTCAGTAAATCGCATGTTAATTGCTAACTGAAACTGATTTTCAACTGTAATTATGACAACTTACCTGTCGGTTGTCAATGGTGGTTTAGATGTACCAGGTGGTGGCGTTCTTGGAAAGACGGAGAAAGGTGACCAGCCCCATGACGTCATCAACTTCTACCAGGTCGCGCTTGGCAATTTTAAAGGTAGCCATGGCGTTGGGGCAGGCATAGACCTTGAGACCGAGCTGCCTGGCATCAGCCAGTTGCTCATCCAGGGGTTGAATGGAGCCGATGTCCAGTCCCTGCTGCACGATAGGGTGCATATTCAACGGAGTCTCATCGCCAATCTCAGTAAGATGTCCCTTGCTGAATCTCTTCAGCCCTTCGCAGGTGAGCAGCATGTATACTTCCATGCCGGAGGCGAGCGCTGCCAGCGCCATGCACAGGGCATAGGATACCCTGTCATAAGCGCCGCTGTGCAGGATGATGGCTACCCGCTCATTGCCTGGTGATTTGCCTTCCGTCAACTGCTTCTAGCTCCTTCAGAATCCAATCACCCGTTATAACCTAATATTATAGCTGGTACTAGACGCTAGACCAAATAGCGACGGGATATTCGTGATCAGGCTCTATTATTGCCTATCGAAGTGTGCTAGACTGGTAATAACTACAGAGAGGAGGTGTTCTCATGGCGGATATTGACTATCCCATAAGGCTATCCATCGATTACCCCGACAGGAAACTGAACCGGTTGACCTCGTTTTTCCGAATATTCATGGCAATACCTATACTGATCATCCTTTACCTGGTTATGGGTCTTTCCTCGGGCTGGGGTGAAGGCAACTAGAGCGGTGCCGTTGCCGCCGGTGGTCTGGTATTCCTGCCCGCATTATTAATGATCCTCTGCCGCAAGAAATATCCCAGATGGTGATTTGACTGGAACCTGGCAATCACCAGATTCAGCACCCGTGTTTCCACATATCTGGCGCTAATGACCGATGTCTATCCCTCAACCGATGAGGAGCAGACGGTGCATCTGGATATCGATTATCCCGATGCCCAGAAGCTCAGCCGCGGGCTGCCAGTTGTCAAGTGGATCATGGCTATTCCCCACTACATCGTGCTCCTCTTCCTGTTCATCGCCGCGGGAGTGATAGTCATCATTGCCTGGTTTGCCATTTTGTTCACCAGCCGCTACCCCCGGCAGTTGTTTGACTTTGTGGTGGATGTCTACCGGTGGTCGCTGAGAGTGGCAGCCTATGCTTTCATACTGGTTACCGATAAGTACCCACCGTTCAGCCTGAGTGCCTAGCCTTTGTTTCATATCCCCCTCCCCCTAACTCCCTCCCGCCAGGGGAGGGAGAATTTCTTTGAGACACTCTCCCTTGACGGGAGAGGGAAGGGTGAGGGTAGCCCCGACTAAACCAACATACGTTCCTTTTCGTTTTCCTCCCAGAAACCTTTTCACAGTATAATCTTATACTTGGAAGGAGAAACTGCCGATTACCATGAACATACCATTGCCCACTATTCGTGACTATCTCAAAGCCCATTGGAAGATGCTGGTTGCTGGAATTTTCATTGGTTTTGCTCTGGTCGCTATTGTATTTGCCCTGCCTCTGGTCACCGTTGCCACCGAGACTACCCATACCGAGTATGCCACCGAAGTCAAGCAGGAGTCCTATGTGGCGGAAGAACCTTATATCACTCAGGAACCGGTAGAAAAAAGCAAAGTGGTTGCCAGCGGATTTTATCAGGTATTGCCCAGCGGTGTAATAGTGCCTTTTTCTGTAGACAAGCCTGCCAGCCTGCTGATAGGGCAGTTTGAGAACACCGTTCCCGGCAGCTTCAATATCCTCACCGATAACAACCGTATCATCTGGGAAACGCTGGGGTCGCGCGGGACTATCAACTTGTCCCTCCCACGTGGAGAATATAAAGCCCGGTTTCGTGAGAATCTGATGTGGGGCGAGGATTGCTACCTGTACCTGGCCATCAAATGGACCGAAACAGAGCAGGTAACCAGATACCAGCCGGTGGTCAAGTACCGTGAAGTTCCTATCCAGGTAGAAAAACGGAAGACGACAATAATAGCGGAGAAGGTATCAGTCTGGAAGTACCTCTTTATGCCGAAACAGTCCTAGCCTCTTACCTTCATGGCCAGCGGTAGGTGAATGTGGCTTTCCCTTCCGTGGTAGTAACCGATTCTATGTAGGGCAGTTTATCGCTGCCAGCTTTTAATGCAACCCTGGGGTCGAACCATAATGCCACCAGGTGTATCTTGCCGTCATCACGTTTTTTCAGATACTTGTCGACCCTGCCGGCTCCATATCGGTAGAACACCGGATCCATGCCCTCAATCCACAGCTCGCCGCCACTTGCCCCAATGGAGACGACTATGTCGGTGACGGCATATCTCACATGCATCTTGTTCCCCGGCAGAAAATGAATATACGTATCACCTATTAAGCTTACCAGCAACTTGATAACGGTCTCATCTGATATGGTGTAGGTCAACGCTGGCGATTTCGGCGGCGGTGGCTCAACAGCTTTGGGCTGTGGCTTAGCCGGGGCGCAGGCAACAATCAGAGACGCCATCACAAGGAAGACCGCGAGGAACAGGGTATTTATGGTAAGCTCTTTTCGTTTCAACATGATACTCCTTAGCCGATTTGTCCTGACAGAACAAAGTACTATAGAGAACTGATTTTGTCAACTGGTGTTGGGGGATGGTTACAGTCAAGAAGTTGTGGGTTTCGTATTTGAGAGACCTGAAAAATCAATTATTAGGCCTCCGCCA
>JBBIPA010000040.1:14408-17811 GCA_037443085.1 Chloroflexota bacterium | reverse complement strand
GGGATTGAACTCTGACTCGAGGGTCTTGTTTCCCGGGACTGTTTCGGTCAAGTGGCGTTGAGGGCTGGGTCTTGTGCGGCAGAGAGCTATGAACCCCGTCAGGTCCGGAAGGAAGCAGCGGTAAATAGTGTACTCTGGGTGCCACGAGGCTACCTGGTCTGAGCTGGCTAATTGGGACAAGCCGGCAGGCAGAATCGACAGTCAGTGCACGGCCCGTAATTTCTGGAGCAAGCAATCCCGAAGGTAAAGGCTTTTCGTGCCCAGGAAAACAATCTCGCCATCGAGTGAGGTTAAGAAATCGCTCCGCCAATCCGGCCTCAAAGCCAGGAAAGGACTGGGGCAACATTTTCTGACTGACAGTTCTGTAGTGGAAACCATTGTCACAGCCGCTGAGCTTACTCCTCATGATTTCGTTATCGAGATTGGCCCAGGTCTGGGCATACTGACCACAGCATTAGCCCAAAAAGCTGGTCACATCGTCGCCATTGAGCTTGATACCAGGCTGGCGTCACAGCTAAAACACAGGTTATCCCCTCTGCCAAACGTCACCATAATCAATGCCGATATACTGGAAATCGATTTGTCAGAAGTATTAGGGAACAGCAAACCCTACAAGGTAGTGGCTAATATACCCTACTACATCACCTCACCTATACTACACTACTTTATCGCAGCCGCCATGAAACCATCGCTGATGGTGGTAATGGTGCAAAAGGAAGTCGGCGATGCTATTGTTGCCCAGCCCGGCGGAATGAGCGTACTGGCAGTGACCATACAGGTATACAGCAAACCAGTTATCATCTCCTACGTACCAGCACAAAGTTTTCATCCGCCTCCAAAGGTGGACTCTGCCATCGTCCGTTTCGATATGCTTGCCCAGCCAGCAGTGAAAGTAGCTGATGTCGAAAGCCTCTTAGCCTTTGTCAGATGCGGCTTCAGAGCACCCCGGAAACAACTGCGCAACTCCTTAGCACAGGGATTAAATACCAGGCCGGGTGAAATCATCCCTCTATTGGGAAAAGCACATATCGAACCGCAACGCCGACCTGAGACGCTCACCATTGCAGAATGGGAAACATTGTACAGAGTTGCCGTAGAATCAGGAAAGGTGATTTTGCCATGCTGACCCTATTAGCTCCAGCCAAGCTTAATCTCACCCTGGAAGTTCTGGGCAAACGTACCGACGGCTACCATGAAATCCGCAGCCTGGTTCAAACCATCAGCCTCTGCGATATTCTCTCCTTTGAGCCAGACACCGAGACTTACCTGGAATGCACCGAACCATCTTTGCAAAATCATGATAACTTGGTACTCCGCACCGCCGAACTGCTTAAAAAAACCTGTGGCTACAGGGGTGGAGTCAGAATCAAGCTCGAGAAAAAGATTCCCTGGAGCGCCGGGCTGGGCGGTGGCAGCAGCGATGCCGCTGCTACCTTGCTTGCCCTCAACCAACTGTGGCAGCTACAGTTAAAAACAACCGACCTTCTGGAACTGGCGGCTCAACTGGGCTCTGATGTCCCCTTCTTTCTCCATAAAGGCACCGCTTTGATAAAAGGAAGAGGCGAGAAGATAACACCGCTGCTACCAGCTTCAAAGAAAAGCTGGTCTGTGCTGCTGGTGCCACCGATATCAAAGATGCCAGACAAGACAAAACAGGCTTACCGCCGGTTGAGCGAATCATGCTTCACCACTGGACAGTGCACCGCCAGCGCCGTGGCATTATGGAATGAAAGCCGGCAAATAAGCTCTCATCTGCTATGCAATGTTTTCGATTCTGTGGCTTTTGATATTTTTCCTGAGCTTAACGGATACTGGAAACATTTTGAGCAAGCCGGTGCCACTCACATTCACTTAGCCGGCTCTGGCCCAACTCTCTTCGCACCTGCAGCCCGGGAGAGCCACGCCATGGAATTGCATAAGCGTCTTATGGGGCAAGGCATCGCTTCCTATATTGTATCAACAATGATAGAATCAGATGGTTAATCCGAAATGAGCAACGGTTCTCGTCTGGTAAAAAGCAAAAGGAAAAAGTGGCTGGAGGCTACGCTCTGGGCGGTGGTCATGATAGCTTTCACCGCAGGTCTTATTTACCTCATGTGGATTCTCCAAAGCCATTTTAAGGTCTCCCTGAGACAGTACGACATTCTGGCTTACTTCATTGTCTTCGTAGTTACCTTACTAGCCAGTTGCACTATTGTACTACCAGCGCCGGGTGCAGCAATAGTAATTGCCGCAGCCTCTGTATGGAACCCTGTGATTGTGGCCATTGTGGCCAGCGTGGGCAGTACACTGGGCGAGCTTACTGGCTATTATGCCGGCTATCTGGGGGAAAAAATAATCATTGACGAACAGAACCCCACATATCAGTGGGCAGTCAAATGGATGAACCGCTATGGAATCTGGACCGTGCTGGTTATTGCTGCCATTCCACTGGTACTTTTCGATGTAGTGGGGCTGATCGCAGGAGCTTTGCGATTACCTCTATGGAAATTTCTGCTCGCCTGCTGGATAGGAAGAGTACCTAAAGCTTTCCTCGAGGCCTACATCGGTGCTGGGCTTATACCCCATTTCTTCCCATCCTGGTTATTATAGGCTGCTAACCCAGTCTCGAACCATCTTTTCTTCGTCCTGTCTCGTTCTCACCCCTCCATTCAGCCTGGCTCCAAGCAACATATCCATCACATCACCACACTGAGGCCCAGACGGAACCCCCAATTTCTTTACATCGTCACCGCTGAGCAATGGCTTCAGATAACGAAGTTTTGCAAGATACAGGTGCAAATGCTGCCTTATTACCTCGGACTGTGACGCCAGCATGTTAGCCTGAACTGCCTGAGTTACATAACCGTGAAGCAACTGATAGATGTCGCTGGGCTTTATCCCCGGCCTGGCTAATCGGTCGAGCTGCGCCTTTAGCTGTAATGTTTGCTGCGTCGCTTCAGTCAGCTTCCTGGAAAAATTTAACCGTGACATCAGTTGCTCGTTTTCCTCTGCCGATAGCTGATAGACCAGCAAACATAGATAAAGTGAGTGAAGGGAGCTACTTTTGCCAAGCTGGCGCGCCTGCCCGAACTGCCCGCTGAGCCGGCCATTTCCTTGGAGAGACGGATGTAGCTCAGCAAGGACACCGAGCTCCCCGGCACGTTTCAAAGCGCGCTCCGGATATTCTTCCATCAACATCAGCACAAGCTCATGCCTGATGCGGTCACCGCTGACAGTCCCAACCATGTTGATATCCCTTCGCAGTAGGTCGGCAGTTTGCTGTTCAATCCTGAAACCTAACCTCTGCTCATAGCGAATAGCGCGGAAAATCCTGGTGGCATCATCCGTAAAACTATTCGGATGCAGAATGCGAATGAGGCGATTGCGCAGGTCCTCCTGCCCATGATAAGGGTCAATGAGC
>JBBIPA010000040.1:0-14308 GCA_037443085.1 Chloroflexota bacterium | reverse complement strand
ACCACATCAAGGTCACAGTTTTCACGACCCAGAAATAAATCACGAACTACGCCACCAACAAGAAACAGCATCTGGCCCAGCTCAGTGGCTTTAACACCGGCATCTCGCAATAGATGGAAAAGCTGCTGCGGCAGACATCCTTCCAGGCGTGAGGAAAAATTCTCTGACATAAGCACCCATTCTCTAAGTGAACAAATTATACTATGTTCTCCAACACTGCATCCGTATCAGAGCAATTCTACGGTCTCAGTTGAGCAACGGTCAAGATTTCTGTGCTGATTCCATAAAGACTTCCTCATTAACACCAAAAAACAGTTGGGAAACCTCGGCAAAAGATTTATAATATAAATACCTAGCAATACTATGCTTTTTGAACCAATCGGGGAATGCCTCAATGACGGTCAAGATAGTTACCGATAGTTGCTCTGACCTGCCTGCAGGCGTCGCCAGGGCTCTGGGCATTACCGTGGTACCTGTCTACATCTGCTTTGGTGACAAGATGTATCGCGATGGGGTGGACATCAGTCCGGAAGAGCTGTATCAGAAACTGGAGAAGACCAGCGACTACCCCACCACCACCCAACCCATGCCCGGAGATTTTAGCATTGTGTATCAGGAACTTGCCAGAGAAGCCGATGGCATCGTGTCCATTCACCTGCCTGCCAGGCTCAGTGGAACTTACAATTCGGCGTTACAGGGGAGAGTATTTGCTAAGACTAAGTGCGATATTGAAGTGATTGATGCACTATCAGTATCCATGGGGCTGGGATTGATAGTCATGGCTGCTGCCAAAGTCGCCCAGGCAGGAGGCAATCTCCGACAGGTTATCCATGAGACGAGAAAACTTATCCCCAAAATACACGTTCTGGGAATGATGAATTCACTAAAATACCTGCTTGAAGGCGGCCGCATTTCCAAAACTAAAGCAACAATAGGAAGCCGACTACATGTGAAACCCCTGCTCGCCCTGAAAGATGGAGAGGTTTTTCAAGCTGCTCTGGTGCGGAGCTTTGCCAAAGGGCTGGAGCACCAGATCGGATTCGTCGAAAAAGCTGGCGAGGTTCGAGAAGTAGCCATCGTGCATAGCACCCCGACCGAGGAAGCCAATGTACTCAAAAAACGAATTAGCTACTTTATTCCCGAAGAACGAATTTATTTAGCCAAGCTGGGAGCAGCACTGGGCGTTCACTGCGGCCCAGGAACCATAATCACTGCCGTCAGGCACGCCTGAAAAAAACGCCAGCCACAGACTATTTAGCACCACGCCTTCATTGGTCTCACCAACACTTGTCTCGAGTAATAACAGCAACTATTTTCTTTTGCAATTAGTTGCAATAAGCTTTTTTTTGCAGTATACTATAGCCAGTTTCAAATGGAGGTTATCATGAAAAAATCTCGCTTCTTTACCTCTTTCATTGTAATGCTAAGTGTTCTTGCACTACTTCTGGCGGGCTGCACCACATCAAGTACATCCAAAGTAAAAGTGGTTACCAGCACGTCTTTGCTGGCTTATATCACCCAACAGGTTGCTAGTGATAGGGTTGAAGTAATAAATCTTATTCCGCCGGCACAGCATCCGGGAAACTTTAATGTCCGTCCCGGCGATGTGGAAACACTGGCCAGCGCCAGTCTTTTTCTACTTCACGGCTGGCCAGGTGAAGGGTATGCTGATAAATTTATCGCTTCTGCCAACAACCCCAATCTCACTGTTATTAAAACAAGCGTTGATGGAAACTGGATGATACCCCCGGTACAAGCCGCTGCTACAGACAAAGTTGCTGCGGCATTAAGCCAGATAGATGGCAAAAACAGTTCATTCTACGGACAATCTGCCGCTCAATACAAACAGCGGATTTCAGCTAAAGAGGCCGAAATAAAAAACAAGCTCCAGAAGGCAAATGTCGCTCAGGTCAACGTAATAGCTTCTCATAGGCAGGCTGATTTTCTTAAATGGGCAGGCTTCAATATAATTACTGCATACGCTGGCCCAAACGCACTAAATCCACAGGTGGTTAAAGAACTGGTAGATAAAGGCAAGGCGGCGAAGGTAACTCTTGTTATCGATAATTTGCAAGATGGAAAAGACGCGGGAAAAGGCATAGCCGAAGAACTTGGTGCCAAGCAAGTCAACCTTTCCAATTTCCCCGGTGGTTTTGCTAATACTGAAACGTGGGAGAAGGCTATTGGCAGGAACATTGAGCTGCTATTGGGAGCAATAGCCAAGTAGCAGTCTCCCAGAGCAAGTAAAGAGGATGGAACATACCGTAGTAGATATTCAAAATGCCGTCGTCTCCTTCAGGGAAGATATCGCCCTCCGCGGGGCCTCTCTGAAGGTGAAGGATGGCGAGTTTGTGGGTATTGTCGGCCCAAATGGAGCTGGCAAAACAACCCTCCTCACCACTGTCAACGGCATGGGGAAGCTGGTGAGCGGTCGGGTATGGGTGCTGGGTCATTACCTCACCCCAGGCAACGGCCATGCCCTGAGAAAGAAAGTAGGCTATGTAGCCCAGATACAGAATATTGACCCACGTATGCCGGTAATCGTTCGTGACGTCGTGATGATGGGGCGGTATGGCATCCTGGGACTACTAAAGAGACCGGGCAAGACAGACTGGAAAATCGTTGATGAAGTACTGGAGCTAGTCGGTATGACTCATCTGGCTCAACGTCCCATCGGGCATCTTTCCGGAGGTGAGCAGCAGAGAGTGGCCGTAGCACGTTGTCTGGCGCAAGAACCAGAAATATTTTTGCTCGACGAACCTACTGCCTCACTCGACTGGAAAGCCCAGGTTGATATCCTGCAACTGGTAAAACTGGTCCATAATTCCCGGCGTCTTACCACCTTATTCGTCACCCACGACCTCAGCGCCCTCCCCATCGCCTGCAACCGTGTGGTGTTAATGAAGCAAGGGCTTATATGGGGCGAGGGAACACCCGAGAAAATGCTTACTGATGCTAACCTCAGCCAGGTATATAATATACCCGTAGATGAAGTGAAGAAAAGACGGGGAGAGAATATCCTGGTCTAATGCTGGAGCAGACGTTGGGGCTATCCATATTCGGCTACCAGTTCATGCAAAATGCTATCCTAACAGCTCTCCTGGGCGGCATTGCTTGCTCCGTAATCGGTGTTTTTGTAGTGCTGCTGCATATGCCGTTCATTGGCGTCTGCATGTCACATGCAGCCTTCGCCGGCGCCCTGCTCGGAGTATGGCTGGGCTTTGAGCCACTAATCGGCGCCTTTGCGCTGAGCCTGATAACCGCAGCAATAATCGGGCCTCTGGCAGACCGTGGCGAACTCAACCCGGAAACATCAGTGGGAATTATTTTCTCTTTGATGTTAGGGATTGCATTCCTGATAATGGGATTAATGCCCACCTCTCAATCGGCAGCATGGGATTTACTCTGGGGGAGTATACTGACAAACACTAGAGAGGATATCATTTTCCTAGCTATAGTAGCCACTCTCATAATTGGACTAGTAATCATCTTCTACAAGGAAATAACGGTAACGATTTTTAACCGTAATATCGCTCTCTCTGTGGGCATTCCTGCCACTTTTATTCTTTACGGCATTCTTTTTCTGACCGGAGCTACCATAACAACGACCATTCGCCCTATAGGGGGATTGCTTATCTTTAGCCTCATATTAAATCCAGCCGCTGCTGCCTATCAACTCACCTACAGCATGAAGCAGATGTTCCTGCTATCAGCCGTTTTTGGCGTGCTCTCTGGTTGGGTAGGACTGCTAGTCTCCTACCTATTCAATATCCCCAGCGGTGCTACCATCGTGGTTACCTCATCAATTGTTTTTGGATTAGCCGTCCTGTTCTCACCAAAAAAGAAGGTAAAAAGTTGGCAGGCACAGCCGCTACCGGAGTCAAAGCATGGTTAGGACATACTTCAATGAAAAGGCAGCCATCTGGGATAAACAAATTGCTGAGAAAGACAGCACCAAACTTGAGAGCATGGCACAGCGTTTAAGCATTAAAAAGAATTCTGTGGTACTTGACATAGGTACAGGAACAGGGGTATTCGTTCCTTTTTTGCTGAATAAGATTGGCTCAATCGGGCGATTAGTAGCCGTAGATATCGCTGAAGAGATGCTGAAACTAGCCAGAGCTAAAAATTTCCTTGGCAACATCGAGCATATTCACGCTGACATAGTCAACCTGCCCATAGCCGGAGAGACTTTTGATGCCGCAGTCTGCTACTCCAGCTTTCCCCACTTCCACAATAAGTCAAAAGCACTCACTGAAATAAACCGCGTGCTCAAAAAAAGAGGCGGTTTATTCATCTGCCACACATCCAGCCGCTCTGCAATAAACGCAATTCACAGCACGCTACCAGCAGTCCAACATGACCTCATACCTGACGCCGCGAGTATGCACCAATTACTATCAACGGCTGGTTTTAGCACGATAACAATAGAGGATAATGCTGACAGCTATCTTGCTAGCGCCATAAAACCCTGACGCCAGCAGAACAAAGGGCGGGGACGCTTGCCTATAATTCTTTAGTATACGGCTTTACTTTGGGCTGCTTCCAGGCTTCTGTGTAAATCTTTTTGCGGTCGCCGGCAACTTCCTTTATCTGACCGCTAACATCTTCAAAGACGTCTCTTATTGCATCGCAGGCATCATCCACCTTTTCCTTCAGAACCTTTCTGGTCTCCTCACCAGTTTGTGGTGTCAGCAGCAAAGAGACAACTATGCCAGCAGCCATCCCCATAACAAAACCAATAGCAAATTTGAACTCAAAATTTGTGTTGCTCATCCTCACCCTACCGGAACATTGCTATTAATATATTACATCAACCACCCTGTTTTGGGAATATGTCAGTGGGGCACACGGCCCCAAGCTAATTCCTATCAGCCACAGTATAGAGGCGGCTCAACCACCAGAACGGTCAGCCTCTCGATGTCCCTACTACCGCAAGAAGGGCATCTTCGCTGTTGCTCTTCAGTCGGGCCAGACGGAACTGGCAGTTCAAAGGTGGTTTGGCATTGATGGCATTCATATTCCCACAAGGACGGACTGTCATACAGGTTCATATTGTAAGTCAATGGTACCCAGGAAGGTAAAATGTCAATATCCGCGCTTCTACATTCGGGGCATTTCCTCGCCTGCACTCCTTCCAACCCAGGTTGCGATTTTAGCTCGAACATGCTCTTACAACGATGACATATGAATTTCCCCGCGAACATGTCACACCCTCATTAGCACGCTAGTGCAGCCGCTCCATAAGGTTAGGAAGTTTACCTGCCAGATACAGTTTAACGGCTTCTTCGATGCCTGTCACGTCAGTAACAATAGGTTCAATGTTATAGCTCTTCAGGCTCTGGTATGCCCCCCACCCCATACCACCAGCCACAAGAACATTGCAATCAGTAATAGTATCCATCATGCTGGCATGCTTAGCTTGCGAGCCAGAGTCACATCCGTGCTTTCCATGGTGACCACATTCCCATTCATTGTCCGTGGCAGAGTGGTGATGAGTTATCTTAGAACGAGTTTCCTTGCCAACAACTTTGCCGTTATCTACCGAATAAACCAGGTAGAGCGTAGCCCGTCCAAAGTGCTGGCTGATGGTAGCACCATCCATCGATACCACTGCTATTTTCATTCTTTACTCCTTTACAAACATCCTTAAGCAATGTATAGCTATTTGTCACTATTTTCCCCATATCGACAACATCCCTGCCCAATGTCACGTTCTACCCCTTGCTGACATAAATACACAGCACTCGCCGTATTACACACAGGACAGGATTGAGAAGGTTTTTCCAGCGCCACCTTGAAAGGCACATCCCACTCATGACCCGCGGGACAGGTAAAGTGCAACGGAGCCAGCTCAAAATTGCCTCCTTCTATTCTGATGGCCTTACCGCCAAGCAACGCATCAGCCATTTTCTTCCGCGCTGACTCTAATACACGCTGAAATGTGGGGCGAGATATGTTCAT
This sequence comes from Chloroflexota bacterium, assembly GCA_037443085.1. GTDB lineage: Bacteria > Chloroflexota > Dehalococcoidia > GIF9 > UBA5629 > JBBIPA01. The sequence goes on along the minus strand of JBBIPA010000040.1, from coordinate 8,344 downwards.
TTTGGCGGCACTTTGCTCCTGGTCCAGGTCTTCTAAATCCTTAAGGCGTATCGCCTCAGCCTCTTCAACAGTCAGGCAAACTTCATCCAGCACCCTCAGCGGTATACCCGCCGGTTTAAAATAGGTAACAGCTGGCACAAAATTGACTCGACGACACTTGGGTGGCCTGGACATTTAAATCACCCTTCGTTTTATGAGCATATGCCCATAATTATTGTAATAGCTTTACTACTTGCTGTCAAATGCCAGGAGTCTCTGAATGGAAGAAAAATGGTGAAATACGGAAGGTGCTATTGCACCAGCCGCTTGCCCAGCTCAAAGGCGTCTGCCAGAGCGGTGGGGTGGTCCTTAATTTCTCCCCTTTGGTCCACGCCACGGATGAGGAGTTCATCAGCATACTCCACGTCAACTGCCTTAAAGAAATACTTGATTACAAATATTGAGCCGTCAAATAACTGCTTTCCCTTAGTAGCTCCCACAGCGATAAAGGCGCCTTTTCTCTCTTTGTCGGAAAATTTCTGCTTGAGGACGTATTTTCTAGCCCATGTTGCCTGGCAGCGGTCTATCAGAGCTTTCAACTGGCTGGTAATCCCGTAGAAAAACATGGGCGAGGCGACGATGAGCCGGTCTGCCTCGAGCAGCTTGGGGTAAATAGCATCCATATCATCCCTGATGACGCAATTGCCGTCTTTAAGGCAACCGTAGTATTCTTTGCACGGGGCAATTTTGAGCTTATCCACTATAATCTTCTCCACCTCAGCACCCTGGCTTTGCGCACCTTTTAATGCCTCGTCAAGCAACAGATCAGTATTGCTCTTTATCCGCGGGCTGCCCATAATCCCCAGTACTTTCAAGTGCTACCTCCTCTGAAAAGATTAACTCGGGAGCGATACCATGGTAAAGAGAAAGGGGCTTTGCCCCTCTCTCAAACTTATTAAGGCAATACCTGCCTTATTGATACAGTATTCAAGGATAATGGGCTGATGCCGGCTGAGCCACTGCCGGTTGTACCTGCTCCTTACCCCAATTTTACTTTTTATGCCCCTGTTCGGCAACCATGCCCGGCACTACGACTGGCTTTTCCCCTGCAAGTAGTTAATCATCGGCTGGGTGACCAGTGGCACCACATCGCCAATCATATGAGGCATCAGGTTATCCATGACTTTGGGCATAAGCTCCGGCATCTGTTCACTCATATAGTCCGGCATTGGTATGCGCTCCGCCACCCGTGCCAGCATGGTCGGCATAACCTTGGGCATCATCATGGGCAGCAAAACAGGAAAGAGGATGGGAAACATGGGCTTCATAAGCTGTAGTGCTCCGGGTATCTTGCCCATCAAGCGCATCATACCCCCCATGCCGAAAGGCATAGCATCAATCATCTCCGGCCACATGGTGCCCATAAGGTCGGCAAATCCCTGTGGCGTCATCAGCGCAATCATAGCTTCGAACACCGCCCACTGTTTCTGCACTTCAGGGTCAGGTTGCGGAAAGTCATAACCCAGTGCTGACGAGGCAAACCTGGCCAGGTCAACTATCTCCAAGGGCATCTGCTTCTTGTCCCTGGTTACCCGGAACTGAAATTCACAACAGGGACACAGCGCCAGCACTTTTTCAGCGCCGGCTTCAATTGCTTCATCCAGACGAACCTTGCCCACCTTGGCAGCCACCGGCGGCTCTTTAATCAGGGTCAACACGCTGCCGCAGCAATGCGCCTGCTCCCGGTTATACTCCATCTCCACGAATTTGACATTGGGAATAGCCTTAATAACCTCTCGCGGGGCGTCATACACGCCGGATACGCGGCCGATATGGCAGGAATCATGCCAGGTTACCGTAACCGGCTTGTTGCCGTTCTTAGGAAAGGCGAAGTCTCCATTTTTAATCTTCTCCGCCACGATCTCAGTGTAGTGCTTTGCCTTAATATCATATTTAATGCCCAGCTTCTTCGCCCAGGCAGGGTAAGCCTGCCGCCACATCATGTCACAGGCAGGACAGGAGGCAATGACCGTATCGGCGCCGGCAGCTTTCACCGCTTCGATATTCTTCTTCATGGTCTCGGTAAAAACATCCCATTTCCCCGCTACCAGCATCGGCGTGCCGCAGCAGTTCTCTTTCTTGCCCACATAGCCAAAATCAACTCCGGCGGCATCCAGCAATCGAACCGTAGCCATGGCAATATCATGCTCCACATAGCTCGCAGTGCAACCGGCGAAATATACCGCCTTTGCCTTATGCTCCGGACCGTGTTTTGCCTTGAGGTCCTCGGGGAACCAGGCATCACGCTCCTTGCGATAGCCAGCCCAGATATCGCCTTCTTTCTGCAAGGCAGCCGACATCATCTCAAACGGCGGGAAGGTCATCTTCTTCTCTTCCTGGATGAGGCGACCGCGCAGCTTCATCCACGAAGGCTCAATCGGCAGATTAGCCGAGCAACGGATATTGCACATCTCACAGGTGGTGCAGACCAAGAAGGAATCCACCATGAACTGGCTCCATTTCTCGCGCCCTTCCATATACTCCCTGAGCCAGTACCACCTGCCCCTCGGGCTCTGGCTTTCCCAGCCTCGACCGTAGAACTGGTCACACTCCGGCACGCAATAGCCGCACTGCGAGCAGGCATAGGCATACCAGGCAACATCGGCAGGAATACCGCGTACCGCTTTAGTTGGGTGCTCACCAATCCTGGTAACCACGCTATTACCAAAAGGCCGGACCAGCGGTTCCAGCGAGCTGGCCAGCCCCATAGCCATGCCCAACCGTCCACCACCGATGACTTTCCCCGGATTGAACAGCCCCTTGTGGTCGAACTTTGACTTGAACTCCTTCAAGCGAGCCACCCGTTCTTTCCCCAGCACCTCCACAGCCTTCCTGGCAAAATAAACGCCGGTGGCATAGGGGCGCCCACCATACTTTTGCGCTGTTTTCATAATAGTTAATGCCAGCGCAAAGACAAAACTATAACCGAACTTGCGCTGGTCGCTGGGAATAAACCCCAAAATCACCACCTCCGGCTTGCCGTTCCAGCCATTCCGGATAACCACGCCTTCCTTAACTATCGGTTGGCGTACCTTTTTCTCTATATCCACCATGGTATCGCCCAATGTAGACAGGGGGACGATAAACTCCGCAGGCACCAGGCTGGGACCCAGTCGCTTCACTATCATAATCTTAAAGCGGTTTTGCCACTCATGCCGGGCAATCTCGTCGCTGAGTATCTCACCATGGCAGGATTTAAGAATTCCTGACAGCTTCTCCATCACTGCTTTACTATCTTTCTTCCGGAAAGCCAGGGTGGTAACATACACTTCTGGCAAAATAACTCTCTTTTCAGCAGCATGGCCAGCATGCTCTCTCAATGGTGACTTATTTTTCAATGCCGCCATGCGCGGATTGATAAACAACGCCGACCATACAGGCAGCTTGTGGTCGATAAGGGATTGCAGGAAGCCCTGCAGCTTATGGGCATCGGGCACGCCAACGGCTATGATTTCAAGCTCTTCCAAAGGCATAACGCGAATAGTAACCTCGGTTATCAAACCGGTGATACCCTCAGCATCAGCTATCACATCCAGCTCGGCACCGCTGAACTCCTTGACGGTAGCATCAGGCAGCACTACACGGGCACTGACCACATTATCACGGAACATACCCGCCTCAAAGGAACCGATGCCGGCACCACCATGCGCCAGCCAGCCGGCAACGGTAGAACCGGGATAGCTGGAGGGATACAGCCTAAGGGTCAACCCTTTTTTAGCCAGCTCTCTATCCAATTTCTCCCAGATAACGCCGGCCTGTACCTTAGCGGTATTATCGGCAGGGTTGATGTTAATAATACTGCTCATACTATGGAAATCCACCACCACACCTTTCTCCACCGGCAAAACGCCGCCGTAGCCAGACGTCGCCTTGCCCCGCGGGGTCAGCGGAACCTCATTTTCAATAGCCCACTTCACCAGCTTCACCAGTTCCTCCTCGGTCTCCGGTTGCACCACAGCATCCGGAACGGCACTGCCGATAAACGGCTTTACCAAACCCGGTACCGCGGCGATATCATGTCCATAAAGTTTACGCTCCGTCTTATCGAACGAACTTCGACCATCATTAAATAACCGCTCTAACTCCTGCCTGGCTTTTGCCTTCATGAGATTACTCCCCCTTTAGTTTTTATTATTAGCTGAATTCAGGTTATCAGCCTTTCGCTCATTTCCCGATTTTTTTCTATCTGATGCAACAAAACATCATGAACTATGTCGCAGGCATCGCCTATCTTGAGGTCGGTAAGACTGTAGTACACTGTGGTTCCTTCCCGCCGCGGCGTCACCACCCCTTTTCCCCGAAGGATGGCTAACTGGCGGGAAACAACTGCCTGGCTTATTCCCAGCGTTTGCGCCAGCTCGCCCACCGCCTTTTCACCACTCCGCAGCTCGGCAATAATCATAAGTCGCTTGGGATCGGAAAAGGTCTTGCACAGTTCAGCCTTGAGTTTGTAGAGCTCCAGATTGTGATTAGTCATTTATAGCAATACGCTTAATAAATATATGTATATATGGATATTTACATATTAATGCCATTAAAAGTTTTTGTCAAGGGGTACGAGCCACAAACAAGATTATGAAAAATAAGCTATACTATTAGCATTGACAGTATCTAATTGTGACAGTACCAATAAAGGAGGACTCTATGGGAGATAGAGTTGCCATATTCATAGACGGGAGCAACTTATACCATGCACTAAAGAACAATTTTGGCCGGCACGACCTGTATTTCACCGGTTTTGTCACCAAGCTATGCGGAGGCAGACCGCTGTTCAGAACGTATTACTATAATATATTGCAGGATTCAACGAAATGGCCTGACGCCCATAAAGAGCAGCAAGAATTTATCGAAGTCTTAAACAAAACCCCATATCTGGAAGTACGCCTGGGCAGCACCAAAGTCGCCCAGGGCGTTCCCATTGAGAAGGGCATAGACGTCATGCTGGCTACCGACCTGCTGTACTTCGCCTGGAATAATTCCTACGATGTTGCCGTGCTGGTCAGCGGGGACTCGGACTTCGGCTATGCCCTGCAGACGGTAAAGAACATGGGCAAGCATGTAGAAGTGGCTTACTTCGAGAACGTGGTCTCCAAAGACCTGCTGGACATAGTCGATAACCGGCACTTGCTCGACCGCAACTTTTTCACTGGACTCTGGGCAGGAAAGCGCTATGCACGGCACCGTAGAGTCAGCGGGCGAGCCAAATCACAGCCGGTTCAGTTTGCCAGCAAGCCTCAGCCGGCACTCGGCAGAAACCAAGAAAGCAGCTATATACCGCCAACCGATCCGGCCCGCTTTTGAACACAGCCTTTAGTGGCAGAGGCTCTTCACAAATAATAATCCCCTCTCTTTTATGCCGCAGAGAGGGGATTGTGCTAGCAGCTTTACAACTCTGTTCTTAAATCAGAGATTGTTTCTTTTTCAGCGTTTCAATTAGCTTCTCCAGAGGTATTGCCGGCAGGGTTAGTGTGCGCAGCTCAGCCCGGGCGCTCAAATGTATCGCCAGCTTGGCGGCAATCTCGTCGCTGGGCGCTTCCACGATGTTGACAAAGTCGTACTGCCCCAGCAGCGCGTACTGGGCCAGGATTTTCACCCCCATATACTCCACCTCTTTATTAAGCTCCTTGAGCCTTTCCGGGAAATCTTCTATGGTCTTTCTGCCCTCTTCGCTCAGATTGGTAAGCAACAGATAAATAGCCATAACTACCTCCTCACGTTCATTTTAGCAGCATTCGCAGCCTCTTCGCTGCCCTGATGCTTTTACTGGCTGTTATGGTAATCCCGAGCAGGCAAATTGTCAACACCCTTGATTAACAACCATCAATCACTTTATAATTCTTACGGCCACAAGATATTAAACCAACCTTCATCGAATTAATTCGCTTCTGAACCAGCACCAGCCAGACATCCCAAAAACTATCTTTCAGGAGGCACTTGATTGACCAATAACAACCACTTCGACCAGTTCACCGGCTCCGCAGACTACGTGATTTCTAATGCATTGAAAAATGCGGTCAACGTGAGCATTGCCCTGGGAAAGCCGCTGCTCATCAGAGGGGAACCGGGCACAGGAAAAACCAGGCTGGCACACAGTATCGCCCACGGTTTAAGGAAAAAGCTGCTCACCTGGAATATCAAATCCACCACCAAAGCCCAGGAAGGGTTATACGTCTACGACACGGTACAGCGGCTCAACGACAGCCGCTTTGGCGATAAAGACGTCGCCGATATCAGGCATTACATCAAGCTGGGCAAACTGGGACGAGCCTTCACCGCCAAAGAGCAGATGGTATTGCTCATCGACGAAATAGACAAAGCCGACCTCGAATTCCCCAACGACCTGCTCAATGAGCTGGACGAAATGTCCTTTTTCATTCCTGAAATTGATGAGACCGTTACCGCTAACCATCGCCCCATCACCGTAATCACCAGCAATGCCGAAAAAGAGTTGCCTGACGCCTTCCTTCGCCGCTGCATCTTCCATTACATCGAGTTCCCCAATCTCGAGCTGATGGAGGAAATCGTCAGGGTGCATTTCCCCGACATCAAAAACAACCTCATGCACAAAGCCATCGGCGCTTTTTACAAACTGAGAGAAATTGACTCTTTCCGCAAAAAGCCATCCACCAGCGAGCTTTTGGACTGGATTCAGGCGCTGGCAGCCGGCGGCATACCGCCTGACAAAATACAGAACGAGATTCCCTTCGTGGGCACCCTGCTCAAAAAGGAGTCCGATTACGATTATTTCATGAGCCGCGTGGCACGATAACATTACTATGTTCACCAGCTTCTTTTATACGCTCCGGGAACAGAAGGTGCCCGTCTCCATCACCGAATGGATGACGCTCATGGAGGCGCTCTCCCGGGGTTACATCTCCAACCTCGACGAGTTCTACTATCTGGCGCGGGCAATCCTGATTAAAAACGAGGCTCATTTCGACCATTACGACGCTGCCTTCCAGCACTACTTCAAAGGCATAGAAACCCCGTCGGAAATCACCGACCAGGTACTGGAATGGCTCAAAGACCCGGTCAACCGCATGACGCTCACCAAGGAGGAACGGGCTTTATTCGATGCCATGGACTTTGACGAGCTGCTCAAAGAGCTGGAAGCAAGGCTCAAAGAGCAGACGGAGCAGCATGATGGGGGCAGCCGCTGGATTGGCCGAGGCGGCACTTCTCCCTTCGGACATTCCGGCTATCATCCCTCTGGCATTAGAATCGGCGGCAGTTCCCAGAACCGGCGTGCCGTGCAGGTCGCCCTGGAGAGACGTTTCCGCAACTATCGCAGCGACCTTACCCTGGACATCCGCCAGATGAAGGTGGTGCTCAAGGCGTTGCGGGAACTGAACCGCATCGGTCCCGAAGACGAGCTTGACCTGGACAAGACCATTGATGCCACCTGCAAAAACGCCGGCGAACTGAAATTCATCTGGCACCGCAGCCGGAAAAACTCGGTGAAAGTGCTCCTGCTCATGGATGTCGGCGGCTCCATGGAACCCTATGCCCTCCTCTGCAGCCAGTTCTTCTCCGCTGCCCATTCCAGCTCTCATTTCAAAGATTTCCAGCACTACTATTTCCACAACTGCATTTACGATAATCTTTATCAGGATATGGAGCAGCGGGAAGCCGTTAGCACCGAACACCTGCTGCAAACCTTGGGACCAGAATACAAAGTGATTCTGGTAGGAGACGCCCGGATGGCACTGTGGGAGCTGACCCATCAGTATGGGGCAATCTACTATTACCAGCGCAACGACATCCCCGGCATCGCCTGGCTCAAGCGCCTCACCGACCACTTCAGCCATTGCGTCTGGCTAAACCCCGAAATCCCCCACTTCTGGAATCATCCCACCGTTATCATGATTAACAAGCTGTTCCCCATGTTTGAGTTTACCCTCGACGGCCTCCGCTCAGCCGTGAAAAAGCTGATTGCCAGATAATCTCTTTCAACACCATTCCCCTCCCACACCAGAGAAGTATATAATGAGGACAGGAGTGAGCTAGCTCATGAAAAAAATAGTCTGCCCTGGCTGCGGCTGGAGCACCAGGATAGTGTATCTCTCCAGCAAAAATTCCTACCAGTGCATGCACTGCGGGCATATCTGGGAGCGCAGCAAAAAGCTGCTCAAAGAAAAAGTCTACCGCTGTCCCCAATGCGGTCATCAGTGGGAGGAAAAAGACATCCTGATAGCAGAGAATATCCAGGCTGAGGAATAAGTTCCACAGTTAACAAGGCAAAAATAAACTGGCGCGCCTGGAGGGATTCGAACCCACGACCCTCGGTTCCGAAGACCGATGCTCT
>JBBIPA010000039.1:0-19159 GCA_037443085.1 Chloroflexota bacterium | reverse complement strand
GCTTTGCCTGCCAGCTCAGGCCATTCCAGACCCAGATGAGCTTGTTGCAGATGGAGCATAAAATCTCGATGGCGCCGTTATTTTTCTTTTCCTGGCCACGTACCAGCCGACGGCAGTGGGGGCAGTAAACCCGTTTCACCAGTAATTTCAGTGCCAAAGCTACCTCCTTGTTATACCTGCCCAGACGGGCATTTCTAAGACTCATAATTATAGCGTAGAATCACCCTGTCTATCCAGCGATTTCAGGAAAACCTGAAAGCGTTGACGATTTGCCCTGCTGCCTTTGAGTTTCCCCTGGTCATCCACCTGGAGCCCCCAGCACTTTTCTAACCCTTGCTGGCACTCAGGACGAGATACGCCTGGTGTCCACTCGCGGCAGGAAGATGGTCGGAAGGCATGAATGTGACAACTGGCAATGGCGCTGCCCTCTTCCTGCTCCAGAAACAGGCAGCCGCCATGGCTCTGGCGCAAGAGCATGCTCTCGGTGCCGGGCCAGCGTTTATCCAGGTATTGGCTGGCAAAGTCATCCCAGATCATGCCCAGCTCATGGGCAATCCGCCTTGCCTCTACCAGGCTCAGCCTCACCTGATAGCGGCGGCAGCAGATGCCACAGCGGAAGCAGGGGATTTCGTTGTTGGGCAAAAGCTCTGCTCCTCTTATCTACAGTAACACTCGGTCACTTCCCGCAGCCTGGCTTTAATCTGGTCGGTGAACATATCGGAGGTGAAGCGCCAGCGCCAGTTGCCGCCCATTTTGCCCGGTATGTTCATTCTGGCTTCGCTGCCCAGCCCCAGCACATCCTGCAATGGTATTATGGCGGTATCAGCGGCGGACTGGAAGATGGCACGGATACAGTCCCAGTTTATCTCCCGGCCATCAGTGCACAGGTATTCCAGGGCGCGCTGCCGTTCTCTCTGGCGCTCTTCATGGCTCCTGGTGGTGGCACCAGCGTCATCGTCTCTGAACCAGCCCACCGTAGTATTATTGTCGTGGGTGCCGGTGTAAGCCACGCAGTTCTGTGGATAGGTATGAGGGCGGTGGATATTATCGGCGCAGTCGTCGCCAAAGGCAAACTGCAGCACCCGCATCCCGGGAAATCCCAGCCTGTCTCTCAGTGCGATTACTTCCTGTGTAATCATGCCCAGGTCTTCGGCAATAAGCGGCAGTTGCCCCAGCTTCTGCTGCGCTGCTTCAAACAATGCCGCGCCCGGGCCGGGCACCCAGCGCCCGTTGATGGCGGTGGTTTCCGCCGCCAGGACTTCCCAGTACGTTTCAAAGCCGCGGAAATGGTCCAGCCGGATGATGTCTACCTGCCGGCGTACAGCGCGGAGACGCTCAATCCACCAGGCATAGCCCTGCTCCGCCATGACCTCCCAGCGGTACAGCGGATTGCCCCATAGCTGGCCGGTACTGCTGAAGTAATCCGGCGGCACGCCGGCCACTACTGTGGGCTTGCCCTGGTCATCCAGGTAGAACAGCTCCGGCCGCGCCCAGACCTCGGCACTGTCATAGGCGACGAATATGGGAATGTCTCCTATTAGACGGATATCACGGTCATGGCAGTACCGTTTCAGCTCATCCCACTGCTGGAAGAACTGGTACTGCTGGTACCTGTGGCAATAGATGTCCTCCTCCAGTTTTCTCTGCCACTCTTTCATCGCCTGAGGCTGTCGCCATTTGATATCATTCTCCCAGGTATTCCAGGCAGCAAAACCATGCGCCTCTTTCAATGCCATGAACAGCGCATAGTCATCCAGCCAGAAGCTGTGCTGCTCGCAGAAAGCGTCGAACTGTTTCTTCTCTGCCTGACTTGCCCTGCTCTGGAACACCTGGCAGGATTTCCTCAGCAAAGGCAATTTGAACTGCGTTACCGCCTCATAGTCGACAGTGCTACCGGGGAATGCCGGCGCTGCCTCCAGGTCAGCAGACTCCAAAAATCCATCCCGTGCCAGCTTCTCCAGACTGATGAGCAGCGGGTTGCCGGCGAACACCGAGGGGGACTGGTAGGGGGAATTATCGAATACGGTTGCCGTTGGCCCCAGCGGCAGCATCTGCCAGCGACGCTGCCCGGTGCTATAGAGGAAATCGGCAAAACGGTAGGCATCATCCCCCAGGTCGCCGGTGCCGAATTTACCCGGCAGCGACGTGGGATGGAGCAGAATGCCACTGGCTCTGGATTGAGTCATTATATTGAACTGCCTCACAGGCTGCTGTATAGTATAGCGGTCGGTGCCGTTACAAGTAAATTATGAAAAAAGGCGCATTTACCTTCGTTCTCCATAGCCACCTTCCCTACTGCCGCAAGGCAGGACGGTGGCCTCATGGGGAGGAATGGCTCCACGAAGGCATCCTGGAGACCTATCTGCCTTTGCTCAATGCTCTCTACGACCTCAAAGAAGAGGGCTGCCCCTTCAAATTGACCATCGGCATCACGCCGGTGCTCACCGAGCAGCTTGCTGACCCGCTCATTCTGAAACATTTCCAGGTATTTATCGAGGATAAAATCGAGCGCGCCTGCGACGACGTCGATCGTTTCCGGAAGCAGGAGGAGAGCCACCTCGTCTATCTCGCCGGCTTTTACCGCGAGCTCTATGAAGAGCTGCACGATAGCTTCGAGAACAGGTTTCAGGCAGACATCATCAGCGCCTTCAAAAAGCTTCAGGATGAGGGCTGTATCGAGATTCTCACCAGCGCCGCCACCCATGCCTACCTGCCACTGGTTGAGCATGACTCCTCCATTTACGGACAATTGAGAACTGGTGTTGAGTCCTATAAACGCCACTTCGGCCACCCGCCACGGGCTATCTGGCTGCCTGAATGCGGCTATCGCCCCGCCTTCTACACCTCAAAAAGCCAGAAAATCTACCAGCCGGGCATCGAACAGTTTCTTGCCGATGTCGGCATCGGCTTATTTTTCAGTGAGACACATATGGTGGAAGGCGGTGAGCCGGTGGGCAAAGCCACTGGCGCCGTCATCGGTCCCTACAGCAATATCCCCAAACGCTACCTGGTGCCGAAAGCGGAATATACCGAGCCTACTATGAAAACCACCTACCTCCCTTACTGGGTGCAGTCGGGCAAGGAGCCTACCATCAGCGTGGCGGTACTGGGCAGGAACAACCGCACCGGCATGCAGGTATGGTCGGCGGACTGGGGCTATCCCGGCGACTTCGACTACCGCGAGTTTCACAAGAAAGACGGTGTCTCCGTCTTGCAGTACTGGCGGGTCACCGGCGCTAAACTGGACCTGGGGCTAAAGGACTGCTACCATCCTGACTGGGCGGCTTACAAGGTGCAGGAACATGCCAGCCACTACGCGGGGCTGGTGAGCGATTTACTCAATGACTTCTACCAGAAAAATAGTAGATTCGGCATCATCATCGCCGCCTACGATACCGAGCTGTTCGGGCACTGGTGGTTCGAAGGTGTTTCCTGGATTAAGGAAGTGCTCAGGCAACTGGCCGCCAGTGACACGGTGGAGTTGACCACTGCCAGTGGCTTCATCGAACGGCACCCGCCAGAGGATGTCCTGTCGCTCAAAGAAGGCTCCTGGGGGCAGGCAGGCACCCATTTCACCTGGCTTAATGCTGACACCGAATGGCTGTGGCCGCTCATCCATGAGGCCGAGCTTAAGATGGAGAGGCTGGCAGCCCGTTATCCCACCGCCAGCAGCGGCATGACCAGAATCCTCAACCAGGCAGCCCGGGAGCTATTGCTGCTCCAGTCCAGCGACTGGCCTTTCCTCATCACCACCGGTCAGGCTAAGGAATACGCCGCCAGCCGCTTCCAGGAGCACCTAAGGCGCTTTCACGAGATGGCGGACATCGCGCTCTCTGGCAAAGCTGCTAAAAGTGCTCTCAGTCTCTGCCAGAGTTACTATGAGCTGGACAACGTCTTCCCCGACATCGACTACCGCAGCTTCACCAGCAGGGAGGGGAAGGGATAACAGGGAAACCCTGCGCTGGTCCTGCCAGCTTTTGACACCAGTGAAGTAATTACCTAGAATACAATCGCCGGCGTTTGGTCAGTAAGCTGAGCACCTGTAAATTGCCTGGCTATCATTGCTGTCACGGATACTGTAACAAAAGCTACCTTGAAACTAAAGCTGTAGACACGAGCAGAACAATTGTCGTGTGATGAGGAGGCAAAAATGGCATACCCGGATTTATTTAAACCCATCAAGATAAAGGACGTGGAGATTCCCAACCGAATTGGCATGGCCCCGATGAATATCAACTTCACCAGGGAGGGGCATATCAGCGAACAGCACATGGCTTACTTTGCCGCCCGGGCAAAAGGCGGCACCGGGTTAATCATGACCGAAGCCATAAGGACCAGCGAGGAAGGTACCAATCGAACATTTTACGACAACCCTCATATGTGGCACCCGGCACATCAGAAAGGTCTGGCGGAACTGGCGGAAACGGTGCATTACTTCGGCGCCAAGATAATCGTGCAAATGAATATTGGACCGGGACCACAGGGCTCATCTAAAAAGATGGGATTGCAGCCCATCGCTGCCTCACCGGTGGCTTACGAAGTGCCCAGGGAGAATGTGCCCAGGCAGTTCCTGCCCTTTCTGGAAAAAGGCGAGCTATACATGCATTTCCAGGGCGAACTGCCGCGAGAAATGACCATTGATGAGATACATAGAGAGACCGAGCAGTTTGCCAAGTCTGCACAGATGGCGATGGTAACCGGCATTGATGGCATCGAGATTCATGGCTGCCACGGCTATTTGATTCATAGTTTCTTATCGCCGCGTTTTAATAAGAGAAAGGACCAGTACGGCGGCAGCCTGGAGAACCGCATGAGATTTCTCATGGAAGTGGTACAGGCTACCAGGCAAATGCTGGGGAGCAAGGCGGTGATAGGGGTCAGGACAAGCTCTGATGAGCATATGCCCGGCGGGCTGACTCCTCAGGAAGTAAAAACCATAGTGCAGAAATGCGAGGAGGCGGGAATGGACTTCTTCCATCTATCGGGCGGTTCCTACGAGGCAATGCAGTATTTCTTCCCCGAGGTAGATGGCACCGAGCTGGAGGATGCCAGGCTGTTCAAATCAGCAGTGAAAATCCCCATCATGGTCTCCAGTATTCATGACCCCGATATGGCTGAGAAAGCAATAAGAGAAGGATATTGCGACATGATATTGCATGGGCGGCCGCTCATTGCTGACCCGGACTGGGCAAACAAGGTGAAAGAGGGCAGGGTCAAGGATATCGTTAAGTGCAAGAGAGACCTGATCTGCCTGGTCAGGCTGTTCCAGGGCTTGCCAGGCAGGTGCACAGTGAATCCCGATTTCGGCAGAGAAAGGTACATGCCCGAGTACTGGCGTGGCCCCACGGTAGCCAGGCACTGGCGACGTGTGGCTTAGTAAAAAAATAACGATGTAAATACGATATAAAATTCAATAAGAAAGGGGAAGTCCCTGCTGGGACAGCAGGCGAGGAGGCAGTGAGATGAATTAAAGGCACTACAGCGCTTGATATTGCTGGCGGCTGTGGTGCCTTTTTGATTTTAAGCAAAACACCAGACAGAAGTTATCGGCAAATATCCGTTCCAATAGAGCCCAAAGCATCATCTGAAATAATAACAAGGAGGGAAGGAAATGGATTCCAGAGGGGAAAGAGTTCTAACCAGCCTGGTGGGGGACTGGTCAGGAGGGGTACCGGTTTTTGTCCATGTGAAGGATGGCAGGATAATCAGGATCCGTCCCATGGTATTCGGGGCGGATGAGGCTAAGCCCTGGAGCATCAAGGTGGGCGATAAGGTCTTTTCTCCTCCCAGGAAAACAAGCCCGGCTCCCTTCGATTTAGCGCAGCGGAGACGTGTTTACAATCCGAAGCGCGTCCTGTACCCGCTGAAGCGGGTTGGCTTCACCCCCGGAGGCAAAGGCAGCACCGATAACCGTGGCAAGGGAGAGTTCACCCGCATCACCTGGGACGAGGCTCTGGATATCCTGGTTGGTGAACTGAAAAGAATTAAGGAGACGTATGGCAACAGCGCCATCTTTACCATAGCCAGCGGACATGGCAATATGGGACAGTTGAATTCACATGGTCTTATGCGACGGGTGCTGAATTTCTGGGGAGGCAATACTCCTATGATTCGTAACCCGGATAGCTGGGAGGGCTGGTTCTGGGGAGCTGAGCATGTCTGGGGTTTTGATGAAGGCGTGGGCATGACTTCCCAGTACGACCTGCTGGAAGATACCATGCAGAACTCAGATATGTCAGTATTCTGGTCTCATGACCCGGAGAAATCGGCATGGATGAGCAGCCAGGACGTCTCGCAGTGGCTGCTCTGGATGAAAGAGCTGGGCAAAAAGATGGTGTTTATCACTCCGGACCTCAATTTCTGCGCCGCCACCAAGTCGGATAAATGGATACCTATTCGCCCCGGTACCGATGCCGCTCTGGCGGCGGCTATAGCCTATGTCTGGATTACCGAGGGCAGCTACTATAAGGATTTTGTGGAGACCCACGGAGTTGGTTTCCATAAATGGAAGAGCTATGTGATGGGGGTTGATGATGGCATGCCCAAGACCCCTCAATGGGCTGAGGGTATCACCGGTGTTCCCGCCCGGGTAACCAGAGCGCTGGCCAGGGAATGGGCGTCAAAGAGGACCCATTTAAGCATAAAGTGGGGAGGAGCCAGCCGAACACCGTACGCCACTGAATGGGCGCGCATGATGGTCTACCTTCAGACCATGCAGGGAATGGGCCGGCCGGGAGTGAGCATAAACTAACTGGAGACGGCTGCCCCGATGGACTTTGGCCTGAAGTATTTCAAGCCATTCACCGGCTCTCTGGCTTTGAGGTACGGAATCACCACCGAAACCGATGGGCTGGCAAGCTCGGCGACTTTGAAAGATTACATTTCCTCTAAACTGCCCATCAATCCGGTTAAGCAATGTATCTATCAGACATTGATACCGCAGGCTATTTTGAATCCGCCGGTGAGCTGGTATGGCTCGTGGTCAGGTTCCCCTAAAGAGGAGCAATTTATTAAACGCATCTATCCTATACCGGGTGAGTCTGAGATACATATGATCTGGTGGGACACGGTTTCTCCCATGGTGAACTGGAATTACACCAATAAATGGGCGGAGGCTTATCGCAGTCCGAAAATAGAGTTCAGCGTAGCTCAATCCATTATGCTGGAGAACGATGCCCTGTTTGCTGACCTGGTGCTGCCCTCATGTACCCAACTGGAACGGGAGGACTTCACCTATCATGGCCTGGGACCTCGTCTGCTCTGGGGTGGTGACCAGGGCAACTTTGTGATGGTGTATATGAAGAAATGCATCGAGCCGATGGGCGAATCCAAGAGCGACTATGAGATATGTCGCCTGGTGGCGGAACGACTGGGACTGGAAAATGAATTTACCGAGGGCAACACCATTGGGGACTGGGTCAGGAAGTGTTATCAGCGGACCTCATTGCCCGAGCGCATCAGTTTCGAGGAATTCAAGGAAAAGGGATACTATGTGTTCAAGTTCCCTGATGACTGGCCGCGTAAACCGGGCATGAGGCGTTTCTACGAGGACATCAGGAACAATCCGTTGAATACTCCCTCAGGGAAAATTGAATTCTACTCTGAGAGACTGGCGCAGAAGTTCCCCGATGATAATGAGCGTCCGCCGGTGGCGCGCTATATCGCCGCAGGTGAAACACATCAGGAGAGTCTTATCTGCGACCGGGCCAGGAAGTACCCTCTGCTGGTGGATACCACTCACCCCCGCTATCGATTTCACAGTCAGTATGATACGGTATCCTGGCTGCATGAGATACCCGCTCACAAGATTATCAAGAAGGGCTATCCCTATGAGGCTTTGTGGATGAGCCCGCGGGACGCTGAGTCCAGGGGTATCAAGCATGGCGGCCTGGTTCGAATTTATAACGAGCGCGGCTCGGTGATAACCGCAGCTTATATCACCGAGCGGATGATGCCCGGGGTAGTGCGTATCCCCAACGGCGCGGGCTATGACCCCATCGAGATAGGAAAATCAAGCAGGGGAGGGACGATTAACACCATCTCGCCACTCAACACCACATCTAAAAATGCCTTTGGTATGGCCTCAAATGCATACTTGGTTCAAGTTGAGAAATGGGAGGAAAAACTGCAATGAAAGTTATGGTTGTTGATATCACCAGGTGCCACGGTTGTTTTAACTGTCAGATAGCCTGCAAGGATGAGCATGTTGATAATGACTGGTCGCCCTATGCTAAGCCCCAGCCGGATATGGGACATTTCTGGATGCGCACCGAGCTGGTAGAGCGAGGACAGTGCCCCAAGGTAAAGGTAGCCTATATCCCTACCCCATGTATGCATTGCCAGGAACCAAGCTGTGTCAAAGACTCTCCCAGTGGTGCGGTCTACCGGCGTGAAGATGGCATTGTTATTATTGACCCTGAAAAAAGCAAGGGTCACAGGGAAATTGTCAAGACCTGCCCTTATGGTTGTATCTACTGGAACAGTAAGCTGAAGATACCGCAAAAGTGCACTTTTTGCGCTCATCTGATGGACCAGGGAGTGATAAAGGAGCCGAGGTGTGTGGAGGCTTGCCCGACAAGTGCACTGCTCTTTGGTGATTATGACCAGATGAAAGGACTGATAGCGGAGAGGAAAGCTGAGGTGCTGCACCCGGAGTTTGGTTTACAGCCCAATGTGTACTACGTTGGACTGCCCAAAAGATTTGTAGCTGGAACAGTGATATTCGGAGATACCGACGAGTGTGCTGAGAATGTGAGTGTCACCTTAAATGGCAATGGTAAAAGCCGGACCGTTAAAACCAATAACTATGGCGATTTTGAGTTCGAAGGACTGGAGGCTGACCAGAAGTACTCGGTGACGGTGGAATATCCCGGCTACGCTACCAGGAAAATTAAGGCAAAGACCAGAACCGATGCATATTTGGGGGAAATTGTATTAACCAGACTTTAATGAAATCAGGCAGGGAGGATGGTCGGGGGCTAGTATTTATTATATTTTCTGTTATAATGGGCTATCTACCGGGGAGATGATAATACGCAATCCAGACAAAAGGCGCAGTTGTTTACCCTTTTAAGAAATTAATAACCTGATTTAGGTACGAAAAGGGGGTGAGATATCGATTAATTTGATGGAACCCGAAACGCTGAAGAGTATTCAAAATCATTAGGGGGAGAAATGATATGAAGAAAATCTTCACATTGGTATTATTAATTACTTTACTTGCTGTTGTTATTCTTTACGGTTGTGCTGCACCAGCACCAACCCCAGCTCCTGCGCCAGCCCCGGCTCCAAAACCGGCGGAGAGCAAGCCGGTGGAACTCAAGATGTGGTGTGCCTGGCCAGTGACCAAGTATGCTGCTTACCCGCAAAATGAAATGTTCCGTGATCTGGTCAATGAATACGGGAAGGGCGCTAATCTGAGCATGAAAATCATCGGCGGCCCAGAGGTTTTCGGCACCTTCGAAGGAATCGAGCCACAACTGGCTGGTACTTTTGACGTAGCCTGCACCGCACCCCCGTACTATCTGGGCAAGGTACCGGAATCACTGGCTCGCATGCTGGGCCAGTACACTCCCTGGGAGGATAGACAGAGGGGCACCTTCGATTTGATGGATAAATTTCACCAGAAAGCAGGGCTTAAGTATCTGGCTTTTACTGGCTACCCAACATATTTCCAGGGTTACAGCACCTTTGATACACCCAGGCCTGACCTGACCGGGAAAATCATCCGCACTGCTCCCATTTATGACCCACTGGTCAAAGCACTCGGTGGCACTCCAGTGACTATTGCTGCTGGTGAAACGTATGAAGCTCTATCCCGTGGTATGGTTCACGGTCTTTACTGGCCCAACCTGGGCATTCAGGATTTTAAATGGGAAGAGGTGCTCAAATACTATTGGGGGCAGCCCACTCCTTACCTGGTTGATTGCGGCTTCACCATGAACTTGAACAAATGGAATAGCCTGGGTAAGGACCAGCAGGCGGCACTCAATAAGGCATCAGTAGACATTGAGCGTAAGATAGCCGATGTCTGGGACACAAGAGCCAAAAAGGACTTTGAGACCCTGGTCACCAAGGGAAAAATGAAGCAAATCCTGTTCTCGGATGCAGACTACAAGTATTATGTGAAAACAGCGATGGATGAAGTCTGGAAGGTGGTTTTGAGCAGAGCACCAGACGCTGCTCAGTTTCGGCCGTTGATGACCAAGTAAACGGCGATATTCACGCATACATTGCGAAGTCAATTCGCAATCAAATTCGTGGGGGCAGGGAAGACGGGGGTTGCCTGCCCCCTGCGTGTGGTTGTGCACCATTATTTCTTATTCAATGCTGATTTATTAAGAGGTGATTGAATTGAAACCATTACAGAAAGTAATTTCTGTTCTGAATACTATATTTAACGGCTCTCTTTTGTTTACCAATGGTCTTTCCGCTTTCCTGCTCTTTTTTATGGTGTTCGTCATGGTAGCCCATGTTATAGGCAGGTACTTTTTCACCGCTCCCATTCCCTGGGCCATAGAATTTTCCGAGTATTTTCTGGCAATCATAGTGTTCATGGCGGCACCTATGGTATTAAAAGAAGAGGGGCATGTTGTCATTGACGTTTTTACCAGCAGGTTAAAATCAAGGCATAAGGCTGTGGTTACTACTTTTAACTACTGCATCATGTCGCTGATGTTTTTGCTTATCACCGGCTGGGGTATTCAGGTAGCATACAAGCATTTCCTCAGTGGTCAGACTGTGTGGAAGACCTACCAGACGCCACTCTGGATTCTGGGCATCTTCGTGCCTTTAGCCTGCCTCCTTTTGTTAATTCAGTCTGTGATATATGCTCGCAGGTACTGGAAAATAGCCCGTCAAGCCAGCAGCGAGGATAAGTAAATGGAATGGTTGATTGCGCTGGTAACTATCACAGGCATTTTAATAGTATTTTTGATGCTGGGGGTACCCGTATTTGCCAGCTTCTGGATAACTATTGCTATCGGCTTCTTCTTATTTATGGGAGGCTTATCAGCGTTCCCGGCGTTAATTACCAGCCTTCGTAGCTCAATAGCCATTTTCACTTTAACTCCAGTGCCCTTTTTCATCCTCATGGGAGAAACTCTGTTTCTCTCCGGGCTGGCTGGTGGCATTATCAATGCGCTGGAAATCTGGCTGCAACGTTTCCCTGGTCGGTTAAGCGCAGTAGCTGTGGCGGCGGGCACAGTGTGTGCCGCATTAAGTGGTTCGTCTCTGGGAGATTGTGCCATGCTGGCGTCAGTGCTTACTCCTGATATGCGTAAGCGAGGCTATAATCCACTCATGATAACAGGACCTATTATGGCCGGAGCCATGCTGGCGGTGATTATTCCCCCCAGTGTGCTTATCGTGATTATTGGCAGTCTGGGTGAGATATCGGTGGGGAAATTCCTGATAGCTGGTATTGTTCCCGGACTGGTAATGGCTACTCTATTTATCGGTTACATTGCAGTAGTCGCTTCCCGTCATCCCGAGTTGGTACCACCTGTTGATATGGCTCCCATGTCTCTGGCAATGAAATTTAAGGAATCGGCGGTCTCACTGTTTCCCGCATTAATAATAATATTTCTGGTGCTGGGCACTATTTTCCTGGGGGTATGTACTCCCACGGAGGCATCTGCTATCGGCGCGTTCGGCACTTTAGCGCTGGCTACGGCTTACCGGAAGATGAATTGGAGGATATTGAGAAACTGTGTTTTCACGGCGGTCAAGGTGGCCTCGCTGGCACTTATTATCGCTACCGGTTCTATGGCATTCAGTCAGCTCCTTGGCTTCACTGGCTCCGCCAGTGCGCTAATGCAGCTAGCTACTGGTTTACCGGTACCACCGATATTCATCATTGTTGCCACGTTGATTCTTTTACTGTTTATGGGCTGCTTTATCGACCAGATATCCATGATAATGATCGGCGTTCCCATTTTCATCCCTATTGCCGTAGCCCTTGGCTTTGACCCTCTGTGGTATGGCATATTATTCCTGCTGGCGATTGCCATGGGGTATATCACGCCGCCCTTCGGCATGCTCTTCTTTGTGATTAAGGGAGTAATACCACCCGATATAAGCATGGCCACTGTCATGCGTTCTGGTATCCCCTATCTCATACTGGGAATAGTGACGATTATATTAATTATATTATTCCCACCACTGGCAACCTGGCTGCCGGGGCTCATGATTAAATAGCGGGCCGCCGGTTTTGTCTCTGCAGTACCAGTATCAGTATCAGAGAAACCAGGCCAGCGGCTGCCCCGATGATGAAAGCTCCCTGATAGCTTTGAGTAGCATCAAAAATCTTCCCAGCTAGCCATGACCCTACAGCGCCACCGGCACTTAAAGTAAAGCTGCACAGTCCTACCAGCGTCGCCATCATTTTGGTGCCGAAGTACTTGCCCACAGAGAGAGGAATTTGAGGTATCTCTCCGCCGTAAGACAGGCTGAAAATTACGGCAAAGAGATAAAACGCCCATAATGACGTGGTAAACATCAAGCAAATGAAGGATGCTACCAGGCAGACCCGGGTGAGTATCATGGTGTTATGGATGCCAACCCTGTCAGCCCCGGCTCCGGTGGCAAGCCGGCCAGCAATGCTCACCGCCCCGATGACACCGATAAAAGTCGCTGCTATCAGGGGGCTGATGCCCACATCGGTGGCATAGTTAACCAGATGCACCATTATCATCTGGATACTGAAGAAGAAGAAAAAGAAAGCCCCCATCAGTAATATCATCCTGGAATCTTTAACCGCCTGTCCCAGTGTCACCTCCGATTCTGCAATTACTGGCTTGTCACTGGATTTAGCCATCGAAGCTGGTTTATCATTCACCATAACCGCAGAGGGAGGGGGCGGGCGCAGCAGAAAGGCCAATGCCATCACCACCACCCCGGCGATGATGCCACCAATAGTAAATGCCCCGGACCAGCTAAAAGCAGCAATCAGTCGCTCGCTTCCCGGCACTATCAGCAGGCTGCCCAGACCGGAGCCGGAGGCTAAAATGCCCAGGGCCATGCCGCGGTTTTTAGTAAACCAGCGGGAAATCAAGGCAGCGCCGATGCCGAAGGCGCCGCTCAAACCGATAGCTTCGATTACTCCATAGGTGATAAAAAGCTGCCACAGGGTATGCACCTGGCTGGAAAGAACTAATCCCAAACCAATCATGAAACCGCAGAAAACCATGAGTTTTATTGAGCCATACCTGTCAGCTAACCAGCCGATAAATATGGATACGGCTCCTCGAATAATCAGCAGGGTGGAATATACCAGGGATACCGAAGCCCGGTCCCAGCCAAAGTAATCAGCTAACGGCTTAAAAAAGACGCTGTAGCTGTACAGCAGGCCGTAGGTGATGGCAACCATCAGGGTGCAGGCTGCCACCACCACCCAGCCATAGGACAATTTACTGCGGGTAACCACTGCGGGGTCTGAAGAATGTTGGGCCATTATATTTCAAAATTCAGATGAGAGAGCGATGATGAGGATGTATCTATTCATCAGTTTCAACCGGTCGGCGCAGGCGTTTAGTCCGGGCGCGGCGGCGCTTGGCATCTAAGCGGCGTGCCCGGGAGGCCAGGGGCGGCCTGGTCTTGCGGCGTATTTTGGGCTTTTGTGCTGACCTGCGGAGCAATGTCACCAGGCGGTCCAGAGCATCCTGCCGATTGGCTGCCTGAGTGCGGAACCTGCGGGCTTCGATGATAAGCACGCCTTCTTTAGTAATCTGCTTGCGGGCCAGCGAGCATAATCTCTGGCGAACTTCCTCGGGCAGCAAGGGAGACTTAGCTATATCAAAGCGAAGCTGGACAGCAGTGGCGACCTTGTTAACATTCTGTCCGCCGGGCCCAGAAGCCCGGATGAAATCAACTTGAATCTCACTCTCGTCGAGCGCGATGGCACGGTTTACCCGAATCATGGCTCTGAGCTTATATTAAATGGCAGGTTTGTGCAATATTTAGCCTGTGCTGTCTGTGCGGGCAAGACTATTTCTTGAATCGAGCGGGGCTATTCTCCCGCTTCAGCCGCAAGTCTGGTTAGCCTCTCCAGAACCGCCTTCAACGCATCCTGCTCTCTGCCGTAACCTGCCCAGTCACCTGATTTAAGGTATTGCTGAGCAGCGTTGTAGCGCTGTTGTGCCTCGTTGATTAGCCTGGCCATATCAGCAGTTACAGGCTTCTCCGGTTTTGCTGGAACGGGGGGGGGCTTGACTGATGGTTCAGCCGGTCGCATATCCGCACCAAAGATAGCGGCAATGCTTTCTGGCAGGGTCGGCTTCATGGCTATGCGGTCACCGCTGGCCACGATGACCCGTTTGAGTTCAGGAAGCCCGCCGGTCTCCGCCTGCAGAAAGATTGGCTCTACATAAAGGTTGGACCTGCCCAGTGGAATAAGCAATAAGTTACCGCGAATTACTCGAGAGCCACCGCGTCCCCAAAGGGCAAGCTGCTCTGTAATTACAGTGTCCTGCTGGATTCGATTCTCTATCTGAATAGGCCCATAGACAAGCCGCTCCTTGGGGAAACGGTAAGCAAGTAGTTTTCCGTAGTTTTTGCCGTCACAGCGTGCTGCAAGCCAGCCAATGGTGTTATTCTTGTTAGCCGGGGTGAAGGGTAACATGAGCAGGAACTCCTCCTTGTCCTCGTCAGGCAAACGCATGATGACGTAGTAAGACTCCATGAGTTGTTCCTTGCCTGCATAGACTTCTTTGGGCACAGCCCACAGGTCTTCCTTGTTGTAGAATACCTGGGCATCGCGCATGTGGTAGGCGCGGTATATCGAGGCCTGGATATTAAACATGCTCTCGGGATACCTGAGGTGTGCCCTCAGAGACTCAGGCATCTGTTCGGCGGCAACAAAGAGCGTGGGAAAGATGGCCTGGTATGTCCGTATCAAAACATCCTCGGCATCGGTGACATAAAACGTCACGCTTCCATCATAGGCATCAATAACTGCCTTTACGCTATTGCGAATATAGTTCAGCGACTGGTCGTACGGCGTGGAATATGGATAGCGGTTCGTGATGGTATAGCAGTCCTGTATCCAGAGTAGCCTTCCATCCGCAAGCACTATGTAAGGGTCTTTGTCGAGCTTCAAAAATGGTGCCAGATAGTTAACTCTTTCCCTGATGTTGCGGTAGTAGAGCAACTGGCTTTCAGGAGTTATTTCGCTGCTGACGAGGATATTAAAATCACCAAGCTCCCAGGCATAGATAAATCGTCTCATGAAATTGCCGATAGCGACCCCGCCCTTGCCTTCCCAGCGTCCGTAAACGTTCTTTTCACCCATGGGATAGTCGAACTCCTGGGTTTTCGTTTTAACAATTACGTGATGGTTCGTCTTCTCGCCAAAATATATCTGGGGCCGCTCCACGGCGAGCGCGCCGGTCGGCGGGATGTCTTTAATGAGCAACACGGGCAAACCCTCGGCACTTATCGTGTTAACCGGTGTCATGGCAATGCCGTAGCCATGGGTAAACTGGAGCTGGCGGTTGACCCACGTCTGTGCTTCTCTCGCCAGTTTCTCTACAGATAGCTCTCGAGCTGAAAGCATGACCTGCCGATACTGACCATCAATGGTATACCGGTCAATATCAACATCGTGGAAGTCGTAATAAAGACGAATGGACTGGAGCTGGTTGTAGGTATCCTTGAGTGGACGGTGGTCCCAGAGCCTGATATTGCTGATGGTCGCTTCATTTTGCTCTATGTCCTGCTGGCTCGGCGACTTTTCTGCAGGAAATGATTGCTCCTCAATCCGGTTTAGAGCAAAAGCGTCCCTGGTAAACTCGATATTATATTCGATGTATGGTTTCTCCAGGGCCAGCTCGTTGGGCTGCACCTGAAAGCGCTGCACCAGGCTGGGATAAAGCCAGCCGAAAATGATAGCAGCCACTATCCAGCCTCCAACGCCATAAATGGTCAAACGGAACTTGCGCCGTGCGATGGAAACTAGCAAAAGGACAATTAAGATAAGCACCACTGCTAACAGAATCCATTGTCCCGGAAGGGCGGCGTGCATATCAGCGTAGCCGGCTCCGAAAACCACGCCCCGCCTGGAAAATACCAGTTCCCAGATACCAAGCCAGTATCCCCAGGCGAACATACTCAGGATGGCTATAGCCAGCCCGCCCAGGTGGACTACTACCGGCCTGGTAACATCAAACCTTAGTTTCTGCACTGCATACCGGTATATATATACGGCAGCGCTGCCGACAAGACTGCATACCAGCATAGACACGAGCCAGGCATGCAGTAGCTGAAGGAAAGGCAGTGTGTAGACGTAGAAGCCAATTTCCCTGTGGAAAACCGGGTCGTTGATACCAAAGGGCTGTCCGTTAAAGAACTGGAGCACAATCTGCCATTTATCTTGAGCTACCATACCAAATATCAGAGCGAGCAGTACCGCCGCTACGGCAATGCTCACCGCGAAGATTGGCGGTAAAGGATGTGCTCTGGTCATGGGTGCCAGCCGTGCTGCCAGCATCAGATTCCCCCAGAAAAGCAGGAAAAGGATGATGGCCATTGAGAAGAAGAGCAGCACCTTGGTCTGCAGAATAGTGGCATAGACATTGCCATAACCAAGACTTTGAAACCAGAGCCAGTCAGTATAGAAGCCCTTCGCTACATTTGCCAGGTTCAGTACCACTATAGCGCCTACCAGCGTCGGCAATACCCAGAGTACTGCTTGCTGCCTGGCAGGCGGCACGGGCTTCTTGCTCTCAGGAAACCAGCGCTCCCATTCTCCGTCAAATGAATTCAATTTGCTCATCTCAACGTCCTAATCATTATTACCAGCACAAAAACATGCCGGCAGATCGATATGCCAAACCTCTCTCTTTGATATTCTGTGGGCCGTCATCTCCACTGGCACCATGACCTTGCACAGACTAGGTCCTTGGGCTTAAAGAGTTACGAAAGGTCCGTTTGATTGTTTCCAGTATGCCCGGGGCATTATTTAACTCGTGCATTTTCTCGACTAGTTGCAGCATTCTCTGGTTAATCTTATTCTGACCATGCTCCAGGGCATCCAGCCTTTCCTGTAGCCTGTCCATTGAGGGATGAATCCACCGCAGGTCGCTATGAAACTGACGTACACTCTCCAATTCCTGGCTGACGTTGCGCATCTCGCTATTCAGTTCAGCTATCAGTCGTTCCTTTTCACCAAGCGAAGTTTCCAGCATTGCTATCAATCGTTCCTTCTCCTTCAATGAGGCATCAAGCTCCTCATTTTGAGCTTTGCTCTGCTGTAGCCCGGATTGCATCTCGCTGAGCGAGGCCATAATCTTTGCATTGTGAGTTTCGCCAGCCCGTAGCTTTGATTGTGCCTCTTCTACTGCCTTCTGTTTTTGTTTCAGCGATAGTTCAGACTCAAGGTGTATGCTTGCCATGCAAGCTGTGCAAAAGATTGATGAGTCCTTGTCCAGTTCAGTTTTGCACTGAGAGCAAACGACGGGTTTACGCTGAATTTGCCTGGCTGGGCGGCATTCGGGGCAGCGGCCGGGCAGGTTTAATCCTTTGCGCTGATAGAAATCCTGCTCACCCATTGTGAACAGAAATTCTTTACCACAGTTGCGACATGCTAATTTCTTGTCTTCCGACATTATTATGGCCCCTCTTCCTTAATCCCCTGCGCTATTTGCCCAGCGAGCATTGTACATGCTCATACTATGCTGTCTAGAAACCGGGGCGAACAAAATCATTATACCCTCTGGGCTGCTTGATGTGAAATCATCACTTCAACTTTTACAATTACGCTGAAACCGTGTGGTTCATCACGTGGATTTACTCCACGAGACTGCTGGTGGAATGTATTCAGGTCACGAACGGTGCCTTGCTGTTCGAGGGGGAGCCCAGCCTTTTGGAGACCGACTCGATATACTCATGAGCCAGCACAGTATAATTAATGGCGGTGCCGAGCAGCACATCGCTGTCTACGTTGCGGTGCCCGGGATTGAGATACTTTTCCGCCCATTCCGCAGCTTTGATGCAATTGAGCAGTGCCAGCTCAAACTCTCGCTGGATAGTAGCCAGCTCTTTCTCTTTCGGCCTGGGCATCCGCCTTACCGCATTCAGTATGGGCTGGAGAGTGAGCCTGCTTACCGCAAGCATATCAGGGCTCACTGGCAATTCGCCAACCTCAAACCTTTTCAGGTCAGCGATACGCTGAACCAGTGGAGCCGCCCGCTCGTAAAGGGGCATGAATGCCCGGAACCAGCTAAGCCTTTCCCTGGCTGTCTTCGTCATCATCTGTCCCCTCCGTTACCAGTTAAACCGTCTTGCTATCGCTGCCAATAGCCATGCAGGTCATGGTGCGGCTTATGCCTTTAACCGACTGTATCTCATAGATTACCGTCCTGGCGACATCGTCGGCGTCTTTGCCCTGGAGAACGGCAATCACATCATAGGGGCCGGTGACTACATCAGCAGCCATCACTCCGGGTTTGACCTGCAACACTTTAGCCACTGCCTCTGCCTGGCCTGTTGCCGTCTCAATCAGAATGTAGGCTTTCTTGGGCATAGCCTCTCACCTCCCCTCAGGTTAACATCTTATACTTCCAGTATAGCCTTATCACCAGATTTTTCAACTTTTTGTCTGCTTGCAGTCACGTTGTGCTGGATAAGTTTTGCAGGTAAGGAAAACCATGACAAAGACAGAATAGCCAAGAAATATCAGAGAAAACCTTTTTAGCTCGCCCAATCCTTGCCCAATAATTCTGCCTGTTCAAGGACTGTCAGAGTCGCTTTTTCTTCCTTGTCCGGCGGGTAGCCGTATTTTCGGAGCACTCTTTTTACCATTATCCATAGCTTGGCACGCACACTTTCTCTAACAGTCCAATCAATAGTTACATTACGGCGTACGGTTCCGACAAGTTCCCGGGCTATGGTTTTGAGAATCTCGTCGCCTAACATTTTGACTGTGCTATCGTTGGTTTCCAGCGCATCGTAAAATGCCTCTTCAGCTTCATTCAGCCCTAGCTTTTCGCCGCGAGATTGAGCTTCGCGCATTTCTTTAGCCAGCTCTATTAGTTCTACGATAACCTGTGCAGCTTCAATAGTTCGATTCTGATAGCGGCAGATTGTTTTTTCCAGCATTTCAGCGAACGATTTAGATTTCACTAAGTTTCTTCTTGATAAAGTCTTAATTTCGTCATTTAAA
>JBBIPA010000038.1:0-19229 GCA_037443085.1 Chloroflexota bacterium | reverse complement strand
ATCATATCACTTAACCTAGTTATATGTCTACTTACTTGCCTGACATGACACTAGAGATACTCCAGCTTTAGCTACCAATGACCCAACAGGGCAAATAGCAACACAGGCCAAGCATGAATCTCCCCGGCAAGCCTCAACCAGGGGAGCCCCGGCAAAAGTAGAGACGACCGTAAGCATACCCCTAAAAGCGAAATCCAGGTTACCAGTTCCTTGTTCCCGGCATATTTGAACGCATCTGCCACATAAAATACACTTATTGGGATTGTAATAGAATAATGGATGGCTTATGTCTACAGGTAATCCCCGTGGGATTTGACGGAATTTTTTCAATTTTAATTTCAATCCCAGTTTGGCGGCAATATTCTGCAACCCGCAGTTGCGATTTTTGTCGCAACGGGCGCAGTCGACGGGGTGGTGGCTTAACAGCAACTCAAAGGCAGTATTCCTGATTCTTTTCACCTTCTCAGTGTTGAGATGCACCATCATGCCATCGGCGACTGATGTAGTGCAGGAAGTAACAGGGGCCTTTTTTCCTTCGATTTCGACGAAGCAAAGGCGACATGAAGCTGGTGCTGGTGGTTGAGTATTTTTTAAAGCGCAGAGATTAGGGATGTACAGCCCATTATCAAGTGCCACCCAGAGAAGGTTTGCTTTATTTTTAGCTTTAACCTCGGTGCCATCTATAGTTAAGGTAATCATTTTATGGCTATTACTTATTATAACAGAGAATCTGGTGAGCATGGACGTAAGCATTGACAAAACGAGAGGAAAAGTGTAAATAGTCAGGGAAAATCAGTCACACTTTCCGGCAAATCCGAAGGAGGCAAAAATAAACATGGCAATAGAATATAGTGACGTCCGAGAGTATATCAAAGTTTTGGAGAAGGCAAACTGGCTGAAAAAGGTGGAGGGGGCTGACTGGAACGGGGAAGTCGGCGCCATTTGCGAACTGAACAGCGAGCGCAATGGCCCGGCGTTGCTATTCGATAAAGTGAAGGGTTACCCCGAGGGCTATAGAATTCTGACCAATTTCATCTTCAAGCCCAAGAAGGTGCAGAGGCTGGCTTTTGGTATCCCGGATAGCATGACCGATGTAGATATTATTCGAGAATGGAAAGACAAATTGCAGCAGTTTAAGCCGGTGTCTCCGGTAAAGGTGAAGACAGGGCCTATTCTGGAGAACGTATTCACCGGTGCTGACATCGATTTATTCAAGTTCCCCACCCCGCAATGGCATCCGCTGGATGGTGGACGCTATATCGGCACTGGCGATGCCAGCATCAACCGTGACCCGGATACCAGCTTCGTTAATGTGGGCACCTACCGCGTCATGATTCATGAAAAAAACATGGTCTCCTACTATCAGTCGCCCGGCACTCATGGAGGCATCATCCGGGAGAAGTACTGGTCCCAAGGGCAGGATTGCCCCGTGGTAATCTGCTTTGGCCAGGACCCCATGGTCTTTGCTGCATCTACCATGCAACTGCCCTGGGGTGTGGCCGAACTGGATTTTGCCGGCTATTTGAAGGGCAGGCCGGTGGAAGTTGTCGAGGACGACGTTACTGGATTACCCATACCCGCCACCGCCGAAATCGCCATTGCCGGATTTGCCCCGCCGCCTGAGAAAGAAAGCCGCAAGGAAGGGCCGTTTGGCGAGTGGACCGGTTACTATGCCTCGGAATCCATCGGCAGGCCGATTATCCATGTGAAAAAGCTGTACCACCGCAACAATCCCGTCATGCTCGGGGCGCCATTAAACAAAGCGGAATCTGCCTGGTACGAAATTCCCATTCACTACGCTCCGTTTATCTGGGATAGGCTGCTGGCGATAGGTATGCCCGGTATTCAGGGAGTATGGAGCTACGGGCGTGGCAACAGGACCATTGCCGTGATATCCATCAAGCAGAGCTATCTGGGTCATGCCCAGGCGGTGGGCGCTATTGCCTCGGCAGTAGCTAAAGGCGCCGCCATGTCCGGCAAGTACACTATTGTGGTAGACGACGATATCGACCCATCAAACTGGGACGAGGTAGCCTGGGCGCTCTCCACCAGGGTTGACCCGGATACTGCCATTGACATACTGCGCGGTCACCTCAATACCCCTCTCGACCCGGCGGTATCGCCGGGGAAAAGAAACAGTGGTGATTTCACCATGGGGCGGGTGCTGATTAATGCCTGCCGTCCTTATCACTGGAGGAAAGAGTATCCACCGGTGATTACGGCCACCCCGGAGATGAGGAAGCAGGTGCAGGCAAAATTTGGTCACCTGTTCCAGTAAGCTATAGCAGTGATAGGTTATCGGGACAACATTTTTTCCACCAGCGGCGTTTCCACGTATACTGCCCCTGACGGGCACATTTCCTGGCAGCAGTAGCAGCGGATGCAGCGATCATAGTTATAGGTGGGAGGCGCTGACTTGTCGCCACTGTACCAATCGACAGCTTTGGGAGTCACCGGGCACATCTGCACGCACAGCCCACAATTAGTGCATTTCTCTTTATTGATGGTAGGCCTTTCGCATATTCTGTTTTTGATAAATGCCCGCAGCCTGCCGCCGGTGCAATGGCCGGGAGCACTCCGTGGCACGTCGAAGCTCAAATCGACAAATGATGCTAATTTTTCACCCACTATCTCAATATTCTCGCTGTGGTATGTGCCCAAACCGGCCTTTTCCCCGGGAAATGAAGTTGGCACAAACTCCGGGTTAAGCCCGACTATACGGCAGGCAGTGGCATCGAGAGCCACCGGGTCTGTGGAAAATAACAGGACGCCAAGATGTTTAGGAGTCCCGCTCCTGGGGCCATTGCCTTCCATGGCCATAATACCATCCATGACGCTGAGCTTGGGCTTGATGAGTGTATTTATATCTACCAGCATAGTGGCAAAATCATAAGGGTCGGCTAGCTTGGCATGGTACTGGCCTTTTCTCAATCCTGGAATGCAGCCAAATAGATTCTTGACGGCGCCGGTCAGTCTCACCAGCTGGTGGGTTTTTAGCTTGGGCATATTCACCAGGCCGTCTGAGTCCAGAACTCCCTGGGCAATAATGAAGTTCTTTACCAGCAGTGCGTTTCTATGAGCAATGCGGTGTCCTTTGTTAAAATCAGCCAGCTTAATCCCAAGCTCGTCAGCTACTGGCTTGAGTCTGGCACGTTTCATATCAGCTTCCGGGCTGCCAAAACCGGGAGAATCGCCATAATAGAGGCTGACACCGGTGTCCTTCAGTATTGTAGCCACCGCCTTAAAAACAGTGGGATGCGTGGTAATACATTTATTGGGGTTTGAGCCATGAAGCACATTTGGCTTGATGAGTATTCTCTCGCCGGCAGTGACAAACTGGGATATGCCGCCCAGTAGAGAGATGCCCTGAGAAACAGCCTGATATACAGTTTGCTCGTCGTAAGTGGGGCATTTTACCAGAGCTACCTTTGATTTAGGCATGTAATTCACTCTCTTTCGCCGTCCGTGCTGTGATATCGTTACATTATACTGCCAGAACGATAGCAGGGAAAAATCAACAATTTCTAAGTTCAATTTGTCCTGAACACCTTCATGGGAAATGTTACAATGGTTATATAGCAACAATCATTGGGGGTGGCTATGAAAAATTACATGTATGTAATAGTTGTAATTTTTGCCTTGATCGCCGGGCTAATCGCCGGCTTTTACTGGGGAAAAGGAGCAGGATTCAATTCAGCATACAAGCTTGGTGCCGAAAGCGGATATGACCAGGGTTATCTGGCAGGGACCGGCAAAGGATATGACGCTGGTTTTAGCGCGGGATACAGTAAGGGGTCAGACGAGGGCTATGCCAGAGGATCCAAAGAAGCCTATAGTAAAAACTATGATATGGTTCATGAGTCCGGCTATGCCAAAGGTTATGACGATGCCTGGAAAGCTGGCCGGCAGGCGGGCTTCGTCTACCCTGCCGGCAGAGTGCCCCCAGATTAAGTTGTGGTTACTGCCTGTTCCGTTCTATTTTATATAATTAACCACATCCTTATTTTTCGGTGGTGGGGTTGGGTTGTCACCATCTATGTAGCCCAGCGCCACTGAGCAAATGTGATTATACCCCTCGGGGATATCTAATGCCCTTTTAAATTCTTTGCCCTTTGCTGACGTGAATAAAAAGTTGGGGGATGTCAGCAGGCATGAGCCTATGTTCAGTGAAGCTGCTGCCAGGGCTATATTTTCGGCTGCTGCCCCACAATCGATTTCAATGTAGATGGACTCTTCCGCTCCTGAAATTAAGATAACAGTAGGAGCATGATAGAAAGTATGATAACCAGGGTCGCTGGCTCTCTCCTTTAAGAACTCATTATCTGATTTCATGATGTTCTCTTTTATAGTTGCTACCATCCTGTCAAGCATATCCTTGTTCTGTATCACGGTGAAGTGCCACTTCTGCTGATTCCTGGCGCTGGGTGCCAGCACAGCAGCTTCCAGTATTGTTTGCAGGTCAGTATCAGGTAGCTGCTTTACCTGATACTTTCTGATGCTCCTGTGGTTGTTGATGACCTTTAATGTTTCGTTCATATAGAACACTCCTTTATTAAATAACAGTATTTTCGTGGCTGTCTCTTGATGGCAACGTTAAGGCCAGTTAACGCCGTATTCTGGCCAGCGTTTCTCGATGAACTTTTGCAGCTTTTCGCTGGGCTGGATAAGAGGTGGATGAGTAGCGCCGCCCCATTCTTCGCGAGACGGATAATCAGGAGTCATCCCCCAGGTGGCATCGATAATCATTTTGTCGGTGAAGCCGATAGAGGCAAATGGCTGTGATGGGTCCAGCCGTGAGCCGCTCTCATTATGAGTAATGTAAATATCCCTGCCCGCCTGCACCCGGGTATTAATCGCCCAGAGCACATCGTTCAGGTCGAATATATTGATATCGTCATCGACCACGATGACGTGCTTCATAATTTTGCCCACCTTGCTGCTGAGCACCAGTCTGCCGGCATCCAGCCCCTGGCTGGCATAGCTTTTCTTGATGGCTACCACGGCGGAGTACTCGGGGTCGCCGCCGGCATGGCTGTTCACCGCGGTGGCGCCGGGAAATCCCGATGCCTTGAATACCTGCCACACCTGGGTGACCACTGCCAGCCAGGAAACGCGGTTCTGCTCGGTGATCGGCTTGCCCAGGGCGCTGCCGCGGAATATGGGATTATCCCGATGAGTAATGCAGTTAATCCTGACAACGGGCAGCGGCCTGATGCCAGCGCCATAGAATCCGGTATGCTCGCCAAAAGGCCCCTCCATCCTGGTTTCGTCAGGTGGAATTTCTCCCTCCAATACAATTTCCGAGTGCGAGGGAATTTCCAGGTCTACTGTCTCCCCCTTCACCAGCTCTATGGGTTTGCCTCTTAAGGCGCCAGCCATGGTCCATTCATTGACGCCTTCGGGAAATGGCGAGGCGGAAACAAACATAGCTACGGGATCATTCCCAATGGACACAGCTACCGGCATGGGGCGTTTCATCCTCTGGTATTTGGCAAACATCTGCCCGATGTGCTGGAAGGGAGAGAACTGTATGCCGCAGAGATTGGTCTCATGCACCATCATCCGATACGTGCCCACATTGGTCCAGCCGGTGTCCGGGTCTTTGGTGACCACCTGATGCCAGGTGCCGATGTACCGTCCGCCGTCCTGCTCATTCCACCAGGGA
The DNA here is from genome assembly GCA_037443085.1 of Chloroflexota bacterium. GTDB lineage: Bacteria > Chloroflexota > Dehalococcoidia > GIF9 > UBA5629 > JBBIPA01. The sequence continues at coordinate 13,564 of JBBIPA010000038.1, read as the reverse complement.
ACCGGAAATTTGAGGACGTTGACCTCTTTGCCGAAATATTTATTTTCCTTGCATGGCCCGTCCTTTGCCAGCACCGGCTCCAGGGGATGCTCGAGCCTGCGGATATATTCCTTGAGCACCGCTGCCTCTTCGGTAGCCGGGTCAAGTCCCAGGGCAATAGCTATGCGGCGAATGGTGTGGACGCCACCAACGAAAACAGGGGTAGAATAGTCTTTTACCTTTTCAAATAGCAGCGCTGGTCCCGGCGGCGGACCAAAGACCTGGCGGGCAATTGCCCCCAGCTCATACTTCCAGTCCACCTCCACCTTGACTCTGGCTAGCTCCCCTTCATCGTCCAGCCTTTTGATAAAAGAGCGGAGGTCGTAGATATCTTTTGTCATCGTGCCTGTCCCCCTAGAGTGTTATTACAGAACTATTAAAGAGTGATTTTTAATTGGAACTGCCGACTAAAGCGCATCTGCTGCCAGCAACCACGGGCAATTATAGCATTCACCTATCGAAAGTCAATGACCGGTTCTGAGACGAGTTTAGTGTAGCTTTTCCCTTGATGGAATAGAACAAACAACCGCTAAAACACGCAGCATATTTTCACTATTTTTCTCTCCTACTCTGACATTAGATTGAGTAATATGTCTTTTATATCTATCATAATCATATTTTGTCAGATATGCTAGTCAAAGCAATACGCCCAAATGTTACGTTTAAGTCAAAAATCTAGTGATAGTTATGTAAGTATATTCCATGGAAATATTGGTGCCACGCTACTGTAAACTTAGCATTTTCTAAGGATGCCACATCCAAATGAAAATAGAATAAATTCGGGCGCCTTGGATTGACTGATTCGCATATTAGGTATTGTCGGCGGTATAATTCACAGAACGGTTTTCCATTTATCATTGATTCTTTAGTAAAGGAGCAGCAATGATACGGAGAATACCGTCTCACCTGCTGGCGGTGCTGATGCTGGGCATTGTTTCCCAGGTCGGTCAGGTCGTGCTCTTGAGGGAACTCCTGATGGTTTTTCACGGCAATGAACTCTCCATCGGGCTTATTCTGGCCGCCTGGCTGGCCTGGGTGGGAGTGGGTAGTCGTCTGGGCGCTGTTCTGGTTGACTATGTCAACCGCCCTCTGTTTCTTCTCATGCTCAGCGCTGCCGGCGTATTGTTGACACTGCCGACAACCATCTTACTTATTCGGGGATTGCGCGGCTTTTTTAATGTTCTACCTGGCGTGTATCTCGCCTTGCCTGATATGATTATTTCTTGCTTCCTGCTGATGGCACCATCCTGCCTGCTGCTAGGCGCGCAATTTGTCTTACTGTCAAGAATATGGCGCGAGAGCGACCGGGCAGAGGATAGCTCCGGCGCCGGGAAAACCTACATGGGTGAAGCCACTGGTCACATGCTTGGTGGCATCCTGTTTACGTTTTTTATCGTGCATTATCTGAATTCATTCCAATCAGCGGTATTTGCCGGCATGCTGATGCTCGCTGCCATTCTATTAATGACACGGAAACTGAAAATGGGTGCCACGCATTTGTCGGTGCGATTCCGCCCGGTGCTTTTAGGGTTGCTGGTGTTTGCCGCCATCGCCTTTCCCCTTCTCAAACATGTCGATGGCTGGGCATACTGGCTCCAGTGGCGATATCTTGCGCTGCAACACCAGCTCGTTGAGATACACCAGTCAAAGTATGGGACCATTTCTGTGGTGCAGCGTGAAGACCAGTACGGCTTTTTTCAGAGCGGACACCTCATTTTTACCACTGCCAGCCGTGAGACAGCAACCCCCGGACTGGAAGAACAGGAGGCAGCGACGTTTGCCCATCTCGTGATGGTGCAGCATGAGAAGCCCAAACGCATACTGCTGATTGGAGGTGGTCTACGCGGCACGCTCAGTGAGATTGCCAAACATCCGGTGGAGAGGATTGACTATATTGAGCTGGACGAGGCGTTAACCGAAGCGGCACGGCCGTATGTCTTGCCAAAAACACTCGAAGCGCTGAACGACCCACGGGTGCATCTAATACATACGGACGGCAGGCTTTTCGTGAAAGCCGCCGGCAAGAAATACGACATGATAATCGTCGACGTTCCCGATCCCGCCACCGCCGTCCTGAACAGATTCTACACCAAGGAGTTCTTCCGTGAAGCTGAAGCCCTGCTCAATCCAGATGGGGTATTCGTCATTGGTGCAACGTCTACGGCGGATCTCCGGGGTACCGCGATTGCCAACCGCAATGCCACCATCTACCACACTCTAGACAGCATTTTCTTACGCGTGCTCCCGGCAGGCGAACGATTCATGTTTTATTTTGCTACCAATGCTCCCAGCCAGGTCTCACTAGATGTATTCATTCTTCAACAGCGATACCGTGAGCGGAATGTCGAGACTGAAGGTTTCTCGCACCAGCATTACCACACGTTGCTACAGCCAGCGCAGCTTCAGCGGGTAAACTGGATAGTGCGCAATCACGGGCGCAGCCCTAGCGCACACCTAGAAGGCCCCGGACCAGTACCACTCTTCCCGGGCACCATAGCCGAACAAGAGCGCGCGGAAAAACAATTGCCGTCAGTTGAACAGCGATATTTCATCAATTCAGATCTCAAGCCCATTGGATACTATTACACCGTGATGTTCTGGGATGACCTGACGCGCACACGTCCCCGGGAAACATTCAAAAGGTTACTGCACGTCGAGTCCTGGTGGATATTACCGCTGGTTTGCCTTCCCCTGCTGGCAGTGCTGGGGTTGCGGATGGCAGCACGCCACACGGGGAAAAGGCCTGACACCAATTTTGCCGTTCTTTTCGCTGTGTTTACTACCGGGCTCTCTACGATGGCACTGCAAATCGCCCTGCTTTTTTCCTTTCAAAGCATCTATGGTTTCGTGTACGAAATGGTGGGGTTGATTGTGTCTATGTTCATGGGTGGGCTGGCACTGGGCACCTTTTTCACACACCGGTACGTTGCCGACAAAGCAAACCTGCGCACCCTGGCCGGTGTCCAACTGCTGATTGCCATACTAGCCGGACTGATCGCTGTTGTGCTTCCTGGGGCGGCTGCAGTGCCATCTTCAACCATTGTTTTCCTGCTGTTTTCGACGCTTACTTTTGTGGCAGGACTGATAAATGGTATCGATTTCCCGCTTTCAGCAGCCTGCTGTATGGCTCTGAGCCGGCGGGCGGAAAAATCTGCCGGCACCGTTTACGGTCTGGAACTGTTTGGGGCGTGTATCGGCGCGGCCCTCGCCAGTGCAGTGGTGGCACCCATATTCGGTATTACTGCCTGCTGCCTCCTGGCTGGTATTGCCAACGGCGCGGCTTTTGTCGTACTCTTGATATGCCGGAGGCGTTATGCCTGAGAAGAACAGCTCCGATAGAGGATTGAACAGGCGGGAATTCCTGCAAGCCGGTCTTAGTGGAGGCGGTGCCCTGTGCCTTGCCAGTGTCTTTGGCTGCACCCGGGAACGAAGAATGCCCAAAATGCCGCCAGCGGAAACGGCGCAAAAAGGCTTTGTCAGACCCATACCTTCCCCTTGGTTCAGTAAACTCGACAATGCCAGGGTGCGGTGCGAGCTATGCCCCAAGCGGTGCGAACTGGCAAAAGGAGAAAGGGCTAGCTGCCAGGTACGCATAAACCGGGACGGGGTGGGATACACACTGGCATATAGCAACGCTGCTCTGTTACAGGAAGACCCCGTCGAACGCAACCCTTTCTTTCACGTAATGCCCGGTAGCCGCGCTCTGTCGGTTGCCACCGCCGGATGCAACCTCTCATGCAAATTCTGCGAGGTCTGGGATCTGACGCAGGTGGCCCCAGAGGAAGTACACGCTTATGATATGCCACCGGAAAAACTGGTAGCCCACGCCCGGGCGGCAAATGTGCGTGCGATAAGCTACGCCTTTGGCGAGCCGGTGGTCTTCTATGAATATTTGTCGGAGGTGGCTGCCTTGGCTAAAGGAGCAGGGCTGCTGAACTTAATGCACACGGCTGGCTATATCCAGCCAGAGCCGATGGAAGATCTCATCGGCAAGCTGGATGCCGCCAATATCGACCTGAAGAGCTTCGATCCAGCGTTTTACCGGGAGGTTGTCGGTGGGGAGCTGGAACCAGTGCTCAAAACCCTGAAACTGCTCAGAGATGCTGGCATCCACATCGAAATTACCAACATAGTCATCCCAACGCTGAATGACGACATGGGAGAAATAAGCGAGATGTGTCACTGGATAGAAGACGAACTTGGAGCCGGTGTGCCGTTCCACTTTGCCCGTTTTTATCCGCTGTACAAGCTTTCCAACCTGCCACCGACCCCTGTTTCCACGCTTGATAGGGCACGGCGTACAGCTTTGGAGGCTGGCCTCAAATTTGTCTATATCGCCAGAGTAACCGGCCACGAAGGCGAGAATACCTTTTGCCCCGTCTGCGGGAGGATTGTCATTAAACGAGTGGGATTTGTGATTGACGCGATACACCTGAAAAATGGCAAATGCATGCATTGCGGCACTGAGATACCAGGCAGGTGGGCGTGATTTAGCGAATCCGGCGGCGGTATATTTCGAAATGTGCCAAAGACCTTTCGTCAAGGTTGGTCAAGCCGGCTTTTATAGCCCATTCTATTGCCTCCATAAATTCTGCTGGAGTAATGGCACGGGCAATACGCTCGTATTCAAAGGCTCTGTGTTCGACCCGATATTGAGACATGATGTTAACGTACGTACCCGTCGACAGGTTCTTGGCCACCCATTCGACAAATTCCCGGGTGCCAGCTACCCGATTGGGCATGACCAGATGGCGCACCATCAGCCCGCGTAACGCAATACCACGCTCGTCGGTGACGAGGTCACCAACTTGGCGATGCATTTCAATGATGGACTTCTGTGCCATCTCTGGATAGTCAGAAGCCTTAACAAAGTTGTAGTGTGCCGCCTCATTACCGTCCATAAATTTAAGGTCCGGCAGATAGATATCGACGATGCCATCCAGGAGCCTTATGTTCTTGACAAGCTCATAGCCACTGGTGTTATAGCATAGTGGCAGGTGCAAGCCTTTCTTCAGGGCGATGCGTGTGGCGCTGACAATATTTGGCATGACATGGGTGGGTGTTACTAGATTGATGTTGTGGCATCCCATCCGCTGAAGGTCAAGCATCATGTCCGCTAGGTCTTCGTCGCTGACCTCGTGTCCCCTTCCCTCATGAGCAATGGGCCAGTTCTGGCAAAACACACAGCGAAGACTACAGTTGGAGAAAAAGATAGTGCCTGAACCGCCCTGTCCTACGAGTGGCAATTCTTCGCCAAAATGCGGCTGATGGCTGTAAACCATCGCCTTCTCCGGGGCACGGCAAATGCTTCGCTGCCCCTTACGGCGATTCACACCGCAACGGTTGGGGCATAGCTCGCATTTTTCCAATATCCTGTATGCCTGCTCGACCCTCTCGGCAAGTTTGCCCTCGGCCTCCAGTTTTTTATAGGCAGGCTGCCACGACTCTAAACCAGACGGTAGTTTATCAGTCCGTGTGCATGCTTTAAGCAGCACCGCTCCGAAGGCTAAGCAAATAGATTTAATAAAATCTCGGCGTGTTATTGCCATTGGAACACCCTCTCACATTATCTAGCTCCCCGGTGACCCTGGAATGGTCGCTGCTATTTGGCACAATCTTGTTATTTCAAAAACACTATAAAACACGCGGCAAGTGCTGTCAATAGCAGCGAGAATTGCTCACCTTCGTTGGGGCTGGTGTGGTAGCCAATCAGTATATTGCTGATATGGATATGGAAAAGGACAGCACGTGACGGATTTCTGTCACCGAATACCTGGAGGTGCCGGGGTTTCCTGTCATGTTTTATCTGGCTAGTGGGTTATGCCGCACTGATTACTGGAACCTGTAACCGGATCAGGGTTATCTTGGACTGGCTGCTATCAGTGCTCTATTTAGTCGGGACAGTACCTTCCTGAGACTTAAGTGACGTAGAACTGGGTACTACTGTTGTTCGCCAGGACGATTTCAATTGACGAAGTTTGCCCGCTATGCTAATGTGGTGAAGACCAGAAAGTCCCTTTTTGCTTCTGGAGAGGTGACGCTGGCAACCAGACCGTAAAAAGAGGGTAGATGAGGTGAGCACAAAGAAACCAGCACCTAAGGCGCGGAAAACGACCAAGGCAGCCAAGTCTATTGCTGTCGAGACGGCTTCGTTACCAGAGAAGCCAGAAGTACCTATAGTACCTACGGCGCAAGGGGTGGCGATTCCGGCAAAGCAGGTTGATATTGTCTGCAAGAAATGCGGCGGAGTGAATCCTGCCAGTGCTAGCCTCTGCCGAAAATGTGGCAGCAAGCTGTTGGCTATGCCGCCACCGGCTGTTGTGCCTGAACAGCCAGAAGCGCCCAGGGTAATTCCTGCTCATGGGGTTGTGGCATCGGTGGGGCAGGGGAACATCGTCTGTAAGAGATGCGGCGGAGTAAACCCCGACAGTGCCAATATCTGCCGAAGGTGCGGCAGCAATCTTGTAGTTACACAGCCAATGGTGGTTTCTGCTCAATCGGTGTCTTCTCGATGCAGCAAGTGCGGCCATCAGAATCAGCCAGTTGCTAATTTCTGCGCCAGATGTGGAGCCAGGATTGAGGCTGTGTCACGGTCGAAGTTCTGCCCCCGATGCGGTGACCCCGTCGCCGTGGACGAGAAATTTTGCGATAAATGCGGTAAAAAACTGGCTTGAGTGGTTTAAGTGTCTTTTAGGTGGGCAGGTTGATAACGCAGAACCTCAGAGTTGTCGCTCACGCGCTGGGCTTAGCCGTTCATGAGCTATCCCTGCTTTACGATGTGCCGGTGACACGGGAAGACATTGCCAAACGGCCAGGGGTACCATAGCATTGCCGGATTGCAGGTGCTATGAGAGTAGGGTATCCGGTAACTGGCGGTGGCAATTTGCCACGCATGTCCGCAGACCGGTGGAGAAGCTACTGCACTGGAATCACTATTAACGGATAAAGGAAATAACCCCACACTAGGACTTTATTCTGCGAGGCGGGAAATTTACAGTTATGAGCAGGGAGATAGCTAAAGAAGAACTTGTTGAGGCAGATGTGCTGTGTATCGGCGGTGGCATTGCCGGTTTGATGGCGGCAATCAGGGCTGCTGAGCTTGGCGCCAGGGTGGTGGTGGCGGAAAAAGGCAATGCGCTGGGCAGCGGCCGGGGCTGTGCTGGCAACGACCATTTCTGGTGCTATATACCTGAAGTCCATGGCACTGATAGGGAAGCCTTCCTCAAGGAATGCCTCAAGGGGCCGAAGCTGCGGGCAATACAGTCGGGCACCAGCATCAAGGTGCTGCACACTTTCCTGGAGCGGTCATTCGAGATAGTCAACCTGTGGCATAGCTGGGGTATTCCCATGAAGTACCACGGCAAATGGGAGTTTGCTGGGCATTCTTTCCCCGGCGATGTGCTCACCCATTTGAAGTACGAAGGACAGTGGCAGAAGCGAGTGCTGGTATCCCGGGTTAATAAAAAAGGCGTCAATATCATGAACCGCGTTATGATTCTTGACCTGCTGCATGAGGGCAATCGGGTTACTGGCGCTGTGGGGATGCATACCAGGGAAAACAGGATAATCGTATTCAAGGCGAAGAGCGTCATCGTGGGCACGGGCTACGTGGACAGGCTATATCCGCCGCCGGTTCCCGGCTGGTTTACCAGCTCGCCGGTCTACCCCACTCTCACCGGCGATGGCCGTGTTATGAGCTACCGTGCTGGTGCCGAGCTGGTTGGTGCTGAGATATTCCGTCGGCATCCCGGACCCAGATACTTTGCCCGCTTCGGTCAGGCAACCTGGATCGGTGTATTGCGTGACCCCCAGGGTAAACCCATCGGGCCGTTTGTCACCAGGCCGGAGCGTCGCTATGGTGATATGACCCCGGAGGTGAGCAGTGTTTTCCTGGAAGATTATTACAGGTCAGGCAAAGGGCCGGTGTATATGGATGGCAGGGGTATGTCCGATGCTGATTATAACTATATGCTTCACTGGCTTGTCCATGAGGGCAACCGGGCGCTGGTGGACTATATGAAAGAGGAAGGCATCGACGTCAGGAAACATCCCGTTGAGTTCGGCACCTATAACCCATTCTTTGAAGGGAAAATACGGATTAATGAGAAGGGCGAAACCTCGATGAGAGGGCTGTACGCTGCTGGCGATGAAACCACCGGCGGTATCTCCTGTGCCGCCACCTATGGCTGGATCGTGGGCGAGAATGCGGCAAGGTATATTAAGAAGACCAGTATCTCCGATATCGAAGAGTCTGCAGAGGAAATCGAGGAAAATAAAAAACTGCTTCATGCCATCGCCAGCCGCACTACAGGTCCTGACTGGAAAGAAGCCAATATTGCTCTGCAGCAGGTGATGGGTGACTATGGGGGCACTATCAGGTCGGAGACGCTACTCGATGCTGGTCTGAGTCATCTGCGCCGGTTAAAGGCGAGGGCAAGGGACACCCTTATTGCCCGTAACCAGTGGGAACTGGCGCGCTGCCTGGAGACATTGAACCTGTTTGACCTGGGTGAACTTGTCTTTGTGGCAGCTAAAGAGAGGAAAGAGACCAGGGGTTACCACAAGCGTGTGGACTATCCGCTGACCAACCCTTTACTCGATGACAAAGTGCTTTCCATTAAGAAAGTTCGAGGAAGGCCGGTGACGGAATGGAAGCCGATGGAATAGGAGGCTAACGGAGAAAGTCATGCCGCCGATTATCAATGGAGATAAATGTACTAGTTGCCATAAGTGTGTGGAGGTCTGTGCACAGGACGTGTTCTTCGGCTCGGTCAAGAAGAAAGTGCCGGTAATAACCTATCCCGACTTCTGTATCCACTGCAGTTGCTGTGTCAATGAATGCCCCGCCGCAGACGCTATCAAGCTGCGAATACCCCTGCCGCTGATGCTGCTGTATAAGGAATAATCTAACCAATTTGAATTTTGCCGCTTAAGCTATTGAACTCTCCTTACAGCCTGTCTAAAAACCTTCTCTACCGAAGGCTAATGACCGACCATCGATTGTCTCCGTCACCTTTTAACCGTTGTTCGCTTTCAAGGCTGGTTTTACACATCAGCCCCGACCAATGTCAATTGTTTTTCGCTACACAGTAGTAACCCCCACCCCGCACTTTCACCGGGTCACGCAGGCCCATCGATGGCTTCCTGCCATCCCACTTTATCTCTCGGAAGACTGGCTCCACCGCGTACCCACGTTTGGCATAGATCCGTTTTCCCGCCTCGCTTCTCAGCTTCTGCCTAATCGCCTCCAAAGGCGGCTCCTGCCTTGTTAGTTGTCACAACCTTGCGGTAAACTTGAGCTAGAAAAGATGAGAGCAAAAGAATTGAGGGACCTGATCATATCGGCGCTCGTTCTGGCACTGGCATTCGGGATTGCCCTCTCGGGAGGCTTTCGTGTCTTCAGCCAGCCGGATATCCTTATTGTCTTCTCTGGCATGGCTCTGGTTGCTGTTTCTTTAGGCTTCGTCTTTCACGAGTTGGCTCACAGGCTTATTGCCAGAAGGTTCGGTTACTTTGCTGAGTATGCTATGTGGCCTATAGGATTGATTGTAGCGTTAGGTTTTTCTCTTTTCGGCTTTGTTTTCGCTGCTCCCGGAGCTGTTATGATACATCCCAGGCAGATGGCATGGGGCATAACCAGTGTGAGTCGAGATAGGGTAGGGCTTATATCCTTGGCTGGCCCAGCTACGAATGTTGGATTAGCAATGGTATTTCTGGCACTGGATTTTGTCGAACCTGCTCTGCTTTTTACATTGGGAGCGCGCATTAACATCTGGCTGGCCGTGTTCAATTTGATACCGTTCGGACCTCTGGATGGTGCCAAGCTTTTCAGGTGGAACAAGTGGATTTGGTTAATCGCAATAGCAATCGCCGGTGGTTTATATGCTGCCCAGCGCTTTCTATTCTAGTTCGATATCAATCCATGTCACACGAAACAGGCAATTGTTTATCAGTGGAAGCTCAAAGGTTGCCTGCTAAAGGAAGCAATATGTGATGGTTGCAGCCATAAGAATGGCAAAGGTAAAAATGGTTGCCACCATTGTCGGTATTCCTGTTCTAGCCCTGACAAACAATTCCTTAACAAAAGAATATTCGAAGTTTCGCACATCTGAGACCTTAAACCCTCTTAAGACCTGCATGATTGTAGTTAATAAGCATGCCATGCGATATTTCCTTGTCCACGGCATAATAATAGCCCCCCATATGAATTGGTGAGCAACGACTCCAAGGCTAAAATAAAAATGGAAGGAAATTCTTTTTGGCCACCAGCTTGTCGGCACAAGGAATAAAGCAAGCCAACCAGAAATGGTGACCAGGTGTAACCAGAAGACGCTCTCACCGTAGAGGCTTCTCAATAACTTTTGTAGTTTAAGAGCTGCCGTAACTATTGTAGCAAACGCGAATCATATTTCGCTTGTATTGAACCAACTGGACTTTCGTTCAACAAGCCAGCAAATCAGCTTCATGACCCAAAGTGATCATTGAGAATAAATGCCACTCAAGTAGCGAAGCTGTTTACCGTAGGTTGCACATTGATGACCGCCAAGATTAAGAGGGTCTTGGAGTAATCCTGTTCTCGTATCTATCCACCGGCTTAAAGCCTTCAAGTATCAGTGGCATATGTGTTAGTTCCCCAGCATCCAGACTAAGCTGTTTTTTTCTTCGCTTTGCTAATGCAAGGGCTTATCTGTATCGAGCATACTTTTAGTGCAGGTGTCTTGGCCACCGGGTCCAGAGCATCAACGGTCAACCGGTTAGCCGGGGCTTCCTTGAAGTGGAAGGTCATAAAAGCCACCCCTTCCGGCGACCGGTCGGTCACCTTTACCCGTGTAACAATTTTCCCGCGGCGTGAGGTCAACTCAACCAGATCGCCATCGGCACAGTCCAGTTTTCTGGCATCTTGAGGGCTGATTTCCACATCGGCATCGGGATTAATCGCCTCCAGGCCTTTCGAGTGACGGCTCATGGCGCCGCCGTGCCAGTGGTAAAGCGCCCTCCCCGTTGACAGTACCACCGGGTAGGCATCGTCCGGCATCTCGAAGGCCTCTTGGAAATTAACGGGATAGAATTTTCCCAGGCCGCGTGAGAACTGCTTCTCGTGGAGAAATCTTGTTCCGTGGTCGTCTGGCGTACGACAGGGCCACTGCAGGCCGCCGGCTGCAAGCCGTGGATAGCTGATGCTGCCGTAGATGGGGGTAAGAGCGGCGATCTCCTCCATTATTTGCTCAGGGCTGGCGTATTTCATCGGGTAATTCAGCCGATTGCTAACCTCAGATAGGATTACCCAGTCTGGTTTGCTGTCACCGACCGGCTTAATCGCCCGGCGAACCAGCTGGACCCTCCGTTCCGTATTCGTAAACGTGCCCTCTTTCTCGGCAAAACTGACTCCGGGCAGCACCACATCAGCGTATTTAGCGGTCTCGGTGAGGAAGATATCTTGAACCACCAGGAAATCAAGGCTCTTCATGGCTTCGCCGACATGGGTGATATTAGCATCGCTAAGAGTAGGGTCTTCGCCCATGATATAGAGCCCCTTGATATTCCCGGCTACCGCCATATGCATAACTTCAACGACAGTTAGCCCGGGCTTGGCCGGCAGTGTTACCTGCCAGGCTTTTTCAAATTTAGCTCTTAACGTCTCATCCGTAACTGCCTGGTAGCCCGGCAGCACATTAGGCAGGCATCCCATGTCGCAAGCCCCCTGGACGTTGTTCTGTCCCCGCAGCGGGCACACCCCGCTGCTCTCTTTGCCGATATGACCTGTCGCCATGGCTAGATTGGCCAGGGCCAAGACATTATTGGTGCCGGTGGTATGCTGCGTTATCCCCATGGCATACAGGATCATGGCTCTGGAGGACTGAGCGTAAAGGCGGGCTGCCTGACGCAGGTCTTCGGCTGGAACTCCCGTAATCCGGCTACAAGTCTCCGTCGGGTATTCTTTGAGGGAATTCATTAATTCCTCGAATCCTTCCGTCCGGGTTCGGACAAACTCGGCATTGTACCAGCCCTCATTGATGATTATATTAAGCATACCATTGAGGAGAGCAACATCAGTGCCGGGTCTTTGTCTCATCCAGACATGAGCGAAGTCAACCATCCGGATTTTGCGCGGGTCAGCCACTATCAACTTTGCCTTACCATGTCTGACCGCCTCCATAACTTCAAGAGCGATTACCGGGTGGGCTTCCGAGGTGTTGGAACCAATGATGAATATGCAGTCAGTGCCCCTGATCTCTGTGATCGAGTTAGTCATTGCGCCACTACCGAATGCTGCGGCCAGACCGGCCACACTCGGAGCATGTCAGAGACGGGCGCAGTGGTCGACATTATTTGTCCCGATAACCGCCCGGGCAAGCTTCTGCATCAGGTAGTTTTCTTCGCTGGTGCACTTGGCTGAAGCAAAGAAAGCCAAGCTATCCGGGCCGGTCCTGCTTTTAATACCTGACAGCTTTCCCGCCACCAGGTCTAGCGCCTCTTCCCAGCTTGCTTCCCTGAATTTGCCCTCTCCCTTTTCACCAACCCGGATAAGTGGAGCGGTCAACCGCTCACCATGGTGGACGAAATCAAAGCCGAACTTCCCCTTCACGCACAGTCGGCCATGATTTACCGCTGAGTCAATTGGTGAGGTGACCTTGACGATGCGATCATCTTTCACATTGAGTTCGATATTACAGCCGACACCGCAGTAGGGGCAGACAGTGGATACTTTCTTGAGCTCCCACTCTCGTCCTCTGGAGATCCTGCTTTTTTCGGTTAGCGCACCCACCGGGCAGGCAGCCACGCACTGACCGCAAAAAATGCAGGTGCTATCAACCAGAGACCGGTCATAAGGGGTGGCTACTTTGGTCTTGAAGCCGCGGTAGGACACCTCAATGGCGTTGACGAATTGTATTTCCCAGCACGCTTTGACGCACTTTTCACAGAGGATACACTTGTTGTAGTCCCTGACAAAGAAAGGGTTGGTATCATCCAGGGGATACTGGTGCTTCTCACCTTGAAATCTGGAGGTAGCTACACCGAGTTCATAGGCGTATCTTTGCAGATCGCACGCTCCACTTTTCTCACAGGTCATACAATCAAAGGGATGGTCGGACAGAAGCAGCTCAATTACCAGTCTCCTCGCCTTGATAACCCTCTCTGACCTGGTATGGACGACCATGTTGTCAGAGACGGGGCGGGCGCAGGAAGGCACAAGATTCTTGTTTCCGTTAAGTTCGACAACGCACAGGCGGCAGTTGGCGGTAGCTACGAAGCCCTCACTATGACACAGGTGCGGGATGTCGATGCCGATACTGCGGGCCGCTTCCAGGATCGTGGTTCCCCTGGCAACACTAACCTCTTTACCATCGATTGTAAGTCGGACATCGTTCATGCTCTATCTCCTCTTGTTCGTATCGCTGCCCTTTCTGAAATGGGTAGGGAGGGTGGCACCGGTTCGCCGGAAATAATCTTTATCGCGGAGAAACGGGACGGGCAGGCATTGAGACAGTTCCCGCATTTTATGCATTTTCCCTGATCAATGACA
>JBBIPA010000037.1:0-19244 GCA_037443085.1 Chloroflexota bacterium | reverse complement strand
TTCTGGCAGTAGTGCTTATCGGCGGGCTGGATTCCCTCATCGGCGGAATTGTCGGCGGACTGGTCTTAGCCATCGGTCAAAATATAGCCGGTTACTACCTTGGTTCTTATGCGCCGGGCATTGAGACCATCTTCAGCATGATTCTGATTCTGGTGATTTTACTGGTGCGGCCGACCGGTATCTTCGGCAGCAAACCTATAGAAAGGGTGTGATGCGTGAGGGGTAGAGGCAGAGCTAAAACAGATTATGCCCGTGACATGGCAATCATCCCTACCAGGCAGCAGTGGCTCGCCTGGGCTATCTGCTGGTGCCTGTTGCTGCTGTTGCCGCTGCTGCTCAAGAGCACTGGAAACCTGAACTGGCTGACTTTCCTTAATTTTACCTTCATCACCATTATGGCAGTACTCGGTTTGAATGTAATTACCGGCATGTCCGGTCAGGTAAGCCTGGGGCATTCCGCCTTTGTCATGGTGGGGGGTTATACCCTGGCAACTCTGATGGTGCCGGCGAAATGGCCTTTCTGGCTGGCTTTAGTTATCGCCGTGCTGCTCACCGGCATAATTGGACTTATTGTGGCTTTGCCGGCGATACGGCTCAAAGGATTTTACGTTGCGGTGGTGACGCTGGCCTTCTTCTTCATTGCTCAATATATCATTAAGAACCTGGAGATAGCCGGCGGCATACACGGGATTACGGGCGTGACTTACCCGGTTATTGGCGGGCTAGAGTTCAACAACGATGTGAGCTGGTATTATCTCCTGTTCTTTTTTACCGTCATCAGCGTACTGGCTTCGGCTAACTTGAGGCGCTCACGCTTCGGTCGTGCCTTTTTGGCTATAAGGGATAATAACACCACCACCCCCAGCCTGGGGATTAACGTGCCGCTGATGAAACTGGCTGCCTTCTTCATCGGCTCGCTGTTTGCCGGCTTATCCGGCGCCCTGTGGACAAGCTATGTGAGCGTTATCAGGCTCGACCAGTTTACGGTGTGGGAGTCAATCTGGTATGTGGGCATGATTATTATCGGTGGCGCTGGCAGCACTGCTGGTACCATCCTGGGCGTTCTTTTTTTGCGGCTGGTAAGTCAGGTATTGCACGTCATCGGCATCAGCGGCATTATTCCCTTGAGCAGCAATCTATCTGTGGCTCTCACCTATGCTGTCTACGGTATCGCCATAATCCTGTTCATATCATTCCAGCCTTATGGTCTGATCGCTATGTGGCATAAGCTGAAAGCCAATTATAAGCGCTGGCCCTTCGGCGTCTGAGTATATCCTGGAATAAACTATGCTGAAAGTAAACCAGATTAAAGCCGTTTACAACGATGTGGTTCTTGCCCTGAACAAGGTGTCACTCGTGGTCGAGGAGGGGAGCATGGTGGCATTGATTGGGAGCAATGGCAGCGGCAAATCAACCACGTTGAAAAGTATCTCCGGTGTGCTGGCTACCGAAGACGGCAAGGTAACCAGTGGCACTATAGAGTTTGATGGCAAGCGCATCGAAAGGATGGAGCCGGAGCAGATTGCCCGCATTGGCATTTGCCACGTTTTGCAGGGACGCTCGGTATTTGTTCAACTGACGGCTGAGGAGAATCTGCTCATGGGCGCCTATCTGAGGCGGGACAGAGAGAGGGTGCCGACAGCGCTGGAGCTGGTATACAGCTACTTTCCCGAGCTAAAGAGGCTCCGCTACCGGAAGAGCGGCTACCTTTCTGGTGGTGAGCAGCAGATGCTGGTTATCGGCAGAGCATTGATGGCGAGGCCAAAGCTAATCTTGCTTGATGAACCTTCCCTGGGGCTGGCGCCCAGGCTGATACGTACTATCTATGATATCATCAGGCGTATCAATATCGAGGAAAAAACAGCTATGGTTATCGCCGAGCAGAACGCAGGCGCGGCGCTGTCTATTGCGCACTACGGCTATGTCATCCAGAACGGCAACATAACCTCAGAAGGGCCATCACAGGTGCTGGCGAGTCAGCAGGCGGTGAAAGAAAGCTACCTGGGCTTGCAAAAGGGAGGCAGATTCATCAGCCGCCATGCCCCTCGCCAGGCTGCTTCAGATAACCAGGAGGTGACAAACTAGGGGGTGGGTGTTATTTCACTGTATTCGGAAACGGGCTAGAGCTTCCATAATGGAAGCTCTAGCCCTATTGAAAACCGAGATTTTTAATGTTACTTGTCCACACCTTCGAAGGTGCGCGGCAGCTCTATCCAGTCGCCGACCGAAACTCTCCCCGTTTTGGTATATTTCCCCATCTTGATAGCGGAGACGCCAATGCGTTTGGAAGGACCGAAGCTGAGGTTCTTGGTATTCCCCCAGGTATCGATATTGGTAAGTTTGTCCAGAGCTTTCTGGAAGGCGGCACGGTCTAACTTATCCCAGCCGACATCTGCCACTGCCTGCTTCACTGCTGCAGTCATGGCTGCTTTCATGGTGATGGTGATGCGGTTATCAGACTTCTTGTCCTTGTTGGCGGAGTATTTCCAGATTTGCGTAAACAGCTTGGCAGACTGGGTATTATCGGCATAGGGGCTTTCTGAGCGGTAGCTGTACAAACCATCGGCGCCTTCACCGACCAGGCCGAGCAGCACATCAGGTTCCACGTACTCGTTGAAATAGAGTGGAGTTTTCCCGGCCATGCCCAGCCCTCGGAAGTCACGCACTGCTACGGCGGCATTGGGTGAGATGGCCATCATCCAGATTAAGTCCACATTGGCATCGCGCAGCTTGATGAGCTGGGGCTTCAAGTCCATGAGGGCGATGGGAAACTGCACTGGAACTAACTCTACGCCCTGCTTCCTGATCCAGGACTCCGCCATGCGGTACTGCATTCCCGAGGGCAAATCCCAGTGGAGCACGCCGATTCTTGGCTTGTTGCTGCCTTTCCAATCGCTGAGCACCCATTTGACGAAACCAGCAAGACCGTCGGAAATAGGCAATGAGATGCTATAGAACACGCTGGGCGGCAAATAGCACTGGGGATTAATGGCGGACATGGTGAACATGACTGCCTGGTCTCCAGCAATCATATCTTTGATGCCCAGATAATAGTAATCTTCCACGGCAATGTAGAACAGGGGCTTGAAGCCATCTCTGAGATCTTTATAGGCAAGGATAGCGCCTTCGGGAGTACCTTTATTGTCCACTATACGCCAGCTTATTTTGGCGCCATCAATGCCCTTTTCTACCTCGTTCATGTATTTGAACATATGCTCGAGCTCTTCGAACATGGGGACGACCGACGAGGCAGCCGGGCCGGTCTGTCCGCCCATGATGCCGATCTTGACCTCCCTGGCTGTTGGTGCCTGAGCACTGCATCCCAATGCCAGCGGCAGCACCATGAGCAGTGCCACCATGACCAGCAGTACGCTAGTACGCATTCGCCAATTCTTCATATAGCCTCCTTATTAAGTTGATATTATGAGAGTATTAGTGCTTTTTCAATCGGAATATACCGACAGCCCCACCATATGACCGGTGGCACTCACCATGACCGGGGTATACTCTGTTACATACATTTCCGCACATTGATATCGTGAGCTGATTAGATCCCTCAGCTCTTCTGCCTCTGTCCTGCCGTTGGAGTAATGCACCATGGCATGGAGCGGCTTGCTGGTGTCCACATATTTAGCGATGAGATTCACCAGTGTGCTCAATGACCTCTGTTTCCCACGAACCCGGGATACTACCTCGATCAGCCCGGTGTCATCGACAAACCCGATGACCGGCTTGACATCGAACATCTCAGCGAGCGATGTAGACTTGGGAGCACGACCGGTTTGAATCAGGTATTTCAGTGTGTCCAGTGCTGCCAGGTATACCACTCTGAAGAGCATGTCCTGTACCAGCCTCACGATCTCCTTCAGGCTTTTATTTTCCTGAGCGGCGCGGGCAGCCTCCAGCACAATGAATCCCAGGGCGCCTGCTGAGGTTTTGCTGTCGATGATTTCAATATTAAGGTTGGGTTTTTCTTCTCTGATAAGACGGCGCGCCTGATACGCTGAATCCTGTGTTGCCGTGAGTACCTTGGAGACCAGAATACAGATGATATCGTTGGTAGACTGGCTCAGCTCATTGAAAGCGGTGAGAAAATCACCGGGGTTGGCAGCAAATGTGGTGGGCTGCTTCGCCAAACGGGGGAACATGTCATTGAATTGTTCCAGGGTGATATCAATCTGGTCACGGTAGCGCTTGCCGTCTATGACCATGCCTACCGGTATCACCCGGATATGGTATTTATCGATGAGGTCGGGGGGAAGGCAATTGGTGCTGTCAGTTACAATGCCGACTTTTGCCATCTAACATCTCTTGTTCATCCTGGCGGTGCTGTTACCTCGCCAGAATTTTATGTTATGTCAATAAACTAGATTCGAGTACCTCGTAACCCAATACCTAGCATTGCGAGGTACTATGATAAAACAGGTGGCAGACTGTTGTCAAGTGTGGGAGGTGCGGGAATATTAATATTTTGTTAATAATTTGGGAGTAAACTTTAATTATAGAATATCGTTATTTACAGTTAGAGACATAGCATGGATAGATGAGTGCTTAAAAAGAGGGATAGCCATGCGTCAGATGTATTATTGTCCCAATTGTAGAGCATTGGTTCCTTGCAGAGCCCGGTTTTGTGGTAGCTGTGGCATTAGCTTGAAGTGGGCGGTGCAGCAGGTGACGCCTTCGCCATCACCTTCATTACATGGTCAACAGTATAATCGGCAACCGGGTGGGCAGGAACCGCCGGTACGGAATTTACCCATATCTGGTAATCAAGAATCGGCGTCAGGAAATCTGAAACAATTTCAGCAGCAACGGATGAAGGGTAATTGCGGTGTTGTTTCCCCGGCCAGAAGCTCATCACAGGATACATCGGTAACACCAATTAGCGTTGAGATTTCCAAACTGCTGGCCGACTTTTTCAGCAGGCACTAGGTATGTCTGAATAAACTCGCCTGAAGGGGTTTTTACCAGTAAATCTTTACTTTGCTGACGATGCCCAGTGGCTCCCATATGGCACCGAGGCTGCTGGCAAGTGCATTCAACTCCGCCTTTTTAGACTTAAGCCTTTGTTCCCACTGGGTAGCTTTAGAATAGTCTGCGCTACCGATGTATATAATTCTTCCCGATACAAACTGATTGAACTGTCTCACTTCATTATTGTAACTATCTAACTCTTTGAAGAACCTGTCTCTTTTTTCACTATATGCAGAGTAGACCGAATAATCGGGCCATGATGCCATACTGGCACTGATGAGTCCATACTCTTTACCTACTTCAATATAAGCTATTTTGTCCCAGCTGCTGTTTGAGGCTGGAGTCCCTGCGCCTGATAGGGGGCCAGCTCGATTACTTGGACTGGACCGTCCTCCACCAGTACAATCGACAAAGACCCGTCCTTTATCAGTGGTATTGAATGCATTCAGCGCATGGCCCACGGTGGCGTCGGTGAAATCGACAGCAACCCATGCTGCCCTGATACCGGCAGCTTCAGCATTGTTATGCACTTCCTCAGAAAACGCGCCACATGGGAATGAAGTTAAATCATACTTTCTACTGTCTGTGGCATCTTTAGCTAAGAATGCCATGAGCTGTTGCCACGTTGGGTCTAGAGCTGACTTGTTGTTCGTCAGGTTTATTCTGGGCCCACCTAGAGTCTTAATATAAGGGGGCTGTTTATCATAAAAGACGGCGGCCGAAGCTTCAATTGTTCCGTCCGATTGAGTTGAGTTATCAGGGAATAAGGTGAGCGACAATAGAGGTTGAGGCTGAACAGGTCCAAGTTGGGTATGAACCGGTGGAGTGTAGGCGGATGTACCAGGTGACAATGTATTGACAGCAGCGACTGCTATCACAGTAAGTGCTAGGATTCCTATTAAACCTGAACAAGCTGCCAGCCATGGATTTCGTTTCCTTCTCGGTTTTTCTAATTCGTGTTGATAGCCAAATTGCTCTGGCTGATAGGATGTGTTGTAACCAGGGAAATGGGGGTTATATTGCCCTGCTGACCAATTTAGAAATGTCCCGCAATAACTACAAAAGTTTGCGCCATATGGAACTGGTTGATGGCAAGCAGGACATTGAAACCACTGTTGCATATCGCCCTATTCTAAGATTATTGATTTAGATGATAAAACGAAATTGTCTGCCAATAGTTTATTTGTTGACCCGGGAAAAGGTAAAGGGTAAGATTTAGCGCCGCTTATTAAAATGCTTGCGAAGAACCTTATGTCTATACTCAAAGATAAAGTAATCATGACCACGTCGGGGCCGGTGAAGGGGATAACAGTTGAGGGGGTGAATGGCTATCTGGGCATTCCCTATGCGGCGTCGCCGGCAGGCAATTTACGCTGGAAGCCGCCAGTGCCGCCTGAACCCTGGAAAGAGACTCGACTGATGGATAAGTTCAGCCCGATCTGCCCGCAGGCGGAGGGGATGCTGACGCAAGAGCTGGTGGAAATAGACGAAGATTGCCTTACCTTGAATATCTGGACGCCAGCCAAGAGCCAGGCTGACTCGCTGCCGGTGATGATGTTTCTGCATGGTGGCGGTTTTGCCCGGGGCAGTGGCTCCGAGCCGATGTATAACAAACCGCATCTGGCGAAAAGAGGGGTAGTGCTGGTGACTATTAACTACCGCCTGGGTGTCTTTGGCTTCCTGGCACATCCAGCGCTGACTGCCGAATCGCCTCAGCATGGCTCGGGCAACTACGGTCTCATGGACCAGGTCATGGCGCTGCAGTGGATTAAGCAGAACATCCGCCGGTTCGGCGGCAATCCCGATAATGTCACCATCTTCGGGCAGTCCGCCGGCGGTGGCAGCGTGGTTGCCCTGATGGCATCGCCGCTGTCGAAGGGTTTATTTCACCGCGCCATTGCTCAAAGCGGCGGCTATCTGCCATCGGCAATCCGCCATCTCAACAAAGCCCAGGATGGGCTTGACAGCATGGAATCGCTGGGCATGGGATTTGTGGAGAAGCTGGGGGTCAGCAATAAAGACAACCCATTGAGCGAACTGCGAGCCAGGCCGTGGCAGGAGATTGTGAGCACCTGGGAACGGGCGGTGCAGAATAAACAGGCGAATACCAGGGTCTCCGGTGGCTGGATGCTGAACCATGTTATTGTGGATGGCTATGTGCTGACGCAGCCGCCGGGCAAAGCCTTCAGGACTGGAGCGCAGCATAATGTTCCCTTCATGACCGGCACCACCGCCGACGAAGGTTCCATCATGCCTTACCTGATGAACCTGTTCACCCTGGAGAAATACTTCGATTACCTGGAAAGGTGTTTCGGGCAGCAATGGCAGAAGGTTCTGGAGCTGTATCCGGCGCAGGATAATGACTCGGCGCCAAAGGCAGCCAGCAGATTGCTGGGCAATAGCTTTGTGGCCGGCGCCAGAGCGGTAGCGCGCGCCATGTCAGCCATTCAGCCCAGGAACTATCTGTATCAGTTCACCACGCTGCCCAAAGTGTTTGTGTTTCAGGTTCCCGGCGTGAAGGACTGCGAAGCCGAGTTCGGCTGCTACCATGCCGGGGAGCTGCCTTACCTGTTCCATTTCCTGCCGGGGAGTAAAGTGAAGGACGCCGACAGGAAACTTTCTGAAGAGATGATGGGCTACTGGGTCCGCTTTGCCCGCAATGGTGACCCCAACGGCGACGGTGCGCCACAATGGCCTGCTTATAATTTGCCTGAAGAGAAACATCTTATCCTGGACAACCCCGTTCAAGTGGGCCAGCACCTGAACCAGGAGGCATGTGATGTGATAGACGAACTGGCGGAGGTGGGGTAGATTTGCAACGCCAGATATTACTTGTGTATAATCTTCGTTGGCTTTAAGCCGTTCCAATCAACAAGAAAGGGGGTGACGTTATGATTGTGCTGCATCGCAGGACCTGATGCCCTATGGGCATGATGCACGTGGTGCATCATACGGACTCTTATCCTGCTGCGTGGGAAATCGATAACGTTGCCCTCCTCGCTATCCTCTGCTGATGCTCGCAGTCTCCGTCGTTATTGGTTTCCCGTGCGCAGGGAAACTAAAAATAACGAAAGGAGCTTTTTGATGGCATTCATCTCACGGTTCTTCAGTTCCCGCTGGGGTCCTATTATTACTGGCATTGTGGTAGGCGTGCTGGCCCCGGTGCTGGTCAAGCTGGGAAATCCCGGCAATATGGGGGTTTGTGTGGTTTGCTTCAGCCGCGATATTGCTGGCGCACTGGGGTTGCATCGTGCCGGTACAGTCCAGTACATTCGCCCTGAAATCATTGGCTTTGTCTTTGGCGCACTCATTGCTGCCCTCGCCTTTCGTGAATTTAAGCCACGTACCGGCTCGGCGCCGCTGGTACGTTTTCTGCTGGGCATGTTTGCTGTGTTTGGCGCGCTGGTGTTCCTGGGCTGTCCCTGGCGTGCTTACCTGCGCCTGAGCGGAGGCGACTGGAATGCTATTTTTGGTATTCTGGGCTTGATAGTCGGCATCGCCATTGGCGTAGTTTTCTTGAAATTGGGGTTCAGCCTCGGCCGCAGCCGCCCAGCACCCAAAGCCCTGGGCTGGGTCATGCCTGCCATCATGGTAGTACTGCTGGTACTCTTGATTCTGGCTCCACAGTTCGGCAGAGATGCCAATGGTAATCCCACTGGCCCCATTTTCTTCTCGCAATCAGGTCCCGGCAGCCAGCATACCCCGCTTATCATTGCACTGGTAATCGGACTCGTTATCGGCTTTCTGGCGCAGCGGAGCCGCTTCTGTACCGTTGGTGCCATCCGAGACGTAATACTGTTACGCAATCCACACCTTCTTACCGGTGTTCTGGCACTCATCGTGGCTGCTTTCATTACCAACTTTGCGCTGGGACAGTTCAACCCTGGTTTTGCTAATCAGCCAGTAGCCCATACCGATAGTCTATGGAACTTCGGTGGCATGGTGCTGGCGGGTTTGGCTTTTACACTGGCCGGAGGCTGTCCCGGGCGACAGTTCTTTCTCTCCGGGGAAGGTGATGGCGATGCTGCCATGTTTGTCAGCGGCATGCTGGTGGGCGCTGGCATTGCCCATACTTATACCATGGCGAGTTCAGCCACCGGAGTAGGTGCGTTCGGCCCTACCACGGTAATCGTGGGACTGGTGGTGTGCGTCATCATTGGTTTTACCATGCGTGAGGCAAAGACATAGGAGGTTATCATGACTGAAATAAAAACAGTAGATGCTCGCGGGCTATCCTGCCCGCAGCCGGTAATGCTCACCCATGAGACGATACAAAAACTGGGCAAGGGAACGATAGCAGTGCTGGTGGATTCCGATACGTCGCGTGAGAACGTTTCTCGAATGGCCCGGAGTTCCGGCTGGCAGGTGAATGTGGAAAAACAGCCCAATGGTGAATATCGCATCACATTAACGAAATGATTTATCTGGATAATGCCGCCACCTCTTGGCCCAAGCCACCTGAAGTGACGAACGCTATGGCTGACGCTCTGGAGCGTGCCGGGGGTAATCCCGGCCGCTCCGGGCACCGTTTGTCTATTGCCGCGGCACGGGAGATATATGAAGCCAGAGAGGATATTGCCAGCCTGTTCCATGTTTCTGACCCCTTGCGCGTCATCTTCACCTGTAACGCCACTCATGCCATTAATATAGCCTTGAAAGGTTTGCTGAAGCCGGGCGACCGCGTGGTGACCACTGCCATGGAACACAATGCGGTGATGCGACCGCTACGCAGCCTGGAAAGACAGGGTATCCATCTGACTGTAGTTCCCTGTGCTCGAGACGGCAGCCTTGATGTGAACAAGATGGTTAAGGCTGTGAATTCCCAGACGCGACTGGTAGTCATGATTCATGCCAGCAATGTGTCGGGAACCATCTTGCCAGTGGTAGAGGTTGCCGCAATTGCTCGTCAGGCTGGCGCTCTGCTCTTAGCGGATGCAGCTCAAACAGCCGGGGCTGTGTCCATAGATATGCCGGCAATGGGGATTGACCTGCTGGCATTCACCGGGCACAAGGAGTTGCAGGGGCCTCCCGGCATAGGCGGTCTGGTCATCGGCAATGCCGTTGATGTCTTGCAGATTGAGCCGCTGATATGCGGCGGCACCGGCAGCCGCTCTGAAACCGAGGAGCAGCCCGGGGAGTTGCCTGATAAGTATGAAGCAGGCACGCCTAATCTGGTGGGAGTTGCCGGTCTGCGAGCTGGCGTTCGCTGGTTGAGGGAAAGAGGGATTGAATCCATCGAAAACCACATGAAAGAGTTGCTCAAGGAACTACTCGAAGGTTTGTCTCAAATACCACAAATCAAGGTGTATGGAACACTTGACCCTGAAAAATCAATGGGTATTGTATCCTTCACCGCTGCCAATAAGCGTGTCTCTGAAATTGGCATGAGGCTTGATGAAGAATACGGCGTTCTTTGTCGTGTCGGATTGCATTGTGCCCCGGCAGCGCATAAAACCATAGGTTCCTTCCCGGAAGGGATGGTGCGGCTGTCTCCGGGAGTGTTCACCACAGTAGAAGATATTCACACCGCGATAAAGGCGATAGAGGCGGTTGTCCGGACATGATAGGCTACGGTGTGGTACTGTTTCACACTACTTCCTCAGCCATACGTGCCGAGAAGCTTTTGGAGAGAGAGGGGTATGCTGTAAAGTTGATTCCTACGCCCAGAGAATTGTCCAGCGATTGCGGCATTGCCCTGCGTTTCGATTGGAGCCAGCAGGAACAGGTCAGGTCATCGCTGGATGCCGCCGGTGTGGAGATAGATTCAATTCATCCACTATGATGCCAACCGGTAATTTTCCTGACAGGATGAGTGCAGGTCTATATTATTGCCCCTGACACCGTGGCTTATGTACTAGAAGAGCCTAACTTTGAGCCTCCGGCCAAGCAAAAACGCCCCGTATATGCCTGGCTGGTCTTTGGTATTTCTTTTGTGGGCATGATTGTCTGCTGGCTGGCCTGGCATTCCTTTGGCGTTTTTTTTCGTTCCGTTGCTCCAGGAGTTTGGCTGGACGCGCGCTGTGACCACAGCGCCCACGCTGGTGCTGCACCTGGTTCATGGTGTGGCTACTGTCTGGATAGGCAGGCTCTTCGATAAGCACGGACCCCGAATCACCATACCGGTGTTTGGGGCGGTGATGGGTGTGGGCTATATTCTGGCAGCATTGACGCAAAGCCTGTGGCATCTGTACCTCAGTCTCGGCGTTATTGTGGGCATAGGCTCGGCGGTTATCTACGTGCCTTTTGTGGGAATTACCAGCCGCTGGTTTGAACAGCACCGCGGCATGGTCACCGGCATACTGGTCTCGTCACTGGCTATCGGCATGATTATACAGCCGGTGGCAGGCGCGCTGATATCGGGCTTTGGCTGGCGTGCTGCCTACAATATCCTCGGTGTCATGCTATGCCTGGTTACCGTCATCGGCGGGGTATTGCTGAAATTTCCCCGTAGCTCAAGCAGCGGCGGTAGTCAAGGCAATGCGCTCAATGTCACAGAAAATGCCCGGCTACCTTTCTCTACCATAGTGCGGAAGGGGCAGGTATGGATACTGTTTTTCACCTACGTTGCCTTTTCCTTTTGCATGTTCCTGGTGTCGTCGCATATCGTGGTGCATGCCATTGACCAGAACATATCCGCCAGCATCGCGGTGTATTTGCTCACCACCATGTGTGTTGCCAGCATTCTGGGTAATACTATCATCGGTACCCTCTCCGATAAGGTGGGGCGGAAAATTGCTATCGTAGGTTCACTGGCGTTGATGGGGGTGGTGTTAGCCTGCTTTCCGCTGTCTCAGGGCATGGCCGGTCTGTTCGCCGTTGCCGCCATTTTCGGCTTCGCCTATGGCGGCTATATCCCACAGATACCGACTATTGTGGGCGAGCTGTTCGGACTCAAGTCGCCTGGCGTGATTTTTGGTGTTATCGCCGTGGGCATGACTATCGGGGGTTCTGTAGTACCGGTTGTGGCGGGTTATATCTATGACGTTACCGGCAGCTATCAACTCTCCTTCTTTCTCTGCGCTGCCATCGGCATCATTGCCATTACATTGACTGCGCTCATCAGGCCGGTTAAGCCAGATAAGCCGTAATCGGGTATAATCCTTGACAGTATTATATCGCATAAGTAAAATGCCTGGTTTGTGACCATGAGACCTTGCCTTTGGAGATGTTACTGTGAAAAGCATTGTGGAACAGCTAGACCCGATATTTAAACCCAGGTCACTGGCAGTGATTGGGGCTTCGGATAAGATGGGGAAATGGGGTTTCATGATGCTGGACAGGCCGTTGAGGTCGGGCTTCAGCGGGGCAATCTACCCGGTGAACCCGGGGAAAGCCGAAATCATGGGACTTCGAGCCTATCCCAGCGTGCTCGATATCCCTGACCAGGTTGACCTGGCGGTAATAACTATCCCGGCTGACAAAGTGGCTCAGGCGTTGCAGGATTGTATTAAGAAGGGCATCAAAGGCGTGGTGCTCATCACCGCTGGCTTTGCCGAAATTGGTACTGAGGGCAAAGCGCTTCAGGATAAAGTGGTAGCCATCGCCAGGGAAGCAGGCATACGGTTTGTAGGCCCCAACTGCATGGGGTTGTGGAGCGCTGCCGGCAATCTTAACCTCTGCTTTTATAGAAAGCCTGATGCTGGAGCCATCGCTTTTGTCTCGCAGAGCGGAACCTACGGCACCCACCTGTCTGAGCAAGCCAATGCCCGGGGCTACGGCTTGAGCAAGTTCATCAGCATCGGCAACCAGGCTGACATCACCGCTGCTGAGTACCTGGACTATCTGGCGCACGATGATGATACCAAGGTTATTGTTTTCTACATGGAAGGATTAAAGGATGGCAGGCGGTTCTTCGAGCTTGCCCGGGAGGTAACCCGAAAGAAGCCGGTGGTGATATACAAAGGTGGACGAACTCCTGCTGGAGCCAAAGCAGCATTGTCCCATACTGCGTCACTGGCGGGTTCTGAGGAGATATTTGATGCCATGTGCCGCCAGGTGGGCATCATCAGGTCATTTGAGCCATTGCAGTCCTTTGAAATGGCTGAGGCACTGGTGCGCCAGCCTCTGCCCAAAGGGAAGAGGGTCGCCATCATGGGCAGCGGCGGGCAATGCGTGGTTACCTCTGATGCCTGCGCTTCACTGGGTTTGGAGATCCCTGAGTTCGATGCCGTGACCGTGAAGGAACTGGAGAAGCTAATGCCACCCCATGCGCCACCGCCCCGGAACCCGGTAGACTTCGCCGGCTCCTATCGCTCCATCAAGGAGGAGGTGGATGTGGTGGAGAAGTTCCTCAGCCTGGATTACATCGATGGCGTTATCACCAACATACCGGTGGATAAGGACGACTGGGCAATATCCTCCAAACCAGCCGAGCCTGCACCCGCCATCAACAGCATCGCATTCAATGAAGCTGAACGCTTTGCTTCGCTGCCCTGGAAATATGGCAAGCCTATCATCACCGTTCGCTGGAGCCGCACCTTGAGCGAGGTGGTGGAGACCACCATCAAGGAAAGAGGCGTTCCTATCTACGACACCTCTGAGCAATGTGCCCGCGCCATGTACGCTCTGGCCAGGTATGCCGAAATTAGAGGACAGTAAGAGCGCGTCACCAATTGCTCGGTGCTCGCAGCACAGCCTGCCTCGTCACGCGATGTTTGGTCACTCGTGTCCATTGTTTGCCTCGTCAGCCGATAATACTAATGGGTGACCCAAAGTCACCCTTCCGTCTTTTCAAAACCAACCACCTACCCGATTTCACGGATATGGCTCCTGCGCTACCATTTAATAGCAAAAAATAATACAGGAGTTGTAATCGTATAATGAATTTGAAGAACCTCTCACCCAGGAAGGCAAAGGCCAAAATCAAGGAATGGCCGGTTACCTTCGGCAGCAATGGATTGAAGCTTACCGGTAAAGTGCTTTTACCTGAAGGCGCCAGCGCTGATTCTCCAGTCCCCGGTGCCGTGTTGTGCCATGGATTTGGCGGTAGCCACCGCTTTATGAAATCGAGCGCTAAGATACTGACGGAACAGGGCATTGCCACCCTGATCTTCGATTTCCGCGGTCACGGTGCCAGTGGAGGCGCTGTGGACGGCAAGCAGGCGGATGATGCGGTAGATGCCTGGAATGCCCTGAAACAGTTCCCTGAAGTGGACAGGAACCGCATGGGCATCATCGGGCACAGCCTGGGCGCTATGTCCGCTGTCTTAGCAGCCGGCAAGGTAGACTCACCCCGGGCACTTGTTGCCTTAAGCTGCCCGCCCATAATCGATGACGAAATGTTTGCCAATGCACCGAAGGACTTCGGACAATGGGGGCGCCGGGACAATCACATCTTCGAGTTCCCCAGGCATGGCGCTCTACCCTGGATGACCGGGATAAGCGCGTTCATAGCCAGAATATTCATGTTTGCCACACGGCGTTTCGTGCGTGTTGATATCAAACGTTTTATCGAAGGCATGCTTCAGGCGAACATGGCTGAGGTAGTTGCCCAGCTGGACAATTGCGCCAAGCTCTTCGTCTTCTGCGAGGGTGATACCGTCACCCCATATCAGAAATCGGTGCTGGTCTATGAAGCCGCCTGTGAACCCAGGCTGAAGCTACTGGCCAGGGGCAACCATTCCACTCCGATCATGCGCGGCAATTTGCGCTCGCAGTGGACCACCTGGGCAGTGAGCGCCCTGCGTGATTAGATCTCACGGGTGTTTTGGGGTTGACAGAAGGGGCTTTGCCCCTTCAGAGCCTTTTCTCCCCATTTCTCCTTTGAAGGAGAGAGAGGTGAAAGGATAAAAATATGAAAGTACTGTTAACTGGCGGAGCCGGCAGACTGGGCATACATATCTGCAAAAAGCTCTTGAAAGAAGGATTTCAGGTACGGGTGTTCGACCTGGACAATGCCCGCAATCGCAAGAGCATAAAATGTATTCAGGAGAAAGTCGAAGTATTCTGGGGTGATGTCACCAGGGCGGAAACAGTTCGGGCAGCAATGGATGGTGTGGATGCCGTGGTACACATGGCTGCCATACTGCCTCCAGTGGCTTACGAGAAATCGGAGCTGGCTCGCAGGGTCAATGTGGGCGGCACCAAGACCATTGTTGACCTGCTCAAAGAAAAGGGCGGTCATATTCCCTTTGTATTCACCTCATCGGCAGCTGTGTTCGGCCCGACGCCTCAAGCTACCGAGCCTCTCTGCCCTGACCGGCACCAGCCTCAGCCCAAAGATGCCTACGGCGAGACCAAGTTCCTCGCCGAGCAGTCTATCAAAGAGTCGGGCATTGACTACCTTATCCTGCGGCTCACCGCCACCATGTATCTTATGTTCGAGATGAGCGACATCAGGCGCATGTTCACCATTCCACTGCACAATCGCATCGAGTACTGCCATCCTGATGATACCGCTTGCGCCATCGTTAATGCGCTTAAGAACTTTGATGTTGCCAGGGGCAATACACTGGTGGTCAGCGGCGGGCCTCAGCAGCGCATGCTGTATAAAGAGATGATTGCCAGAATACTGGGAGTGCTGGGATTGCCTTTGCCGCCAGCCGATAAGTTCGTGAAAAAGCCTTATTACCTGGACTGGTATGATACCAGCAAGGCTCAGAAGCTGCTCCGCTACCAGCGCAAGAGCTTCGGCGATTATCTCAATGATTATGCCCGGGAGCTAACCAGGGTTTACTCGCCGCTATTCCTGCCCTTCATGCGCTACTTCGTCGGCCCCATCTTCGGCAAGCTCATCGTGAGATTTTTCTAGCTTTCCAGTTGCCCATCGCGTAGGCTGTCCGAAAATAAAAAATGTCGTCGTGGGTCCTGATGCAATCGGGACGTGACGATCCCGCGGGATCAATGGGAACCCGCGAGTTCCTGCGATTGTGATTTTCGGATAGCCTGGACAAAGCAAAATCTAGCATTGTTGACCGGTCTTTGCCTTCCCCTGTTTGACCATCTGGTAGAACTCCTCGGGCTCTTTGCCAATCGATAGCTTCTCCATGGGACATAGCTCGGTCATATTGGGCTTCTGGATAAAGGGCACAATTCTGGTGATATGGTAAGCAATACCGTACTTATTCAGTGTCTTGATAGCCACTTCGCTGCCCAGCGGGCTGTACACCTTGCCGCAGTGGGCGACAACACAGAGCAGGGCAGCAGCATTGCCCATGATTTTGTCGAAGACCACCACGTTCTGGTGATGTGAGGCCAATGTTTCTATATATTCCAGTAGTGGCGCCAGCATCTCCTTGTTTGAGGAGAAGAGCAGTTGCTCACCGTCATATACCTGAAGGGCGTTGCCGCTTTTCAAAAACCGGTCATAGAGACGCTGGTAATCAGCCATGCCTACTATTGTAAAGCAATCCTGGAATCAGGGAAAGCTTGTCTCGTGGGTTCAATGGGGCCCACGTTTACCTTGTTATTGTGTTAATAACCATGCTGGCAGGGTACATGATGTTGTTAAATGGACTATTATGTTAGTATAATAAATTTCTCTGCACGGGCCTGTAGCTCAGTTGGGAGAGCGCCTGATTTGCATTCAGGAGGTAGTGGGTTCGAATCCCATCAGGTCCACCATTATGGTAATATCTTCACCAATAATTAGCTACAACTTATTTATCGGGCAGCCCGCTGTATCTGACCACGCGAGGTCACCTCAGGGGGATGACTCTCACAAAAATCTTGAATATTACACTAAAGAAGAATATAATCTTACTGGTAAGAATAACAGGGCAGGGAGGTTTGCTATGATAGCTGTGGAAACAACCAAGATGTCCTCAAAAGGTCAAATAGTAATACCTGAGGAGATTCGCAACAGGCTCGGCTTGAAAACCGGAGACAAATTTCTGGTTGTGGGCGACAAAGACGTTGTGATTTTAAAGGCGCTTTCAAGTCCTTCACTGAATGAATTTGATGACTTGATCAAAAAGGCACGCAGACAGGCCAGTGTAGCAGGACTCAAGAGGTCTGATATCGCCAATGCTATCGCAAAGGCACGGGCACAAAAGTGAAGGTGGTGCTCGATACCAATGTCCTGATTTCAGGTATTTTCTTTTCTGGGCCACCCGCTGAAATATTGAAAGCCTGGCACAAAGGCAACATCCAGTTTGCGTTGTCATCAGAAATTATTGATGAATATACCAGAGTAGCCACGATATTGGAAGACAGATTTTTAGGTGTCGAAGTTAACCAGATTCTAACCTTAATTGTGGCTCATTCTGATATGGTTCAAGTGACTTCTCTTTCACATCAAGTGTGTGAAGATGCTGACGATGATAAATTCTTGTCCTGTGCCGTGTCCAGCGGAAGCAAGATAATCATCAGCGGCGACAAGCATTTACTCAAAGCATCAGGATATCGGGGAATAACGGTTATTACGCCCCGTGTCTTTGTTCAGCAGTATCTTAAGAAACAAAACACCCGTAGCACCTAACCAACAAATTGTTATCAAGCCCAAAGTCGCCGTGGAATTGAACTCACAATGCAAGGTTAAAAGATACGTAGAAGGTTTTAAAGCACTTTCATAGTCTCTGGCAGTTTGCGCAGTAGTAGATGCTTCCGCCCATATAGGCTTCTTTATTAATTGCCGTTCCGCAAACCGGGCAGGGACTATTCACTGTGTTTTTACATAGTATGGTCTGATACCCTCCGGGTTTGCCGAATAAGTCCAGTTCGGTATTTCTGCCTCCCTGCTTCGCCATTCCGGATAGAGTGCTTCTAACAGAGTTAAACAGTGCTTCTTTATCTTTCTCAGTAAGAGTGTTTGCTTTCTTCTTCGGGTGCATTTTGGCATTGAATAGAATATCCTGCAGAACACCGTTGCCGAGTCCGGGGATTCTCTGCTCGGTGGCCAGCAAAGCCTTCAAGCTCAATTTTTGAACCTCCGGTGCGGAGATTATCCGGTGGAAATAGTTTTTGTCAAACGCTGAAGATAAAGGAGAGGGTTTTTCCTTTGCCGCTTGATAATAGGGATTCTCCAGTTCGCCCTCGGGGAAGCTGCCGATTCCACCATACATCTGAATCGAGGCACTCACGGCGGAACTGTCTTCGAATTCAATTAGAAGCTGGTGTTGTGGAGGACGTGGTTCATTCTTATTATGGAACCTCATGTTTACACCTTCGCCAAATAATATATTGACGTTTTCAGCCTTGATTTCCACCATGCCTCCATATGCCTGGGCATTCCCCACCGTTTTGCCGATAAGAAGCTCAGGATATTTCTGGGGTTCCCCGTAATACCAGGCTAATTTATGAGGGGTATGCTTCGCTATTACACCTGTAATCCGCTTGCCATAAATAGTATCGCTAAGCTGACCTGCAATGGTTACTGCTTCAGGCAATTCAATCATATTTTGCCGTAAGGACCCTTCCAGTTATTGGCTATATCTAAAAATTTTGAGTAGCCATTTTTTCTGATAAATTCAATTGATTGCTTATTTTTGGTGTGTAACTTTAATTCCCAAAATCTCTCTTGCCTCAACCGCGGTGGCGATATCCCTGCCCAACGCCCTGGCGATTTCTACCACTTTTTTCACTGATTCCGAGGGTCTTTTGATAAACTCATCCTTGTGCGGGTATATCCAGGTTATCACCACGCCTCCCTGCATATATTTATTTCCTTTGCCGGCATCAAGTATCTCTTTAGTAGAAGTAATATAGTCAGCATCGCCTTGGCTTTGCCAGTCCCTGGGGTGCCAGGCGTGGCCGAGCGGTACCATATCCACCTCTTTATAGACTTTATCCAGCAGCTTCATTATTAGTTCCGCAGACATGCACTCATCAGCATGAACTTCATAATTATATGGAGCTTGATGGTCTCTGACATGACAATGTATTGCTGCTGCCCCAGCTTTAGCGCATTTGATTATTTCGTCAGCCTGTCCCTCGATTGAGAACTGAGGCATATCTTTAATGCCAAAATGCTCCCATAGCTGAGCGGGATAATGGCCTGGAGTGGCGGCTTCCACGATAAGCTTTTTATCCATCGTGGTAATTTTTGCCTGATTCAAGACGTGGTTAACCAGTTCACGTATTTCGTTTTCTGCATCTTTGCGCCCGTGTGCGGTAAGACCTTTGGAGCTTGAATTTACTGTCATCAGCCTGTTATCTCCTCCTGTTACGTAATTATTGATTCATAAATAATACTATAAAATCTTCTGGCGTTGCCTGCAGAGGGGGCTGAGCCTCAGTATCAACACCAAAATATTCAAACCTTAAACTCATCCCTGTCCCTGCACTGTCATCATGAGGAGCGAAGCGACGTGATGATCCCTTCACTACACTAC
>JBBIPA010000036.1:0-19268 GCA_037443085.1 Chloroflexota bacterium | reverse complement strand
CCAACTGGGCAAGCAGGCTTATTTTGAGAAGGCTAATCATCCCTTCGGTGACGGACACAAGCACTTAGCCGACTATAACCCTCAGTGTCCCTATTCCTCGGTCAGACAAATGGCGCGAGACCAGGGCTTTGAAGTGGTGATGAATGAGCTGGTACGCCTGGAGAGTAACCTGGACTTCATCGAGTGGGCTGATAGCCAGGGCATTGACCTGTTAGCTAAAACCCCCAGCAATATGAAGTCTATCTATATGACTGGAGAAATCGCCAGGGAGCTGCATAGACAGAGCGTATTATGAAAAGCCTGTCCCCTGCCCTGTTAACCAGCCAGAAGCAGGCTTCCCGTGAGCCGGCCGTCAGCCTGTTAGCTCGCGCCTTTGGCCACCCGCAGAAAACAGGCGGCAGCAGCGGCAGCCCTGGTAACGCCCTGTATCCAGGTATCTTTAACTGGACACGCCTGTACAGGGACGAGAGCTTAGCCCCTGTCTATCATGCCCTCGCTTTCGCTGGTGACGGCTCTATGCAGAGGGTAAGGGGGACTAGCTCTACTTTTCATCAGCGCGTCGCTAACCCTAGCCCAGACTCGAACTTCACCCAGTGGACTAGTTTTATTGAGAGTATCGGGGGCCCCTGCGCTGTTGCCGCCCTGGGCGCAGAAGTTACCGTTCTGGGAGCGGATTTCGTCCATGTCGGCTCTACCCAGTACTGGCAATCCTTTAATTACGGCGTCTCTTTTACCGTGCAGGCTACCGCTCCACCACCAGCATCAGGTTCACGCAGGGCTATCGCCGCCTGCTATAAGAGTGACGGTACGCTGGGTATCGTCGGCAGTCAATGGGGCAGTACCCCTAATCTCTGGTTCGCTAAGAAATTGGGGCATCAATGGGGAGGCGGCCATATGTCTAACCCGCCAGATGTCTACGGACTGGCTATCTACCATGATGGAGACTGGAATATCATCGCTTTATGTAACGTTAGCGGAACATTCAAGCTCGCCAGGATAGTCTTTGGTGACGGCTATAGAGCCAGCGTTAATGCCTGGAGCGGCATCGAGTACCTTAACCTGGGCAGCGCCGAGGTGGACTACTGGGACTTGCAACAAAACTATTATGATAAGCCCCCCTGGGAGCGTATACCGTTGCCACCTAATTTACACAGAGTCGGGTTAAGCCGCATGGGGCACGGCGGCGGCGGCATTTCTAGAGGGCAACCACCGAGGAGGCTGCCACTCTCTGGCTACTCCGCCTATACCGGCGTTTTGCCCTCATGGGCATCGCCACAGGATAAGAAGGCCTTTGGTATTCATGCTATCTATAAAGCCCGCGCCATTGATAACCTCGACCTCTATGCCCCCTTTATCTGTAAACCACCAGGGCAGCCAGCTATCCTGTCTGTCTATAAGACTGGCGATAAGTGGTTTTGGAGATTGAGGCCAGCTACCGATTTTTATGATGCCCGCTGGTCACGTGCTTTCACCGAGCCAGGAGAATGTATGTTCGGCATGGCTATCGCCTCAGATGGCAACTGGCTGTGGGGCACACGGGCTAACGAGGTGTGGCGCTCCCCCATTCCCTTGAAATCCTGGACTACCCCCATCCCAGGCAGCGGCGCCAGCTCGGGCAGCCACGCCATCGCCCAGGCAGATGTTGCCGAGGCTCAGGAAACTATCAGGCCATTGGCTACGTCACGCCTGGAGCTTACTTTGGATAACTCGGAGGGAGCTTACAGCAGTTTGCCCACAGCCCATATCCGAAAGGGAGCTATGGTTGAGTTCAGCTTCGGATACCAGGGAGAGTATGCCCCCCCTAACTACTATTTTATCGAGGACTGGACTTTTGACCGAGCGCCCAACCAGGCCACTGTTACCCTGCACTGCATTGACGCCTGGGGCTTGCTGGAAAAGTATGTCGTCCCAGGCTACCATGAGTTTAATATGATGAGTAACACCCATTCAGTGTATGACCTTATCCTGTTGACCGTTCAGTGTATCGGAGGTACTCTGGACTATATCAGCAGAAGTAGCGACATTACCAGCCTCTATCCCAAAATGGAGCTACGCCCAGGAGAGACAGGAGCAGGCTTGCTCAGGAGGCTACTGGCTTTAGTGCCCGACCTTATCCTCTTTCGTGGCCTGGATGCCTTTATCCTCTACCCGCAACCCACTGACCCGCCAGTCTATAATTACACTTTCCCGGAGGAATCATAAAGTGCCCACAACATTCTTAGTCCCCAGGAACAACGCCAATAGCAAGCTGGCCGCAGCCATCACCGCCTCAGCAACAAGCCTGTCTGTGCTCAGCGGCGAGGGAGCACGTTTCCCCTCAACCTTCCCATTCCACATCACTATTGATAATGAGATATTGCAGGTTACCGGCCGCAGCTCCGACACCCTTACCGTCACCCGTGCCCAGGAGAGCACCACCGCCGCCAGCCATAAGGCAGGGGCTAACGTGCAGCTCAATATCACCGCTAAGGCTATCTCTGACCTTAATGCCGCTGTTAATTCACTGGAGGTTGTGCCGCCAGCTCATAATACCACCCACCAGAGCGGAGGCAGCGACCAGATTAGTCTGGCAGGGCTGACCGGGGAAGCTGTCACTCCACAGCCCCCCAAAGCCCACAAGTCCAGCCACCAGAGCGGCGGTAGCGACCAGATTAGTCTGACAGGGCTGACCGGTGAGTCGGCTACCGCCCAGCCCCCCAAAGCCCACGCCAGCAATCATAAGCTCGGAGGCAGCGATGCTATCAAGCTCGATGAGCTGGCTACTCCCGATGATAACACCAACCTTAACGCCTCTATTTCCAGGCACGGCCTGCTTTCCAAGCTGCCTAACAATAGTACCTTGTTTCTCAACGGTGTCGGTAGCTGGGTAAACCCCGCATCTGGTGTTGGTGGTGAGAAGTCAGCAAGAGCGTATTCCATATACAACTTTACCACTAGCCATAATAGCTGGACAGCCTTACCTTTGGAGAGCGAACGCTGGGATAATGACGATATCCATGATAATTCCTCCAATACCTCACGTCTTACCTGTAGAACCGCAGGCAAGTACCTTATCTCTGGCCAGGCGCATTTTGCCTCAGGCGGTGGCCTCCGTGCCGCCAGAATAAGGCTTAACGGCGGCACTGACATCGCTTTTTGGTGGGGCTATCCTCCGTCAGTTTATGTGGAGACTCTCTATGACCTGTCTGTTAATGATTATGTTGAGTTTATGGTTCTTCAAAGCAGCGGTGGCAATTTGCAGTTACTTACCCTGTCTAACTACTCGCCTGAGTTTATGATGATTAGAATAAATTAAAGTGAGGTCACTATGACTATACGAGTCTATTACCTGGACACCAGAATCATTGACGGCGTTCAGCATGTTGACGGAGAGCAGTATATTGACAGAGCCTTGCTGGAAGTAGAAGGCACTCAGCGTAAGCTCATTATGGATACTTCTTCGGAGCAGCATGACTCGCTTAAGAATCTGGCTACTTCCCACAGGCTAGCTTACCCCCAGGAGGAGGCAGCTCTTAGGAATTGCATCTTCCTTGATACCACGCCTGGACTGGAGTCCCAGGTTGCCGAGCTGCGCTCTAAGGTAGCCGCTGTAGAGGCTAAAGTTTCCGCACTGGAGGCAGCCAGGCTTGTATAACACCACCCTCTATAACCAGCCACTATATAACCTCTTCTTTCAGTCCAGCCACGCTCATTATCTTTTTGACGGCAGCTACCAGGAGCAGCCCTACCCCTTCAATAGAGTGCTGGTTATCGGCAGGGACGCCGACGGCAACCAGGTGCTGGGAGCTGCCGAGAATACCACCGAGATTAACCTGGTGGGTGAACGCCTGGAACTTAAATACCTCCCCCACATCAGCACCCCAGCACTGGCTGCGCAGGTGGCTGCCGCTGCCCTGCACAAAGCACGCCTGCAGGCTAAGGACGGCTTTATCACCTTGCCCCCCAACTGTGGCGTGGAACTGTTTGATATTATCTCTATCTATGACCGCCCGGGCTGCCAGGAAGGCACAAGCTTCCGTGTTGTCGGCATTAAGCTGGTATTTAATCCCAGGGAAGCTACCTGCTTCCAGCAGCTAGAACTGGGGGAGGTGTAACCACCTCCCCTTTTCGTCATCGCGAGGGCGAAGCCCGTGGCGATCTCTTCACATCACCATCCCAACACCAGCACTCCCTGCCAGTCCTTAACCCTATTGTACAAAGGGAGGAGTCGTGGGATAGGTAGTGAAGGGATTCTTACGCTACGCTCGAAATGACAGACCACTACATGAATTCGGAATAGTACCAGCAAAACGACTACGATTTTAACTATTAAATCTTTTTTTACAGCCAAAGCTAGTAATGGCATTCACAAAACAGTAATAATGTAGTAAAATAAGGAAAATCGGACGAAAACAGCAAGCTGGAGGCTGTCATGATTGATGAACTCGACCTGAAAATTATCATTGAACTGCAGAGAGACGGCAGGCAGACCAATATAGAGCTGGCACGCAAGCTGGGGGTGGTGGAAGGCACCATACGAAAGAGAGTGAAAGCTCTTCAGGATAATAACTACATGCGCATCGTGGCGGTGCCCCATCTGCGCGAGCTGGGTTATAAATGCATCAGCACCATCGCCATTCAGGTGCAGCTTAAGATGCTGCGCAAGGTAGCTGAAGCGCTGGCGGAGAAGCCCAATGTGGGCTACATGGCATTTGTCACCGGCAGGTATGACCTGCTGGCGGTGGTGATGACGCCGTCATCAGACGATATTTCTGCCTTTATCGAAAAGGAAATCACGCCCATACCGGGCATACTGAGAACCGAGACCTTCGTCAATCTGGACGTAATCAAGGGCGGCTGGTACGGCATCGATACCACTCAGATAGTGAATGCGCTGACTATTCCGGCACGACCCCAATCCAAGAGGCTTTCCGCGGGAAAACCGGCCACCAACCCGGAGCCAGCGCCAAAAATAAAACAAAAAGTGCCGAATAACAGCGCTGTCGTGACTGAAACAGTCACCAGAGTTCCGTAAAAAGTCTCTTTTGGGGCTGCAATCACGTTTTTCATTTTTAAATCATGTATTTGCTACTAATTTTTCCGCTTTGTAACCTGATATTATTACTATAATAGTACTTAATTAGCCCGTTTTCCGCTTGACTTTTACTAAATCAGTCATTACGATAGTGATATACCTTATCACTTCCACCCTGGCCCTCTCCCGTCAAGGGGAAGGGAACACTGTACTTGAAAGCTAGTTACGGAGGTATCCGCTGGTGATTATCGGCGTGCCGAAAGAGATTAAGAATCAGGAATACCGTGTGGCCCTGGTGCCGTCAGGGGTGCATGCCCTGGTGGAGAACGGCCATAAGGTACTGGTGCAGCAGGGCGCCGGCAAAGGCAGCGGTATTTCAGGCAAGGAATACGTGAAAGCGGGCGCCATCATCAAGAAAACGGCGGAGGAAGTGTTCCGGGAAGCCGATATGATAGTTAAAGTTAAAGAGCCTCTGCCGTCGGAATATGAGCTGCTCCACGAGGGACAGATACTGTTCACCTATTTGCACCTGGCGCCGGCTCCAGAGCTTGCCAGAGCACTGCTGGCACGGAAGATCATCGGCATTGCCTATGAGACGGTGCAGCTCGCCGACAGTTCCCTGCCCCTGCTGATGCCGATGAGCGAAATTGCCGGCAAAGTATCGGTGCAGGTGGGGGCGCACTATCTGGAGAAGGAAAACGGCGGCAGCGGCGTGCTGCTGGGCGGGGTGCCGGGAGTGAAAGCCGCCAGCGTCGCCATCATCGGTGGCGGCACCGCGGGCACCAATGCTGCCAAGGTGGCACTGGGCATGGGCGCCAACGTCACCATACTGGACACCAACCTCAACCGATTGAGATATTTGAGCGATATCTTCGGCGGAAAGCTCACTACCATCGCCTCAAACTACCATAATATCGAATCTGCTGTAGTAAAAGCTGACCTGGTCATCGGCGCCATACTGATACCGGGCACCAAAGCCAAGAAATTAGTGCGACGCTCCATGATTTCCAGGATGCGAAAAGGCTCGGTGGTGGTAGACGTCGCCATCGACCAGGGCGGCTGCTTCGAGACCTCGGTGGTCACCACTCACGCCAAACCGACTTATAAAGTAGATGGCATCATCCATTACTGCGTGGCTAATATACCGGGCGCAGTGGCACGGACATCAACCTTCGCCCTGACCAATGCCACCTTCCCCTATGTCCTGAAGCTGGCAGACCTCGGTTTCAAAGAAGCCCTGCGGCAGGACGAGGCGCTGCGCCAGGGGCTTAACGTGTTTAAGGGAAAGCTGACATCCAAGCCAGTGGCCGAGTCACTGGGCATCCCCTACACGCCGTATGAGTCAGTGATGCACTAGAGATAAAAATTCCAATGATCAAAATGCCAAACAAAGAAATGGATGTAGCCCCCCTGTCATGGCGAGCCCCGATGCAATCGGGGCGTGGCCATCGCTGCACGGGAGCCGAATGGCGACCCTTCACCCTTCCCCAACGATGGTGGTGATGTGTTGGCATAGGGGGTTGAAGATATCGCCACGTCGCCCGCCTTAGGCGGACTCCTCGCGATGACAGTGAGGGGGAGGTTGCAGGAGGAGTGACCGGTGATTGGCAGGTTTGGGATTCAAGATTTCGAATTTAGGATTTGGGTGGTGAGTGCAAATGGGTTGTTTGGTTGCGGGAATTCTGCTATTGTGTAGCATAGGCAATTTGCGGGGGTATCTCAGAGGGGCAAAGCCCCTCTTAAAGAAAAAAACAGGAGGAGTGAGTATGATTTCAGAAGCGGAATTAGTCAAATTGTCCTGGCCCGGCGCACCCAAAATCATCACCAAGACCGTCCCCGGTCCCAGGGGGAAGAAGCTACTGGCCGAAGCCTGGAAAACCGAATCGATGACCCGCGGCGGCGGTGATTTCCCGCTGGTCTTTGATGAAGGGCTGGGCGTCACCGTGAAAGACCCCGATGGTAATCTGTACATCGATATCTCCGCCGGCGTGGGGGTGAACTCGGTGGGACGCCGTCATCCCATGGTGGTGAAAGTCATCAAGCAGCAAGCCGAGGGGCTGATGCATGCCTCGGATATCAGCAATACCAGGCGCACCGAGCTGGCCAGGAAAGTAGCCAGCGTCATGCCGGCCAATCTGCGCAACAAGTGCATCAGCTATTTCACCCAGAGCGGCAGCGGCGCCCTGGAAACCGCCATTAAATTCGCCCGCCACATCACTGGCAGGTCGCAGATTATCGCCTTCCACGGAGCTTATCACGGCGTCTGGTGCGGTGCTGCCGCCATGACCACCGGCAACCGTTACCGCCATGGCTGGGGACCGCTCATCCCCGGCGTGATTCATGTGCCCTATGCCTACTGTTATCGCTGCTGCTTCGGCCTGGAATATCCCAAATGCGGCGCACAGTGCGCTAAATATGTGGATTATGTGCTCAATACGCCCTATACCGGCGCTGATGATGTGGCTGCAGTGTTTGTCGAGCCGCAGCAGGGCGAGGGTGGCTACCTGGTGCCACCGCCGGAGTTCTTTGAAATCATCAAGGCTGCCTGCGAAAAGAACGGCTGCCTCTACATCGATGACGAGGTGCAGGCAGGCGCCGGACGCTCCGGCAAAATGTGGGCTATCGAATACACCAAAGTGAAGCCGGATATGCTCACCTGGGGCAAGGGCATGGGCGGCGATATGCCCATGGCCGGCCTCACCTTCAGAGAGGATTTTGTGGATAAATTCGTGGTCGGCTCTCAGCCTAATACCTTCGCCGCCAATGCCGTGGCTGCCATGGTATCCATGACCAACATCGATATTATCACTAATAAAGAAGATAACCTCATCGGCAGGGCAGCCAAGCTGGGCGAGGAAACCGTAGCCAGGCTGTGGGAGGGAGCACATAAGAGCAAAATCATCGGTGACGTCCGCGGCAGGGGATTATGGATCGGCGTGGAGCTGGTGAAAAACAAAAAGACCAAAGAGCCGCTGGACGGCGATACCATGAACCAGATTATCGGCGGCTTGCTCAGCAATGGCATTATCCTGGTGCCCTGCGGACGCTATGGTAATGTGCTGCGCTTCATGCCTTCCCTGACCATCACCAGGGCATACCTGGAAAAAGCCACCGACGTGCTGCTCGAGGTGTGCCAGCAGGTCGAAACCAGAGTGAAGTAAAAATAGAGCATAAAGAGGAGGAGTTTTCATGGCAGTACCCAAGTGTTATGCAGGGAAAATGCTTTTCGTTGACCTGAGCCAGGGCAGCATCAAGGAGGAAAAGCCTTCGGAGCAGCTATACCGCGACTATATCGGCGGCGCCGGCATCGGCGCCAGGATTCTCTACGAGCGGATGAAGCCCAAGGCCGACCCTCTGGGAGCGGATAATATGCTGGGGTTTGTCACCGGACCATTTACCGCAGCCCCTGTTCCCGGCGGCGGACGCTATAGCGTGGTGACCAAGTCGCCACTCAGCGGTAGCTGGGCAGAATCAAGCTCCGGCGGCTTCTGGGGACCCGAGCTGAAATGGGCTGGCTACGACGCCGTTTTCTTCTCCGGCCAGAGCGCCAGGCCGGTATACCTGCTCATCTCCGGCGGCAAGGCTGAGCTGAAAGATGCTTCCAAGCTCTGGGGCAAGACTACCAGTGACACCGAGAGCCTGCTGCAAAGAGAGCTGGGCGAGCCCAAAGCCTGTGTTGCCTGCATCGGTCCGGCGGGAGAATCGCTGTCATTAACGGCGGGCATAGTTAATGATGGCGGCAGAATTGCCGCCCGCCTCGGCGTGGGTGCGGTGATGGGATCCAAGAAGCTGAAAGCAGTGGTGATTCAAAATAGCCAGGCAAAACAGAAAATAGCCGCGGCTGAGCCGGGGAAACTGAAGGCAGCCCGTGAAGCATTTCTCAAGAGCCTCAATGAGAGCAAGTTCCACCAGGGCTTGACCGCAGCCGGCACTGGCGGCGGCAACAGCTTCCTGGTATCCATCGGCGATAGCCCTACCAAGAACTGGAACTCCAGCGGCACGGACTCCATGCCCACCTGCAAGAACCTGGACGCCGCCAATATGGACAAGTACAAGCTGGACAGCTACGGCTGCCATGCCTGCCCGGTGAGATGCGGGGCACTGATTAAAGTGAATGAGGGACCGTTTGCCACCAAAGGCGAAGTGCACCGACCGGAATACGAGACCCTGGCTGCACTGGGCAATCTGTGCCTCAACGATAACCTGGAATCAGTAATCAAAGCCAATGAGCTGTGCAACCTCTACGGTATGGACACCATGGCTGTGGGTGGCATTATCGCCTTTGCCATGGAATGCTATGAACATGGCATTATCACTAAAAGGGATACCGAGGGCATCGAGCTGACCTGGGGCAACGGCGCTGCGGTGGTGGCATTAACCGAGAAAATCGGCAAGCGTGAGGGCTTTGGCGCGGTGCTCGCCGATGGCGCCGCCAGAGCTGCTGAGCGTATCGGCAAAGGTTCGGAGCAATACGCCATGCACGTAGGCGGTCATCGCCTACCATACCATGATGCGCGCATGGACGCAGCGCTGGGCACTGCTATTATTGCCGATGCCCAGCCCGCCCACCATATGGACAAGCAGGGAACCAGCATACTGGAGTCCGGCAAACCTCTGGGCACTGACCCGCTGCTCCAGTCCCCAAAGCTTGACCCATTCGGCGACCAGGACAAGAAAGGGCCGATGTACGCCACCGGCGCCGCCTATTCCCAGTTGCTCACCTGCGGCGGCATATGCGCCCTGTACACCACCTTCCTCCCCGTTCCCGTGGTGGAGCTGCTGGCTCCGCTCACCGGCTGGGACATGGACTGGGCGGAGGGGCTGAAGACCGGCCGGCGGATTCTAACTCTGCGCCAGGCTTTCAATGCCAGCGAGGGCATCACGCCGGACAAGTTCAAGATGCCCAAGAGAATTGCCACCGAACCGCTCAAAGTGGGGCCAGGGGCAGGAAAAAGCCTGGACTTCGAGACCGGGAAGAAGAGCTATTTCGAGGCAATGGGCTGGGATATTAAGACGGGCAAGCCCAGCGCCAAAACGCTGGCAGACTTAGGGTTGGATAAGCTGGTTAAGTAGGGGGCTAATCACCCCCTCCCGCTAACCCCCTCCCGCCAGGGGAGGGAGGATAAGAATTATTTAAGGCCCAGGGCTTTGAGCAATCTAATCAAGCCGAGGTCGCGTTGGCGGTTCCATTCAGCCTGAGTTTTGCCGGAGTAATCATACCAGCCTCTGCCGGTCTTGACGCCATAATGCCCCTGCTTATATAGCTCGAAAACTTTCTTCGGCTGGTAGTCCAGCGGCGTAGGCTTGGTATTGGGATTAGTCAAATTCTTGATGCTGACGTCAAT
Organism: Chloroflexota bacterium; assembly: GCA_037443085.1. Classification (GTDB taxonomy): domain Bacteria; phylum Chloroflexota; class Dehalococcoidia; order GIF9; family UBA5629; genus JBBIPA01. The sequence goes on along the minus strand of JBBIPA010000036.1, from coordinate 8,909 downwards.
GCCACCGTAATCCATGCGCTGGAGAACACCGGTCACCAGCATGCGTAGAGCCAGCCCCCACCGGGCAGCCTCATCAATTTCATGAGGAGTCATGTAGTCATTATCCACAAGATAGTGCACTTCCCGCTGCAGGACAATCTGGAAGCGGTTGATGACAAAGCCGGGAATGAATTTCTCCATCACTGCGGGCTTTTTGTTCATCTTCTTCAACAGGTCAACCACGAGCTGCACACTGGCATTGTCGGTCAGCGGACCCTTGACCACCTCGACGAAGGGAATAAGCTGGGGCGGCGTGTACCAGTGGGCGATAAGTACCTTCTCGGGACGGGAAGTTTCCACAATATCGAATATATTTAAAAAGGAGGTATTGCTGGCGAATATGGCCCGTGAAGGGCAAAGCTCATCCAATTGTTTAAAAATCTTCTTCTTCTCGTCAGCATTCTCCACAATCGTTTCGACGACGAGGTCAACATCTTTAGCGCCTGCCTCCAGGGAAGTGGTCGGCTCGATGCGGCTTAAAATGGGCAGTATCTGCCCGGCATCAACCAGGCCTGCCTCAGCCTCCGTCTCCAGGCTCGACCGGGTCAACTCTATGGCTGTATCCAGGGTCTGCTGGCGGCGAGAGTACAGCGAGACCTGATAGCCTGACTGAGCATATATCTGGGCTAAGCCACTGCCCATGGTTCCGGCGCCAACCACGTACACTTTCTTAACGTCGGTTACATCCATCATTTCCCTGCCACTTGCTTGTTATTTATTCCACATCGGTGACTATGACCAGCATGGTCACCGGCTCAGTACCCATCACCTGGGCAGCACGCTCTTCACCGGGAGCAATATAGAGCATGTCGCCAGGCTCCATAACATGTTCCTCACTCTTGCCAGTAACTTTGAGGGCACCGCCAGAAAGGATGATGTAGACTCTCTCTTTAGGCGAGGATGATACCTCAGCGCCACCCTCGGGGAGAAAGTGAGAGACGCTCACGGTTGTTTTTTTAGTATCCTTGCCCACTTCGAACTTATACATCGCCCAGCAGTTGAAATGCTTTTTGGCATCATATTTGATGCCTTCGCCATCTCTGATTAGTTTCATAATGACACCATCCTTTCTATGCTGCTAGCTGAGAAGGGAGTCATTTGAGGAAGGTGACTCCCACAGAATCATCCTCCGCATTCCCTCTCCCGTCAAGGGAGAGGGTGAGAAAAGTTCATCCCACAGCGGTCAGGCCACCATCGAGATAGATGATCTGACCGGTGATGTAATCCGATGCCGAAGAGGCGAGGAAGATGCAAGTGCCCACCAGGTCAGCAGGTTCGCCCACTCGCTTCAAGGGACAGCTCGCCAGGAACCGTTCCAGGCGGCTGGGGTCAGACAGGGTTTTTTCCGAAAATGGAGTGCGGATTGTCGAAGGACCAATAGCATTGACATTGATATTATGCTGCGCCCATTCCGAGGCTAACGACCGGGTAATCATATCCACGGCACCCTTGGTAGCGCAGTAGCCTTCGTTGCCACTCCAGAAGGTAGCCCGAACACCTCTGACCGAAGACAGGTTGATAACCTTGCCTTTCTTCTGTGGAATCATAATTTTGCTGAACTCACGGCAGACGAGCATAAGGCTCTTGACGTTGACGGCAAACATCTTGTCCCAGGCATCTCCAGGGAATTCGGTGGCATCATACTTCATGTTCACTCCCTGGGCATTTACCAGTATATCAATCTTCTTGAATTTGGCGGCCACATCTTTAGCCAGTTGAGCCACGCTTTTTTCGTCAGTCAGGTCGACCTTAAATGCGGCGGCTTCGTTCTTGGTTTCCGATTGAATATTTTTAGCCAGTTGTTCACCTTTCACGAAGGCAATGTCAGCGATAGCCACCTTGGCGCCCTGCCTGGCTAATCCCTGTGCCAGGATTTCGCCAATAGCACCGGCGCCGCCGATAACCACGGCAACTTTACCTTCCAGGCTAAACATTTCGCACATGTTGAGTCACCTCCATTTCACTAATGTACCAAATCGCAGCTTCAGCCTACTTCTTCAAAGGTTGCAATCCCAGTATTTGCCTGGCTTCATCAGGCGTGGCCGGCTCCTTGCCCAGCTCTCTGGCAATTCTGACAATGCGGGCGACCAACTGGGCATTGCTCCTGGCCAGCTCGCCTTTGGCGTAGTAAATATTATCTTCCAGACCTACGCGCACGGCACCTCCGTAGAGCATGCCCAGCGTTGCCACCGGGGTTTGAGCCGGGCCAACGCCCAGCGAATTGAAGATGCAGTCATCAGGCAAGTACTGGATATAGGTATTGAATAACTGCGGGCTGTATTGAAGCGCTCCCTGATAAGCCATGCTCAGTATCAGGTCCACGTAATAAGGCTTTGGCAGCAACCCTTTCCGAATAAGCAGCTCAGCTTCCTGAACCATGGCCAGATTGTAGCATTCCATCTCCGGCTTCACGCCAAACTGATTCATGCGCTTGACGAAAGCTTCGATATCAGCACGAGTGTTCATGAAGACGGTGCCAGCGGCTTCACCAATGGTGCGCACCATGGTGCCCATGTTAAGGGAAGCCATCTCAGGATAGGCTTCCAGGCACTCGGTACGCTGCTCTATGGTAAGATTGGCACCACCGCCGGTAGAGTCCTGGAGAATGAGATTGCACTTTTTCCGTATCTTCTCATGAATTTCCCGGAACACGTCAGCGCTGCCGGTGGTAACCCCGTCCTTATCACGGGCATGGATATGCACGATGGCAGCACCTTCGTTATAGCAGTCATACGCTGATGCCGCTATCTCGTCCGGTTGCTCCGGGATAGCCGGATTCATCTTCCTGGTCACCAGAGCGCCCGTCTGGGCGACGGTAATAATAACCTTATTAGGTGGTAGCTTGATATAGCTCATGACACTCCATCTTTACAAGTTATTCGTCTACAATGGCCACTAACCGCACCAGCGAAGCTTCTCCACCTATGAAATTGATGGGGAAACAAGCCAGGGTACAGCGCTTGCCGGTTACCTCGTCAATCTGGCCTCCGGCTATCTCGATACCGGGAATGCCATTCTGGGCGAGAGCCAGATGGGTGGGTTCATAAATGGGGAATTCCTCATCAGAGTCTTTGCCGGTTACCTGCTTGTACTCTTCCCACAGGTTCGGTTGCCATTTCTTTAATGGGGCGTGAGCCAGGGGATGGTCCGTTGCTCCACCATCGATGGCAACGGCTTTCACTTCATGTTCCACAAACCACTCTGCGGCTTCGGTGTAGAAGCCCGGGAAATAATTGAAGAAAGTGTAACCATAAGTTGGGAAATATTTGTGCCAGCCGGTATTAACCACGACAAAATCGCCTTTTTTGATCTTGGGCTTGGCGTTGTCCAGGTCTTTCTTGCCGATGACATCCCATTTCTTAAGATAGCGCATATCGACGACTACACCCTCGCCATAACAGCTAGACAGGGGTATTTTGTCAATGCTGAGACCGCCCTCAAGAACATGCAGCGGGGCATCCATATGGGTAGAACAATGCATTTTGGTCTTGATGACAGTAGTCATCTTATTGACGCGGCCTTTCTTGGGGTCGCCGGGGAACGTGGCATACTCAGGGAAGGTGACTCTGGTGATTTCAGTATCATACATCGTAGGCCAGGGCCAGAGCGGAACGCCGGAATAGAAAGGTTGAGACAGGTTATAAAATTTCTGAGCCATTTTTTTGTTTGTATTCCTCCTTTGTGTTTGGCAAAATTTGGATTGATAAAACATGCGGGCTTAACCTGCCCGCAGAGAACACACGCTACGTTAGTGCGATAACCATCCCTCCTTTCGTTCTCGTACTAATTTCGTAAAAAACCCCTGTTCCACGAAACTAGCGAAATAAAAACAGACTTTATTATACTACTGTAATTTGTTACAAGCAATAGTCATTGACCAATCTCATCCTACCGCGGTCAGGCCGCCGTCAAGATAAAATATTTGACCGGTCATGTAATCAGATTCCTCGCAAGCCAGGAATGTCGCCAGCCCCACCATATCTTCAGGTTCGCCTATCCGCTTTAAGGGCACATTGGCCAGGTACTTCTTCAGATGTTCCTCGCTTAATATGCCCAGCGCCTCGGTGAGCGGTGTCCTGATGATGGTGGGTGCGATAGCATTGACATTGATATTATATGGTGCCCACTCGGACGCCAGCGCCTTGGTATACATATCCACAGCACCCTTGCTGGCGCTGTAACCAGTATTGCCACCCCATAGCGTCGCCCGGGTGCCCCTGATTGACGACATATTGATTATCTTGCCCTTTTTCTTCTCTATCATAATCTTGCCGAATTCACGGCAGGGCAGCATCACGGCCAGACAATTAAGGGCAAACTGCTGGTTCCAGATATCCACGGGAAATTCCGCAGCAGGATTCTTGATGCTGGTGCCATGGGCATTCATTAAAATATCAACAGTGCCGAATTTGGCCAGAACCTGTTCCTTCAACTTAATGACGCTCTTCTCATCGGTAGCGTCCACCTGGAAGCCAGCGGCATCCGATGATGTCTCCTGTTGAATCTTTTTGGCGACCTCCTGTACAGCGTCCAGCCGGCGGCTGGCCACAGCCACCCTGGCTCCGCGGCGGGCAAAACCCTTGGCGATAGGTTCACCCAGTCCACCAGCGCCGCCGATAACCACAGCCACTTTACCATCTAACCTGTACATGTCATCCATGGAAGGTCACCCCCTACATGACGAAAACTCGTAGGGGCGATTCATGAATCGCCCCTACAGTACTACTTCTTAGCAACAGCCTTGCTTAGCAGTATCTCACCCAGGTATACATCCACCTTGGTCTTCGCCTTGATTTTCTTAACCGCGTACCCCTTATGTTCAATGGTCACCGTGTACGGCCTGTCCACTGCCAATCCCTCAAATTCAAACTCACCGTAGTTATCCGTCTTGATAGTCTTCTCCACGCCATCACCCTTGAGCGTCACCTTCACTCCCTCGGCACATTCATCCTGTTTATCCTTGAACACCACCTCGCCAGCAACGAACCGCTTGGGCAAACCGATGTATTTCACCTTCGGTTTTAATTCGTATTCAGGGTGCAATGCCTCGGTCTGGCCACCGGCTACCAGTTTGGCTACCTCGCTGTTAGGGTCGTTAAGGTCGCCGAATATCAGTGCGCCGGTAGGACAGGCTTCCACGCAGCGCGGTTCTTTCCAGCCCTGGTCCAGCAGATGTGCACAGAAGGTGCATTTCTGCGGCAGGCGCTTCTCTTCATTCCAGTAAATCACCCGGTACGGGCAGGAGTTCACAATCTCTTTCTGCCCTACCGCCTTGGCCGGGTCGATGATTACTATACCGTCATCCCGCTGATAAGCGCCGCCATTCATCGAAGCCGCCACGCAGGTCGGCGTCTCACACTGCATACACGGTATCGCCGTATAGGCTACCTTCACCTTGGGGTACTTGCCACGCTCTTTCTCAATGACACGCATCCAGAAGTGCCCCTGCATGGGCTGTGACGCCGCGTACGGTAGATAGTCATTGCCGCAGTGCTCATCTCGGCAGGATAAAAAGCAGTTGTAGCAGCCGTTGCATTTGGTGATGTCGATAACCATTCCGTATTTCTTTGTCATTTCAGTTATGCCTCCCATTTCTCAATTTCAATCAAGCAGGAGTTAGGCGCCATTCCCGGCGCATTCTTGGATAACGTTCTCACCGAGGTAAGCAGGTTGACGCAGCCACCTTTATCCGTGGAATACGGCTTGCCCGGCTCCAGGGGGTCATATTTAATCGAGGAGCAGTAGCTGTGCACCACGCCCGGCTTGCAGCGCTCGGTGATAAAGGCTGCGCCCAGCACGGAGCCACGGTCATTATACAACCTGACGACATCGCCATTGCTGATTCCCCTGGGCTCGGCATCGGAGGGATGAATCCGCACCGTCCAGTAGGCATAGCCATCGATGATGATGCGATGCCCCGGAATCTCCTTCAGCCATGAGCTGTGGGTATCGTAATGGGTATGGAAGGAGTAGCGGGGATGCGGTGACATCAATTGCAGCGGATACTTCTTAGCCAGCGGCGATGCCGGACCTTCCCAGCTATCGATATAACGCGGCATAGGCGGCCGCTCTTTATCATCAGGTAAATGCTTGGCAAGGCTCTGGGAAACAAACTCTATCTTGCCGCTGTAACTGGAAAGCTCGTGAGCCTTATCGGTATTTCTCTTGGGATTCAGGTAGTCAGGGGTATCACAGGGTCTGCCCTCGTAGAACCAGCGATATGCCGGAGTGGGCTTGTAATTATCCGGCACCGGCACCACGTAGTAACCTTTCTTATCGAATTCCTCCCAGGAGATGCGCTTGGGCAGGTCAGATATCTCGAAGTATCGTTTCACCCAGTCCATCTCGGTCTTGCCACCATCGGTATAATCATCCTTAACCCCCAGCTTTTCGGCAAGCAGGCCGAATATCTGGTAATCGGATTTGGATTCATACAGCGGCTCGATGCACTTTTTCTGTCTGACGATAATTCGCCAGTTGGCGCCGCTGCTGCCATGTGCAGAATAGCCACCGGCATTGCCGAACTCGGCGATGTCATCTCGCTCCAGATTGGTGCATGCCGGCAGGATGATATCGGCAAACTTGGTCTCACCACCCCACCAGCAGTCCTGGTTGACCAGGAATTCCAGCTTGGGGCTCTGGTATGCCTTCACCCAGCGGTTGGTTTCGGTCATGGTGCCGATGAAGGAACTGCCGTAGCGGTAAAACATCTTAACTTCAGATTTGCCTTCCAGTGGATATTTATAAGGCTTGAGCTGCTGCTCTATCGACTGACCGCAGAAGCCTTCGCCAATCCACTCAACAGGCGGGTTCGTGAAGCACTCAGGGACAAACAGCCGGTAGAGGCGTTGCTGCACCGGGTTGTTAATTTGTTTATTGGCAGCGCGGGTACTGAACAACCTGCCATCAACATCAGCATAGCCGGGGAAGAAGAAGTTGCCATCAAATGGCCCTCCCATGCCACCGCCCCACATGCCGGAACCAGGACTGCCCAGACCCTGCATCGCTGCGAGCAGCACCATCAGCCTGGCCCATTCATGTCCGTATGCCAGGCGCATGGCACCGCCAAAGCCCCCGCGCACGCCGCAGGAGAGAATGGTTCGCTTGGACGCCCATTCCTTAGCCAGGGCTGTAATTTGCCGCGCCGGCACGCCGCAGATTTTCTCCGCCCATTGCGGCGTCTTGGGCACCTTATCCTCTTTGCCCAGCACATAGTCTCGGAACTGCTCAAATCCTACGGTGCGGCCATCAACAAACTTTTTATCATAGCTGCCATCCTTGATCCAGACATAAGCAATGGCAAATGCCATAGCCAGGTCTGTACCCACCTTGGGCGCAATCCACTTATCACCAATAGTAGAAGCAGCATAATTGCAGAAGGGGTCAATGAACACCTGCTTGATACCAGCCTCCCTGGTCCAGAGCCGCCATATCTGCGACTCGCCACCGGTATAGGTGCCCCAGGTAGCAGCCGGGTCATTCGACCAGTACACCACCATCTCGGCATTCTTCAGAGTATCCTCAAGCATATCATAAGGCTCGGGACAGCCCAATCTCCAGAAATAGCCATAGGTATGTATGGCGCCGAAGTGAAAGCCTTCCCAGCTATCGGGGTTATCAAATACAAAGCTAAAGCCCAGAGAGCCCAGGAAACGCATGAAGGGACCGGTTTTATAGCCCATCGTCCCCCAGTTATGATGCGATGAGGTGATGCCGGTGACGGCTTCAGGACCGTAGGTCTCCCTGATTCTCTTGATTTCACCGGCGACGATATTAATCGCCTCATCCCAGCTAATGCGCTCGTAACCGGACTTGCCCCGGTTTTGCGTGCGCCGGTCCTTGCTGTTGGGGTCAAAGTCGACCCGCTTCATGGGGTACCTGATACGCTCTTCAGAATAGACCCTGATGCGTTCGGTCATGGCGAAGGGCGCTGTTTTCACCTTTTTGGGGGGGGAAAACTTCTTGCCCTTGGCCTCGATAGTCCATGGCTTCATGTCCTTCTCATCGATGACAATGGGCCTGACCCTGACGATTTTGCCGTCTTTGACGTAGACCGAGATGGCACCGCCGACGGTGCAACTGGTGAATACCTGCTCGGACATAAAAATCCCCCTTTCTATTTATCTACGTGTGGTTTTGCCGTGGGAGCTGCAATATGCAGCACTATATACTTGACCATTCGCTTTTGCGAACAATAGAAAATCAGGCTTCGGGTACTAAATCAGAGGATATCATAGCACAATGGGAGTACCTGCGACAAGGTGAGTCTCTTCCAATACAAAATGAGCCTGAAAGGGATATCGATTTCTAACACAGGATGAGCCTGAACAGCTAAGGGCATCTCGTTTATGATTGGGACATGCAACTGATCATGAACGACGACGATATTCAAACAATAGAACAGGTTAAACAGTTTCTTGGAGGCAGTAAACCGCTCGAATTTGAGGGGCTTTCGATTGAAGAACGGTACCGCTGGATTGAGAAGGTGCTGGTACGGTTTACCTATCAGCGGCTCAGCAAATCTGAGAAAGGAGTAATTCGACAATATATTGAGAAAATGAGCGGATATTCCCGGGCACAGGAAGGCAGATTCTCACAGAAGGCGCTTTCCCACCAAGTACACTACAAGAGACATTGCTCTTCTGGCCAGGACCGATGAATTACATGACTTTTTGAGCGGACCAGCTACGAAGAAGGTTATGGAGCGGGAATGGGAAGTATACGGGCATACTGAATTCAAAGGTATCTCTCAGATATCCGTTGCCCATCTTTGCAACCTGCGCAATAGTTCACTCTACCGCAGTATCAACAAGCGATACACAAAGACCAAGCCGTCAGTGGTGAAAATCGCAGAGCGGGCAAGGCCCAAT
>JBBIPA010000035.1:0-21937 GCA_037443085.1 Chloroflexota bacterium | reverse complement strand
ATGAGTGTTTGTGACCTGATACGGCATATAGGGATGGATAGTCTAAATGCGGCATTTTCGCTATCCGACAATCTTCAGCGTTTTTCTCTTATCCTGGCTTGATAGTTACTGGCTACAGCGCATGCCAAAGTTACAACCTCAACCGCGTCGTTTCCCAGTATCACGAAGAGAGGCTCTTTACCCCAACCCTCACCTTCGTAGAACACACGTGGCAGACTGCCAGTGCTCCGCACAAGTTGTGCTATTTTCCATGGCATCGAAGTGCCGTCATGCTGAATGATCTCCGCTGGTTCCTGGCTACGGTCAATTCGGCCAAATGCCAGTCCCTTCTCTGCACAATATTGCTTTACCACCTCAACTACATCGTCATCACATTTGAAGTTAATGCCAGCGTTGACACCAAGATCATACTTACGTGCCTCGATTATGAGCCTGGCCATATGGTCAGAAGCGCCAAATAACAATGGACCAGATGCGCGAGGCAGACCTCGCACCGCTGTGATTCGGCCCTCGACTGCTGCCACCTCTTCTTTTGTCTTTGCACCTGGCAGCGCGTAGACCAGATTTACTCTAACTTCGGGGATAAGGAGGGAGAATTCAGGGCACCTCTCCAGCATGTTAACTGCAATTGCCAGGTTACCTAATATTGTTTCATCATTATGTACCATTTGTCCCCAACGTGCTGAAATAGGCAGCCCAAAATGGGTCCACCGCTACTGGTCTCAATTCCTCCTGCTTACCGCTCCGGCGCACAAATACCCTTTCACCGGGAGTGATTTCACCGATATCCCAGGCCGGGATGTTATTCTCCTTAAGGCTTGAAAGAACCACAGATGCATTTTGAGGTGCTGCTGCTATAAGTAGCGTGCCCTCGCTGATTGAGATTAGCGGGTCAATATTGAAATAATCGCAGATGGCATTGATCTCCTCCGGCACAACAATTCGATCTTCGAAAATGGTCACGCCTGTTTTAGAGGCAGCGGCTATTTCATAAATCCCGTTCAATAGTCCCCCCTCAGTGGCATCATGCATGGCATGGGCATTTGGACCTGCAACGAGGGCATCTTTCACTACTGTCATCTCAAAGAAATAGGCTTTACCCTTTTCTGTCATTTCCCTGCCAATTCGTTTTAGCAGAGCTTCTTCTGCCTGAAAGGCAAGAATGCCAGCAGCCTCAATGGCCGGTCCTTTAGTCATAATGATACGGTCGCCAATCTGAGCATTTGACGCTGGGGTGAGCTGCGACTTTTTTCCCAGGCCGATCACGGTGCAGCCACCATTCAGCGGGTAGGCAATACCCGGATACACACCGGTGTGTCCTCCGACAATAGCAATACCCAGCTTCTCACATTCCTGATGTATCTCATTCCACGTCTTCTCAAGCACTTCATCAGATGTTCCCGGAGGAAGAAGAAGACAGATTGTCATGTATCTTGGCTTCACACCGAGACAGGCTACATCGCTGGCACAAATATGGACAATGGCCCAGCCAAAATGCGGCATTAATACTGGCAATCCAAAGGTGGGGTCCTCCTTGACCACCATGACATTCCCGTCTGGTAGCTCAATAGCAGCTGCGTCAACTCCGTGCTGAGGGCCAATGAGAACTGTTTCATCTTCTTTGCCCAGGCGTGGATAGATTATTTTGTCAAAACTAGCCCGATCAACCTTGCCAATCTCTGGTAGCACTGAAATCCCTCCAATTAAATTTTGAAACTTCTATTAGGGTGATGGATAAGTAAAAAACCAGAAGCTGGAATCAACATACTTCTGGTTTTCATTTACTTCCCTACGCTCGCATTACCGAGATCAGGTTCTAAGGGTTGTCCTTCCTCAGAAGGGCTCTCAGCCTTCCAGCTCCCCTAGTAGATATTCAATTGCACGCATTCTACCAGAGACTATGTTTGATATCAAGGATTCTGTAAGAGCTTACTCTCATGCTTTCCTGTAGCATACATAATGCACTCAACATTTCCGAGAATGTGTCACTTGTTAAAAATCTTCCAAACAACGGGTATTGCTAATACGCAGGCAATAATGATAAAAATCCACCACGTCCACGCAGATAGCCAGTTCGCTAAAAGTACACCTATACCTATCCCACCCAGGACTTTAGCTGTGACATATAAGAAGAAGTAAGCATTTGGCAAATTTTTTAGCTTCTCTACCTTGTTACCGTAGCAACTCATTACGATCACCTCCGAAACCAAGATGCAATTTGCGTATATTATAGCGCAAAATAAAAGACTCATGGAATTCCCTTAAAATTTCCCCAGATATTTTTTCGCATATAATGCACACCGACCTATCTCCGACGAGTATACTATTTTGGGGTCAGCTCCACGAGCATGTGAAGTTGAATGGTGAAATTTTTGTGAGAGTCGTTTCTAGAGGTGACCTCACCTTTCTCTGGGACTTCTTTTTCTCGAACAATACCTATCCTGTCATCCTGAGGAGCCACGATGAAATCGGGGCGACGTGAGGATCGCTTCAACTGCGCAGCACTGCACTGCTACTCACCATGCAGTATCTATTTACTACGTGTGACTGCATTGGGAAAGGAAAGGCTCGCTCATGCTCACGTTGGTGTCGAAGGGATTCTTACGCTATGCCCAGAATGACGGGTGAAGGTGCAAAGATTGCTTCGTCCGCCCGAGGCGGACTCGCAGTGGCAAAGGGGAAGATGTCCTCAGTGACGGGGCGTGCCCCTCTCAGTCTCTCTTGCCACTTTGTCCCCAAAAGTACTACAATTTCAGCCATCATGAACACCGAATTTAAGATGATTGAAGCTGGCACGGTTACTTCTCCGCAGGGTTTTACGGCGGGTGCGGTGGAGGCGAGTATTAAAAATCCGGGTAAGCTGGACCTGGCTATTCTGTATTCGGAAGCCCCCTGCGTGGCGGCGGGCGTTTTCACCACCAATGTTATCAAGGCAGCGCCAGTGATTCTTTCTCAGGAGCACCTTCGAGACAAAAAGGCGCAGGCGGTGATAGTCAACTCGGGCTGTGCCAATGCCTGCACTGGAGATGCCGGGCTGGCCGATGCTGCCGAAATGGCAAATCTGGTAGCCGAAAAGTTGAGTATAAAGCCTGACGATGTGCTGGTTGCCAGCACCGGTGTCATTGGCGTGCCTCTGCCCATGGATAAAATCAGGGCAGGCATTGCTCAAATCAGCTTTTCCTGTGGCGGTGGCACTGATTTGGCAAGGGCGATGATGACCACAGATACTTTTACCAAAGCAATGGCTTTGTTTGTGGATGCCGACTCGATCAGGTTTACCATCGGCGGTGTGGCCAAGGGTGCCGGTATGATTCATCCCAATATGGCGACCATGCTGTGCTTTATCACTACCGATGCCTCTGTCGAAGCTGGCTTTTTGCAGCAGGCGCTATGTAAGGCGGTCAGTGACTCTTTCAATATGATTACCGTGGACGGTGACACCAGTCCCAGCGATACCGTAGTTGTTTTAGCCAATGGCCTGGCGAGGAATAAAATTATTAATAAGGGAGATGGTGAAATTTTTCAGGAAGCTCTTAACGAAGTTTGCCTTTACCTGGCGAAGAGCATTGCTCGTGATGGGGAAGGAGCTACCAGGCTGATAGAGGTTGTGGTCGAAGCTGCTTGGAATCAGTCCGATGCTCGACTGGCTGCCCGTACCATAGCCGGCTCGCCGCTGGTTAAGTCGGCAATCCACGGCAATGACCCCAACTGGGGACGTATTGTGGCAGCACTGGGCAGGAGCGGCGCCAGAATAGTCGAAAAGAAGATAGATGTCTGTTTGAACAATGTTCCGGTGATGAAGCAGGGAATGCCCGTGGCTTTCGATAAGCAGGGTTTAAGCCAGGGCCTGGCTGTCAGCAGGGAAGTTCTAATTAAGCTACATCTCAACCTCGGCAAAGGTAAAGCCATTGCCTGGGGGTGCGACCTATCAGAGGAATATGTTACTATAAATAGCGCTTACACGACGTAAGCGCAGGAAAACGAATGAAGCCTGTGGTGATTAAGATAGGTGGCAGCACTCTGGGCAGCCATGATACCACCCTCGAAGACCTGGTCTCTTTGCAGAAAACAGGTGTATCTGTGGTGGTGGTGCATGGTGGTGCTAAAGAGGTAACTGACTGGCTCACCAGGCTGCACATTTTGACTACCTTCATTAATGGATTAAGGGTAACGGATTTGGAGACATTGAAGGTGGTTACGGCGGTGTTGGGTGGGCTGGTCAATAAAGAGCTGGTATCCGGCATCTGGCGACTGGGGGGTAAAGTGGTGGGCTTAAGCGGCGCCGACGGCAATTTGATTCATGCGAAGAACAAAACCCCTGAGCTGGGATATACTGGTGAGGAGCTTATCGTCGATGCCACTTTATTAAGGACATTGCTGAGAGAAGGGTATATGCCGGTGATAGCGCCGGTATGCCTCGGTCTGTACCAGAATGGTAGCAAGGAAACGAATCTAATTAACGTTAATGGGGACACGGCTGCTGCCGAGATTGCTGCCGCTTTAGGTGCCGAAAAGCTGATTTTCCTGACCGATGTGCCCGGGATTTATGATAATTCCAATAAGCTGATTGCTAAGCTGAGCTGTGATGCTGCCAGGAAGCTGATTAAATCTGGAATAGCCTCTGGAGGCATGGTGGCTAAGGTGGAAGCCTGTCTGATGGCAGTACCCAGGGTATCGCTCACCAGGATTATCGATGGCACAGCGCCGCATGCCCTGCTAAACGAGATTGAAGGTAAAGGAGTAGGAACCACAATTGCCTGAGAAAAAGATAAAAAACTGGACGGAACTGGAGCAGCAACTATTTATGAGAACGGTGAAGCGCGTGCCGCTGACCATAGTTCGCGGAAAGGGCGCTAGGGTCTGGGATGACAAGGGTAAAAAATATCTCGACTTCGTCGGTGGCTGGGCAGTAAACAGCCTAGGACATTGCCATCCTGTGCAGGTCAAGGCGCTGACGGAGCAGGCGAAAACCCTGATACAGGCATCGAATCAGTTCTATACTGTGCCCCAGTTGCAGTTAGCCGAAGTATTGCTCAGCATAGCTGCTGTGACCGGGTGTTCTTTTGCAACAGTGGCGTCGAGGCTAATGAGGCGGCGGTGAAACTGGCTCGACGGTACGGCAAGCTGCATCTCAACGGCGCTTATGCCGTCATCACAACGTTTAACTCATTCCATGGCCGAACCTTAGCCATGGTGGCAGCCACGGGTCAAAATAAATTTCAGGAGCCTTATATTCCTTTACCCAATGGCTTTATCAATGTGAATTATAACGATGTGGGGGCGGTTAAAAAAGCCACCACTGACCAGACATGCGCAGTGATGGTGGAGCCGATTCAGGGAGAAGGTGGTGTCAATGTTCCCGATGCCGACTACCTTAAAGAGATAAGGTCATGGTGCGACCAGAAGGGTATTCTGCTGATTTTGGATGAGATACAGACCGGCATCGGCAGAATCGGGAAGCTTTTTGGCTATCAGCAGTATGGCGTAGAACCGGATGTCATGACGCTGGCGAAGGGATTGGGAAGTGGTGTCCCCATAGGGGCATTGCTGGCTAAAGAGAAGGCAGCGGTTTTTGCTCCGGGGGAGCATGGCTCAACCTTTGGCGGTAATCCGCTGGTTTGCGCTACCAGCCTGGCGGTGCTGAACTACATTATTGATAATGATATACCCGGCAAGGTGGAAAAGCTGGGGAGCTATTTCCTATCTGGATTGGAAAAGCTGAAGTCGAAGTTCGATTTTATCATGGAAATCAGGGGATGGGGGTTATTGTGGGCCATTGACTTTGCCGGTGACATTGCTGAGGAGGTAGTGCTGGCTTGCCTGGAACAAGGTTTGCTGATTAATAAGGTAAAGCCGAATACATTGCGCTTCATGCCGCCGCTGATAATAACCAGGGCGGATATCGATGAAGCGCTGGGCATAATGGAAAAAGTTTTAAGTTCGAGGTAAAAAGATGGCAAAGAAGAAAGTGGTACTGGCATACAGCGGCGGGCTGGACACGTCCGTAGCGGTAAAATGGCTGGCTGAAAAATACAACATGGACGTGGTTGCTTTCACAGTGAATATTGGCGGCGTCGGTGACCTGAAGGCTATTCAGCAGAAGGCGCTGAAAGCCGGTGCGGTGAAAGCGTTAATCATGGACGCCAGGGATATCTTCGTCAAGTCCTTCGTTTTTCCAGCTTTGCAGGCGAATGCCATTTATGAAGGGCAATATCCTCTGGCGACGGCGCTGGGTCGTCCCCTTATGGCGAAGCTGCTGGTGGATGTGGCTCGTCAGGAAGGAGCGGTGGCGGTAGCGCATGGTTCCACGGGTAAAGGCAATGACCAGGTGCGCTTTGATGTCAGCGTGGCTGCCCTGGGCCCGGAGCTTAAAATTTTGGCTCCGGCGCGGGAGTGGAAAATGACTCGCGAGCAAACTATCGCCTATGCCCAGAAATATAAGATACCTATACCGATTACGGTGAAAAGCCCCTATTCCATTGATGAGAATGTCTGGGGGAGAAGTATAGAGTGCGGTATTCTGGAAGACCCCTGGACGGAACCTCCCGAAGATGCCTTTGTCTGGACGGAGTCTATCGCCCAGACTCCCAATAAGCCGGAATACGTGGAAATCGGCTTTGAAAAGGGGATTCCGGTTAGCCTGAATGGTGTTGAACTGGTTGGACTTACCCTCATTGAAAAGCTTCATAAGCTGGCGGGTAAGCATGGCGTGGGTAGAATCGACCATATTGAGAGCAGGCTGGTGGGCATAAAGTCCCGCGAAGTCTATGAGGCGCCGGCGGGTATCGTGCTGTTTAAAGCTCATCAGGCGCTGGAAGCGATGACGCTCACCAGGGACCAGCTTCGTTTTAAGGAAAAAGTGGCTATTGAGTTCGCCGACATTATCTATAATGGCTTATGGTTTACTTCCTATCGGGAAGACCTGTATGCTTATGTGCAAAGTTCGCAGCGATACGTCACCGGGACTGTGAGGGTGAAGCTGTTTAAGGGCAATTGTATTGTGGTGGGCAGGAAATCACCGGTGTCTCTCTATGTGCACAGTCTGGCGACCTACGATAAAGGTGATGTTTTCAACCAGAGCGCTTCGCCAGGATTTATTCATATCTGGGGATTGCCGGCGAGAATCCAGGCGAAAGTACAGAGTGGCAGCAGTAAAACAGGTTCTACAAAGACAAAGAAATAAGGTTACCGTTGTAAAATAGGAACAGGCCATAATCGGGTTGAGGAGGTAATAAGCTATGACCGAGATAGATGAGAGCATGCGAGGTCG
Organism: Chloroflexota bacterium; assembly: GCA_037443085.1. GTDB lineage: Bacteria > Chloroflexota > Dehalococcoidia > GIF9 > UBA5629 > JBBIPA01. Next base: position 14,667 of record JBBIPA010000035.1, on the reverse strand, counting down.
TTTCCATAAGGAACTTAACCGGGTAGCGGGACGATTCGTTGCCTCAATCCCCTTTGACCAGCGGTTGTACAAGCAGGATATCGCCGGGAGCATTGCCCATGTCAAGATGCTGGCGAAACAAGGCATCATACCGCAGGAGAATGCTAACCTTATCACCTCGGGCCTGACTTTGATTCGCGACGAAATTGAGCAGGGCAAATTCGAGTTCAAATCCGAACTTGAAGATATCCACATGAATATTGAGTCTCGCCTGTTCGAGAAGATAGGCGAGGTGGCGGGACAGTTGCATACCGCCCGTTCCAGAAACGACCAGGTAGCCCTGGACATGCGTCTTTTTGTCAAAGAGGCAGTTAACCGCACTATCGGCAAGATAAAGCACTTTCAGGAGGTTTTGCTGGATATTGCTGAGGCAAATAAAGATGTGGTCATGCCCGGTTATACTCATCTGCAGCAAGCGCAGCCAATCCTGCTGGCACATCATCTACTGGCTTATTTCGAGATGTTACATCGGGATGTAGAGCGGTTTCAGGATTGTTTGAGGCGTACCGATGTGTTGCCGCTGGGCAGTGGTGCCCTGGCAGGGGTGGCCTATCCCATAGACCGTGATTTTGTAGCCAAACAATTGGGCTTCAGTACAGTGAGTAAAAATAGCATTGATGCGGTCTCCGACCGTGATTTTATCATTGAGTATGAGGCTGCTGCGGCACTGACCATGATGCATTTATCCCGATGCGCCGAGGAAATGATACTGTGGTCTTCAGAAGAATTTAGTTTTTTAGAAATCGATGATGCTTATGCCACTAGCAGCAGCATTATGCCCCAGAAGAAGAACCCTGATATCCCAGAGTTAGTTAAAGGCAAGACAGGGAGGGTTTACGGTAGCCTGCTGAGCTTGTTAACGGTGATGAAGGGTCTACCCCTGGCGTATAATCGGGATATGCAGGAGGATAAAGAAGGACTTTTCGATACTGTGGATACGCTGATTGCCTGTTTGGAAGTTTTTACCGGATTGATGAAGACAGCGAAGTTTAATGCGCAGAAGATGCTCAATGCTGTCAACAGCTATACTCTGGCTACTGATTTAGCAGATTATTTGACCAGGAAAGAAGTGCCCTTCCGTGAGGCACATAATATTGTAGGTAATCTGGTGCGGTATGCCATAAGCAAGGATAAGAGCTTGCAGGAGCTGGGGCTCAAAGAATATCACCGGTTTTCCCCGCTTTTTGATGATGATGTGCACGATATCAACTTGGAGACGTCAATCGCTTCCAGAAATGTTATAGGGGGTACAGCACCAAAGCAGGTAACGATAGCGCTGGCCCGGGCCAGAAGGATTGTGAGCCGTTAAACTACTACCATGCAGAGTAAGCGGATTAAACTAGCCCCATCAATCCTGTCAGCGGACTTCAGTTGCCTCGGCACGCAGATTGCCGAGGTGACCAAGACGGGTGCTGATTATATTCATGTCGATGTCATGGACGGGCATTTCGTGCCTAATATTACCATCGGTGCTCCGGTGGTGGCGTCAATTCGCTCTTGTACTAAATTGCCCCTCGATGTGCATTTGATGATTGAGCGCCCCGAGGATTATGTAGCACAGTTTGCTGAGGCTGGGGCAGATATTATTACCGTGCATATTGAGGTTGACCGGCACATGCATCGCTTGGTTAAGGCCATTAAGGACACCGGGGCTAAGGCGGGGATTGCGCTGAATCCAGCGACGCCGTTAAGTTCTCTGGAGGAGATTTTATCTTTTCTGGACCTGGTGTTGGTAATGACGGTTAATCCGGGCTTTGGCGGTCAGGCTTTTATACCGGATATGGTGGATAAAATTGCCCGTCTGCGAAGTATGCTTGATAAAAGACGGATAAAGGCTGAACTGGAAGTCGATGGAGGTATCACCGCGCAAACGGCACCAAAAGTGGTGATGGCTGGTGCTGATGTTCTGGTGGCTGGTGCGGCGATATTCTCTAATAAGCAAAAACCTGCTGAAGCGATGAGGCAGATACGGGAAGCGGTTAAGCTAGCTGGCCAGCTTTTGCCGGGTGCGCAGGCATCGTGTGCATAGGTTAAGCCGTTTTGTCTCACCATCAATGGTTAAGGTGACTGGTTGCACATTAGGTAACCAGCTCCGTCGGGTATGCTGTTTGGAGTGACTTACGTTGTTACCAAATTGAATTTTCTTTCCGCAAAGGTCACATTTTCGGGCCAAGTTTTATACCTCCGTTGACCGAGTACATTTGACAATAATGGTAAAATAATATCACAATTGTCGGATTAATCCAAAAGGAGCGAGATGAATCAAATTAGCTCTTGCAGTGGGCAGGAGATGAAGAAGATGTTTGTTGCAGGCAGTAGCTGGTTAGAGAAAAGCGTTGCTGATGTCAATGCCATTAATGTGTTTCCAGTGCCTGACGGTGATACTGGAACCAATATGCATCTGACAATGCGTTCCACATTGGAAGAGGTTGACCGGTCTGCTAACCTGAGTGTTTCGGATGTGGCCAAGGCGATGGCACAGGGTGCCCTGATGGGTGCGAGGGGAAATTCAGGTGTCATTTTGTCTCAGTTCTTCCGTGGCCTGGCGAAAGGCCTCGATGGGAAAGAGTTTATTGGGGCAAGGGAATGGGCAGCAGCATTGGTTGAGGCATCGCATACTGCCTATAAGGGATTGTCACAGCCAACAGAGGGCACTATCCTTACAGTGATTAAGGATGCGGCCAATGCGGCTCAAGCAACCGCTCAGACTAAATCCGATGACCTGATTGCAGTGATGGAGGCTACAGTTAACGAAGCCAGAGAGTCGGTGGCGAGAACTCCGCTCTTGCTGTCAGTGCTCCGTGAAGCCGGTGTTGTGGATGCCGGCGGGCAAGGCTGGTATATATTAATGGAGGGTGCCCTTCGCTACTTGAAAGGTGAGGTTGGTGAGATGGAGTATAGTAAACCAAGGATGGTGACCGCTAATATCCCGATGGTGGCTAACTTACCTCAAATGTCTACTGAGAAAGAAGAGCCTTATGGATATTGCACCAATTTCTTGCTGGTGGGGCAAAAACTGAATCCAGACAAGATAAAAACCAAGCTGGAAGGAAAAGGGCAATCACTGGTTGTCGTTGGTGATAGCAATACCGTCAGGGTCCATATTCATAGCTATGACCCCGGGGCTATTTTGCGCTATGCTACTTCGCTGGGAACGTTGCATCATATCCAGATTCAAAATATGGATGACCAGCATGAAGGCTTTGTCGAGATGCAAAAGGAAAGGCTGCCTGCGATGGATATGGCTGTGGTCGTGGTGGCCTCAGGCGAGGGCATGAAGGAGGTTTTCAAGAGCCTAGGTGCGGCAGCCATAGTTTCCGGTGGACAGACTATGAACCCCAGCGTCCGCGAGATATTGCAGATAGTGGACTCAGTGCCATCTGATAATGTCATTATACTGCCAAATAATAAGAATATTGTGCTTACTGCTTCACAGGTTCAAGAATTAACGTCTAAGAAAATAGCTGTGGTGCCCACCAAAACGTTGCCGCAGGGAATAGCTGCCCTTTTAGCGTTCAACTATGAAGGCACGTTGGAAGAAAATGCTAAGTCTATGGAAAGTGCCGTAGCAGCGGTGAAAACAGTGGAAATTACCAGGGCAGTACGCAGTACTAAAATAAACAACCTGGCCATTAAAGAAGGTCAGGCTATCGGGATTGTGGATGATAAGGATATAATGGCTGCTGGTGATGTTGTCCCTGAAGTTCTTTTAGAAGCTTTGAATAAGGTGGGCATTGGGTCGACTGAAGTGATCACTATTTATCGTGGTGCTGATGCTGATGAGGCTGAGACTGATAAGATAGTGAAGGAGCTTCAGAGCAAATATCCAGGAAAACAAATAGAGACGGTAAACGGCGGGCAATCGCATTACAATTACATAGTGTCCTTGGAATAGCTGTCTATTTAAAATAAAAATATTTTTAAAAAGGAGGAGTTCAAATGGTAAAAATTGTCACTGATAGCCTGTCAGATATTTCACCTGAATGGGCTAGGGAACTGGGGGTTACGGTAGTCCCGCTGAATGTGCATTTTGGCAACGACGTTTACCGGGATGCGGTTGAGTTGCCACCAGAAGAGTTTTACAAGAAACTTGTCAGCGGCGGTGTCCATCCGACAACTTCGGCACCGGCACCGGGTGTATTTGCTGAGCTATTCACTAACCTGGCGAAAGAAACCAAAGAGATTCTGGCAATCATGGCATCGGACAAAATAAGTGCTGTTCATGAAAGCGCTGTTCAGGGTAAGGCGCTGGTCACGGCAGATTGCCGTATTGAGGTCATCAACACCAGGTGGCTGATCGGTGCTGAGGCGATATTGGTTTTGATGGCTGTTGAAGCTGCTAAAGCCGGGGCTAATCTGGATCAAATAACTGATATGGTGAAGAAGGCGATGCCCAGACTGCGTGCTCTCATGATATTTGATACACTGGAATATCTGAAGAAAGGCGGCAGAATAGGAAAGGCTCAGGCGTTTTTGGGTAGCTTACTTAAGATACATCCTATTCTGACATTGAAGGATGGTGAAGTGCATCCATACGAAAGGGCACGCAACAGGGCTCAAGCTAAAAATGTCCTGATGAATTTTGTTAAAAGCGCTGCCAAAGTGGAAAGGGTTATTGTAGAACATGCCACTACACCAGATGAGATGGAAGAGTTGATTGGAAACCTTAGCGCCATGGTGCCCAAAGAGCGTATCCATCGCTCCAGAGTTGGCTCGGTAATAGGTACGCATGCCGGCCCTCACGTTCTAGCGGTGTCTTTCCTTGAGGGTGAATAAGTAGTAGAAACAGTTTTGGGATACCCGTCTTTTTCTTTGCTGAAGCTATGAAAGCATAGCCTATGGTAACTTCTGTGATAATAGAAGTTGAGCCGCTACGCACTATCCTCAAGCTGGAATGTCAAAGAGGCTATGTTGATACGGCAGTTATCGGTGGGCTTGACCGGTATCTACTCAACTGGTCAAATCAAAATCGCCATAAGCTGGTCTCCTCGAAACAGCTAGCTCGTTTTAAAGCATTGGGCTTAGCGGCACCGGTGTATGCTGCGCTGGATAGAGAGAGCCGGAAGTCTTGGATAGATGAATTTCTTGGTTGGTTAGCTGATGTTGAGCAGTCAACCACATCAACGCCGCAGATAAAGAAGCCAGTCTCATCGACGGCAACAAAGCGCAAAATCAGCCCTGTCACTGTCACCTTTGCCCCACGCGTGGTTAACGTAGACTCACCGGTTACTGTTATTAAAGGCATTAAGGAAAGTTTAGCTGCCAAACTGGGCAAGCTGGGCGTAAGAACAATTCGTGATTTGCTCTATTTCTTTCCCAGGCGTCATCTCGATTATAGCCAGCGGAAATGTATCGCTGAGCTTGAGGCAGGCAAGGAACAGACTGTTCTGGCTACAGTTTGGGAGGCACGTGTGGTTAAGCTCGGTGGACAGGGTGCTACAGAGATTACCATAGGCGACGAAACAGGCAATGTCCGGGCAATTTGGTTTAATCAACCGTATCTCGCCAAGAGATTTGCTACCAATGCTCAGATAGTTATCAGTGGCAGAGTGGTTGATTTTAAGGGAAGGCTGGTCTTCGAATCTCCAGAATGGGAACTCGTTGAAGATAAGGAGTTGATACATACCAGCAGGCTGGTGCCAGTGTATTCTTTGACCAGCGGTTTATATCCCCGGCAGTTAAGGAATTTTATGAAACGAGCTATTGATGATTGGTCAGGGCAATTGATTGATTTTTTGCCACCAGAGACGAAAGAGCGATGTCAGCTTCTGGATTTGCAGCAGGCAGTCGTCCAGGCTCACTTCCCCGACGATTATGCTATGAAGGATAATGCCCGAAAGCGATTAGCTTTCGATGAACTTTTTTTAATTCAACTAGGTGTATTGAGTAAGAAACGTGATTGGCAAGAAGGGCAGCCGGGCAATGCTTTTGTCTTAAACATGGGGTTAATCAACAGGTTTTTGAGTGGCCTTCCTTTTACTTTAACGCAGGCTCAGGAGCGAGTGCTTCACGAAATTATGTCTGATCTACAGCGGTCAAAACCCATGTTGCGGCTTTTGCAAGGCGAGGTTGGCAGTGGCAAGACCGTGGTAGCCATGACAGCTCTACTGGCGTCAGTTGACAGTGGTTATCAGGCGGCGCTGATGGTGCCGACTGAGATTCTGGCGGAGCAGCATTTTCGCAATATCTGCCGCCTTCTATCGAGAGTGAGCACTGCGAATCATGTTGAGGATAATGTTTGTCGCTATGATGGTTTGTTTTCCCGGCCGGTAACTTTCTCACTGCTAACCGGAAAACTGGCAGAGAAAGAAAAAACGGCTATACAGCAAGGAATTGGTGATGGCATGATAGATATTGTGATTGGTACTCATGCGCTTATTCAAAAAGGAGTTGAGTTTAAAAAATTAGGCCTGGTGGTTATTGATGAACAGCACCGCTTCGGGGTATTGCAGCGGTCAGCACTGCGGCAGAAAGGGTTTAACCCGCATGTACTGGTGATGACCGCTACTCCGATACCACGCACTCTAGCATTGACTCTGTATGGCGATCTGGATATTTCGGTTATTAATGAACTGCCTCCCGGCAGGCAGGTAATTAAAACAAAGTGGTTGACGAGCCATCATCGAGACCAGGCATATGATTTCATCAGGAAGCAAGTTGCCGCGCGGCATCAGGCATTTATTATTTGTCCTCTTATTGAAGAGTCTGATAATATTGAGGCGAAGGCAGCTGTGGCTGAGTATGATCGCCTGTCTCGAGAAGTCTTCCCTGATTTAATACTTGGTTTGCTTCATGGGAGGATGTCCAGCGATGAGAAAGATGAAGTTATGCAGAGCTTTCGCAATGGGAAGCTGTCTATATTGGTGTCAACACCAGTGGTCGAAGTGGGAATTGATGTGCCCAATGCTACGGTCATGCTAGTAGAAGCGGCTGACCGTTTTGGACTGTCTCAGTTACATCAATTCCGTGGACGTGTAGGCAGGGGGGGGAATCAGAGTTATTGTTTATTGCTGTCTGAGAATCCTTCGTTGGAGGGACAGGAGAGGTTAAGGGCTATAGAAGATATTCAAGATGGTTTTGTTTTGGCAGAGAAAGACCTGGAGCTGCGCGGTCCAGGCGAGTTTTTTGGCACACGACAAAGTGGCTTGCCTGACCTCCGTATGGCGAAGCTGTCGGACATGCATCTTTTGGAGCTTGCCAGAAACGAGGCGACAGCAATCTTTCAGAGCGACCCGAATCTGAAATCAGCAGCATATCGCCTTTTGTCTGCTGAGTTAGCCAGAGTATGGCCAAATAGTAGTGAATGGAGTTAACTTATTATGATAGTGAAACAGAAGCTGTCTAGGGCTTTGGAGCAAGCGGTGATGCAAGCTCAACAACAGGGATTGCTTGCCTTCAGTTCATTGCCTGAGGTCACAGTAGAACATCCTCAGAATAAAGAACATGGTGATTATGCTACTAATCTGCCCTTAAAATTGGCACGGGCAGCAGGATTAGCACCACAGACAATTGCAAATAAAATTGTGGAATTGATATCCCCTCTACCTGAGATTGCGCAGATGACGGTGGCGTCCCCGGGTTTCATTAATTTCACTCTCAATCCTCGCTGGCTGGCAGACCAGGTGGATGTCATTCTCAAAGCTGATGGGAACTATGGCGAGATTGATATCGGTAATAACCAATCTATTCAACTGGAGTTTGTCAGCGGTAATCCTACAGGTCCTTTGCATGTAGGTCACGGTCGTGGTGCTGTTTTGGGAAGTACTCTGGCTAATGTGATGAGCATTGCCGGCTATAAAGTGGAGAGGGAATACTATATTAATGATGCCGGTAGCCAGTTAGATGCTTTTCATCGTTCTTTGTATGCCCGGTATCAGCAGTGTCTGGGTATTGATGCAGAAATGCCAGGCGATGGCTATTTTGGTAGCTACATGATTGACCTGGCTAAAGAGATTGTCGAAGCTGAAGGTAACTGTTTTGCTAAATTGCCTGAGGCAACCGCCATAAAACAACTCGGTGTCATTGGTATCAGCAAAGTGATGGGCATGATTAAACAAGACCTGGATATGCTTGGAGTTGAATTCGATACCTGGTTCAGTGAACAGAGCCTGTTTCGCAGTGGACTCTACGATAAGGTTATGGGGTTACTACGAGACAGCGGCTATATTGCGGAAAGAGAGAATGCTACCTGGTTTACCTCATCGGCATTGGGTGAGGACAAAGATAATGTGCTGGTTCGTAGCGATGCCACTCCTACTTATTTTGCCACTGATATTGCATACCATTACAACAAGTTCCTGGAGCGGCAGTTTGATACTGTGATAGATATCTGGGGTGCTGACCATCATGGTCATATCTCACGAATGAAAGCAGTGCTGAGTGCCTTTGGAGTAAAGCCCGAGCGGCTTAAAGTGCTCATCTGTCAATTGGTTACGTTGCGGCGTGGGCAAGAAGTAGTCAAGATATCCAAGCGTAGCGGCGATATTATTACATTGAAGGAGTTGATCGATGAGGTGGGTAAGGATGCCTGCCGCTTTGTCTTCCTGTCTCGTTCTGCTGATAGTCAGATGGATTTCGATCTAGAGTTAGCCAAGAAACAATCGGCCGATAATCCTGTTTATTACGTTCACTATGCTCATGCCCGCATCGCTAGTATACTTAGACTGGCTGAAGAAAAGGGCATTGATTACGGGCGTGGTGATGTATCCTTGCTGAAATCCGAACCCGAATTAATGCTCATAAAGCAGATGGTATTATTGCCCGAGGTGGTGGAAACAGTGGCTTCTCTATTAGAGCCTCAACATCTACCTTATTACGCTATGAACTTGGCTACTGTGTTCCATAGCTTCTACAAGCAGTGTCGAGTTGTGTCCCGAAGCCAGCGACTGACTGCGGCGAGGCTTAAGCTGGTGAGAGCAGCTCAAATTGTGCTGGCTAGGACTCTCCACCTTATGGGCATGACTGCCCCAGAGAGCATGTAGCCGTTTTAATCTTTTCCTGCCGAGAAACTTTACTTTGAGATAATGGTATTTTTGTGTTAAACTTTGCCCCTGTGAAAATGAAGAAACGCGTTTTTTCTGGTGCCAGACCAACTGGCAAGCAACATATAGGTAATTATATTGGCGCTATTCAGAACTATGTTGCCCTGCAAGACAAATATGACTGTGTCTATTGCATAGTAGATATTCATGCGCTCACCAGTCTAGAGGACACGGCGGCACTTCAGGAAAATATCCATGAAATGATGCTCGACTGGCTGGCTGCTGGACTCGATCCCAAGCGAAGCATTCTTTTTGTGCAGTCTGATGTTCCTGAAGTTATGGAGCTTCATACTCTACTTAGCATGGTAACGCCCTTGGGGTGGTTGTTGAGGGTTCCCACTTTTAAAGAAAAAGCACGGTCTCAACCGCAGAATGTGAATTATGGCTTGGTGGGGTATCCAGTATTGATGACAGCGGACATTATCCTTTATAAAGCGGAGGTCGTGCCGGTGGGAGAGGATCAGCTTCCTCATCTTGAGCTGGCGCGTGAAATAGTACGTCGTTTTAACACGATTTTTGGGCACACGTTTTTAGAGCCACAAGCCAAGCTCACTACTTTTCCATTAGTGCTGGGATTGAATGGCGCGCAAAAGATGGGTAAGAGTTATGACAATCATGTCGAATTAGCTGCCACGCCTGAAGAGACTGCTAAAAGGATTATGACTGCGGTTACCGACCCGGCGAGGCAATATCGCTCTGACCCTGGACATCCCGAAGTATGCAATGTGTTCAAGCTCCATCAGTTCTTCAATTCAAATCGTGTTCAGGAGATTGAAACCGAGTGCCGTGCGGCTGGCATCGGCTGTGTCGATTGCAAGAAATTGTTAGCTCAAGGGATAAACGCAACCCTGTCACCGTTTCGTGAGCGACGAAGAGAACTGGCAGCTAACCCCAGGCAAATATATGATGTCATGGCTGAAGGTGCGCGTCGTGCTCAGGTTATTGCCAGGGAAACTCTTGCCGAAGCCAAGCAGCATATGGGACTCGTTCGGCGACAGGTTTAAAACCTCTTATGGATAACAGCAGCTTGCCCTTATCCCGAAAAGGCAAGACGCCCCTCGAAGTTGCCACTTATGCGGCACAAGAAGCCGGAGAAGTTCTTGTTGCTCATTTTGCCTCTAGAAAGATGATAAAGCATAAGAGTAGAGGCAATCTGGTCACCGAAGTTGATACGTTGTCTGAAAAGCTGATAGTGAATTTACTGAAGGATGAGTATCCCGACTATCGTGTACTTTCAGAGGAAACTAATGCTGCCACGAAGGTCAGCGGTTATACCTGGATAGTTGATCCGTTGGATGGTACCAACAACTATGTCTTCGGTATTCCTAATTTCTGTGTGACCATTGCTTTGGCACATAATGATGATATTTTGCTGGGGATAACTTACGACCCCTTTAAAAGAGAACTTTTTTATGCTGAGAAAGGAAGAGGAGCTTATCTGAACAACTCACTGCTGCAGGTCACCCGGATTAGCCTGCTTAAAGATGCGCTACTGGGTTTTGATATGGGTTACCATGCTGAGCAGGGCAAAAAGATGCTAGACGTAGCCAATAAACTCTGGGGTCAGGTACATTGTATCAGGATGATGGGGTCGTCAGCTCTGGGATTAGCTTATGTGGCATGTGGGCGCATGAGCCTTTACTTTCATCGCCATATCTATCCGTGGGATATTGCCGGTGGTCTGTTATTAGTTCGAGAAGCTGGTGGCATGGCGGTTGATTGGCAAGGAAATCAGGCTGGGTTTCATATGAAAGGGATTATTGCTTCAAATGAATTGCTCTGCCAGCAGTTCCTGTCGCTCCAGTGACTGAAAAATAACGAGATCGCATCAGACTCGGTGCAGTCAGAGTCAGACGGTTCGGAGTTTTTTAATGAATCTGCCCATTCGGTTTAAAGCTTCTTCTATTTCAGGTAGCGATGTGGCGTAGCAACAACGTATGTAGCCTTCACCGCACTGGCCAAATGCCGAGCCAGGAACCACCGCTACCTTTTCCTCGAACAAAAGTCTTTCAGCAAATTCCTCCGAGGTCAAGCCAGTATTTTTTATTGAAGGGAAGGCATAAAAGGCGCCTTTAGGCTCAAAGCAGGATAGCCCGATATCTCTTAACCTTTTCACCATAAACCTGCGCCGCTGGTCATACTCTGCAACCATCGCCTCTACTTCTTCAGTCCCCTTTCTTAATGCTTCGATAGCGGCTTCCTGTGCCATTATTGGAGCACAGAGCATGGTGTATTGATGGATTTTAGTCATAGCGCTGATGATTTCAGGATTGGCAGCGGCATAGCCGATACGCCATCCTGTCATAGCATGAGCTTTAGAGAATCCATTGAGCAGAATAGTATGTTCTTTTATGCCTGGAAGGGTAGGGAAACAGGTATGTTCAATTTCATAAGCCAGCCGCCCATATATCTCGTCGGAAATAACCAGCAGGTCGTACTCCTTGGCTAGCAGGGCAATTTCAGCTAAATCTTGTTTAGACATCACTGCTCCTGTGGGATTAGCAGGATAGCCAATCAAAATCCCCCTTGTTCTTGGTGTTATCCGTCGCTCGATATCTGCTGCTTTAATTTTGAAGTCACTCTTTTCGTCAGTGGGTATTAAAATGGGGTTGCCTCCAGCCAGATAGACACAAGCCGGGTAAGCAACGTAGCAGGGGTCGGGCAATATTACCTCTTCCCCTGAATTAAGTATTGCTCTGAGGGCGAGGTCAAGTCCTTCGCTTACTCCGACGGTAACCAGGAGTTCAGTTTCGGGATCGTAACTCAGGCCGTAATGTAATTTGAGATATCTGGCTAGCTCTTCTCTTAGCTTGGGAAGCCCATGGTTGGCAGTGTACATGGTATGGCCCTTTTCTAGCGAGTGGATGGCTGCTTCCCTGATATGCCAGGGAGTTACGAAATCAGGTTCTCCGATGCCAAGTGAGATAACCCCTTCAATTGAGGAGAGTAAACTGAAGAATTTCCTGATACCAGAGGGAGCGAGGTTTTTTACCTTCTCCGATATCTGGCTATTCTTAATCTTTAGGTTACTGTGGCTTGATTTGGGCATATGACATCTGTCCGCCAGTCAGAAACTTATAATTTGCGGTCAAGGAGTCAAAGGTAGTCGTTTAATACCGCCGGTCTCACCAAATATCTCACCGTCCTCCTTGAATTTTTTAAGGATAAAATGAGTCACCGTGCCTTGTACTGTGTCGAGCGGAGCTAATTTCTCTGAGACAAACAAAGCGATATCCTGCATTGTTTCGCCGACTACTAATACCGCTAGGTCGTACGTACCAGAGGCCAGATAAACAGACTGTGCCTGCGGGAAACGGTAGATGCGCTCAGCGATAGCGTCGAACCCCACATCGCGTTGTGGGACAACCTTCACTTCCACTAAAGCCATTACCTTCTCCTCGCCCAATCTAGGCCAATCTATAATTGTTTTATATTTCATGATGATACGGTCTTTTTCTGCTTTCTTGATGACCTTTTCCACTTCTTTCGCTGGCACTCCAGTCATGTCAGAAATTTTTTCTGGTGTCAGTCTGGCATCATTCTCGATGGCTTTTAAGATCTCTTTCATGTGCTTCCTCCTCTCAGCTTACAATGACTTTTAGGTACTCTTTTTAAAACTACTTTCACTAGTGCGTCGTCTGGTTTAATATTTAATCAATGCCCGCATAAGTTGTTAAATTGGTGGCTTTTTGGTATGCCATTCGGTTGCTTGTTCATAGGCGAAGGCGATTCGTAATAGCGTTTCCTCATCAAAAGGGTTGCCTATAATTTGCATTCCGATAGGTAATCCATCTGAGAAACCGGCGGGGATGGAAATAGCTGGGATGCCTGCAATATTGACGGGAAGAGTACACACGTCGCTTAGATACATTTGTACTGGGTCATCTGCCTTGGCCCCGATTTTAAATGGTACAGTAGGCGACGTAGGAGTGACGAGGGCATTATACTTCTGGAATATTTCGTCAAATTCCCGCCGGATCAGGGTGCGAATTTTTTGCGCCTTGAGATAGTAGGCATCATAGTAGCCTGCAGATAAGGCATAGGTACCGAGCATGATGCGCCTTTTCACCTCTGCACCGAAGCCGAGCTGTTTTGTTTTTTCCATGGCTTCCCACATGTTGGTGGTATCTTGGTAGGAGAAGCCATATTTGAATCCGTCGTAGCGGGCCAGATTTGCCGATGCCTCTGAAGGAGCTAATATATAATAGGCAGCAAGAGCGTATTTAGTGTGAGGCAGAGAAACACCCCAATCCACCTGGGCACCAAGCTCTTCTAGCTTCTTGATTGCTGCCTGTAAGGCCGTTTTCACTTCTTCTTGCATCCCTTCAACGAAGTATTCCGCAGGAATACCGATTCTCAAGTTTTTAAGTTCTGGAATTAATGCTTTGGTATAGTCTGGCACAGGATGCGGTACTGAAGTGGAATCATGCTCATCGTGGCCAGCGATAACATTCATTACTAGAGCACAATCGGTAACTGTCTTGGTCAGAGGGCCTATTTGATCCAATGAGCTGGCAAACGCTACTAAACCGAAACGGCTTACTCTGCCGTACGTTGGCTTGAGTCCGACAATACTACAAAAACCGGCAGGTTGACGAATACTACCTCCGGTATCAGAGCCGAGGGAGTAGGTAGCCTCGTCAGCCGCTGTGGCAACGGCGGAACCGCCACTGCTCCCGCCAGGTACGCGGTCAAGCGCCCAGGGGTTTCGTGTGGTAACGAAGGCAGAATTTTCCGTGGACGAGCCCATGGCGAATTCGTCCATATTGGTCTTTCCTAAAATCACCGCATTATTGTCTTTTAATTTTGCGATAACCGTGGCGTCGTAAGGCGGGATAAAATTTTCCAGCATTTTTGAGGAGCAAGTGGTTCGAATGTTTTTGGTGCACATATTGTCCTTTATCAAGGCTGGTATACCAGTGATAGGGGTGATGTTGCCACTACTAATAGCTTTGTCCGCTTGCTGTGCCTGTTTCAGGGCTATATCTTCGCAAACAGTAACGCAAGCATGAACTTTTGCTTCAACTGCAGCCAGGCGTTGCAAGCTTGCTTTGGTTAATTCTACTGAGGAAACCCTTCTCTCTTTTAGAAGCTGGTATGCCTCGGAAATGGTTAATTCATGGAGCTTGTTCATTTTATTCTTCTAGCACTGCCTTTACTTTGAAGAAATTGTTATCTCGTTGTGGTGCATTGGCCAGAATCTCCTCCGCTGGATATGAGGCTGTTGATTCATCTTCTCTGAAAACATTCCGAAGTTTAACTGATTGTGCAGTCGGAGGAAGATCGGTGGTATCCACCTGTTTGAGTATCTCAAAGTTCTCCAAAATGTTGGACAATTGAATTCTGAACTTCTCGATTTCGTCTTCATTTACTCCTATTCTAGCTAGGAGCGCGATGTGTTTTACTTCTTCTCGACTTAGCTTCATTGTGATACTCCGGGGCTATTTGGGTTATAATCGCTCTAGACCATAACTTGAAAGTGCCATTATAGCATAAAGGGTAAAAACAGGCAGCCGTACGCATTGCGTCAAAATTAATGTTACCGAAGGAGGTTAAATGTGACACGACGCAGCACATTAGAATATGC
>JBBIPA010000034.1:0-24421 GCA_037443085.1 Chloroflexota bacterium | reverse complement strand
CGACAACCCAGCCATTGAAGCGGAGTCCGGAAGCCGGGTCATATTCTCTGGCAAAAGCCTCGGGATAGAGCTTTTTCCACTCTTCCATCTCAGCCATAGTGACTTTCTCTACTTCAACTAGATATCCGCTGGTAGCTTGCCCCCCTGCATACTTAGAGACGATTCCCTCAGGAGCTATAGTATTGATGGCTCCCCCTCGGTCAAGCTTTCCAGGAATGATGGGGTCAACCCTGGCTCCATGGTCTATTGATATCACTCCGGGCATTATCCTTTCCCAGACCCGTGCGCCTCCAAGTACAGCTCCTCTCTCATTGAATGTTTTGACGATGTCTCCATCACGGATGTCTCTCTCCTCGGCATCGGAGGGATGAATCCAGACTGGTTCATACATATAGCCGTCCCAGCCTTTGACCTTGCAGGTATAGCACTCTCTGGTCCAGGGTATATCATCGCACTGAGCATGTACCCTCCACCTGCCATGGTTGGACATGACCAGCAGGGGATAGACCTTAGACCTTTTGCTACCAACCCTCTCGTCGTGCATTTCGCTCTTCTCCACCCACTTGGGAATCGGTGGTCGCTCCTTATCATCAGGGAAGTGTTTAGCAATTCTCTCGGAATAGAACTCCAGCTTGCCTGATGGCGTCGGTAATGGGTTCGCCTCCGGGTCTTCATAGAACTTTATAAAACCGGCCGGGTCTTTCTCCCAATCTTGGACGTAAGGAAAAACGTAGTATCCCTTTTCCTTAAACTCTTTCCAGCTAACGAACTTATCAAAGCCCATATTTTCGAAAATAAATTTTTGCCATTCCTGAACTGTTTTACCGCCGGTCACCTCTTCGTATTTCCCCAGCTTTTTGGCTACTTCGCAAACAACTTCATAGTCGCTCTTGGATTCGCCTACGTGGTCAATAGCGTGTGTTTGTAGTAAGACGCTCTGGAAGCTATCGCCCTGCTTGAAGCACGGCATGATATCTTCCACCTCCAGCGTGGTGCTGACCGGAAGAATGATATCGGAAAATAAAGCGTCATTTTCCAGCCAGGGGTGCTGTGCAACGATGCATTCTATCTTCGGGTTTCTCATAGCTTCTATGGTGTCATTGCCACAATTCCAACAGGTGGTGCGACATGGAGTATCCGTCCACATCATATGGATTTCGGTGCCACCTTTCTCCTTTGGTATAGGATAAGTGTACTTCACAAACTGGTCTTCGACGCTTGTCTCGATTGCACCAGTACCCCAGAAGTTAATAGGTGGATTCATGATAGCATGCTGAATCAGGGTCTTGGGGATAAGCTGTTTGCCCCAGGCGGTAGGGGTAGTTTTATGGGGTCTGAGAAGCGGCTCACTCTCCGGATTCTTCATAAGATTGTTGAACATACCCATATGGCCTTTTCCGCCAATCACATTTCTGGGAAGTCCATCATATGCTATCTGTGACTGGTGAACTCCTGGCTTGCCCAATCCCTGCATCCCCAGCAGTACCACTTCTAATCTGGCTGGTTCATGCGAGTACGGTCCTCGTGCCATACCCCCACCAAAATAATGGGCTATGGATACTGTCTTCTTTGCCCAGTCCCGTGCCAGTGCTTTGATGGTCCATTCTGGCACGCCACATCTCTTAGAAGCCCACTCAGGTGTCTTGGGAACACCATCTTCCTTTCCCATGACATAAGCCTTTACCTTGTCAAAACCAACTGTATGGGTCTTGACATACTCCTTGTCGTACGTTCCTTCTTTTATCCACATGTAGATAATGGCTAACTGCAGGGCAGCATCAGTATTGGGTAATATAGGTATCCATTTATCGGCATGAACCGCAGCACCGTAATTCACATCAGGGCAGATATAAACCTGTTTTATGCCAATCTCCGACCAGAAATAACATAGTCGGCTGGCAAGCTGTCCTCGGAATCCCCAGGGTGTGGTTTCCGGGTCACAGCCCCAGAAGAGAATCATATCGCAGTTATCAGTCATATCCTTTACTATATTATCTGCAGGGCTCATCATACCGACAAGTCCGTCTCCCCACATATGTTTTGAGCCCCAGTACCATCCCTCCCAGCTATCGGGATTTCTTACCTGCTGGGTGAAGCCTCCCATCACATCAAGAAGCTTCGTTGAGCAACCATGAGGAGCGTGGATGAACTTGCACTCTCCATGCCCGTCGCCCTGTACCAGAATAGCTAAAGGCCCATATTGCTTGTGTATCCTCTTGATTTCACTGGCAATAAGGTTGGCAGCCTCATCCCAGGAAATCCTTTTGAACTTACTTTTTCCTCTGTTCTCTGGATGTCTTTCGCCTTTGGGGTCCCAGTCAACTCTCTTGAGGGGATATTTGATTCTGTTGGGGGAGTACACTCTCTTTTTATAAGCTAATGAATATGGAGAGGGTACTGCTTTCAGGAATGGTTCAAAAGCCTTGCCATCCTTTTTAATTTTCCAGGGGTTGAATTGTTTGGGATTGTACTTCCAGTCATAGTGCAATGGCCTGACTCTGACTATTTTACCGTCCTTGACATCAACTGCACAGGGGGCTCCTCCATAGATGCCGCCACTGAGACCAAGCGCCCTGAGAACCGTTTTTTCTCCGTCTTTTTGGCGTATAGCTCCGGCACGCGTGCTTTCACCTTTAGCTTTCGACGTATCTTTTTTGCCTGCCATGAAATAACCTCCTTCGCTATAGAATTCTAAATATGCTGATGTGTGAGCTTCGCAATATATTAATGTTCTATCATTATTGTGAGAACAACCGTCCTAACATTCAAGCTATCTTACGGGAAGCTATTTAATTACAAAATAAGTAACCTTTTCAGGGTAGCTGTTTGACAGTAAAAAATGATACTGATATCATGGTAGATGATATATATGATATCAAATTCGATATTGCTATGATATTATAGCACATCACGTCAAGCCTTCGCCGCATTTTTGATTTGATGGTGAAAGTGGTTATTGCGCCAAGGAAAAACGCTTATTATAAATACTGCAAGAAATGATATTTCCCGCTGGATAATTATTAATAAATAAGGAATAGAAGGCAGAGGTTCTGCAGATGGGAACAAAGAGTAAGAAAGGAACAAGCGGCAGAATGGAAGATCCCGTTACTGACGATAATTTTGAACTCTGGGTTCTCCTTGACCAGACAGAAGAAGTTATTTCCCGAGCGAGAGACCTGGAATTAGACCAGTATAAGCTTACTCAGATACAGGCTAAAGTGTTATTTATGCTTACCAATCAGGATAATAATGGAGGGATGACACTCGCCGAAATATCCAAATGGTTACTGAGAGAGCCGCACTCTGTATTAAGCCTGATAAACAGGATGGAAAAGATTGGTCTGGTTAGAAGAGTAAAAGGGCCTGGAGACAACAAAATGCGCATCCTCTTGACTGATAAGGCACGTGAACTGTACAGTCAAACAACGCGGCGCGCAATCAGTATGATTTTCTCCGCACTATCTCAGGAAGATAAGAAACAGTTCCAATCCTATTTGAAAAAATTGAGAAATAAAGCTCGCAGCTTGCTCGGAATGGACTACAAGCCACCATTTCTGCCGTAGTGGACCTAGACATTGGCATGTCATTCACCATCACAAAACCTCGAGTACTTGACTGGTGTTAAATATTCGCTCAACTCCTGTTTGCCTGTTAACTCTTGGTCACTATCTTATCTGTGACTTCATCCAAAATTTCCCAGATACGCTCTATCCAGTCAAAATGCTCTGCTTTCATCAGGCATGAGCGCAGACAGGTTACATGCTCCTGGTCCCAAACTACATCCTTCCATGAGTTTCTTAGTAATTTCGCCGGGTAATTGAATGTCGCCAGATGGAGATTCTGCGAAGCAGCCATATTAAATATTTGCTTGGATATTTGTGAGATTGTGCTTGCCTCTTTAGCCTGAGGAGCCCAGACGACGATATCTAGCTCAGGTTTAATGATTGTCTTGAATCGTGAGTCGTCGAATAGTTTCTTATAAAGATGGAGTGCTGCCTTGTGCGATTTGGACAAATTGGTTGCAAATTCACCCCCTGCTGCCAGTGGGAGCAACTTATGTGTTGCCCAGAGCGCTATGGCCGCTGCGCCTGGTCGCGAGCATTCTAGGCTTATTTCACCGAGATGAAGCTCAGAAGAGCTGAAATAGGTATAGGGCGAATCATGCTGGTATAAGGTGCCTACACTTGGGTCGCGGAAAAGAATGCAGCCGCAGCCATAAGGTTGTAGCCCGTGCTTATGAGGGTCAACAACTATGGAGTCGACATAGGTAAGAAATTCATACGCCTGTTTTGCAGGCGCATCCAGATTATCGGCAAGGATAAAATAGCCACCGTAGGCAGCGTCTGCGTGGATACGAAAACCATACTTTTTCTTTAAGTCCAGTATTTCAGGAAGGGGGTCAATCGACCCCGTTCCTGTGGTTCCGATAGTCACCACAACAGTGCCAACATCACCATCTCGAAGAACTTTTTTTAAGGCTTCGAGATCAATTTTAGCTTTGCTATTGCAAGGAATAGCCTGGAAACGCAGCCTCAAAACCTCCGAAATTCTGCTGTGCGTATAATGGGCTTGTTCTGAAGCGACAATGGTCATCCCTGGCTTCAATTGCCCGGAAACCCATAAGGCCTCCAAATTAGCCATGGTGCCACCGCCGCAAAGATGACCCAGATGAGTTCTCCATCCAAACAGGCTGGCAATTTCGGCAACCGCTTCCTTCTCCATCAGAGAGCTGGCTCGACCTCCGTCCAGTGCATGATTATTAGGATTGATCCATAGTGCCAGCATATAAGCAAGACGAGCTATGGGATGCGGTGGTTTAAGCATTTGTCCGGCATACAGTGGATGAAAGTATGGATAATTGTCTCGCATTCTATCCGCGACTTCTAATAAAACTCTTCTTAATGCTTTGGTATCGTACTCAATGCTGACCTCAGGCAATTCTGCAAACCCATTTTCTAATCGATTTAAGGCCTCTTCCAATAAGGGCAAATCCCTGGATTCAAGCTTCATGAAATACCTCCCTAGTACCGATTCAAAGCAGATTTGTGTAATCTCTAATAGAAGTATACTTGTACCGGCCAAGTTTGGAAAGAAGGAAACTAAACTCACGCCAGGTTGAAATAACAGGCAAGAGAACTATTATAATGTAATAGGTTATAATTATAAACCACGAGGATACAGGTTGTATTCAAAACAATAACCACATTGGTGTCATTGAACATGCAAATATAGCCGGGACAAGGAGTACCTCGAACGATGACAATTAAGCCAGAGATCACCTCACAATTACAGAAAATTGTGGGCAAAGAACGTGTATTAACCTCGAAAGAAGACCTGATTGCTTACTCCTATGATAGTACTACTATTTTGTCGCATCTGCCTGATATCATCGTGTTCCCCACGACAACAGAACAGGTCTCAAGTATCCTGAAACTAGCCAATGACAATCTAATTCCAGTTACTCCGAGAGGTGGCGGCACCAATGTAAGCGGTGGCTCAATTCCGATAAAGGGTGGCGTTGTGTTGTGTACTACCAAAATGAACAGGATTCGGGAGATAAGCAAGGGTAATTTAACCGCTATAGTTGAGCCTGGTGTAGTCCTTCAAGATTTTAATGTGGCTTTGGCAAAGGAATCGCTTTTTTATCCACCTGACCCACAGAGCTTTCTGGGTTGCACATTGGGGGGTACGGTAGCTGAGAACGCTGGAGGACCGTATGGAGTAAAATACGGTGTCACAAAACAATATCTGCTTGGCATGGAAGTGGTATTAGCCACAGGTGAGGTGGTTAAGCTGGGGGGTGTCACAGTTAAGAATCGTACAGGTTATGAGCTAATGATGCTGTTTGCTGGTTCTGAAGGTACTCTTGGAGTAATCACTCAGATAACTTTGAAAGTATTGCCTATGCCTCTAGCTCGAAGGTCAATGCTCACTGTTTTTGGCAGCATGGTGGCTGCAGGGCAGGCAGTGTCGAATATTCTGGCCAAGGGAATACTGCCAGCCAAGATAGAGTTTCTCGACAATTGGTTTTTGAAACGTATTGAAGAACTCAGTCCAATGGGTTTACCGGTCGATGCGGGAGCTTTGCTGTTATTACAGTCTGATGGCAATCCGGCGGCGGTAGAAGATGAGATAAATCAGATATGCACTATTTGTCTGGAGTGTGGTGCTAAGGAGACTAAAGTAGCTCAAAATGATGCCGAGGCAGAGAAGCTATGGGAAGCACGGCGAGCTGGGTTTGCCGCTATCTACAGTGCTGCACCAACAATCTTATCTGAGGACATTACCGTGCCACGTGATAAGATTGCTTTATTTATGGACAGGATTGATGAAGTAAGCCGGAAATATGAACTGCCGATCAGGGTATTAGGACATGCTGGAGATGGCAACCTTCACCCAGCCATACCCACTGACATCAGAGACCACGTCCATTTTGGGAAAGCCACTAATGCTATGGATGAGCTGTTTGAGGCAGCGCTTTCTTTTGGTGGAGTACTCTCTGGAGAACATGGAATTGGGCTGGAAAAGAAACGGTTGCTTAAAAAAGCCATGGATCCGACGGCAATAGAATTAATGAAAAAAATAAAAGCTGTACTCGACCCCAATCATATACTGAATCCCGGGAAGATTTGGGAGGATTGAGGGCTTGGTAATGAAAGCAACCCCAAAATTCGAAACAATCACTAAGTTCGAGAAGGACCTTCAACTGTGCATGAAATGTGGCTTTTGCACTTTCTGGTGTCCAGTGTATCGAGAAGAACGAATAGAATCGTCAGTGGCACGGGGCAAGGAGATGATGATACGGGCACTGATCGATGGCAAGTTAGAATATTCCCAGGAATTTATTGATCGCCTCAACAAGTGTACTCTCTGTATGAGTTGTGCGGTAAATTGTCCGGCTCGAGTTCAGATTCCGCCTGTTATCGTTGCTGCCAGGGCGGACAAGATTGAATCTAAAGGCATATCTTTGATGCATCGCATTATATATCGCTGGTTGTTGCCCCGGAGATGGCTTTTCGGCAACGTAGTACGATTTATTTCCTGGTTTCAGAAGGTCTTTATGCCCAAGACTGAAGGCACTATCCGGCATCTGCCCTTTTTTCTGTCGGCTCTTGGTAAGGGGAGGAATATTCCTCAAATCGCCCCCAAATTTTTAAGACAGATAGTGCCTGTTATTAACAGGCCGCCAACTGACATTCAAGCCAGAATGAAAGTCGGCTATTTTTTGGGCTGCATGACTGATTTTGTTTTTCCTGATGTGGGGATAAAGCTGATAGCCTTTTTAAACAAGAACGGTGTAGAAGTGGTAGTGCCCAGGGAACAAGGTTGCTGTGGTGCACCAGCATTTCTGGGAGCAGGAGACTTTGATGCTGGCAGAAGATTGGCGGATAGGAATACCGAGGTATTTAGAGATTTTGAATATGTGGTTACCGACTGTGCAACTTGTGGTTCAGCTATGAAAGACTATGTGAAGTTTCTAGCCAACACTCCTGAGCGTGAGGAATCTTATAAAAAGTTTGCCGATAAGATAGTTGATATTACTGAATTTTTGGTTGATGTACTCAAGCTACCGCCCTCATCGTACCATGCTTCTCCAGATATTAAAGGTAAAAAGGTAACCTGGCATGACCCCTGTCATCTTAGTCGCCATATGGGAATAAAAGAACAGCCAAGACAAATCCTTCGATCGCTAGATGATATTCAGTTTGTAGATATGCCAGAGGCGGACAAATGTTGCGGAATGGCTGGAGGGTTTAGTATTTACTTCTATGACCTATCGAAGAAGATTGCTGATAAAAAGATGATGAGCATTGGTGCCGTAGAAGCTGATATTGTTGTTACCGGCTGCCCTGGTTGCGAGATTCAGTTAGTCGATGGCGCTATCCGAAATGGAATGCCGGTAAAGGTCAAGCATCTTATAGAGCTTTTACAATAAAGGTTGTTATTCATAGTAATCTCGATAGCCTCTTCCCGTCTGAGAAGCGGCTGTAACAACATTTCTCTCAGGCACTATTGGTAGACACCATATTCTTTGGTGAAATCAACCCATATTTTCACCAGCTCGGGTTTCATCTCGTCCATGGCAGACCTTGACCCCATGATGAATCCCCCATTCTTGCCGGCGATGTCAATGAGCTTCCGGGTATATTCTTTTACTGTATCGGGAGTTCCAGTTTGCAGTAGCGAGCCAGGCATCATGCACGAAATGCACATGGTGTTACCCAGCACCTCCTTAGCCTTGTATATGTCTGTTGTATCGAAAAGACCGACCACCTTTCCTCTGGGGAGTTCGGTAAGGTAATGCAGGCGGCTGGTATAGTCCCCTTCGAAGAAGGGGCATGGAGTTAAGCCTGCGCCTATTAAAGACAACATCAATGCTTTGAGGCTGGGCCAATAGAATGTTTCATATTGTTTTGATGACATAAATCCGTCGGAGCCTCTATGCAGTGGAATGAATACTCTGGAGCTATGATTCACCTTTGCGCTGGCTATACCCGAGCCAATCATTCGGGGTAGTAATTTGTCAATGGCTTTCAGTAGCTTGTCAGGTTGCCGGTACATATCAAGCATGATGCCCTTCATGCCTCTGAGCGTGTCTGAAACAGCATCAAATGGCGCTGTGGTAATTCCTGCCATAGCGCAGGGAAAGCCCAGTCCAGACATATCCTTGTGGTGCTGGGCATCCAGCGACTGATGTTGTAATATGGTACGCCCGGCCTCATAAAGTGACTTAAAAGCCTGGGTGAATGGCGGTATGGCAAGAACTGAGGTAGGAGATAGGCCATAGTAACCCTGCAGTAGCTCTGTAATAGGTGGTAGTGAGTGCAGTATCTCCAGTTTACCGTACACTCGAGGTAGATATGTCCTCAGAACCCAATCTGACGGGTCATCGAGAAAAGCATCGTACTCGTCTGCTTTCATATATTCACCTTCTACGTACTGAAAGGGTTGATTGGGAGATAGTCCATGACCAGGCCATTTGATCACTCTGCAATCTAAGACTTCAACGGCACCACCAGGTATCGGTATGCCTCCTATAAAGTATGCATCTGGCTCAAATTCCAAGATCACTTTTTTCTGAACCGAGCACAATTTAGCGCTGTCATACATTACTTCTTGAAAGGTCATGCCACTGTACTTTGCGGCAAAAAAACCCATGCTATGAAACCATATGGGAACCCTGTCGGGCATTTTCAGTTCAACAGCATCTTGAATTCTTTTTTCCCTTTCTTGATACAATTCTTGTGGTGTCTTTGCCATTGCTGTTTAACTCCTATTAGTTGTTTCGTAATCTGCAGCTCAATCGTTCTTAGTAGACGCAAAGATAGCAGATAAGATAACGATTATGATATCTATATGTATATATGATGTCAATCATATCTTCTATAAATGTCTGCCCTGGCATGGCAAGCGGACGGATATCTTTGTATAATGGAGGGCAAACACTAGTCCGAAAGTAGATAATATCAATCACAAGAAGGAGTCGTTAATGAAAGTAGATATTTTCCCCCATATTCTGACGCCGAAGTATAAAGCAGCTTTTCGCAAAATAAATGGGTCGGAACAATTCGCCAAAATGCATGATATTATACCAACGCTGTCTGACCTCGACTATAGATTTCGGATAATGGACGAGCACGACGGACTGGTGCAAGTGCTGACGCTCTCTTCACCCCCAGCAGAAAAATTTGTGGACCCGAAGGAAGCCCTGGACCTGTCGAGACTGGCTAACGATGAGATGGCTGAACTGGTTACAAAGTATCCTGATAGATTTATCGCTGCTGTGGCCAGTTTACCCATGAATGATATCGATGCTGCTTTGGCTGAGGCTGATAGAGCTATAAAAGATTTACATTGCAAAGGCGTGCAAATATTTACCCCTATCAATGATAAGCCTCTAGATTCACCCGAATTTCTGCCGCTTTACGAAAAGATGTGCCAGTATGACCTGCCTATCTGGGTCCATCCTCAGAGGGAACCTGACTATCCAGACTATAGAAGCGAGAAAATGTCCAAATATGCTGTACATGCCATGTTCGGCTGGGTGTATGAAACTTCTACAGCCATGGTACGCCTAGTGTTAAGTGGCATCCTGGAGAAATACCCGAAGCTGAAAATCATTACTCATCACGGTGGGGCAATGATTCCCTTCTTGGAAAAGAGAATAGCATCGTTTATAGACTTTTCGGCTGCGCGGTTTAAAGCCAATATACTGGATAATATCAGCAGACCTCCAATAGATTACTTTAAGATGTTCTATGCTGATACCGCCATATATGGACATACTACTGGTCTCATGTGCAGTTATGACTTTTATGGTGCAGAGCATGTCGTATTTGGAACCGATATGCCCTATGACAGCCAGTTTGGGCTGGTATTAACGCGGGAGACAATAAAGTCGATTGAGCGAATGACTATCAGCGATTCTGAGAAAAAAAAGATTTTCGAAGACAATGCGCGGGCGCTGTTGCATTTGACATAACACTAACTGGCTAGTGAATTGATAAAGGGGTGCAATGATGCCCAGAAAGCAACCGTTTCAGAAAAAAGAACGTAAGAGGCTGAGGGGAGTATTTTATGATAGTCCGGTGCATGGGCTGGAGTATGAAACTCAGACTATCTCTGGCACGACTAATGAAAAGGGTGAGTTCGAGTACTTGCCAGGAGAAACAGGCACCTTTTCTGTTGGGGGGCTGGTGCTGGGTTCTGCCATTGGTGGTGAACGTATTACACCTGCTGATTTAGTTCTTGAGGTAGGAGGAGATGTAAAAAAGATAAGAAATCAGAAAGTTACTAATATCTCCAGATTCCTGCAAAGCCTGGACAATGATGCCGACGTTGAAAATGGTATCACCATCACTGCTGAAACCAGAAATGTGGTTGGACGCTACCGTCACCACATCAATTTTGATCAAACCGAAGAGGCGTTCACAGCGGACCCAAGTGTAGAAGCCCTTTTTGAAGGACTCAAGATGACATTGAGAACTGCCGTTCAGGCCAGAAATCACCTGCGGCGGACTTTATATGGCATAAAAAAGATGGCCGATGTGAAAATACCCACCCGCGATGGTTCCTACCTGCTTGCAGATGTCTTCTGCCCAATTGCTGAAGGAAAATATCCGGTGATTATGAGCCTGGGGGCTTATGGAAAAGCATTCTGGCTGGGTTGCATCTGCGATGAAAAAGATTTGTTAGACCATGAAAGAATGGAGGACGGATACTTCGAAGGTTATTCAGTACCATATACTCCCCCCGCTGGCTCTCCGCCAGTAAGAGTGGAGCAGCAGCCAAGTGAGTGTTTTGAGCTGGCTAACACGCTGGATTGGGTTCCCAAAGGGTATGTCTTGATTAGAGTTGATGGACGTGGTGTCGGTAAAAGTCCCGGCATCTACGAACAGTTTAGTTTGCAGGAGGCTAAAGATTACTATGATGCCATTGAATGGGCAGCCAAACAGGAATGGTCCAATGGTAAGGTGGGGTTATGGGGGGCTTCCTATTATGCTATGATCCAGTACAATGTTGCCCAGTTACAACCACCGGGATTAAAGGCAATGGTCCCCATAGGCGGTGATATAAATTCATATCGTGACTACATATTTATGGGAGGCCTTTACAATACATTCAATTTTATTCCCAGGGTTGTTTGTGGCGAGTGGAAAGGTGTCGATTGGATTAGTATCGCGCAGAAGAATCCCTTTGACGACCCTGATATCTATGGGCCGAAAGGTACGCTATGCATTAGCCCTGATATGAGCAAGGTTACTGTACCGTTCTGGAGCGAGATGGGCACAGAAGGCACAATACACACACGAGGAAGCAGTGAAGCCTATATCGTGGCGGCATCAAAACACAAGAAATTGACCATTGTTTCAGAGCCAGGAATCCATTTTCAGACCTTTTCAAAGGAGTTCTTTATGGATTACCTGGCTTTCTTCGATTACTGGCTCAAGGGCATAAATAACCAGATAATGAAAAAACCACCAGTCAAAATGATGGTTCGTATTGGATGGAGTGGCTATTACTGGCAATTTGAGAATGAATGGCCGATTGCTCGCACGCGTTACACAAAGTATTACCTGGATGCTGCACCTTCGATGTGGAAAGGGGATGGCAAGAGAAACGATTTTATGAGATTGCTCACCTCCGTACCGACGCAGGAGCTATCGACAAATTATTCTGCTGATGTGAAGTGGGGCATTGACCCCTGCTGGTCATACGGGGTCTGTTTTGTGACAGAGCCGTTGTCGGAAGATATTCTCATTGCTGGTTATATCAAACTTGTATTATGGGTCTCATCAACGTCTCATGATATGGAGATTCATGCTTCGGTTCGTGTCATGGATGAAGATAACATAGAGGTTCCTTATGTGGTTGGCAATCCTGCGAAAAACAGATTTTATCCAATAGGGCAAGGAGCACTCAAAGTCTCCCACAGAAAATTGGACCCGGTGAAATCAACTGTATATCGTCCCTATCATACTCACTCAAAAGCTGATTATCAACCACTAATCCCTGGAGAAGTGGTGGAAGCTGAGGTTGAGCTCTGGCCAACTACTGCGTTTATCAAGAAAGGATATCGTATCAGGCTGGATGTTCAGCCTGCTACTGGTTGTGGCATTCCGCTAAGAATTAATGACGCTATTGATAATACATATCAGAGTGGAGCGGTAAATACACTCTGGACAGGGCCGAGTCACCTATCATATCTACAGCTTCCAATAATTCCTCCAAAGAAATAGCCTGAATTTGTACGTACTGATGACCTGCGTACAGGACATGGATGCGGTTTATTGCAGAGAATAATCCGCCCAGAACTTCACTGCTGCTATTTTTAGCCTGAGGTCACATTGCAGGCAGCGCTGTGACTCTTCAAGTGCTGTCTCTTCGTTATAACCGCAGATTATCGGATCAAAGTTGGTGAGGCGGTGTTCTGCTGGTATCGGAGGCATGGCACACCGGTGCTGGCAAGCAAAGCCCTTTCCTCGCCCCAGCCATGCGCCAGGCGCTTCATTCGGTGTTAGTTCTTCGTCAATATTGCCGCTTCCTCCCAGGTATTTGTCTATAGCTGTAGCAGCCTTTCTTCCACCAGCAATGGCTTCAATGACCGAGGCGGTTCCCGTCACTGAGTCGCCAGCAGCAAAGATGCCTTCTCTATCAGTAGTAAGAGTGTCTGTGTCGACACGAATAGTATTGCCCTGTCCGGTTGATAGGCTGTATTGAGCAGGAATTTCCGGGTGTTGACCAATGGCGAAGATGATAGTATCTGCTGGTATAACATGCTCTGATCCTTCAATAGCATCAATACATGCTCTTCCATCTCCATCAAACTCGAACGACTGCACATCAAGACACTCAACACCAGTAACATGCCCGTTTTCGCTTAAAATTCTGGTGAATGTGTGAGAGGGATGGATAACAATACCTTCTTCCTCTCCCTGAACAATTTCTTCAGAGGTGGCTAGCATAGCGTCTCTGGGCTCCAGGCAAGCAAGGTGGACTTCATCGGCACTGAGGCGGCGGGCAACGCGAGCACAATCGAAGGCAACATTGCCACCTCCTAGCACCAGCACCTTTTTCCCCACCTTGATGTTTTTGCCCAGATTCACGTCCCTGAGAAAATGTGTTCCAACCAACACATTATCCAGGTCGGCACCGGGGATGGGCAGCTTATAACCTTGATGGGTGCCCACAGCTACCAGAATAGCATGGTACCCTTCTTCTATAAGGGTATCCAGTGAATCCACTCTGGTATTTGTTCTTATCTCTAAACCTGCATTTATTATCTCTTCAATCTCTGCGTTAAGTATTGCCCTGGGCAGTCTGTATTCGGGTATGCCAACTCGCATCATGCCGCCAATGACTGGCAAGGCTTCGAATACGGTAATGCTATGCCCCAGCTTCGATAGATAATACGCTGTTGTTAAGCCGGCTGGTCCTGACCCTACTATTGCCACACGTTTATCTGTTGGTGACGCTTTCCCGGAATATTTCCTCCATAATTTCGCATCATTTTCAGCGGCGTAGCGCTTGAGTTCCCTTATGGAAACAGCCTCATTCAACTCACTGCGACGACAGGCAGTCTCACAGGGATGGTCGCAGACATAGCCCAGTACTGCAGGAAAGGGGACCTTTTCTCTTATTACTGCTGCCGCTGCTGAGTACTTCTGTTCGCGGATAAGACGAACATAGCGCGGTACATCTATTTCTGCGGGGCAAGCATATCTGCATGGAATCAATGAGGCTTTACGACCTTTAGCCGAGTCTATTATTCCTTCCTGGTCTCTCAGGGCTCCGGTGGGGCAGACCTCAACGCAGGCACCACAAAACCTGCAGCCAGCATCTGCTAGAGAGCGGTCGAAGGCAGTCCCGATATAGGTGGCACTGCCCTTTTTGATAAAAGAGAGCACTTCCACCCCACGTAGTTCATAGCAGGCTCGAACACACCGACCGCAGAGGATACACCGGCTCAGGTCATGGAGAAAAAGGGGATTACTGGTATTGATGGGAACAGCTCTTGGTCTCCGTCTTAAACGCTGCTCGACAACACCGAGGTATTGAGCCAGCGACTGTAATTCACAATTGAGGTATTTGGGGCATGTGGTACAGTCCGGAGGATGAGTAGATAATATCAGTTCCATAGCGAGGCGTCGTATTTTACCAACCTGTTCTGTCTTTGTTTGTACTATCATTCCCTCTGTAGCCAGAGTAGTACAGGCGGTGGGTATATCTTCTATTCCTTCAGCCTCGACTACGCATAGTCGACAGGCGCCAGCAGATGGCAGGCTGGGGTGATAGCAGAGGTGCGGTATATATATGCCCGCATCTAGTGCTGCCTGCAGTACGGTCTTTCCCTTCGTGGTCTCGACCTTGCATCCATCGATATTCAATATGATTGTTTCCACAATATCACCTTAAGCTATGTAGTGCCTCAGTTTCTCACAGGTGAAGGCTGCTTTGGGTTAATGGATTTCTCCTTCTCATTATGTCCCCATAACAGAAGAGGAGATAAGTTTTGAGCACCTCTTTGCTGGGCATCGTTTTCTCTTTACATGTGCTTCGTACTCCTCGCGGAAATGCCTGATGGTGGTGAGGACTGGATTAGGTGCCGTCTTTCCCAAGGCGCAAAGCGCTCCCACTTTGAGGCCATCTCCCAGCTCTAAAAGTAATTCTATATCATCAGGTTTTCCCTTGCCCTCAGTAATGTCGGTCAAAATCTCCAGCATTTGTGAAGTTCCTTCACGGCATATTACGCATTTCCCACATGATTCGGCCTGGGTGAAAGAAAGACAATGCTTGGCCAGGTTAACCATGCAGGTAGCACTATCAGTAACAGTTATGTTGCCAGACCCCATATTGGCTCCGGCAGCGTTTATATGCTCATAATCAACAGGCATACTCAGGACGCTGGCTGGTAAGCAACCTCCCGAGGTGCCACCAATGAGCACTGCCTTCAAATCCCCGCTGTCTGGAACAGCGCCACCGATATCATAAACAATCTGGTGGAGTGACATGCCCATTGGTACTTCAATAAGTCCGGCTCTCGGAACCTTGCCGCCTAGCGTAAATACCTTCGTTCCTTTACTTTGCATGGTGCCGTAGCTGGCGTACCATTCCGCACTTTTTTGCAGAATAGCAGATACATTTGCCCACGTTTCAACGTTGTTTATAATTGTTGGTTTGCTGCCAAGCCCTGACGTGGTGGGGAAGGGGGGGCGAGGGTACGCCATGCCTCGCTTGCCTTCCATGGACTGTATCAAGGCTGTCTCCTCACCACAAATAAGATCCCCTGCTCCCCCTTTGACCTCTATTTGGAAGCAGAAGTTGGAACCGAGGACTTTATCATTCGACAGCATATAATTCTCCATTTGTTTTAAGGCAGTCTTAAGTCTAGCAATAGCCAGGGTATGCTCTGCGTTTATATAGATGTAACCATGGGCAGCTCCGACAGCATAGGCACCAATAAGCATGCCCTCTAAAACAGAATGGGGGTCGCTTTCCAGTATTGTCCGGCTTGTGTTACCGTCAGCGGCATTACAGATCAAGTATTTCTCTGTTCCAGGTGCATCATGGCAGATTTTCCACTTGGTTCCGGTGTGGAATCCAGTTCCACCACGTCCTCTCAATCCTGATTTACTGACCTCTGCTGTTACCTCGTCAGGATTCATAGTTAATGCCCTGGCTAACCCGCTGTAGCCGCCGCAGGCAATATAGTGATTGATATTAGCCGGGTCAATATAACCGCAATTACGAAGTGCTATTCTCACCTGTCGCTGGAACATGGGCAGGTCAGCAAGACCGGGGATGCCATCAATGCGCCCCTTGCCGATGCTACAAACTGCCAGGTCTGGCCTGTGATTATCATTGATTATGTAATCCGTTATCAGTTGAGAGACAATACTTATTGTCACCTGACTATAGCAGATACGAGGGCGTCCACTTTTAGCAATGTAAATCAGTGGTTCGAGATAGCAGAGTCCGATACATCCCACCTCTATTACTTGGGCATCCAGGTTTCTCCGTTCTAGTTCAGCACAAAGGTGCTCATGTATTTTGAGCGCTCCTGCAGAGCGACCGCAGGTGGCAGTACCAATATAAATTCGAGGCTTATCGTCAAGTTCTAAAGCCTCGAATTCAGCTATAGCATTTTGTTGAATTTGTTCAAAGGTCATAGAGATTCCGGTCTAAGTATACCGTTCTAAGTATACCGTGCTAAGACTTCTTTTATTCTTGCTGGCGTCATTTTGGTGTACACGTCCTGGTCAATCACCATTAGGGGAGCTAAAACAGAACAATCAGCAAAAGTAACTTTCTCCATGCTGAACTTGAGGTCACAGGTTGTTTGTCCTGGTCGTATGTTCAGCTCACTCTCTATGCTCTCCAGTATGCTCTCACTCCCTTGAAGATAACAGGTATTACAAAAGCATACCTTGATGATGTGATTACCGGGACGGGCGAAGCGAAACTGGTTATAGAAGCTGGCGACGCTGTATACGTCATTTTCAGATAAATCCAGGAAATTGCTGATATCTGTTATGGCTTCTGGCGATAGGAATTTTTTTGCCTCTTGAAATCTGCGTAACAAAGGGATGAGGTTGCTCCTGTGCCTGGCGAATTGCTCCATTAAGCTCATTGCATTTTTGACCATTTTTTGGTGGTAAAGGGGTATGGGTAGGCTTTTAATGCCGATCTGATGATAATATGCATTAATTGATTTTTCAAGCAGCTTGAAGCTGGTGTTCGCCGCATCTTCTAACTTGTAATATGAATAAAACTGCGACAATCAGGAACGTTTTTTCAACTTGCTGGGCGGCAGAGTATAGGATTTATAGGACTTGTACCTCTCCAGCTTTGACGGGATTTGGTCCTTTCTAGGCAGGAATTCATTATAGACTTCGGCTATTTCCCAGAAGTGTACTCTTTTTCCCTCCATCGTTAAGTGGGATTTTTGCTGCTCCTCCTGGGGAAAATCTACCGTTATCTCCCCGTCTTTAAGTTTCAGAGTCCCTTTAATGCCGCATATCGGACACAAGACCGTAGATTTCTCACCCACCACTAATAAGTCTAAATGGCATGACGGGCAGATACCATGCTTATCTCCCATATACTTTATTTCACTGGCTGGTTTGCCCATGGCCTCGGCGACATGGCGACCTAGAAGCCTGCCTCGTTTCATCGCTGCTTCGTCAAGTAAGACTGCCCCTGGCTGGCCTATCCTGACCAGTTGTACTTGATCTACAACTTCAATCTGTGACGAGAAGGTAAAGGTATGCAATATGGGCAGCGCCAGAGCCACCCAGTCAAAATAGGGGGCGCCGCCAATGGATATGAAACCAGCCACCTTAGTTTTTAGCAGTCTCTCATCAACATGTGCCTTGGTGCCGAATCGGACGTCGACGCCACCTGCTTTCTTATACTCCAGGGCAAAAGCGGCATCAGCTTTAGAACTAAGCACTCTGTCTACAATCGCTTTTAGATAACCTGGTGGTGTCAGGCTGTATACGGGAGCGCTGATAATCAAGCCATCACAGTCCATAACTTTATTCCATAAAAAAGGGGCGTCATCTTTGATGACACATGCCTCTATCCCTTCTTCTCTTCGGGGGCACTTTAGGCAGTGTATGCAGGGCTTGATGTCAAGGTCTAGCATGCGCACTATTTCTATTTCCACGCCCAATTCCTCCGCCGCCATCAGCGCCTCTTTAAGGATGATTTCGCAGTTTCCCATCTTCCTCCCACAGGCCAGACCAAGTAATTTCATGAAAATAAGCTCCTTCCTTTTCGCCGTTTCATCATGGATTTTCTCGCAGGTTATCGCCGGTTCTGTGTCAGAAATAGAGTTATTTATTCTCTGCTGCCCGGCAGCAGATTACTTACTGATAGCTTTAATATACGCTGCGGCATTTTCCCCGGCCATGCGCCCGCTGTTTAAGGCAAAGCCCATAGTGTTGCCCGGTAGCACAAAGACATAGCTGTCTCCATAGATGGTACAGGCATCGGTCCCTGCGGCATAAAGCCCGGGGATAACCTCATGGTCTTTATTCAGAACCTCGGTTCTATGGTTGATTTTGATGCCGCCAAGAGTTCCATAGGCACCCGGGAAAAACCTGCTGGCGTAGAATTTGGGTTGTTTTACCGGCTTGAGATATTTGTAGTTCTTGTGAAAGACCTCGTCGCGTCCCGTTTCGCAACACTTGTTATAATCATCTACTGTCTTTCGCAAGCCTTCTGCATTAATCCCGGTCTTGCTGGCTATCTCTTCCAGAGTGTTGGACACGAAGATATCTTTGCTTCCCTGGTCTAGAGCCTGCTTTAACTCAGTGTCAAAATTGTCAATTGCTGTAGTCGGGTGGATACCCGCGACAAAGTCCAATCCGTTTTCATAATAATGCTGTTTTGTCGCTTCATCAAAGATAGCAAAAGCACAGCGGTTCTTTTGCCTGGCGATGGCGTTTCCGGTAAATGTGGTGTTTCCTATGATTTCCTCGTTGATAAAGCGCTCACCTTGTAGATTGACTACGAGGTTGGGCTGGCGAAAAACTGCAGAGGCGGTGAGCAGCTCCATAGCGCTGGGAATTCCGTAAATCAGTTCCATGGTCATTTCGGTGGGTGCTGCGCCCACTTCCCATGCCATTCTGATACCATCTCCCGTTAATCCTGGTATTCGAAACGAGAACAAATCGCGTCCAAATTCATAGCCCGTATATTTTTTAATCCATTCTATATTATCACCAAAGCCACCAGTGGCAATGATAACGGCTTTTGCCTTTGCCTGGACAGTTTCCCCATTTTTATCTTCTGCCATTACACCGGTAATCTGTCCCCCTTCCTTGAGGATTTTTTTCACCGGTGTCTGCAGGAAGATTTTAGCTCCCAGCTCTCGCGCTTTATCGGTAAGGGCTTTCATCATGGTAGCTGAAGCCCTGGGCCCCGGGAGGCCGGTTGTTGGTTTAATCAGGTGCCAGGTGAAGTTAGCCCCTGGAAAATACGATGCAGGTTCCACAAATTCCACCCCCATCTTCTCCAGCCAATCAAGGGTGCTGGCTGATTTGTTGATATATGCCGATACTAAGGCAGCATCGACACGCCAATGGGTATAATCCATGAAGATTCTAAAGGCATCCTCTCGGCTGAGTTTGACCTGTTTTATGCGTTGCAGTCTACTTTCTACGGCAAAGGGGCCCATTCCCATATTGCCGGTTCCGCCGGTGGTGGACGCTTTTTCAAACGCAAGTACCCGTGCGCCCTTTTCCGCTGCCGCTACCGCAGCCGCTAATCCTGATGCACCTGCCGCAACAACGACGACATCAGCTTCTAATTGGTTCATTGTATGTCTTCCTCCTGATACTTTTTGCTCTCGGTGCTCAGCACCGTTTACATTGATAAGATAGTAGCTTTATTTAATCTACTTCATTGTTTGTGGTAGAAACAAGGCAATTTCAGGGAATATTGCCAGGAGAATTACACATACCACCATAGCAATGAAAAACGGTACTACGCCCCGGAATATGGATTCAAGAGGAGTACCTGTCATGCCACTGAGAATAAAGACATTCATACCCACTGGTGGAGTGACCAGCCCTATTTCTATGACCAGTATAATGATCACCCCGAACCAGATCGGGTCAAAGCCTAAAGCCAGAATTATAGGGTAAATAATAGGGATGGTGAAAGTTACCGCCGAATAGATTTCCAGGAACATACCAAGGATGATATAGAGGATGATAATCCCAGCAAAAATAACATACTCAGACACCTGGAGCTGTTGAATTAGTCCCACCACTGCAAAAGGAAGCTTACTGAGGCCCAGAAATTTCATGAAGATGAAAGCCCCGACGATAAGAAAAAAAATCATGGCTGAGGTTATCCCTGCCTCACCGAGAATGCCCATAATTTTTTTGCCTGCAAGCTGGCGGGTGGCGGCAGCGATAACAAAAGCTCCAAAGGCGCCAATTGCCCCGGCTTCAGTGGGTGTGAAAATCCCTCCGTAGATACCTCCCAATACCAGCAGAAACAGGATTAATACATGCCAGATTTTTCTCAGCGATACTACTTTTTCTACAAAGCTTGTCTTGGGTCCTGCTGGGCCGGCCTGGGGGCGAATAGCCGTAGTGATAGCTATGGCAATAATAAACAATATAGTGAGCAGTATCCCCGGCAGAAAACCAGCCATGAACAGCTTGCCAATTGATTGTTCGGTGAGTATGCCGTAGAGGATAAACCCCATACTAGGTGGAATGAGGATGCCCAGTGTGCCGGCAGAAGCGATACTGCCGGTAGCCATGGCATCGTCATAACTATACCGTCTCATTTGCGGCAGGGCTACTTTACCCATAAGCACTGTGCCAGTAGCACTGGAGCCGGTGATGGCGGCAAAGATGGCGCAGGATAATACTGTGGCTGATGCCAGTCCGCCACGCAGTTGCCCTATCCATTTATATGCGGCGTAGTACAGGTCTTCGCCTATTGACGTATTGCCTACAATTACACCCATGAGGACAAACAGCGGCAGCGCTGCCATAGGGTAGTATGCCACCGTTTCATAGGGCACTGTGCCTAGCACGCCGAAAGCCTGTTTAAAACTCTGGAGATAGAGTATGCCCAGAAAACCGACCAGAGCCATGGCCAGCCCGATCCACATGCGAACAAATAACAGCAGCACTACCAGGATGACGACGCCGATGAGGCCAACAAGCTCTGCACTCATCTTTCGTCACTCCGCTTTATCTTTTGAACGAAGTAGCTGGCCATGGCCAGGAATAGTACTATCCAACCAAGTGCTGTCAGCGCATAAAATGGGTACTTGGGTATCCCTATGTAGGAAGCGGTTATGCCCAGCCGCTGCAAGGTCAACGTGGTCATGAAGGTCTGCCAGCACAGGATGGCGACAAAAACTAGCCCAATGAAAATGATAATGAGGTCAATAATCCTCCGCGTACCGGCTGGGTAACGGGATACAAACAGGTCCACTTTAACATGTTTCCCCTGCAGGCAACACCAGCCAAATCCCAGAAACACCACAGCCACCATCATCTGTTCCGTAATCTCGGTAGTGCCGATGATAGGTTTGTTAATGGTAGCACGGAGCAGCACGTCTGCCACGGTGAGCAGCATCATCAGAAACAGTACTACCATCGCCACCAGGCCTGTTATGCGGGCTATGGAATCAATAACTTTCAAGGCGACCTCCAGTGATGTGTGCTATGTAGTTATACCGCACCCACGAAATCAGTTCTGAGCACCGGATATCAGGTTGCTCACTCGGTTGTGGATTGGCTTCATGGGTGCAGTACTAAGATATTAAGTTACTTGCCCTTGTACTCGCTGATCATTTTCTTGATGGTATCGTAAATCTCTTTTGACCCTTTAGCGGCGTTCTTGCTTATCCAGGCATTATGTATCGGTTGTGCCAAATCAGCCCACTGCTTGAACTCCGCAGGAGTAAGAGTAACGATAACATGCTCGTTCTTCTTGGCATAGGCCAGTCCCGCCTGCTCTTCTGCCGCCATCCCGCTCATGGTCTGCTCAGAATAGAATTCTTCGTTATCCTTCAGTACTTTCTGGAGGTCAGGGGGAATCTTCTTCCAGTTTTCCGGGTTGACCAGGACCACAAAGGGGGTCTGCGCAAATCCTCCCGGGAGAGCCTGGGCATGATACTTCATTAGCTCGAAAGTCTTAAAAGCAAACAGTGCGCCCGTAGAATTAATCATCCCTTCGGTTACGCCCCTCTCCAGAGAAGTATACCAATCCGTTACCACCAGGTTTACCGGAGCGCCGCCGGAAGCAACGACCATCTGGGCTATTTCCTCGTTGGCTGGGGTTATCTTCATACCCCTCAGGTCAGCAGGAACGCGCACCTCTTTTTTAAGCGTGTTGAGTTGGGCGGGAGTGGATGGATGGATTCCGTACACCATTAATCCCTGGTACTCTGCCTTCATTTGGGGGAATTTTTCCAGGAGCTGCGCATATATGGTGCGTTGTGCCCATTGTGAAGGAAAGCCCATCATGGGCAACCACATAACCGAGGTAAGAGGCATCAAGCCCAGCTCGATATTGGGAGACCAGTAGATAAAATCAGCCAGACCATCCAGTGCGCCTCTAAAGATTTCCCTGGGCTTGAACAGAGAACTGGCCCAGTAGGGGGTAAACTTAATTCTACCGCCGGAGTCCTTCTCCACCTTTTCCATCCACGCTTTCTGTCCTCTACCCAAAAGTGTGACATCTGGAACCGTAGTGGTGAATTTCAATTCTATCACCTTTGGTGGTGCTGGCGCTGGTGCTGGCGCTGCAGGCGGCGCCGGTGCTGGTGTTGGTGCCGGAGCAGCGCATCCGCCAATAATTAAGCTCATTGCCACCACGGCTACTATCACGACCATAAATATTCTTTTCACCATAATTCATCACTCCTCTCTTTATTATGTTCGTTGCAGCAGATCTATTTTTCTTTAATTCTTGCGGTGCATCACCTCCTTTATCAGAATGTGCAGTTAAAAATTGGCAATGGCTAATATAATAACAGTAGATACAAAGAGACATTGTGGCGAAAACTCCACAGACCACTTCTCTTCTGAAACCCTGGCTGCCATTTGTCCAAGGTTTATTTGCTCAATTAAGCTACTCTTTAAGTATAACATCAATTTATCTTGTGTCAATAGGTCGAATTGCGTCGTTACAGTCAAGGAGTTGTGGGTTTTGTATTTGAGAGACCTGAAAAATCATTTATTAGGCCTCCGCCAGCGATTTCAAGATTTTAACCCAGGGTCTCGATGCATGAGGGTCGGTTAAAGCTGGCAATCCGGCATTAAACCACTCGAAGTAATTTCGTTTGATCACCTTATCGATTATACGCCTGACCCTTTTCTTTCCGGGAGGAGGGATATGAGGTTTTGGTATATTCCGATGCAAGCTCTTTTCAAGCGTTTTCTCCATACTCGGACACGCCGGGGTTGGCGTCACCGCCGATGTCTACAGGCACGTGCGAACAGAGGAGCTACACGAAGCCACCGAAACGTTTGCACCCAGGCCGCCGGAGGCTAAGGGGCTGCTGGGGGAGGGGAAGCCATCAGACAAAAGCAACAAAGAATCTTAGAGCATAAGTGACTGACCGGGCTCTACCATCTAAACTTTTACCACAGCCTTTTCTGCAGGAAGTTTTACTCCTTAATGTCTCTTGGTTTAATGAGTAGCTCGATACCTTCTAGAATCTCTTCCATGCGGCTGCGGGAAAGCGCACCGATCTTCTCAGTCAAATCTGCCTTGTCCACTGTGAAAATCTGGGTAACGTTGACAACGCTTTGTTTTGGTAGATTTGCCTCTCCCTTTTCAAGCAATACATTGCCAGGCGATCCTGCCCGTTGGAGGTTAGAAGTTAGCGAACATACTACAACCGTATTAATACGGCTTCTATTGAACACGTTGTTCTGAATTACCAAATGAGGGTGGCGATATGCCGGTTCCGACCCTGTTGGTTTACCGAGATTGACCCAGAATACGTCTCCCTGTTTTATCACCATTGATCTTTCACTAACTGGCGATGTTTGGATTTCATCTGGGCTCTTAATCTTTTTTCTTCAATATCAGGTAAGTCTTTATACGCAGCGTTTATAGCATCAAGCAACTTCTTACTCTTATGATGTTGAATGAAGTCTCGTGCCGCTAAAGTAAAAAGGTAGCTCCTTGACACTTCCATTTCTTCA
The DNA here is from genome assembly GCA_037443085.1 of Chloroflexota bacterium. Classification (GTDB taxonomy): domain Bacteria; phylum Chloroflexota; class Dehalococcoidia; order GIF9; family UBA5629; genus JBBIPA01. The sequence goes on along the minus strand of JBBIPA010000034.1, from coordinate 227 downwards.
GCTACAGCTTCTACTTCTTCAAACAGTGACTTTTCAATTGATATGGCTGTTTTAATACTTCTCATCTTCTTATTGTCATACCATATTTAACTACTAAAAGTATAACTAATAGTATGAATCATGTCAACATATTAGATTTGTGGGTTCTTAACCAGTGATTCGAACCATCCAGCATCAGTTGCCACGAAATTAACATTCCAATAGGGACTCCCAGAACGCTCCACGCC
>JBBIPA010000033.1:0-25313 GCA_037443085.1 Chloroflexota bacterium | reverse complement strand
CTGGCCGGTTATTTTTATGATATAACTAACGATTACCAAATAGCATTCCTTATATCTGGAGTATTAAGTATTACCAGTGTAATTATTATCAGTTTAATTAAGCACCCCCCAAGTAGTAATTAGCACAATAACTTTTTTAGTGGTATTTATCTTCACATGAAAACTAAGTGATTTTTAAATGTTCATTAGGTGACCACTATGTGCCGTTTGAATAACAAAGTAGCGCTAGTCACTGGGGCAGCTAGTAAGCAGGGATTTGGTCATGCTATATCCGTACGTCTGGCTCGTGATGGAGCAGATATAGTAATTTTGGATAAATATAATGTCTCACCTCATGACAAAGATAAAGCCGAAGGTTGGAAAGGATTGGACAGTGTTAAAGAGGAAATCGAGGCTGTTGGCAAACGGGCATTTGCCGTGACCTGCGACATTACTAAATCAGAACAAGTTAGTGCCATGGTTGAGATAGTTTTGGACAAGTTTGAACACATAGACATTCTGGTTAATAATGCTGCTGTTCATATATTTGGAGAGATTGAACACATTACCGATGAGATTTGGGACATGAACATTGCGGTGAACCTGACTGGCACCTTCTTTTGTTCCAGAGCAGTAGCTCGTGAAATGATTAAAAATAATAGAGGGGGGAAAATAATTAATATTGCATCTGATTTTGGCAAGGTGGGAAGTGGTAACGGGAATATGGCCTATTGTGCCTCTAAATTTGGGGTTCTTGGCTTAACACAAAGTCTTGCCCTGGAATTGGCTCTCTATAATATAGCTGTCAATTCTGTATGCCCATCGTTTGCGAATACTAGCCTTGGTGACGAACACTTAGAAAATCAAGCCCGGTTAAGAGACATGCTTTCCAGTGAACTAAGAGAGCAATTAGTGAATCAGCGTATTGCCGCAAACCCGCTTGGTAGGCTTACTGCACCTGCTGATGTTGCTAATATGGTTGCTTTCTTGGCTTCAGAAGAGGCTTCCTACATCACAGGACAGTCCTTAAATGTTAATGGTGGTTTACTTATGTCGCTTTAAGCAGGTGATTTTTCACATCCCCGCTCGGGGGATGTGAAAACGGGGACTACTCCAGTTTAAACAGCTTGGCTGCGTTGCCGCCAAGTATTTTGTCAGTATCTTTCTTCGAGAGACCGAACTTCTTGACCCAGTCGATGGCGTTCTCCAGGTCACCGATGACATGGGCATAGTCGGTTCCCAGCAGGATATGGTCGGTGCCCATGAACTCGTGAGCGCACTTCATCGCCGGCACAAAGTAGGATATGGTGTCAATGTATACCTGGCTCTGATAGTATTCCGACGGCAACTTCTTCAGTTTTAGCCCCAGTTCCCCGGAAAAATTCCTCCAGCAGTCGTTTAGCCTGCCCACGGTGTAAGGAACGTATGCTCCCAGATGAGCATGGATTATCTTTAGATTGGGATGTTTTTCCAGAACTCCCTGCCAGATCAGGCTCATCACAGCCACCGTGGTGTCAAACAGGAAGCCATAGAGTGAGGCGGATACCTTATGCGCCCGCATGATTTCAATGGTAAGTGGTGAGGCGGGGTGCAAGAAAATAGGCAGGTCGTATTCCTCGGCCTTGGCATAGATAGGGAGAAACTCAGGAGAGGAAATAGGTTTACCGTTGAGGTTAGAAAACATCTGAATGCCCTTGAGCTTCAATTCCTCGTGTGCCCGGTCAATTTCTTTCAGTGTGGCATCCACGTCCTGGTAGGGCAATGTCATGTACGCGTAGAGACGTCCCTTGTACTTCTGTGTCATCTCGGCGAAATAATCATTGATTCTCTTAGCCCATTCCACGCCTTCACGTGGCTCCAGTATTTCCACGCTGGGGACGCTCACTGCCACTATCTGGGTATCGATGCCCGCCTTATCCATGTCCTTTAGCCTGGAATCAGGGTCATAATGCCCGGGCCGTTCAATGTGGCTGACCGCATAATTGCTCACAAATATTTTCATTGAGGTGGGGCCAGTTCTTTCCAGCCTCAGTGAGCCTTTTTTCTGCTCCAGGTGGTCCAGCCATATCCTGGGGTACAATGTGGTGTGGACATCGATTACTCTTGACATAAGTCTCCTTTTTACCCTTTTATTTTCAGTTGTTTCGAATTTAGAAATTATGATTTGTGATTTCTCCAGGGGTTAGTACCCTCTCTTCTTATTCACTATATTGCGCAACCGGCGGCCAGCAATATAACGTTTCAAGTTTTCGCAGAAAAACTCGGTGGTGAGGAAGTCGTAGTTGTCCAGCCTGCCTGAAGCATGGGGACCGATGATGACATTGGGTAGTTCCCATAGTTTACTATCTATGGGCAGTGGTTCTTGAGAAAAGACGTCAAGTCCAGCACCTGCTATCCAGTTCTGTTCTAACGCCTTTACCAGAGCATCCTCATCCACCGTCTCGCCACGACCAACGTTGATCAGGTAGGCGGTTAGCTTCATGTTTCTTAACTCCCGTTCACCGATCATCTGGTGAGTTTCCGGTGTATGGGGTAATGTCAAAATCACGAAGTCGCTATTGGAAAGCAACATGTCAAGGTGGTCGGGAGGCACTAGCGTATCAACATACTGTGCCCTGCCACCTGTTTTGGCTGTACGACGGCTGGCAATCACCTTCATACCTAACACTTTGGATAACCGTGCCACTTCTCTACCGATACTGCCCAGGCCAATAATACCCACCGTTTTAGAACGTAGCAGCATGGCGATAAACCGTTCCCACTTTTTTTGCTGCTTGTTGAGGAAACAGGAGTAAGCCTGCTTGGCGAACATGAGCATGAAGGTGATGGCAAACTCAGCCACGGGGCTGGCGTGGAGACCGCTCACATTGGTGATGACGATGGGGCTTTTTCTCAGCTCATCATCGAGGAAATGGTCTACGCCGGCTAGCATGGTCTGGAACCATTTCAAGTTCGGGGCACGGGAAACAAGGTTTTTAGGAGGGGTGTAACCAAAAAGTACCTCAGCCTGCGGCAAATATTCATCGAGCTTTTCCCCGGAAATGGTTTGCATTCTTTCAGGCGTGACCTTGTCTGGCGGTTTCCACGGTCCCACGGCATCAAGCATTTTTATCCTGGGGCTGACCGCAGCAATTTGCTGTTTGCATTCATTATGCAAAGAAGCCGTCAGCAACACAGGGATGGAATTCATTTCATCCTCCTGTTCAGATGCCATTCCCGGCCGATCAATAGTATAGTTAACAGTCCACCAATGCTATTAGTGAAAACGGCTATAGTATGCAGTTGCCCCGATTGTAACGGTATCAGTAAAGCTAAACCAGCCAGTCCAATAAACAATCGTAAAGGTGGTGGTAAATCCCTGAATAAATAACCAACTGCGGCGATGCCCACCATGAAGCTCCCGGCAAGGGCAGTTACTACGGAAATGATAATTTCAAAAGGAGTTCCTATTAGCAAAAGTGCTGGTCCCAAAGCGAAGAGAAACGGCACGATATATACCAGAATGCCAATACGCATGGCACTATAGCCGGTGCGCATGGAATCAGCACCGGCCAGAGCTGCAGCGGCAAAGGCGGCCAGGCAGACAGGCGGTGTAATTGCCGAGAGCATGCCCCAGTACATAATGTACAAATGGGCAGCAAGTACCGGGACGCCAAGCTCAATTAACGCTGGGGCTAAGAGCAGACTGAGCAATATGTACACAGCTACGGTAGGCATTCCCATGCCCAGAATTAAGGCAGCGATAGCAACAATTATAAGTAGCAAAAACAAATTTCCACCGGCAAGCTTAACTAGTAATAGGGGAAAAACAAAAGCCAGTCCAGTATAGGTGAGCACACCGATGATGAAGCCAGCCATAGCCACAATGATCGTTATCTCCAGCATGCCGCGGCCGGTCTGCTCCAGCGAGTTAACTATCCATTTGGGATTGTTGCGCGTCTGGGTGGAGAACAGGCTAATAACGAGACAGGAGACCACTGCCACCAGCGCTGACTTTCCCGTTTCCAGATTGAGGACAAAAAGAGCAGCTATGAGAGCCAGGAGGGGAATAACAAATAGATAGCAATTCTTGATTATAGGTAACAATTGAGGCAATTGATTACGTGGCAAACCTTTCAGCCCCATTTTCCCTGCTTCCAGGTCCACCTGGATAAATATGCCTATGTAGTAGAGAATGGCCGGTATTATCGCTGCTAAAACTAACGTAGTGTAGGGAATACCGGTGAACTCGGCGATGACAAAGGCAGCAGCGCCCATCACCGGCGGCATCAATTGTCCTCCAGTGGAAGCTACTGATTCAATGGCCCCGGCGACATGAGGTTTGTACCCTGTTTTTTTCATGAGAGGGATGGTGACCACACCGGTAGTTACCACGTTGGAGACAGCGCTACCTGAAATGGTACCGAAGAAACTGGAAGCCACTACTGCCACTTTGGCTGGTCCTCCCCGGAATCCGCCAAAAATAGCTATAGCGAAATCAGTGAGGAATCTGCCACCACCGACACCATGGAGAAAGTTGCCAAACAATATAAAAGGTAAGACTACCAGTGCAGTTACATTGAGAGCAGTGCCCAGCATGGCATTGTAATCCAGAAATAAATAGTTCACTAAATAATTCCAGGTGATGACCTTGCCACCGAAGGGGGTGGGAATGAGCCAGTTGAATATAGCGTATAGAATAAATAGAACTCCCAGTATTGACAGTACCAGGCCAGCCATGCGGCGCACTGCCTCAATAATAAGAAGTATGGCTATGGTTCCCAGTATTACCCTGTCCAGCGTGATAATGCCCATTTTCACTACTATAGCAGGGTAGTGCAAAGCCACGTACAGAGCAATGCCAAAACCGAGTAAGGCCAGCGCTACGTCATACCAGGGCAGATAGTCCTTGGCAGCTCCTTTGTACGGTGGGGTCATGAGGAAGATGAGGGGTAATACGATGGCAAGCAGAATAGCAAGGTACTGCTGCATTAAGAAAGTCCATCCCAGGTGAGAGGGGCCATCCATAATGAAGAAGCAGGATACCGGTGCCATGCCAATCAGCAGTATTCTGGTTATGAGGTGCCAGGGTTGACCGATACGCTTCATATCACGGAAACGGGATACTTCGGTGTCAAGCTTCTGTGCGATATCTTTAGTCAAGAACCTGCTCCTTCTCTTTCCTTGTCTATGGTGATGATGTTACAAAAGGGCGTTACCCGCCAGGGTAACGCCCTTTTCAAATCATGTTAGCGCTCGTTAGTCTAAGAAAGGTTTCTCACCTTTGAGTAATCTCTGTTGATAGGTGTCCTGCTTGGCATCCCAGAGTCCTTTTTTCTTGAAGAAGGTGATGGCACCAGGATGATAGGGCATGGCAGCCTTGCTATCGTACAGCATTTGCGGCGATTTTATAGTGGCTAGATTAGGATGCAGTGCGCGCAATGCTTCGATATTATCCCACCATGTGCCTAGCAGCGATTCGACTACGGCAGCAGGGAGTGATTCATTGCAGATGATCATTTGGGCAAAGGTTAGTAGTGGTATCGGCGCTTTTATTCCAGGGGGGCCAGGGTCCCATGAAGCGTAGGTGGCGCCGGGCATTATCGACTGAGCTCGTTTTACCCCTGCGGGGTCAGTTGATGCTGGCAGATAGCGAACTTTTACCTTGGCATCGACTTCTGCGGTTTGAGCCATGCCCACGCCACAGTGAACAACATCTAAACGACCTTCTCCCAGTGCCGGAATGCCGGCAGCAGGGCTGGCTACAGTGACTTCTCTAAAATCCTTCAGAGTCAGACCTACATTAACCAGGTCTGCCACCATGGGAGCAAAAGCCGAGGGTTGCGCTAGATAACCTGAAGCGAAACGGGCACCCTTCAAATCTGAGGGTGTCTTGTAAGGCGAATCATCACGGACCAGAAAACCGACACCCATGCGACCGCCTGCTGCTATGAGACGGAGATTTTTGTAAGCTTTGGGATAAAATGGCTTGTCGCCAAGCATGTTATCAGGCACCGGTGTGGGAGCAACTTCATTAAAATAAATCCAGAAGATATCGAGGGAGTTGGCATTACCGAGATGGGGATTGCCAGTATCGCTCATTTGCGGCACCCAGGCAAGAGGACCAGTGGTTGGTGCTACCACCACCATCATCGGCCCCTTCTCCGAAGCTACCTTGGAAAACCCAGCACCTACGGAATATCCCGCTGACCCGGCGGGGTGGGTGGAAAATTCAAGCCTCTCAGGTAGTTTTACGGGAGCAGGTGCCGGCGCAGGAGCTGGGGTGGGAGTCGGTGCTGGTGTGGGGACAGCACAGGATACAATTAGCAATGCTGCACAAAAGGCAAACAACACTGTAATCAATGTTCTCTTTTTCACAATTACTCTCCTTTGCGTTTTATTGAATGGGCTGGCTTTAGAATAGTGAAGGTGCATTTTACAATTTGCCACCTCCTTTTTGCATTGGTTATGTTTCTCATAATATAACAATCCAACTGCTTGACGATAAACACCCTTATTGGCAGAGGAACAGCAAGGAAATCATTATATCATCTGCCCATTAGAAGTCAATACTCAATAATGGAATTTGATTGACCTTTTTTCTTTCGGTTGCTATACTTTAACGTCAGCCTCGAGTGAAAAGGAGGAATTAGCCGAATGAAAGCCATAACCACTCAACTTACCTTAGTCGATGCCGTTGTCCCTCGAAAAGGTTTGCTCCGGGATGTAGCTTTGGTGTCGGGCTTTGCTTGCTTAACGGCGCTGTGCGCTCAGATAAGCTTTTGGATTGGGCCGGTGCCTATAAGCGGGCAAACGTTTGCAGTGCTTCTGTGTGGTGCTCTACTGGGAAGCAAGCGTGGTGCACTGAGCCAGCTTAGCTACCTGGCAATAGGGGCTACCGGAATCCCGTTCTGGTTTGCCCTTGGCGGCACCCCGGGCATCGCTCGCCTGATAGGGCCTACCGGTGGTTATTTGTTCGGTTTTGTAGTCGCTGCCTTTGCGGTGGGCTGGCTGGCTGAGAGGGGTTGGGACCGACGCGTCTGGACTGCGATTCTCGGCATGTTTGCTGGCAGCATAGTTATTTATTTATTCGGACTTTCATGGTTGTCGTTCTATATCCCCAGAGACAAGCTATTGCAGGCTGGACTGTACCCGTTCGTCATTGGCGATTTAGTGAAGGTAATGCTGGCAGCTCTATTACTGCCGTCCGGCTGGCTACTATTGAGAAGGTTCACTCATTAGCTCCAATTTTTACAGTTAATTTGAAATGAGGTCATTGGTTTGGATATTAGCTGGCTAGGTCATTCTTGTTTTCGCATCAAAGGAAAAGAAGCTGTAGTGATAACCGACCCCTGTCATCCCAGTTTGGGTTACTCACTGGCCAAGCTTCGCGCTGACATAGTAACCGTGAGTCACTCTCACCAGGGCCATTCTTATGTTGAAGCTGTTGATGGTGAATATCGCCTGGTCAAGGGGCCTGGTGAATATGAGACGAAGAGCGTTTTCGTTACAGGGATTGCTACTTTTCATGACAAGAGTCAGGGGAGTGAGCGGGGGGAAAATACCATTTTTTTGCTGGAAATGGATGGGGTGACACTGTGCCATCTGGGTGACATTGGACACGCGTTGTCATCTGATATCGAAGAGGAACTGGGTGATGTCGGCGTCTTATTCCTTCCGATAGGTGGTGTCAATACTATCGATAGTACGGTGGCAGCGGAGATAGTGCGAACTTTAGCTCCTAAAATTGTCATACCCATGCATTACAAGACCCCAGCATTAGCCAGAGAGCTTGATACGTTAGATAAGTTCCTGAAGAAGATGGGTTTGAAGGAGATAGCCCCTCAGCCCAGGTTATCAGTGAACCGGTCGACTCTGCCTCCCACTACACAGGTTGTTATTCTTAGCTATCCGCACCAGTAAGGTTCCGTTATCCCCATGTTGTTGTGGAGGATGGGCTAAGGTATGAATATAGCCAAGAGACTTTACGAATTGCAGCTTATTGATGCCGAAATTCACAGTTGTCGAGAAACTATAGCTCAGCTTAATCTTCAGATAGGCGACAACGACGTGGTGCTTAAGGCAAAGGCTGAGCTGGATGTTTTGAAAAAGCGTTTAGCTGAGATTGGGCATAAGCGTCGTGACCTGGACGGGGAAACGGAGGACCTGCAGGAAACTATTTCAAAGCTGAGTAATAAGCTCTATGGGGGCAAGATTGGTAATCCCAAAGAGCTACTGAGCCTTGAGCAGGAGGTAAGTGGGCTGAAAGACGGACTGAGGCAGAAGGAAGACGAGCTATTAGAATTGATGAATGAGGAGGAGGTAACACAGAAAAAGACAGTAATGCAGACGGAACAGGTTGAGAAAGTGGCGACAGAATGGCGGCAGCAGCAAAAAGCTCTGATGCAAAAACGGGATGAGGTGGAGAGACGTCTGCTCGAGTTTGATAATAAACGCCAGGCATTTATAGCTACCATCGATGCCCAGTCGCTTAACGTTTATGAAGGGGTGAGGTTAAAGAGGGGACCAGCAGTAGTGAAGGTGGAACAGGGCAGATGTCAGGGTTGCCATATCACTTTGCCGGTGAACGAGTGGCAGAAAACGAAGTCCGGTGTGGTGGTACAGTGTAGCAGTTGCGGCAAAATACTCTATCTGGAATAGGAGTTTCTTAACTATAACTATGCGTTTGCATATTTATGCCGACGGAGCCTGCTGGGGCAATCCTGGGCCTGCCGCCATCGGTGCTGTAATCAAGGACGACGGGCAAAAGAAATTAGTCGAGATATCCGAGTACCTTGGAAGAGGGACTAATAACCAGGCTGAATATAAGGCGGTTATCGCAGCGTTGAAATCAGCGCTGAAATTCAATGTTGACGAGGTGGTATTGTATTTGGATTCAGAGCTGGTTATCAGGCAACTGTCTGGCGAGTACAAAGTGAAAAACGCGTTGCTTCATCCTCTCTATATGGAACTAGCAGCGCTATTGAAGAAATTCAAAAGCTTGTCTATTAACCAGGTGGGGCATTTGGGCAATGAAGAAGCTCATGCCCTGGCAAAGGCGGCATTGAAAAGCCGTGCCCGAGCAGAGGACTAAAGTTTGACTGATTCTTGATAGAGGGTGTAGAGTGTGGGTGGGCCAAGTAGACCGGATGACCGCGCTGGCTCGTGAGAGCCAGGGAGGAAAGTCCGAGCTCCACCAGGCAGGGTACTGGGTAATTCCCAGGAGGGGTGACCCTACGGAAAGTGCCACAGAAACATACCGCCCCGATGTTGGTCGGGGTAAGGGTGAAATGGTGAGGTAAGAGCTCACCAGCGACCGGGTGACTGGTCGGCTGGGTAAACCCTACCCGGAGCAAGACCAAATAGGGGGAAAATGGGGACGCCTGGCCTTGACCCCGGGTTGGTCGCTATTGACCTCGATGGTAACATCGAGGCTAGATGGATGGTCATCATCCCGATTAATCGGGATACAGAACTCGGCTTACAGGTCTGCTTGGCCCCCTTTCTCTTGCATCTGTTGATTCATACTCATTAAATTGATAAGAATGCTCCTAATCCCCAATTTACTCCTGTCATCGATAAGTTGTTATAATACTCCATATATTTTGCGTTAGCTGTTTTGTTTTCTGTCAGAGTTAGAACGGAGGCATGTAATGACTATGAAGCAGGCTAAAATTGCTATTGCAGTACTTTTTATTTTTCTTCTTAGCTTCTCTGTGGGTGCTGCTGGTTGCACTGCGGTTACTGATATCATTGGGAAGTTTGCTCCAGAGAAGAAAACTACTTCCGACTGGTCAACTGATTTGCCTCCGGACTTTAATCTTCTTGTCGATGTCTGGAAGGCACTGGGCAAGAATTATGTAGACAAAAGTAAATTAGATGCCAAGAAGCTAAGCCAGGGAGCAGCTAAGGGGATGATGGAGGCACTTGGTGACCCCTACAGTATTTATGTTGACCCTGATATGTACAAATTGGAAAAGAGTTCTCTACAGGGAAAATACCAGGGAATCGGTGCTTATGTTGGCGTCAGAGACAAGCAGCTCACTATAATTTCCCCTATAGCTGGCTCTCCTGCTGAGGAGGCAGGGCTTAAGCCCGGAGACAAGATTTTAGAGATTGACGGCAAGACCACGGAGGGGATGACTGCAACCGAAGCTGCGCTTAAGATACAGGGGCCAGCCGGTACCACGGTGAAACTGCTCCTCCAGCATGTGGGGGAAACGAAGCCATTCGAGGTATCGATAGTACGGCGCGAGATAACGATAAAGACGGTAGACTGGGAGAAAAGAGACAGGATAGGATATATTAAGCTCACCGGTTTTTTACAGAAGACCGATGGGGAACTGTTAGCAGCTTTGAAATTCTTAGAAACTGGAGGCATCGACGGCATTGTGCTGGATGTTCGCAACAATCCAGGCGGATTGCTGGAGTCAGCAATTTTGATTGCCAGCCAGTTTCTATCCGAAGGTGTAGTAGTTGATGTGGTAGATAGTCAGGGAAATCATAAGCCAGAGCAGGTGCGGCGAACGGGCTATGTTACCAAGCTGCCGCTTGTTGTCTTAGTCAATAACGGCAGTGCCAGTGCCAGTGAGGTATTAGCCGGCGCTTTGCAGGATTATGGCAGGGCTAAATTGGCAGGCAAGCAAACGTATGGAAAGGGCAGTGTGCAGTTGATTTCGAACCTTAAGGATGGGTCAGCATTGCATATGACGATTGCTCGCTGGTACACACCGAAAGGCAGACCAATAGACGGCGTTGGACTTAAGCCAGATTTCCCTCTGGACTTGGAGGGCGAAGACCTGGTCAACTGGGCAATTAACTACCTGAAAAGCCAGTTCCCCACTAAGGCAATGGTGCCTGAATTGGAAAAATCTTAAGACTCGATAACGTCTTTGGTGCTAGGGGTTATCTTGACGATGCGCTCGTCAATGCGAGTTGCCTCATCCAGCGCTCTGGCTAATGCTTTGAAAATCGCCTCTGCTTTGTGGTGGTCATTGATACCGCTCATAACCCTGGCATGAATGTTTATCTTGGCTTCGGAGGCGAAGGAAACCAGGAAGTGACGGATCAGGTCAGCGTTCATCTCGCTGATGCTGTGTTGGCTGAAGGACAATTCAATTGTTGAATAGCCTCTGCCCCCAATGTCGAGAGCTACCATTGCCAATACATCATCCATAGGCACTATGGCATGAGCCATCCTGACTATCCCCTGGCGGTTGCCTAGCGCCTGGCTAAATGCTTTGCCCAGGGCAATGGCTGCGTCTTCAACTATGTGGTGCTGATCAGAACCTGTAGCCGATATCTTTAAGTCAAAAACGCCATGCTGGGCAAGCTGGCTCAGCATGTGGTCAAAGAATCTGATGCCAGTGGTAATCTGAAACTGACTTCTACCATCAATATTGAGCTCTACTTTTATCGAGGTCTCTTTGGTCTCCCGAGTAATCGTTGCTTTCCTGTTAGCCATAGTAACCCCTCCGCAGTCAAATTTAGTGTTTCGCTGTTAAGGCAGAAATTATCCTGTCCGTATGCTCCGGCTTACCGATGCTGATTCTGAGGCAATCCTTCAATTCGGGAGTATCAAAGTGGCGCACGAAGATACCTTTTCTCTGTAAGTTTTGGTGGATTTCCGGGGCTTTACCACGGAGCACTCTGCAAAGGATGAAGTTGGCATTCGAGGGATAGACTTGAAGCCATTCTATATCATTGAGTTTGCTCCAAAGTCGTTTCCGCTCGTTGATAATAGCATTGATGGTACTACTCAGATAATCGATGTCTCTCAGCGATTCCATAGCGGCAACTTGAGCGGCAACATTGACATTATACGGCTGTTTTATTTTCATTAGATACCCGACCATGTAAGTGGGGAAGATGCCATATCCCACCCTTAGTCCTGCCAGCCCTGCCCATTTGCTGAAAGTGCGCAGAACTACCAGGTTTGAATATTGCGGAACCAGATGGGCTACAGTCTTGCCACTGAATTCAAAATAGGCTTCGTCTACTACTACCACAGCAGGGGTGGCAAGCAGTTCTATAATTTCCGTCTCAGTGGTTATATTAGCCGAAGGATTGTTGGGCGATGCTATGAAGATAACCTTGATCTTTCTATCGATAGCTTTTTTCACGGCAGGGAGGTCTATGGAAAAATCCTGCTTTCTGGGGACGGTGACTATTTTACCTCCGCAAACTTCGGTACAAAACTTATACATGCCAAAGGTTGGAGGACAGTTGATTACTTTGTCACCTGGTTCCAGGAACAGTCGTAGAAGTAGGTCAATCAGCTCATCGCTGCCGCTGCCGGCTAAGATATGTTCCGAGTTAAATCCGGCATACCCTTCCAGTGCTTTTCGCAATTCCCTCTGCTCAGGGTCGGGGTAAATGTGGTAATAAGAGAAACTGGCAAGAGCCTGTTTTACCTTAGCTGAGCAGCCATAAGGGTTCTCGTTGCCATCCAGCTTTACGATTTGTTCGGGAGAAACATCAATGCGCTGACTGATAATGTCCGTAGGTTCAATCGGGACATATCCTGCCAGAGCTTTAATATCTGGTCTGATTCGCTTTTCGATATTATCAGGGGTGTTCATTTTGCCTTGCTCTTTGGGGCATGCAATCTTATTTTTATTGCCTGGGCGTGACCCTGAAGACCTTCAGCCTCGGCGATATCTATAGCTGTTTTACCAAGTAGTTTCTGGTCGTCTTTCGAAAGTGCGACAATGTTGGTGATTTTGATAAAGTCGTCGATGCTCAAAGGTGAGCTGAAACGTGCCGTGCCACCGGTGGGCAATACATGGCTGGGACCAGCAATGTAATCACCTAAAACGACTGGAGAAGTCGGACCGATGAATATGCATCCGGCGTTATCAAGCTTCTTAAGGTAGTCTCTGGCATTGCGAAACATGAGGAGTAGATGCTCTGGGGCATAAAGGTTGACTAGCCTGACTGCCTCGTCTATGGTATCTACCAGCACTATCATGCCTTGAGATTCTAATGATTTATTGACGATTTGTTTCCGTACCAGCCTTGTTAATTGTTTTTTGATTTCATGATTCACACTGGCAGCCAACCTAGCAGAGGTAGTAATGAGAATTGCTGATGCCATGGAGTCATGCTCGGCCTGGGCTATGAGGTCGGCCGCGCAAAAAGAAGCATTAGCGGTATCATCTGCTACAAGTATGATTTCACTGGGACCCTGTATACCGTCTATATCAACCACGCCGAACACCATCTTTTTCGCCATCGCTACAAAAATATTGCCAGGCCCACATATCTTATCGACTTTGGGGACAGATTCAGTTCCGTAGGCGAGCGCTGCAATGGCCTGAGCGCCACCAATTTTGAAAATACGGTTTACTCCGGCAATATCTGCTGCCACCAGCGTCGGCGGGGGGATGGCGCCGTCTTTCTTTGGCGGAGTGACCATGATGATTTCTCTAACACCGGCCGTTTTGGCTGGAATAGCTGTCATCAATACTGTTGAGGGATAAGCAGCTGTTCCTCCAGGTACATAAATACCAACGCTGTCCAACGGTCTGACCTGGCGTCCCACACCATCAGTCAGGAAGCCGGTTTCTAATTTCTTCCTGCAGGCAAGATGGAATTGATGTATTCTTTTTGAGGCAACTTTTAGTGCTGACACCAGCTTTTTATCTACCCTGCTGTATGCTGCGACAATCTCATCTTTAGTCACTTCCAGTGCATCCAGGGCAACCTTATCCAGCTTCTCGGTGTAGGAAAATAGAGCCCGGTCACCTTTAGATTGAACCTCGGCGATAATATTTCTTACTATTTGCTCTACAGAGACATCTGACTTGCCTATTCTGCTTTTGGGCGATGCTGACACCGGGGAATATTCAGAAGCGATTGCTCTGTCCAATAATTTTTTAGCTTTGTTGAAGCCTTTTATAGTTCTCATGCTAGTTGCTTTCGACCGCCCGCTGGAACATTGTGACGATATCAGCGATTTTCTCTTTCTTGGCAGGTGATTTCAAGCTATTCTTGTTGCCTATCAGGCAGGCGGTAGACTGAAAGAGAATATCGATAATCTTGAGATTGTGAGTAGCCAGGGTTTTTCCTGTCTGGGTATTTTCGATGAGTAAATCAGCGTCTTCGGGCAAAAAGACCTCGCTGGCGCCCCAGGTAGGAATTAGCTTGTACCAGCTTACATGGCTATCACGGAGATATTTGTCGGCGATGTTTGTATATTCTGAGGCTACTCTCAACGGTGATAGCTTTCCCGATAACACCAGTTTTCCCAGGTCTTCCATGGTATTTACCGGTAGTTCCTGGCTCACTACTGCTACGACTCTTACTCCGCCGAAGCCAAGGTCGACAAGCTTGGTAACCGGGCTGGATGGGAAACGGTAGATATGGTCAAGCAGCCAATCCCTGCCAGTTATTGCCAGGTCGAAGTTGCCATTAGCTACCTGCAGTGGCATATCTTGCGGTCGTATTACTTTGGCACTAATCCAATCAAGGTTAAGGTTAGGGCGGCGATTGAGAATCTTATTACCTGAGTAGCCTGATGGCTTAAACCCTGCCTTAGTGAGGAATTCTATGGCTGGTGCCTGTTGGTGCCCATCGGGAACTGCGAGTCGAATCACCTTTTTGTCATGCCCTGAGTAAGAACCATTTGAGTACTTATCTGCTTTTGTCTCAACACGCAACCATGGTTTGTTTTTTCTCTGTAGCCCTTTGCTGAAGTAAGTAATAATCCGGCTGATGTCCTTGGTCTGAAGGCTCTCTCGGTTGGCAATAAGAAAGACGCTGGTGGCGAGCAAATTCTTTAGTGGGACCAAACTTAGCGCTTGAGCATCCTTCTCATTTTCTGCTCTAAGCACAACCAGGTCAGCATCCTCGGGTGGATAGGCTTCAGCGGCTCCCCACACCGGGAAAATGCTGAATTTCCTCAATCTTAGATTCAAAGCAGCAGCTTCTGCCAGATTGGGGTACTCAGTGACTATTCGCCAGCCGTCATGCTTCGTGGGCAATGCGTTAAAATCTGAAATGTCCTCGTGTTGACTGGTGGCAAGGTAGAGATTGCCTTTGTCATATTCCAGGTTGGCTACTTTTATAAGAGGGCTGTTCGGATATTTCGCCAGTAATTCTTCAATCCAGTCCAATCCACAAATGCCCATGTCATAATTACCTACCGCTACTTGAATGGGGATATCCTTCTCCTGGAACATTTTGGCTGAAAGGTTTTTCAGTTTGGTCGAGCTCAGGCGATAGATGCGTGTCTCCTGATTGTAGTTTTCAAAGCCCAGTTCGATGTCTTGCAGCAGGCAGGACGTAGCTGGTAGCAGTTTACCCTTGGGCAGGGCTAATTTGACATAATCTGACAGACTCGCATTTAGCAAATTATGACGAGCCTCCTATTATGCCGACGACGCCATCTATCGACGAAGCTTCTCTGGTTTGTCCACGCAATTGGTCAGTCACTATGAAGCAGGGTGTTTTCTGTTGCACGGTAACTACCCAGCGCCATTTTGTCTGCCGTTTCCCAAATTCAAACTCGGTGATGTAACCGATGTTGCGGAGAGACTGTGCCAGGCTAAAGCATGGTTTTATTATTTTGGGTGTGGTGTTGGTGCATCTAACTAAAACTCCGTGTTCTACGTTCTGTCCTGCCTTGGATTTGACCAGACTCATAAGTGGGTCGACATAGAGTGCGAAGCCACACGCTGGAGTAGCAGGTCCACCGATGAGTGGAATCAGATCATTGTATCTACCACCACCACCTATCCTCTGGTCGTTGACCAGAAATTGGAAACAAAGGCCGGTATAGTATTCAAAGCCCCTGGTCGAGGTAATATCTATCTGATATTGGCAGTCCAAAGCATCGAGAAGGTCGGTAATTTGGGCAAAATTGTTAAGTTCAGCCTTCATTTGTGGCGAGGTGCCCGGCAGCGACTTCAGATTTTCCAAGAAGCCGCTCGATCTTCCTCTTAAATCAAGCAGTAATGATATCAAGCTGCTTATATCCGGATTACTGAACCTTGCTTTTTTCAAGACTTTCCAGTTACCATCACGTATTTCGTTGAGAAGAGTGTTTTCCTTATCAGGTTCTAGTTTCATTTCTTTAATTAAGGCTTTGAGCACGCCGGCATGTGATAGCTGTATTTCAGTATCTGCGATGTAGAGATTCTTAAGAATTTCGATGGCGAGCATGATTATTTCTGCGTCTGATGTAGGGTTGGCATTGCCCAGTAATTCAACTCCGCATTGCCACCGCTCTCGGTTTTCCCTGCCGGTTTCCTCGAAAGCGAAGACATTAGTAACATAGAAGAGCCTGTATATCTCCTGTTTCGATAAATTTTCGATATACAGCCTGGCAACAGGAATAGTACCATCTGGTCTGAGGACTACTCTTTCTCCACTCCAGCCGTCCCAGTCGAGAAAGGAATATACTTTATTCAACATGCTAGGCGTGAGAGTTCCTGCGGCGGTAAAAAGATGGAGATATTCAAGAGTAGGGGTTCTTATTTCCTGGTAGCCCCAATTTATACAGGAACTTCGGAAGGCATCTTCTATATAGCGGAAACGCTCTGTGTCCTGGGGCAGCAGGTCTCGTGCACCTTTACATCGTTTACTCATCATTGTCTTTAATCTTTCAGAAAGTTGCTTTATTCTACACCAATACATTCGCCCCTTCAATTTTTATTTGCTGTAAGCAGGCGCCAATAGTTATAATTGATGTGAGGTTGACCGTAGATGTTCAAAACCATTTTCCGCTTAAGTTATGTTTTTCTCCTGGTTATAGTTTTGATGACAGCATTTGTTGCCAGCGAAGCCGATGCTGGCGCTTCCAATATTGAGATATTACGGGTTGATGGTCCAATCGTGCCGGTGATTGCCGATTATATCGACAGGGTGATTGACCGTGCCGAGGAGAGAGGCAGTTCCCTTTGTATTATCGAGTTGAATACCCCCGGTGGACTGTTGGATACAACCGAGAAAATAGTTCAACGTATTCTCAACGCTAAAGTGCCAGTTGTGGTGTATGTCTCACCACATGGTAGTTGGGCTGCCTCGGCTGGTACCTTTATCACCATAGCAGCTCATGTGGCAGCTATGGCTCCGGGCACAACAATTGGAGCAGCTCAGCCAGTGAGTGTGGGGGAATCCATGCCGGAGGAAGTGAAAAAGAAGGCAACAGAATATTCGGCTGCCTGGATCAGGAGCATCGCCGAGACGCGTGGACGTGATCCTGCTCAGGCGGAATTAGCAGTGAAAGAAAGCAAATCCTTTACCGTAGCCCAGGCATTGGAAAATCGTCTTGTTGATTTGCAGGCTAATGACTTGCGCGACCTTATCAGGCAACTTAATGGCAGGAAAGTGATTCTGGCGAATAAGGAGGAAGTCATTATTGATACTGCCAGCAGTATAGTAACCAAGGACGAGATGACATGGGTCGAACGTTTCTTGCAGGTGATTAGTAATCCGAATGTTGCTTATATTCTGCTCAGTCTGGCATCCATCGGTTTGATTACCGAAATTTCGAATCCTGGGCTGATATTCCCTGGAGTAATTGGTGGTATAAGTTTGCTTATCGCCTTTTATTCTTTGGGAACGTTGAATGCGTACTGGGCCGGAATATTGTTAATACTTTTAGCTTTCGGGCTGTTTACAGTAGAGATTTTTACGCCTGCGTTTGGTATACTAACTGCCGGGGGAATAACCTCGCTGATTATCGGTTCTATGGTTTTATTCACTAATAATCCGCCGGTATTGACAGTGCACCCCGGCTTGATTGCTGTGGTGGTGATTGTTGTTTCTGCTTTTGTGGTTCTGGTTATAGGTGCTGTAGTGCGAGGACAAAGAAGGCGGGCAGCCACTGGTGTCGAGGCATTAGTTGGCAAGACTGCTGTAGCCAAAACCGAGCTTAATCCTAAAGGTACTGTTCTGGTTGAAGGTGAGCTTTGGTTTGCCAGCGCTGATAATGCCAGGGTGCAACCTGGAGAGGAGGTGATAGTAACAAAGGTCGATGGTTTGAAGCTTGTGGTCACCAAAAAAAATGATTAAAAGGAGATAAAAAATGGGTGATGCCATTATCATTGTCGCTATAGTTATAGTAGCCATAATTATATTGTCGGCAGCTATAAGAATTGTAAACGAGTATGAACGAGGTGTAGTCTTTCGTTTGGGGAGATATGTAGGAATCAGGGGGCCAGGACTCATTTTCTTGATTCCCTTTATCGAAAGAATGGTCAAGGTTGATCTTCGCGTAGTCACTATGGATGTGCCGACCCAGGAGTGTATTACCATCGATACTGTTACAGTGAAAGTGGATGCCGTTGTCTATTTCAGGGTAATTAAGCCAGAGGAAGCTATACTTAACGTAGAGCAGTTTATCAGGGCAACCTCTTTGCTTTCGCAGACCACACTGCGCAATGTAGTAGGTCAGTCCGATTTGGAAGACCTGCTGGCTAACAGGGATAAAATCAATACAAAGCTACAGGAACTTATTGATGAAGGCACAGCGCCTTGGGGTATAAAGGTAAGTATGGTGGAGGTCAGGGATGTCCAGCTGCCGGATACAATGCAGCGTGCTATGGCAGCACAGGCTGAGGCTGAGCGAGAAAGGCGAGCCAAAATCGTCCATGCTGATGGCGAGTACCAGGCTGCACAGAAATTGGCTGATGCCGCCCGCGTTATTTCCAGTGAGCCTTCAGCGCTGCAATTACGTTATCTGCAAACTCTGGGTACGATCTCTACCGAGCGCACCAACACTATAGTATTTCCTTTACCAATAGACTTGATCATGCCCTTGCTGGGTAAAGGTAGCACTGAAAAGAAGGGATAAGTCTGATAAGCAGGATTCTGGCTCCTGCTTTTTTCGATAATGCGGGAGTCAGAATCAATCTTTTAGGATAATAACATCGCCAGCTAAGATTTCAGAGGTGTGTCCATCTGAGTGACGCAAAACTAAGTTGCCAGCCTCGGTAACTGCTTCCGCTTTGCCTTCCTCAATTGACGTCCCGAACTGGACTCTTACTAGCTTACCTAGTGTTTCCATATGTTCTTGCCATTCAATGTATACTGAAGTGCTTGATTGTGCCTGAAGATAGAGCTCTTCAAGTTCAGATAGCACAGCGCAGGTAAGTCTTGTTCTTGAGACTTCTTCACCTAGCTCCTGAAATAGACTGGTAGCCAGGGTGGAAATTTCGGGTATCGCCTTGGGATTTAGATTGACATTTACCCCTATACCCACCACGGCAAAACTGACTTTGTTACCTTTGACCTCATTCTCGATGAGGATGCCACATACTTTTTTCCCTTTGATCATGATGTCATTGGGCCATTTGATTTGAGGCTTTATTCCGGTTATTTCCTTTATGGCTCTTAGCACGGCTACTGATGCTATCATGATAAGTTTAGGCAAATTCTCTAGAGAGGGGTGGAGCACAATGGACATAGCTATATTTTTATCTGGGGATAGCCAGGTTCTGTCTAATCGTCCCCTGCCGGCTGTCTGTCTATTGGCAATAATCGTAGCTCCCTCAGCAATCCCTTCTCTGGCTAATTTTTTAGCTATTTCCATAGTGGAAGTAACGCTGTCGTAATAGTATATATTTTTCCCTACGAAGCGGGTGGCTAAGTGGTTTTTGATGAAGTCGCCTTTATTATTTTGCATGTCTTTTTAGATTCACAAGCTGCTGCCTAGCTCTAGGACTAAGTATAACGGCTGGTTGCTGCTATGTCCAAATGCATGCACCAAGCAAATCTTGACAATTTCGGCAAAGCAAATTAGCATAGCTTTAATAGGTATTGCAAGATAAGAAAGTAGTGAAAATAATGAAATTGCCGGATTTGAGTAGTGCCATTGAGCAGGTTGCTGATTTGATTATTCAGTCAAAACGAACTGTTGTGTTCACTGGCGCCGGGGTTAGTACCGAATCAGGCATTCCTGACTTTCGCGGCCCCGATGGGCTTTGGACCAAGATTGACCCCGAAGAATTTACGATTCAGAGATTTCTAAGTAATGCTGAAAGTCGCCAAAAGCATTGGAAAATGTTTGCTGAAGGTGGACTTGCCAGAAATGCTGAACCTAATGCTGCCCACTATGCTATTGCTGAGATGGAGAAGCTGGGCAAGCTCGATTGTGTGATCACTCAAAACGTAGATAACCTTCATCAAAGGGCGGGCAATTCTCCGGAAAAAGTGTTTGAGCTTCATGGTAACATGCAACGGGTAAGGTGTATGAGCTGTAGAAAGCTATTGTTTATGGAGGACGTTCTGGAACGGTTGAGGTCTGGAGAAGTCCCTGAATGCGATAGCTGTCAGGGAATATTGAAGCCGGATGCAGTTTTCTTTGGTGAATCGTTGCCGCGGAAAACACTGGAAGCTGCGATTCACCATTCTCGTAATAGCGACCTTTTTATCGTTATCGGCTCGACTCTGGTAGTTTATCCAGCGGCGAATATGCCAGCTTATGCTCTGGACTCTGGGGCAAGCTTGGTCATCATTAACATTGGTTCAACACCACTGGATTTGCGGGCCAAGGTGCGTATTAATGCTAAAGCTGGTGAGACAATGTCAAAGGTGCTAGAGAGAGTTAAAAGTGATCTCACGCATTAGATATAACTATTGTGTTTTAGGAGGCTATGCTTTATAGTTAATTAAGGGGGTGCTGATTTGAGAAAATCGCTATTGCCCATATTCTTTGTATTGTTATTAGCAGGTGGTTGTATTCCTGTTGTACCATCAGCTCCAGCTCCTCCCAATGAGCCGCCGCTTGCTACCATAGACTCTCTGTCTGCCACTACTATTACAGTAGGACAAACACTGACTTTAGTTGGTTACGGCACTGATGTGGGCGGAACCGTAGTTGCATATTCATGGCGCTCCGATAAAGATGGCATATTGAGTACATCACCAACTTTCAGCACTTCGACATTGTCGGCTGGAACTCATTACATCTATTTCAAGGTAAAGGATAATCAAGGTGCCTGGTCCAATGAACCCTATCGCATTGTCAATGTTCTGCCTGAAGGCATAATCAAACCATTCGTGAAGTCCTTTAAGGCTGTTCCTGCGGCTATTTTTGAAGGCGAGTCTACGACGTTAGTCTGGGATGTGTCAGATGCACTGACTGTTACCATATCACCGGATATAGGTAATGTCCCTGCGTCTGGAAACAGGTTGGTATCGCCTAAGATGGCGACATTTTATGTTTTGACGGCTACTAATAAAGCTGGCACTGTGACGGAAGAAATCAAAGTAACTGTAACCTCTGCAGCAAAAAAGACTGTCGAATTATTCTCCGTTGTTGGCGAAGAAGGATATGTAGATCGTAATGGAGCTGTAGGCCCTGAACCGAAAGCAGGCATTACTGAGGGTGGTGTGCCGATGCAGGCATTCTTCAGCTTTGATATATCAATGATACCAGCAGGGTCTACCATTTTGTCGGCTTCCCTTGATCTGACGACATTTATCTCATACGGCTATCCCTTTGGTATCCTTGGTGCTTTTGCTGTATTTAGCGACCAATATGGCACTATCAAGAGCCGGGATTATAAACTGGCTTTTACATTAGATGCGCTGGTTCTCACTTATGATCAACCAACTAGAGCTTTTGATTCTGCGCAGTTGGCAGATGCAATACAAAAACAAGTCGATGCCAAAAGCCAGCGTTGCCAAGTTCGTGGGCAATTTGAGAAGTTCTACTACTACGTTGGGCAAGGCCCCAACTATCTAGAGTTTGTAAAAGGTAAGGCCAAGCTGGTGATCCACTATAAATAGCTTTTGCGATTCGATTCGACCTGAATCTTTTCTAGTTCAAATCGATAATTTTCTATGATGGGATTAGCCAGGAGTTTATAGCACATCTCATTTATCTGTTCACGAGTCTTGTCTCTATCATCTTCACTAATTCTGACTTCCATATACTTACCAGCGCGGACATCTTCGACTGCGGTGAATCCGAGATGGTGTAAGGCACCTTTTATAGTCAGTCCCTGGGGGTCATTGACTGTAGGCTTTAAGGTGATGTAGATTTTTGCTAAATACATCGCAATCTTCCTTATTATTTGTTCTTACTGATGTCAGCCGAGATGAATTTTTACCTATTATTTTTGGATATCTTTACCAACCAGCTTATTGTAAGCCGTCCGGTATCGTTGAGACGTTTCCTCGATTATTTTCTCAGGCAACGCTGGTAGCTCTTTATTCCAACCAGAAGCAGTAATCCCGTTATGTTTGGTTTTCTCAAGCCAGAAAGCGGATAGCTGATTGAGCACGAGACCTTTATCGGGTATGCCGCATGGCAACCCGCAATCGAATGCGGAAATACGGTCAGTGGCGATAAGCAAGAGTTTATCACCTATATCGTAGGTATCTCTCATCTTGCCCCGATAGGCTACAGGGAAATTGAGTTTGGTTTCTAATACAACTGACATTTTGATTTAAGGTCTAAAGAGATTGTGGCGCGAGCATTCTACTTTGGGATATCTTGCGTTTTTTTGCTTTCTCCAATCCCAACCGCTTGAAGATAGTGTCTACATGCTTGAGGAAGAAGTTATAATCGAAAAGGGTTTCCAGTTCTGCTCTGGATAATTTGGCTGTTACCTCAGCATCAGATGTAAGCAAATTCAAAAAACTAGTCCTTTGCTTCCATGCTTTCATGGCATTGCGCTGTACCAGTTCATAGGCCTTTTGTCTGGATAAGTCTTTATCTATCAGGGCTATTAGCACTCTTTGTGAAAAGACCAAACCTTGGGTCAATTCGAGGTTCTTTTGCATGTTTTCCACGTGGACTTGAAGGTCTTTCATGACTGAAGTGAATAGGTTGAGGATATAATCTAGAGCCAGGCAAGAGTCGGGAAGGATGATGCGTTCGTTAGATGAATGGCTGATGTCACGCTCATGCCATAAAGAGATGTTTTCCAGGGAAGTGAGAGCATGGCCTCGTATTAGCCGTGCCAATCCACAAACCCGTTCACAAAGTTCCGGATTACGCTTATGGGGCATTGCCGATGAGCCAGTTTGCCCCGCAGTAAAAGGCTCCTCTGCTTCTAAAACCTCGGTGCGCTGCAGATGCCTGATTTCTGTAGCGAAATTCTCCAAAGAACTGGCGATGATGGCTAGTGTGGTGACAAAGTGGGCATGGCGGTCTCTCTGAACAATCTGGCTGGATATGGGAGATGGGATGATGCCCAACCTATCACAAGCTATTTTTTCGACTTCTGGTGGTACAGTAGCATAGGTGCCTACCGCACCTGAAATTTTGCCGACGCTGATTAGCCTCTCCGCTTCTTTGAGCCTGTCAGCATTACGCCGCATCTCCTGAGACCATAAAGCCAATTTAAGACCAAAAGTAATTGGCTCAGCGTGAACACCGTGGGTGCGTCCTATCATGAGGGTTCTCTTGTGCTCAATGGCCTTGGTTTCGAGCACGGCGATAAGCTCTGTGATATCCTTGGCTAGAATCTGTGCTGATTCTTTAAGCTGGAGGCTCAGTGCAGTGTCCATAACATCAGAGGAAGTAAGACCAAAGTGGATGAAGCGAGATTCTTCTCCAAGATTCTCGCTTATGGCGTTGACGAAGGCCGTCATATCGTGATGGGTTGTTTTCAAAATCTCAGCAACTCGCGTCAAGCTGTATCGGGCAGACCTGATTTTAGGCATTACTTTCCTGGGAATTTTGCCCAGCTCTGCCCACGCCTCGCAGACAGCGATTTCCACTTGAAGCCATTTATCGAATTTATTGGCTTCGGACCATACCTTTTTCATTTGTGGCAGCGAGTAACGTTCAATCATAGTATTAACTTTGAGCTACGATGATGATAGTTTGCGCTTGTGCTCTTCATAGGCCTCTCGTATTTGCTGATATTCTATCCCCAATTGTGTCAATATTTCTAATACAGGTTTAATAAAGGGCTCATCTGTTTTGCTACCTATAACTATGCCAACCATCGCCATTTAGTTCACCTCACGAGCTGAAATATCTCTACGATAGTAACTACCCTTGAACTGAATGAACGGCAAGTTTCTATAGACTTTACCTCGTGCTTCGGCAAGAGTTTGGCCTGTGGCGGTCACAGTTAACACTCTGCCTCCATCCGTAAGTGTTTGTGAATCTTCGCCTTTTCTAGTGCCAGCATGGAAAATCATAATATCACTATCAACCTTGTCCAGTCCATTTATGGGAAAACCAGTCTCGTAATTGCCGGGATAACCGCCTGATGCTACGACCACACCAACACAGGCATTGTTGTTCCAATTCACTTCAATCTCATTGAGCTTATTGCCATGTAGTGCCAGGAGAATGTCCAGCAAATCGTTGCCCAGACGAGGTAGAATGACCTGCGTTTCAGGATCGCCAAATCGAGCATTAAATTCCAGTACCTTCGGGCCATCGGGTGTTATCATCAGCCCGGTATATAAAATACCTTTATAGGGAATACCCTCTTGAGACATTGCCTTTACCGTTGGTTTGATAATTGTTTCTACTACTTGGTTAGTCAATTTGTCATCAAAAAACTTAGGGGGGCTGTAACTGCCCATGCCACCGGTATTCGGTCCCTGGTCATTGTCGAAAGCTCTCTTGTAATCGCAGGCTGGTACCATCGGGATAACCGTTATGCCATCGGTGAAGGCAAGAAGGCTCACCTCTTTACCGTCGAGATATTCCTCTATTACCACCTGATCTCCAGAAGCTCCGAATATTCTGGATTCCATTATATCGGTCAAAGCTTTTGTCGCTTCTTCCCTGGAATTGGCAATGATTACTCCCTTGCCGGCTGCCAATCCATTTGCCTTAATAACAACAGGTAGTTGTTGTGAATTCAGGTATTCTCTTGCCTCAACATAGCTGGAAAAGGTTTTACCACAGGCACAGGGTATTGCATATTTTTGCATAAGATTCCTGGCAAATACTTTGCTTGACTCTAGTCGAGCAGCATTTTTAGTGGGACCGATAATCGGTAGCTTTAGCTGCTCGAAATAATCCACGATACCCGCAGCCAAAGGTGCCTCTGGCCCTACAAAGGTTAAGTCTATTCCTATTTCCTTCGCTGCCGAAGCCAGGGCTTCGATATCGGTTGGTCTTATTTTGAGGTTAACGGAGATAGCACCTGTGCCAGCGTTGCCGGGCACAGTATAGATTTTACTGCCTTTGGGACTTTTGGCAAGTTTCCAAACGAGGGCATGTTCACGAGCTCCATTACCAATAACCAGTACTTTCACTAATTTGCCTTCGCCTGTGGTTTTAATGTAGTTTATTTCTTACCTTTACCTCGATTCTTTTTTACACCTTTCAACTTTGGTCTATGTGCCATTTTGTTTATCTCTCCTTGCCAGTTTCCTAGTGTCTTATCAGGTTATTAACTGAACTAATAATTACATCTGCTGTCTTTGTC
>JBBIPA010000032.1:0-25921 GCA_037443085.1 Chloroflexota bacterium | reverse complement strand
ATGTGTCGCTTTCTTTGGTGTCTTGTTTGTCTCACTTTCGCTGACGACGTACACTTATATTTAGCCCTTTTATTGGGCCATGAGGTCAAAGTCTCCAATTTCATATTCATGGTCGGGGTGAGTGGATTTGAACCACCGACCTCATGGTCCCAAACCATGCGCGCTAGCCACTGCGCTACACCCCGAAGCACTAACTGAAAGTATAGTGCACCAGATTTGCTCAGTCAAATAGATAGAATGTGGCTATTTCTTTCCTGATTTCTCTCTTAGTTGGGCATATTCGGTGGTAACTCTCTCCTGGATTTGGGCAATGTGCTCAGGCGAGAGATGACGGAATCGCCCCTGCAATTTGAGATATTCTTCAACTGGACGCAAGTGTGACGGGTCGACATTAAGGGTATATTTGCCATCCTCAATTTCGTACAGCGGAAATATCCCGGTTCGGACTGCTAGCCGTCCCAGGTCTACTGAAATATTTGGTGCACTGCGCCAGCCAGTGGGGCATACCGATAAGACATGGATGTAACTTGGGCCATTTATATTTTTCCCCTTGTTCACCTTGTTTATCAGGTCGAAGGGATAGCTGGGGCAAGCAGTGGCAATATAGGGAATATCGTGGGCTGCTGCGATAGCTGGCATGTTCTTTTTCCATGTAGTCTGGCCAATGCTGGCACTCCCTGCAGGTGAAGTGGTGGTAGAGGCACCAAAAGGCGTAGCACTGGAACGTTGAATACCGGTGTTCATGTAGGCCTCATTATCAAAGCAGAAATAAATGAAGTTGTGTTTTCTCTCCAAGGCGCCGGACAGCGCCTGTATGCCAATATCGGCAGTAGCGCCATCACCACCCATGGCTATTATCTTGGTTTTATTGCTATATCTCCCTTTACGACTTAAAGCGTTAAGTCCACTTTCCATTCCCGAAGCTACTGCCGCTGTATTCTCGAACAGGGTGTGTATCCAGGGAACTCTCCATGAAGTATAAGGAAAAGGCGAGGAGACGATCTCGGTGCAGCCAGTAGCATTAGCAATGATAATGTCTTTGCCCAAAGCCTTAACTACCAATCTAACAGCTAATTCCTCAGCACATCCGACACAGGCACGATGTCCTGGAGCCAGGTATTCTTCTGTTGTAACCGTATTCTTACCGATAGGAACTACTTTGCTCATTATTCTCTCACCTCTATCATTTCGAATCCGCCAAGTTGTCCTTGCTTTGCCTTTTGCATCCCCCCACGGATCATGTTTTCAAAAGCTGTCGCTGACATGTCCCTGCCGCCCAATCCACCAACAAAGCTAATAACCTTTGGCCTGATTTCTACAGGATAAAGAGCAGCTTGGACTTCTGAACAAACGGGTCCCGATGGGCCGCCAAATGACAATGCCCGATCAAGAACGACTAACGTCTTTGCTTTAGCTACTGCCTGGCGAAACTCGTCAAAGGGAAATGGCCTCCATAATCGCAGCCGTAGCAATCCTGCTTTTTCACCACGCTCACGCATGTTATCTATAGCTATCATCGCTGTCTCACTATAGCTCCCCATAGTTAGTAATAGCACTTCGGCATCATCAGCTTTATATTTTTCTATAGGCGAATAGTACCGGCCAGAGAATTTGCCGAACTCCTGCCAGACATCAAGTATTATCTTCTTCGAAGCCCGTAGTGCTACGTCCTGAGCCTTCTTAGCTTCGGTATACACATTCGGCGGACCAAAAGCGCCTGCTGTCAATGGCTTATCCGGATTAAGAGCATAGGGATGGGTATATTGAGACAAGAACTTGTTCACCTTATCCTGTTCCAATAAGTAAAGGGGTTCTATTACATGTGACAGATGGAATCCATCAATGTGAATCATTACCGGGAAAAGCACTCTGTGGTCTTCGGCAATGCGAAAGGCGCAAAGAACTAAATCGAAGGCTTGCTGGGCATTTTCAGCGAATACCTGGATCCAGCCACAGTCTCGAGTTGCCATGGCATCGGAATGGTCGCCCCAGACATTGAGCGGTCCTGATAGTGCCCGGTCCACTACTGCCATGACAATGGGCAGTCGTGATGCTGAGGCGATATAAAGCACCTCATGCATTAACTCCAACCCCTGCCCTGCTGTGGCGGTAAATGTCCTGGCGCCGACAGCAGAAGATCCCAGGCATGCGCTCATTGCCGAATGTTCTGATTCAACAGGTATGTAATTAGCATTCAACTCGCCATTAGCGACATATTCAGCGAGACGTTCCACGATATGTGTTTGCGGGGTAATAGGATATGCAGCAATGACATCGGTATCAACTAATCTAACAGCTTCTGCTATGGCAATAGACCCTTCTAAACCAACTCGTTCCATAGTTATTGCTCCTCGATCATAGTTATTACATCTTTGGGACATTCTTTGGCACAGATGCCACATCCTTTGCAGTAATACATATTTGCCTGGAAATAGCCATCGTCTTTCGCCTCTATAGCGGCATCAGGGCAAAAGATGTAGCACAAGCCGCATTTGTTACACTTCTCGTAAGCAAATTCGGGATGCTGTGATTTCCAATCGCCGGTTCTATATTCACTAGCGTTTCCGGCATCAACGACCACACAGCCTGGCAATATCTCCTGCCATCTAGGTAAGACTTCGGCTGGAAATGACCTGCGCTGCCCTACTGCGGCAGAAACTGGTTCTGCTATCACGGCTTCATTAAAGGCTTTCTGACAGGCGCTGATATTGTTTTTGGCCCTGGCTCCAAAGCGTTCTTTCAGCGGCTCTTCCAGAAAGTCCAGATTGAATATGCCTGTAACCTTGATCAGTACTCCTATCATGGTGGTATTTACTATGGGGACACCGAGCATTTCTCTGGCAATAGCAGTGCCATTCACCACTGCCAGCCTCCAGGGGCCACCAAACTCGGATTTGATAGTATCCAGGCTCTTTGTAGTGTTGATTACCAGTGCCCCACCTTGTTTGAGTCCCGAGGCTACATCTGTGATATACAACAGACCAGGGTCCAAGACGACGGCAACGTCAGGTTCTGTGACAGGAGCTCTAATTCTGATAGGAGTAGCAACGCTCACACGATTGTAAGCGAGTACAGGTGCACCCCTCCTCTCAGGACCAAAGCTAGGCATTGCTTGGGCATATTTACCTTCCTTTATGGCTGCCATTGCCACTAATTCCGCAGAAGTTACCGCCCCCTGCCCCCCCCGCCCATGCCAGCGAATCTCGAGCATTTCTTTTCCAAGCGTGGTCATAGGCTACTTGCTATCTCCTTTCTTTTTATCTAGGGTATAGGTTATGTAAAAACGACAGGCGCTTTAATATTTGCCTGCTTGTAGTACCTATTGATGTTTTATAATTCCTTTCGAGTGTGAAGCGTATTGCTTCAGGAGAGATATATCATCGCAGTTCGAAGTTTTCGTACTTGAAACCTATCCCTTTTATTTCCATCCCTGCGCTTGACTGGCGCCCCTGGAGGGACTCGAACCCTCGCGGCCGGCTCCGGAGGCCGGTGCTCTATCCCCTGAGCTACAGGGGCTATGACTAATAGCCAGCACATTATATAAAATACGAGCGTGGTTTCACAAACCCTAGACGTTCTCAATAATTCGCGTCGCCGAATACCGACGAAAACAAGCATTTCTCTAGCTATGTCTTGTATTTGACAAGACTCTTCTCTTTATTGTATTCTTTCCCTTCGAATTTCGAGGTTTCGGCAATGTTTTAGAAAGCGGTTTTTAATAGTGAGAAAGTGAGGATAGTATGCTCAATGCGGTATGGATAGTTATCCTGGGGATGGTTATTATTTTTTCTGTATTAGGAATACTGCTGCTGGTGATGTTAGCTCTAGGTAAGATATTTAAACCAAAGTCAGAGAATCAAGAGGGATAAGCGAGTATGGATATAAATGTAAGCGAATTCCTGGGCTTTTTAAATTTGAGCTGGCAGGCAGTAGTAATGCTTCTCATCGGTTGTGTTCTTTTGTGGCTTGGCATAGCTAAGACAGTAGAACCCGTGCTGCTGGTACCAATTGGCACTGGCTGTCTGCTGGCTAATATTCCAATGGGTGGTGTGGCAGAGCATGGTGGCTTTTTAGCCTTTCTTAGCGAAGTCGGTATCCGTACTGAGATATTTCCCCTGTTAATCTTTGTTGGGGTCGGGGCTATGATTGATTTCGGTCCCTTCCTGAGTCAGCCATATACCATTCTGCTTGGAGCTGCGGCACAGTTCGGCATTTTCGGTACTTTCTTTTTAGCCTATTTACTAGGAGATGGCTGGCTGCGTATTCTGGATTTTAGTTTAAGAGATGCTGCGTCTATTGGTATAATTGGCTCTGCTGATGGCCCTACTTCCATTTTTGTTTCTACCAAGCTTCAGACGAAATACACTGCAGCTATTGTTGTAGCTGCCTATTCTTATATGGCTATGGTACCAATTATCCAGCCGCCAATAATCAAGGCGCTGACTACGCGAAAAGAAAAAATAACCAAGATGCCTTATATCACCAAGGCGGTTTCGCAGCGGACAAAGATACTGTTCCCTGTTATTACCATTATCGTGGTGGGTTTGCTCTGTCCACAAGCTACAGCCCTTATCGGTGCTCTCATGTTTGGTAATTTGCTGCGAGAGTGTGGCGTAGTGAACAGGCTTTCAGCAACAGCTCAAAACGAACTGGCTAACTTAGTGACTATTTTGCTGGGCATTGCGGTGGGCGGACTAATGATAGGGACGCAATTTCTCAGACCTGAGACTATCCTAGTATTTGTGCTGGGAGTAGTAGCCTTTGCTCTGGACACAGGGGCAGGAGTTCTCCTGGGTAAGCTCCTGTATGTTTTATCTAAAGGCAAAGTCAATCCTATGATCGGTGCCTGTGGAATATCGGCTTTCCCCATGTCTTCCCGGGTAGTGCAGAAATTGGGACTACAGTATGATCCTCATAATCATCTGCTCATGCATGCTGCTGGTGCTAATACTGCTGGACAAATTGCCTCGGTAGTCGCTGGTGGTGCCATGCTGATGCTGGTGCCTATGTTCTCCTGAGGCCCTGGCCTACACAATCGTGGCAAACGAAGTACCATTTCAGTAAATGATATAATAAGTCTGGCTGGAGAGGTGACCGAGTGGTTGATGGTGCCGCTCTCGAAAAGCGGTGGGCGATGAGCCTCGTGGGTTCGAATCCCACCCTCTCCGCCATGGTTTTAGCTACGGAGAGGTGCTGGAGTGGACGATCAGGCACGCCTGGAGAGCGTGTGTAGCCGCGAGGTTACCGCGGGTTCGAATCCCGCCCTCTCCGCCATAGCTACCCAATAATAAATTCTTCCAAACGTCTTCAGGTCACCTTTTAGCCAAGACCATCAAGCGAAATACTCCCATAATTGATTTAGCTTGCGTCAGTAAACTTTATTCGCTGTTTATGCCTGTGTTAGAATGTTTCAACTTTGTACAGATGATAGTCGATACAAACGAACTTAAATACTGGGTGAGCTTTTCCAAGGTACCCGGCATTGGCAGGGTCAAGATATCCCAATTGCTGGAATACTTCACTACGCTTGCGGCTGCCTGGGATGCTCCTGCTACCGAGCTTAAAAAAGCCGGGCTTGATTCGAAATCCGTTACTGCTATCGTGAATTTAAGACCCAGGATTTTTCCTGATGCTGAGATAGATAACCTTAACAAATATAAGGTGAAAGCTATCCCCTGCAACTCCTCTGAATATCCACAAAGATTAAAGGAAATTCATGACTATCCACCGATTATTTATGTGAGAGGCGCTCTATCTCATGAAGACAAGTGCAGCGTCGCCGTGGTGGGTACTCGACGGGCTACTGCTTATGGGCGGCAGGTAACCGAGGAGATTGTTACTGACCTGTCGAAGAACAAGATAACCATCGTTAGTGGTCTGGCGAAGGGCATCGATTCGATAGCGCATCGTGCTGCATTGGACGCCGGTGGCAGGACCATTGCCATTTTTGCCAGCGGGCTGGATACTGTTTATCCTGCGGAGAATGTACGCCTGGCTCGCGAGATTATAGACCACGGAGCCTTGATCAGCGAGTATCCATTGGGAACACGGCCTAAGGCTGACAACTTTCCCAGACGCAATCGTATTCTAAGTGGCATTAGCCTGGGAGTGCTCGTGGTAGAAGCCGGAGAAAAAAGTGGGGCTTTAATTACCGTTGAGCAGGCACTCCAGCAAAATCGGGAGGTTTTTGCCATTCCCGGAAGCATCTTATCCCCGACCAGCAGAGGCACAAATACCCTGCTGCAGCAGGGTGCCAAACTGGTTCGGAACTACGTTGACATCCTTGAGGAGTTAAATTTAGCTATGGTGACCCAGCAACTGGAGATGAAGGAGTTGCTGCCCACGGATAAGACTGAGTCTTTGCTACTGAAGCAATTAAGTACTGAGCCAATGCATATCGACCAGGTTTGCCGCCAAAGCGGCCTGGCGGCTGCTCTGGTCGGTAGCACACTAACAATGATGGAGCTAAAAGGCATGGTGAAGCAGGTTGGTGGCATGAACTATGTGCTGGCCAGGGAAATAAGAGAAGAATATCAGGTAAAGGTTAAATAATATGGCAAAGAAGCTGGTTATTGTTGAATCCCCGGCTAAGGCGAGAACCCTGGACCGGATTTTAGGCGCTGACTACATGATTAAGGCATCTATGGGACATGTGCGTGATTTACCGAAATCAGCACTGGGAGTAGAAATAGAAAACGACTTTGCTCCTAAATATGAGGTCATACAACAGCGCCGGAAGGTAATTAATGAGCTAAGAGCGTTGGCCAATGAAGCCTCCGCAATTTACCTGGCTACAGACCCGGATAGGGAAGGCGAAGCCATCTCCTGGCATCTGATAGAGGCAGCCAAACTGGACGAAGATAAGACGCCGATTCGACGGGTTGCTTTCCATGAGATAACCAAAGAGGCTGTGGAACAGGCATTTAAGCATCCTCGCATTATTGATATGAATCTGGTTAATGCTCAACAGGCGCGTCGCCTTCTGGACAGACTGGTTGGCTACAAGCTGAGTCCGCTACTGTGGAAAAAAGTCCAGAGAGGGCTGTCGGCAGGTAGAGTGCAGTCAGCAGCAGTAAGAATTGTCGTTGACCGGGAACGGGAAATTGAGAATTTTATTCCCGTTGAGTTCTGGATTATCGAGGCTGAACTGGAAAAGAAACTGCCTAAAACTCCAAGCCCTCGTTTCCGTGCGCTGTTCACAGGTCTGGCGAATGGGAAAATGATCGAGGTGCATAACAACAACGAAGCCGACCAATTGCGAGACGAACTAATGGCATCTGATTACACTGTAAAGGCAGTTCAGATTAAGGATATACCCAGAACGCCAGCACCGCCTTTTACCACCAGCACTTTGCAACAGGAAGCATGGCGGCGCCTGCATTTTACTGCCAAACGCACTATGCTTATTGCGCAGCAGTTATATGAAGGCATAAATCTAGGTGAGGAAGGCTCGGTTGGCCTCATTACCTATATGCGTACCGATTCGACTCGCGTTGCTGCCAGTGCCATAGCAGAGACTAGAGAGTTCATCCAAGGCAAATTCGGTGAAGATTTTTTGCCAGCGCACCCGCGTTCTTTCAGCAAAAAAGGCAAATGGACACAGGAAGCTCATGAGGCCATTCGCCCCACCAGGATTCATCGAGAGCCTGCTCAGATTCGTTCCTGTCTTAAATCGGAGCAGTTCAAACTGTATGAGCTTATCTGGAAACGGATGGTAGCCAGCCAGATGGCCGCAGCGGTATTCAACAACACTACTGTAGACGTTGAGGCGAAATGCACGGCATCAAGAAAAGACTATCTACTGAGAGCAACAAGTTCAACGATGAAGTTTCCCGGGTTTATTTCACTCTATAGCGAGGGAAAAGACGAAGATACCGAAGATGAAAAAATTGTTCGTCTCCCTGAGATGAAAGTTGGTGACAGATTAACATTGCTTGATGTTCTTTTGGAACAACGTTTTACTCAGCCGCCGCCGCGGTACACCGAGGCAACACTGATTAAAGCGCTGGAACAGAAAGGCATTGGCCGCCCCAGCACCTATGCCCCGATATTATCAACCATACAGGAGAGGGGCTATGTCTATAAAGAGCAGGGCAAATTCCGTCCTAATGATATCGGCAAGATTGTTAATGACCTGCTCGCTGCTAATTTCCCCAAGGTTGTTGACCTCAGTTTTACGGCACAGATGGAAGAGAGCTTAGATGAGATCGCCAGAGGCGAAAAGGAATGGGTTCCTATCTTGAGAGGTTTTTATAAGCCATTCGACGAGAAACTGAAGGCAGCTACAGAGACCCTGAAACGGGTCAATACCGATAAAGCAACAGATGAGGTTTGTCCTAAATGTGGCAAGCCAATGGTTATTAAAAGCGGGCGCTTTGGCAGATTTCTTGCCTGCACAGGATATCCTGAATGCAAGACGACCATGCCGCTACTGGTGAAAACGGGAGCGCGATGTCCCGAGTGTGGGGATAGTGAAGGCGGTGAACTGGTAGAGAGAATCAGCAAAAAGAAGCGCCGCTTTTACGGTTGCAGCCGTTATCCTCAATGCACTTTTACCATAAGGCAGAAGCCAGTTCCTCAACCCTGTCCGCAATGCGGCAAGCTCCTGATTCATTATCGTGGTAACACCATGAAGTGCACCGCCTGTGAGTATAAAGGCGATTTATCTGAATTAGAATTATCGGGGGTGGCAACATGAGAATTTTAGTCATTAACGGTCCAAATCTCAATATGCTGGGCAAGCGAAACAAGGCTGTTTACGGCGACAAGACACTGGCAAAGATTGAGGCCATGTTGAAAAAGGAAGCCACCAGCCTTGATGCCGATGTGGTTACCTTTCAATCCAATAGTGAGGGCGACCTTATCGATTTTATCCAGGGGAATTATGCCAAAGCCGATGGCATAATTATTAATGCTGGTGCACTTACGCACTATGGCTTATCATTGCGCGATGCCATTAGCGATACCGGACTGCCCGTTATTGAAGTGCATTTATCGAACATTTACGCTCGTGAGGATTGGAGGGCAAAATCAGTGATTGCACCAATTGCCCGGGGACAAATTGCCGGTTTAGGCTGGCGTGGCTATATTTCGGCACTACGAATTATGGTGGCAGAACTAAGGGGAGACACTTGGGAATAGACCGTGTTCAAAAGTTACGGCAAAAGCTGCCACAACAGGAACTGGATGCTTTCCTCGTTTCGCAAAACGAAAACCGTCGCTACCTTTCGGGATTTACTGGCTCAACTGGCTGGCTCCTCATTTCAAACCAGGTTATTTATATCGCTGTTGACTTTCGCTACGTCGAACAGGCCCAAAAAGAAGCTTCTGACTTTCAGATGCTTCATGTGAAAGGGGATGTAGCAAACTGGCTTCCTGGAATCATCTCTGACCTGGGCATTAAGGCTATCGGTTTTGAATCTGCTGATATCTCTTATGCTACGTATCGCCAGTTATTTGATACATTGAGCAACAACCAGCAGCAGGTTAAGTTAATCCCAACAAGCAATTTTGTAGAAGCGATTCGTGCCGTAAAAGAGACGGATGAAATAGAGTGTATCAGACAGGCAGCCGCTTTGGCTGACCTTGTTTTGGACCATGCCAGGTCGATAATTCGCCCTGGCGTGACTGAAAAACAGGCCGCTTGGGAACTGGAGAGGTGTCTCAGGGACAACGGCAGTGAGGCGATGCCTTTTGACATTATTGTAGCCTCTGGCCCCCGTGCTGCTTTGCCTCATGCCAGGCCATCGGAAAGAGTTATCGGCCGCAATGAGCCGGTAGTAATAGACCTGGGAGCCAGGGTGAATGGATATTGCTGTGACCTGAGCCGAACTCTTTGCGCTGGTGATAGCGAGGCAACTTTCTCAAAAGTATATGATATTACTCTGGGCGCACAGTTAACCGCTCTGGCAGCAATAAAATCAGGCATGAACGGTGAGCAGGCTGATCAGCTATCTCGCACCGTCATCGAGCAGGCAGATTATGGCGCTGCCTTCGGTCATGGGCTGGGGCATGGGGTAGGACTGGCGGCCCATGAACTACCCCGTTTGGCACCTCATTCTACTGATACACTGGTGGATGGTATGGTTTTCACGGTTGAGCCCGGAATTTACCTTTCGAACTGGGGTGGGGTGCGCATTGAGGATACCGTGCTGTTAGAGAATGGCAAGGTGGAGACGCTTGCCAAAGCTAGCAAGCTAGCAAATATTTGAGGATAGTCTAAAGTTTTGCTGAAAGCAGATCTTCATGTTCATACGCACTATTCTATGGATTGCGCCACCTCTTTAGGGGAAATCATAGCTCGCTGTCTGGAGCTTGGTATCAACTGTCTTGCCGTAGCCGACCATGGGACTATAGAAGGGGCTTTGAAGATGAAGGAAATAGCTCCTTTCTCCATCATAATCGCCGAGGAAATACTTACTCCTTGTGGTGAAATAATGGGGATGTTTCTCAGCAAGGGCATTCCCAGCAAGTTATCCGTTGAGGAAACGCTCCAGCGCATCAAGGCTCAGGATGGATTAGTGTGTATCCCACATCCTTATGACAGGTTGCGGCTATCATCATTCAGCAACAATAAGGAGCTGGAAGAAATCATGTCTTCCGTAGATATTATCGAAGTTTTTAATGCCCGGAGCCTTTTCCCGGGCAGTCGAGCCAGGGCACATCGGTTAGCTCACAAGTTCAGTAAGCTGGCGAGTGCTGGCAGTGATGCCCATACATCTGCCGAAATCGGCAATGTTTATATTGAAATGCCTGAATTTAACAGCAAAGATGAGTTTCTGCACTCCCTAGCCCAAGGTAAGATATACGGTCACAAATCCAATCCCCTGGTTCATCTGGCCAGCACTAGGAATAAATTCAAGAAAAACGCACCACCAGAAGAAAAGCAATAGCCATCTCTTGGTGGTTTGTGCTGCTCGTGGTGGCTATCCCAAAAACACAATCATAAGGAACTCGCTGGTTCCCATTGATCCCATGGGATTGTTCTGCCCCGATTTCATCGGGGCGCACGATGGTTTTTATTTTTGGACAGCCTCATAAACGAATTGTCCCGAGTATATCTGAAATGTCCGGGACAACAATTGTAGCTTACTTTGTTTATTTGGTGGACTTTTTCTCTTTTACCGATGGACCAGCCAGGATATCATCGACTATGCCGTACTCCACTGCCTGCTCCGGGGTCAGGTAAAAGTCACGGTCGGTGTCATGGGAGATTTTTTCCATCGACTGGCCGGTATGCTTGACCAGTAAGCCGCGTATTTTCTCCTGCAACCTCATGATTTCCCGGGCAGCGATTTCGATGTCGGTTGCCTGTCCTTGGGCACCACCGACTGCCTGGTGAAGATGGATGGTAGCATTTGGCAGGGCGTATCTCTTTCCTTTAGCCCCCGCACACAGAATAACAGTTGCCATGCTGGCAGCCATGCCTACACAGATTGTGGAGACATCAGGCTGGACAAGCTGTATCGTATCGTAAATAGCCAGCCCAGCACTGATAACACCACCAGGGCTATGTATATAAAGGTTAATGTCTTTGTCCGGGTCCTCGCGAGCCAGGAACAGAAGCTGGGCAACGATGAGATTGGCCACCTGGTCATTTATGGGCATGCCCAAAAATACGATTCGCTCCTTTAACAGCAATGAGTAGATATCGAAAGCTCGTTCTCCCCTTGAGCTACTCTCGATGACCATTGGAATCACATTGTGAGGTAATCTTTCCATTATGCTATCTCCTCCCTGATGTTTTACTGATTATGCCGATCTGCTGGCTATCTGTTTCAGCAGCTCCATAGTCTTTCGGCTGAGCAAAAAGTTCTCTATAGACATGCGTCCCTGCGGTAAATTAAACAGCTTCCGTATATTCTCTGCCTGTTTGTCGGCGTCCTTGGCCATTTTTTCTATTTCTTCGTCTATGTCAGCAGCGCTTACCGCTATTTTCTCCGCCTCAGCGATTTTCTCCAGAATCAGTGAGCGAACCACACGCCTACTAGCTACCGGTTGCAACTCCTGGCGATGAGCTCCCATCGTTTTGTTGATGCTGCTAAGATAGTTCTCCAGCCCTTTCATTCCATCGTTAAAGCCTTTGGCCTCATCGTTCAACAATCGGTCAGTTTCATGCTCTACCAGCACTGTAGGATATTCTACCTGGCTGAGTTCCACCGCAGCATCAATAATTTTTTGCTCCAGCTCAGTGCGGCTAATCTCCTCAGCCCGCTCCTTCAGCCTGGTGTTTATTTGCTCCTTGAGAGACGCCAGGCTCTCCAACCCCATGGTTTTGGCAAATTCATCATCAACCTCGGGCAGTTTCTGCTCTTTGATTTCGGTGACCTTCACCTTGAAGGTATAGTCTTTGCCGGCTAATTCAGGAATCTTATAGTCGGCGGGATACGATAAAGTGAAACTTTTCTCCTCATCTTTGGTCATGCCCTCCAGCTTCTCAGTAAAGCCGGGCAAAGGTAAGGGAGACTCTTTCACCAGCTCAAAGACAAGGTCTTTGCGAAGGGGTAGCGGTTTCCCCTCGCCTTCACCTGCAATATCTAAGGTGACGGCATCGCCCATTTTGGCAGGGCGGTCCACTGGAACCAGAGTGGCGTGCTGGAGACGAAGCTGCTGTATGGCTGCTTCTACTTCCTTTTCGGTAACTTCCACCGGCTTCGATTCTACCCTGATCCCCCTGTAATCACCGAGCTTCACTGTGGGATAGACTGGCACGATAGCCTTAAAAATTACCGGCTCAGTCTGGATAACCTGGATTTCGGGCCTGGCGATGGGTTCAATTTTTTGCTCACCCAGCGCTTTTTGATAGGCATCAGGTATCAGATGCTCAAGGGCTTCTTGAAGAAAGACGTCCTTGCCGACATGGCGTTCCAGTATGGCTCGGGGAGTTTTGCCTTTGCGAAAGCCAGGCACCTTAACTTTGCCGACGAGGTGATTATACGCTTTATCCAGGTATTCATCTAGCTCGGTAGCTTCCATCTCGACATTGAGTGATACCTGGCTGTTTTCAATCGGTTCTGAGGAGACTTTCATGTTTTCTAATCCGCCTTTTATTATAACATTTCTCGTTTGACGACCTGAATTATGGTCTCAGGATGGGACAATATCTTCTTCTTTTAATCTGAGGTGCAGCTCATCGAGTTGTTCTTTGGAGACCGGTGATGGGGCGTCGCTCATCACATCGGTAGCATTCTGGTTCTTGGGGAAAGCGATGACTTCTCTAATGCTCTTCTCCCCTGCCAGCAACATGACCAGGCGGTCTATCCCCGGGGCAATGCCGCCGTGAGGTGGCGCTCCGTAGTTAAAAGCATCCAGCAGCTGCCCAAAACGCTTTTCCGCATCATCCTTGGAGTAGCCGAGCAGGCTGAATATTTTCTCTTGAAGCTGGCGGTTATGGATTCTGATGCTGCCGCTGGAAATCTCACAGCCATTGCAGACAATGTCATAGTGGCGTGAGCGTACCCTGCCAGGTTCTTTATCCAGAAGCGGCAAATCCTCTTCCCTGGGTGCGGTAAAGGGATGATGCATGGATTCCCAGCGATTGGCTTCCGCATTCCATTCGAATAAAGGAAAATGAACTACAAAAGCGAAGGTCAACAGGTTCGGGTCGATGACATTGAGTCGATAGCCCATTTCTTGGCGCAGCTCGCTCAATACTTTATTTACCATATTGATAGCTCCAGCCACGATGAGCAGAAGGTCTCCTGGCTTCGCCTCAAATCTCCGGGCTATTCCTGCTATCTGCTCAACGCTCAAATGTTTGGACACTATTGATTTGACCTTGTCGGTGGTTAAATGTTCCAGGTTATTACCACAGTCCGAAGACAAGGCTAAGGTGATCAAGCCTTTGGCTCCGAAGCCTTTGGCTAGCTCGGTCAGATCTTCAATCTGCTTGTTAGAATAGCCAGCGCAGCCAGGCAGGCAAATGCCCTTGACCCTGCCACCGCTCTGGATAGCCGAGCGGAAAACAGTGAAATCGGAGGCGGCGGCAATATCACTGATGTCCTTCAGCTCCAGGCTAAAACGAATATCCGGTTTGTCGGAGCCATATCGCTCCATAGATTCAGCAAAGGAGAGCCTGGGAAAAGGCTTGAGCACTCGTTTTCCAGGCGTGACCGTCTCCACCAGCGAGGTAAATAGCTCTTCGATGAGATGGAGGATATCCTCTTCATCCACAAAGCTCATCTCCATATCAAGCTGAGTGAACTCCGGCTGGCGGTCAGCCCTCAAATCTTCGTCACGGAAGCAGCGCGCTATCTGATAGTACTTTTCAAAGCCGGCTACCATCAACAATTGCTTCAGTTGCTGGGGAGATTGGGGCAGGGCATAAAACTTGCCAGGCTGAACGCGACTGGGCACCAGGTAATCTCTGGCGCCTTCCGGGGTGCTTTTAATCATAATCGGGGTCTCTATTTCGATAAAACCTCGGGCATCCAGAAAATCGCGCATGAACTTTATTACCTTATGCCGCAGGATGATGTTCTCTTTCATCCTGGCGCGTCTCAGATAGAGATACCGGTATTTCAGCAGCACATTCTCTTCTACTTCAACGTCCTCATTGATATAAAACGGCGGAGTTTGCGAGGTATTGAGAACCTCGGCTTCACTGACAATGACCTCTATATCTCCTGTAACCACCTTCCTGTTCTCAGTGCCCGACGGACGTTGCGTCACCTCGCCGACTACCTGAACGACGTACTCATTGCGCAGTTCGCTGGCGACCTCGTGTGCCTTCTTAGCTGTTTCTGGGTTAAACACCACCTGGGTCAGCCCTTCCCGGTCTCTCAAGTCAATGAATATCAAACCTCCGTGGTCACGGCGGCGGTGCACCCAGCCAGCCAGGGTCACTTTTTGTCCGACGTGTTCCTTTCTTAATTCTCCGCAGCTATGATCTTTGAGCAAGGAAACCTCCTAGTTTATCTCGTTTGCAGATTATAGCTTTTGTCAGTTTATTATTCAATTGGGATAGGCAGATATGCTGCTTCTTCACCAAGTGCAATAGGTTTCTTGGTGTGAGTGACTGAGCTAGTTTTCAGTCACTTGACAAGTACGAAAT
Organism: Chloroflexota bacterium; assembly: GCA_037443085.1. GTDB lineage: Bacteria > Chloroflexota > Dehalococcoidia > GIF9 > UBA5629 > JBBIPA01. The sequence goes on along the minus strand of JBBIPA010000032.1, from coordinate 10,869 downwards.
AATAGTCTACACTCTATCACAATTCAATAGAGCCAAAGGCTGAGAACAGAAATAGTAAGCTTTCAGCGAGGCTATAGAGAGTCAGGATTGGTGAAAACTGGCGCTGGCGCAAAAGCTAAATGGTTCTGGGAGCTGTAAACCGAAAGATTGCAAAAGCAATACGAGTAGGCTTTAACGCAAGGATAGCGTTATCAAGATCCAGGGTATCGCTCTAGGCAAGAGCCGTACCTGAAAAGAGATAGCCTATCGATTAGGCTAACAAGGGTGGCACCGCGAAGCTGAAGCCTCTCGCCCCTTAGGCGAGAGGCTTATTATTTTCCAAGGAGGGTTGAGATGGTAATGCTGCCAAACAGGTGGCCCCGACAAGGGGCAATTATTAGGACATAACCGAAAACTGTGAATTTCCTAATTTAACTTGAAAATAAAATCATAAAGGAGATGAAAATGGCAGAAATAACAAAATTCAACTTAACCGAAAAGGAAATCCCTACCAAATGGTACAACATTCAGGCTGATCTGCCTGAGCCTTTACCGCCACCCTTGCATCCTGGTACTCACAAGCCATTAGGACCTCCCGATTTAACGCCATTGTTTCCTATGGCTCTTATCCTGCAAGAAGTGAGCCAGGAAAGGTATATAGAAATACCAGAGGAGGTACAAGATGCTTACAAGCTATGGAGACCAACCACATTATTCAGAGCACATAGGCTGGAGAAAGCCCTAGGCACACCGGCAAAGATATTCTATAAATTCGAGGGTACCAGCCCTGCCGGAAGCCATAAACCAAATACTGCAGTTGCTCAGGCATACTACAATAAAAAAGAGGGAATTAAGCGTATCACCACTGAAACCGGCGCCGGTCAGTGGGGCAGTGCCCTATCCCTCGGCTGTAACATCTTTGGCCTTGAACTCAAAGTCTATATGGTCAGAGTGAGCTATGACAATAAGCCGTATCGCCGCATCATGATGGAGACCTGGGGAGCTAAATGCGTACCCAGTCCCAGCCCTGATACCAAGGCAGGGCGTGATATGCTGGCGAAAGATCCCAATTGTCCCGGCAGCTTGGGACTTGCCATCAGCGAAGCTGTTGAGGATGCTGCCTCGAGAGAAGATTCTCACTATTCTCTTGGCAGTGTGCTGAATCACGTGCTCCTTCATCAAACTATCATCGGTGAGGAAGCAAGGCTACAGATGGAGAAGGCAGGTTGCTATCCTGACATCGTCGTTGGCTGCGTCGGTGGTGGCTCTAACGCCGCAGGGCTTTTCCTACCGTTCCTCAGGGATAAGGTCACCAAGAAAAAAAATCTGCGTGTGATAGTAGTAGAGCCATCCAGCTGCCCGTCTATGACCAAAGGACCATATGCCTATGATTTTGGCGACATGGCTGAGATAACATTTTTAGCTAAGATGTATACCTTGGGACATGGTTTTATGCCACCACCAGTACATGCTGGAGGATTACGCTACCATGGAATGGCGCCGATTGTTTCCCATCTTTATAAATTGGGGCTTATTGAAGCCAGAGCCGTGAATCAGATGGAAACTTTCGAAGCCGGCGTAACTTTTGCCCGCACTGAAGGCTTTATCAGTGCTCCGGAAACAAACCATGCCATCAGGGTAGCCATCGATGAGGCGCTGAATTGCAAAAAGACTGGCGAGGCTAAAACAATATTGATTGGCCACAGTGGACATGGCCATTTCGATATGGTGGCATATGACCAATACCTCTCCGGCAAACTGCAGAACTACGAATATCCCGAGGAAAAGGTCAAGGAAGCCTTAACTCAGTTACCCAAAGTAGGTTCCACAACATAGTTGGCCAAAGATAGCTGACCAAAACATTAGCCGATATGGATTTCCTTGGGCGGCATCCATATCGGCTAAAAATTTTTCTAACAGAAGTAGACTGTGTTTTTGTTTAGTAGAAAACCTGTGCTAAAATCAAATAGCTGGATTATAATTATGAGTGAGACGATAAAATGAAAAAAATATTGATTATGATACTATTATTGAGTCTAGCTCTCAGTTTTAGCAGCTGTGTAATAACTTTGCCTCCGTCACCAATTGAGACTCCAACTTTGCCAGTTGCTCCTTCTCAACAACCAGCTGCCCCACCCATAGATCCAAATTGGTCGCCGGATACTCAGACCAGAATTGCCCAACCGCTACCCAGTATTGCTGATGTTGTAGAGAAGACCTTCCCTTCAGTTGTGGCCATAAACACTGAAACAGTGGGCATTGATTTCTTTTCCAGGCCTCGGACACAGAAGGGTGCTGGCTCTGGTTGGATTATAGATAAAAGCGGCATCATAGTTACTAACAACCACGTGGTTGAGGGAGCTAAAAAGGTCACTGTGGAAATGTTTGACGGCAGGACTTTTCAGGTAAATCAAGATAAAGTATACCGCGATCCTTTAACTGATCTGGCTGTTATTAAAGTCGAAGCTGCAAACCTCACAGCAGCAGTCATCGGTGATTCATCGAAACTCAGAGTCGGCGAGTGGGTTGTAGCGTTAGGCAATCCACTGGGCAAAGGCTTGAGAGCAAAGGAAGGTACAGTCAGCGGTTTAAAGGTATCCTTAATGGTAGACCAGGGACAAACACTGGATGACCTTATTGAGACATCAGCAGCTATCAACCCTGGCAATAGCGGGGGGCCGCTGGTAAATCTGGCGGGGCAGGTTATTGGCATTACCAGTGCCAAGATGGCAGCAGTTGGTGTTGAAGGCATGGGATATGCCATAAGCATTAAAGCAGCGTTGCCGATTATCGAACAACTTGTCAAGAGAGGCTATGTGATACGGCCTTATCTCGGCATTGCACCGGTTACTATTGATCAGTACGTAGCTTCGTTGTATCGCTTACCTGTGACCAGTGGCGTAGTAGTGGCCTATGTAGCAGCAGGCAGCCCGGCAGACAAGGCAGGCTTCAAAAAGTATGATGTCATCACTCACTTTAATGGAAAAGAAGTGACCACGGCCGAAGTATTACTTCAAAGTATCCATACCTCCAAGGTTGGAGAAGATGTTACGCTAACTTTTATAAGGGGTGGCGTCAGTAAAACCGTTTCTGTCCGACTAATTCAAAGCTCGGCACCTGCTAACTGAGTAAGATAAAGATGGTTCCTAGGTCATTTCTCGCTTGATACTAAGCAGTGCAGTGGAATCCAGTAGTCGATGGTTTTCCGTAAAAGCTCCGTCAGGCGGAGTGCCTGAAATAATCTGCTGTGCCAGAGTTTCTTGCCTGATATACTCGGCAAATTGTCCCATGACTCGTTGAATTTCTGGTGTACCCTGATAGTGCACGATAATATGGTCGGTAATTTCCAAGCCCGCTGACCGTCTCATAGTTTGCAGCCGCCTTACTATTTCACGAGCTGTGCCTTCGTCTTGAAGTTCCTGCGGGAGGTCGGTAGGCAGTGCTATCCAGTAATCCCCATCCCTGGCTACAACAAAACCTGGCTTTTTATCAAAAATATCTCCGTCGGCAAACTCGATTTCCTTAACGTTGAGTTCCTCCAGGATTTGATAAGACAGCTTCTTTAAGTCTTCTTTCTCTATCTTTGACCTTGCTTTTATCAGTACCCTGGCCAAGGGTTGACGAACTTTTATGTTTGCTTTGGCACGTGCTGCTCGACCCAAGCTACACAGCATGATTACCGTACTTGTAGCCTCAATGAGATTGTTGTCTATTGACGATTTGTCAGCAACAGGAAAATCACACAGGTGTACACTCTCAAGAGCATCAGGGTCGGCCGAACGCACTAAATTCTGGTATATTTCCTCAGCGATAAAAGGGGTAAACGGGGCAAGGATTTTGGATAGAGTAACTAAGCAACTGTAAAGTGTTGAATAGGCCGCCAGCTTGTCAGTGTCATTCTGGCTTTTCCAGAAACGTCGCCTGCTTCGTCTCACATACCAGTTAGAAAGGTCGTCAACAAGAGCCTCAATTTTACGACCTGCCGAGGTGGGGTCATATTTGTCCAGCGCATCATCTACATCAGCCACGACCTGGTTCAGCCTGGACAATATCCAGATATCCAGGTCAGAGCTTGGTTTCGTCGTTGATGTTTTTGGGTTGAAGTTGTCGATATTAGCATACATCACGAAGAATGAATAAGTGTTCCACAGTGTAAGCAGGAAATTGCGTAATACCTCGCCTACCATATCACTGGAAAACCGACGCACGTTGCCGGCTGGTGACGAAGTTATCAAGTACCAGCGTACTGCATCTGCGCCATATTTATTGAGCATTGTCCACGGGTCAACAACATTGCCCCTGGCTTTGCTCATCTTTTCTCCTGTAGCATCAAGTATATGCCCCAAGCAAATCACATTTTTGAAGCAAGGCCGTTCGAAAAGCAAGGTGGAAAGAGCATGCAGGGAGTAGAACCAACCTCTTGTTTGGTCAACTGCTTCGCAGATAAAGTCTGCCGGGAAGCTCCGTTCAAATAAATCACTGTTTTCAAAAGGATAGTGCCATTGTGCCAAAGGCATGGCTCCAGAGTCGAACCAGCAATCAATAACCTCTGGCTGTCTTTTCATTTCACTGCTACACTTAGGACAGGCGAATGTGATTTCATCGACAAAAGGGCGGTGCAAGTCTAACGGCTCATCAAATCCCTTGAGATTTGGCTTTGCTTTCAACTCCTGGATGCTACCGATACATTCATAGTTACCGCAAGATGAACAATGCCATACGCTTAGGGGTGTCCCCCAGTAACGTTCCCGTGAGAAAGCCCAGTCAATATTATTCTCCAGCCAATCCCCGAAGCGGCCATACTTGATATGCTCTGGATACCAGTTAATGTCAGCATTCCCCGAGATGATCTCTTGCTTCTTTGCCGTTGTTCTGATATACCACGTTTTCTTGGCGTAGTAAAGAAGCGGCGACTCGCAACGCCAGCAAAAAGGATAGCTGTGACGTATCTTCTCGCTGCGATGTAAAAGTCCACGAGATTTAAGGCTATCTAAAACCACAGGGTCAGCCTCTTTAACAAACTTGCCGGCAAAAGGGTAAGTACCCGTCATCTTGCCATCCAGGTCAACAGGCTGAACAAAATCCAGATTATTTTCTCTCCCTGCTTCGAAGTCAGCCTCGCCGAAAGCCGGGGCAATATGCACAATGCCTGTACCTTCATCCATGGATACAAAGTCTGCAGCAATGACACGATAGGTCAAATCTGTTTTTGGTTTTTGCACCTCAAACATTGCCCGTGTTTCCTCGGCGCCAGTACCAGCTCGGGCTTGAGAGCGCCTTCTCTCCACAGCATATTCGTGTGGGTTAAAAAGTGGCTCATATTCAACATCGACAAGCATTCTTCCTTTTATAGTTCCCAGCAACTTATAGCCAGGGAAATTCATGGAATCCACAAAAACTCTTGCCAAGATCAGACTCTCGTTATCCAGTTCCACTATGGCATATTCAGCTTCGGGAGCAATTGCCAGAGCTGTGTTGCCGGGTAATGTCCATGGTGTCGTCGTCCAGGCCAGGAGGTAAAGCGGCTTTTTTAAAACAGCAGTGCCATTCTTCTTCATAAGCTGCTTTATGGATACAGATTTATCAATCGATTCTTCAGTAATTTTGAATTTTATGTAAATCGATGGATCTTCAGTGTCATCCCGATACCCCAGAGCTACTTCGTGCGAACTGAGAGAAGTTCCGCAACGTGGACAATGCGGGGTCACCTTATAGCCCTGATAGATGAAGCCTTTGCCCCATAGCTGCTTCAATATCCACCAGCAAGATTCGATGTAGCTGTTATCCAAAGTTATATAAGGATGCCGAAGATCGAGCCAGAAACCAATGCGCTCGGTCATAGCATTCCATTCTTTGAGGTAGTGGAAAACGCTCTCTCGGCATTGAGCGTTAAACTTAGCTACACCATAGTTTTCAATCTCGGCTTTGCTGCTCAACCCCAGTTTTTTTTCTATCTCAAGTTCCACAGGCAAACCATGCGTATCCCAGCCAGCTTTTCGAGGCGCGTAATAACCCTTCATTGCTTTGTATCGGGGAATAATATCCTTAAAGACACGAGAAAGCACATGGTGAATGCCAGGATTTCCATTAGCTGTCGGAGGCCCTTCGTAAAGGGTGAACTGTGTTGCCCCATATCGCAGTTCAATGCTCTTCTCGAAGATGAGTTTTTCTCGCCAAAAATTGAGCGTACTTGTTTCCAGTTGAGGCAGGTCTACCTTGCTGCTTACGGGGCGGAACATGCTAGCGTTTCCTTAATAGAATTGTTATTTTGCGCTCTTCGCCAGCACCTGTACTTTGGGTAATAACGTCAGGATGGTCAGCCAAGGCTAAATGGATGATACGGCGCTCATCTGAAGGCATGGGTTCGAGATTAATAGAGCGTCTGGTTGTCTTCACCTGGTCTGCTAGTCGTAAAGCCAATCTGTGTAGAGATTCATAGCGGCGTTTTTTATATCCGGAAACGTCGATATTTAGAGGAACCCATTCCTTCAGCTTCTCAGCAATAATCAATCTCAAGATATATTGTAAAGAAGCCAAAGCTTGTCCATGGCGGCCGATCAGGGCACCTAAATCATCTCCTTCGATATTTAATGTTATGGGCATGCCTTCGGCTCCTGAATTTATATGCACTTCAGCGTCTATGCCGAGACATTTAATTAATGTTTTCAGGGCTTCTTTAGCTTCTGATGCCATGTTGTTATTTTGATGGGATTTATCCACGAGGCCAACTTTAATCCTGGCTTCTTCAGCACCGACGCCCAAGACTCCTGCTCTCCCTTTTTTCAAAACAATAACTTCTACTTCGTTCTCACTTACACTCAACTGCTCCAATGCTGCCTTCTTCGCCTCATCTACAGTTTTGGCAGTTACTTCAATCTCTTTCACCTGTTAAATAACCCTTTCTTCTTTTCGGCATCTTTTAGCATCTTGGACTGTTGCTCAGATTGCGGTAATTTTTTAATCTGGGGCTGCTGTCCGGCAAGGGATGGCATCCTAAAATAACCCCACCCGCCACTTACAAAATACTGAATCACGATGCCCACAATATTCGAAACTGCCCAATAAAGAGATAAGCCACTTGGGAAAGAAAGAGTGAACATGGCAAACATCAACGGCATCATCAATGTCATCATCTGCGTCATTGATTGCTGCCTCGGGTCAGTCGGCGGAGGAGTCACCATCTTCTGCTGTATCCACATAGTTATCCCGACTAATATAGCAAGGATGAGGTACTGATCCGGCTTAGATAAATGAAGCCACAGAAATTTTTCATTTAAGGGCAAAGCTTGTGTGACAATAGGCCATGAATAGAGGCTTTGTGACAACCTGATTAATTCCTCAGGGCTAGATGCCAATGCCATCATAATTGACTGGTAAAGTGCAATCCAGATAGGCAATTGAATCAGCATAGGCCAGAGACAGCCCAGAGGATTAATCTTTGCCTCCTTATATAGCTGCATCATTTCTTGCTGCAGCTTCTGCTGGTTTCGGGCATATTTCTTCTGAAGCTCCTGGATTTTGGGCTGTAATTCCTGCAGGGCTTTGGTAGAACGGGTCTGCTGAATAGTGAGTGGAAAGAGGATCAAACGGACAAGTATGGTAAGGACAATAATTGCTAGACCAAAGTTATTGCCCACCACAGCACTCAATGCAATCAGGGTATTGAGTATAGGGTTCAGTATTATAAAATCCCACAAGTTCGGCATAATTAGTCCTACTTGTTACCCTTCTTAAATTTCCAGACTGTTTCCCCGGATTGCACATCAATGGCATAGATATACTTATCCCGGACATGTACATACACAACATTCTCCAGAATATAGAGGGGCGACATAACCGCATGGCCAACTGAAACTGTCTTCTTCTGTACCCCGCTGGCAGCGTCTAAAAAGTACAATGTCCCTGCTTCTGAAGCTACCACTATGGTATCAAATACAGTAACCAGCCTTGATATAATTGGTTTATCGGCAACAAATTGCCATAATTGGATACCAGTCTGGGCATCGATTGCATAGACTTTGCCATCAAGGCAGCCTGCATAGATGCTGTTTCCCTTGATTACAGGTTCTGCCCAAAACCAGTTCCCCCCCTCGAACCTCCATCGAATTTTAGCATCAGCTTTGTTAACCGCATAGAGATTACGATCAAATGTGCCAAAATAAATACTCTCTTTGAAAACAGCAGGAGACGAGCATATAGCTGAAGGCAAGTCCAGCTGCCAAAGCTTGCTGCCAGTTTGGCTGGATAATGCATATAACTTGCCGTCATAGCTCCCTACGTAGATAACCCCTTCACTGAGCACAGGAGATGTCCAGATTCTCTCGCCAGTCTCAAACTCCCACTTGTAATCCCCTGTCGCAGCATCAAGAGCATATACTCTTCCGCTGGAACTGCCTAAATATATGGTGGTGTCATCCAACACTAAATCACCTACGATGGCTCCAACGGTCTCATTACCTTCCCTGGGATAAACCCATCTCAGCGCTCCAGTTAGTGAATTTAAAGCATAGATTCTGCCATGATAGGTCCCCACGTATATCAAGTCCCTGGATGCAGCAGGCGTGCCGTATATTACTGTACCGGTTGGTGCAGCAGTGCCGGTTGGAGTACAACTGGGCACACCGCACATTGAACCAGAATTTGGTGCCTTAATTACATATTCCCACTCTCCCTGACTCGGAAAACTTGCTCCACTACGACGTGCTGCAGGATCGAGTGCTAACACTTCCCCATCCATGGAACCTACGTAAACAAGCTTATTGCTGCTGGTAACACCGGACCAGCCTCGTGCGCTAGGACCAGTGCAGCCAGTGATAACCACAGCAATCACTATAGTGAAAATAGTCAAAATAAGTAAAGCCTTTGTCTTAGCCATCATGAATTTTTCTTTATCCTAGTATCACTAATAATATCTAAATTGACTAAGGTACTGGATCATAACCACCGCGCGACCAAGGATTACAGCGTATCAGCCGAATGGCAGTAAGCCAGCTTCCTTTAATCAGCCCATGCCGTTCAATCGCTTCACAAGCGTAATGAGAACAAGTAGGAATGTACCGACACGAGGGTGGAGTAACTTCTGATATCGTAAACTGATAAAGTTTAATTAATTTCAGCGCTAGCCATTTCATTCTTAATCATTAGTAAATCAGCTCGAACCAATAGTCTTTCTATTGATTGCCCGAGCTGATAATAATCAGCTTCTATTGCGCCGCGGCGAGCAATAAATACTACATCCCAGCCTGCTTTTATTGGTAATGACCGCACTATTTCTTTCAGCAACCGCTTTATACGATTACGGACAACTGCTTTACCTAAAGGTTTACTTACAGAAAATCCATAACGACTTAGCGCAAGGTTATTTGTTATTGCTTTTATCATGACAATTTTATCCCCTTTTCCCAGCCCCAACTCATACACCCTCTGATACTGGGCTCTTTTGGTCAAAGCCCATGATTTTGTCATGACCTTTAAACCGGCGTCAGTCGCCACCGTCCTTTCAATCGTCTGGCTTTTAGGACGTCACGACCATCTCTGGTCTTTGTTCTGGCCCTAAAGCCATGTGTATTTCTTCTTTTTGCTTTTTTAGGTTGATATGTCCGCTTTGGCACCTTTTCCCTCCGCTGCAGGTGGCTCTTCCACTGGGATTTCCCTCGGGCTAATATGTGCTGCAGTATATGGCAACAAAGCCAGGAATCGTGCTCTCTTGACAGCCAGCGCTAGGCTTCGCTGATGTTTCGCACAAACCCCAGTTCGACGTCGTGGTTCAATTTTGCCACGCTCAGACACAAATTTTCGCAACTTGGTGATATCTTTATAGTCAATTACTGATTTATCCGCGCAAAAAGGACAGACTTTTGGTTTAACAACAAATTTACGGGGTCTTTCCCTTCTGATTCTTGGTGCAACGCCTGCTGGCATTCTCTAGTTATAGCCTCCTTCAAAAATATATGTCAATTATCAAGTACCCTATTCTTTAAAGGGCAAATCCTCTGGCTCGATCATATCTTCGGCCGTCTCTGATGGGGCAGCCTCTTCACTGGGAAGCGGAGCTACAGCCTTTTTATCTAAGAAAAGCACTCTGTCTGCTACGACTTCATTTACAAAGTGTTTTTGCCCATCCTGCCCTTCCCAAGTTCTGCTGTGTAACCTTCCTTCTACATACACTTTTTGGCCTTTAGTCAGAAACTGATTGCAGCTTTCCGCTTGCTTTCGCCAAGCAATCACGGTAAACCACTCTGTCTCCTGTCTTCTTTCACCATCCGCAGCACCAAAAGTACGGCTTGTAGCCAAACTAAATGAAACTACCGGTACACCATTGGGAGTAAAGCGCATCTCCGGGTCTTTTCCAACATTTCCAATAAGCATAATTTTGTTCAAACTGGCCACGCTGCCCCCCTTCTCCTAAATCAAGCATTCAATCTTATAAGCAAATGCCGGATAACTTCGTTGGATAGCTTCAGGCTTGCCTCAAGTTCCCTAGTTGCCGTGGTCTTCATTTCAAGCCGAGCGAGTACATAATTACCTTCACTGAACTTTTCTACCGGGTAAGCCAGTCTCTTCCTCCCCCACTGGGTTACTTCACTTACACTGCCTCCTATTTTGGCAACGAACTCATTTACTTTGTTCAGCACATTAGGTAATGCTTCATCTGTTACCTCGGGACTTACAATATACACTAATTCGTAGCTTGCCACTTTTTATCTCACCTTCGTAAAAAACTATGTTATTATAACATAATAATCGAAATAAAACAGCATTTCGCATTGACGAGCTTCCCGCGAAACTAAGAGGAAGATACGAATTTTAGGGATTAAAAAGGGTATTTACCCCGATTCCATCTGGTAGAATAGCTTTAGAACCAAAACAAAACTATCAGAAGGAGGGAAG
>JBBIPA010000031.1:24945-26224 GCA_037443085.1 Chloroflexota bacterium | reverse complement strand
TATAATAAGACCGTCAGAGAGATGGGCAGCGGCCACTAATGTGTTGCTTTCTTTGATGTCTTGTTTGTCTCACTTTCGCTGACGACGTACAGGTTTAGTAAATATTGAATAAACATGTTGCACGCTAATACCGGGTCTTTAATTTGACTTGCATAGAGGATAAATTCATGAACTATCTGGAGCGTCTTGACAACATCTATGTCATAGATACAAAAATGCTAGGTTTTGACCATTATAATTCCGCCTTTTTAGTAGCTGGAAAGGAGATTGCTTTAATTGATACAGGTGAACCGGCACAGATTGAAGCAGTGCGGGCTGGAATAAAAGCGCACGGTTTCTCTATCAGCGATATATCTTATATATTCGTTACTCATTGTGAACATTTGGATCATGCTGGAAACGTTGCGCCAATATTAAGAGAGGCTCCCCGGGCGAAAGTATATATAAATCCTATAGGCGAAGTGTATTTAACTAATCCTGCTGGTACTAACTGGAAAGAGAGATTTTCACCACAGGCTCTGGTCAGAAGAGCGGCTGGTAAAGCTATGGAGCCTGTTCCTCCCGAGAGAATAAGGCATCTGAATGATGGTGATATATTTGACCTTGGCAATGGTGAAAAGTTAAAGATTATCTTCGCTCCTGGACATCAGCCAAGCGGTATCGTCATTTATGAGGAAAAAAATAATGGACTTTTTATCAATGATCTGGTGGGGCTTTGTTTAGCTGATGCCCAGGTGCATTATCCTCTTAATCCTTTTGGCTCCGATAATTTGCTGGCACTGGAGTCGCTTAAGAAGCTAAAAGAACTTCCTGTGGCTAATCTTTATTTGGGTCATTACGGTATATGTCAGGAACCGCAAGAAATTATGACAAGAGCAATTAATAATATCCAGCGTCTCCTGGATATAGGTAAAAAATATATGAATCAGGGGAAAGCTGAGAAGATTGCCAATGAAGTTACTGACGCGATTTCGCCAGAGCTTGGGAAATTAAGGATTGTCAGGGGCGAGACCTTGTATCAATACGCCGCTTATGAGCATGTACCATTTCAGGCGAAACTGTTTGCCAAATATTGCCAGGAGAAGTTGAAATGAGCAGTTTGTCTTTGATTCCACATGGGGCGGCAATAGCCATCAATGACATGTTGGACCATTGTGCCAAGATACAACCAGGGCAAGAGGTGTTAATAGTTGCTCATATAGACGGCCTTTACGGCGGTGATAATCTAGTTGATAAGCAAGCTATATCCTGGATTCAGACGGCTATTCAGATAAGGGGT
>JBBIPA010000031.1:0-24935 GCA_037443085.1 Chloroflexota bacterium | reverse complement strand
GCAAATGCGTCTGTACTCTGGATTAATGAACCTGCGGAATTACATTCCTGGAGATTCCCTCCCATAGTCAAGGGGGCTATGAGAGCTAGCGATATCACCATTAATAATACTCTGGATATTTCCCAGGAGGAGATTGTAGAGTTTAAACAGTTTGTCTGGAATGAGAAAAAACTTTTTGTGCGTAATTTTGCCACCACTTCTTCTCTTCTGAATACTACCTGGGCACAAACCCCCCACGAGTTAGTAAACGAAATCCGTTACCAGGCCACCCTTCCTATCAAAGAAGGGTTGAGCTGGCAATTAACTTCCGATAATGGTAGTCACCTTGAAGGTAAGATAGCGTCACCTTTTAATACTAACCATCCATGGTTCACCGATTATACAGTTCGACGTGAGGAGGTTGGCTATTACCGTCCCTGGCCGGAATGGGTGATTCCACCCGTCAGATTGGCTAACACTAATGGCATCTTTATTTTTGACCGCATGTTAAGCTGGTGGTCACGATATATAGGCATCTCCCCTTACTTCAATAAACAAATCCGTTTAAAAATTGAAAACAGCCGAATTACTATGATTGAAGGTGGTGATGAGGCAGAAGCATTAAAACGCTTTTTGAATTCAATGCATAGCAGGTTGGGCGACGGCGTATATGATTTTAATGCTTTGCATTTTGGTGTGCATCCCCACGCCTCGGTTCCATTTTATCGGTGTCCCAATATTATCTACCACCGGATTATCGATCATTCTCACACCTCAAATATTCACGTCCATGTAGGCGCACCGGCGCCTACTAATGATTATCCCTACTGGGTTCATATTACCGGAGATATCCGTAATGCCACTTTTAAGGTAGGTGATGCGCTTATCCATGACCGAGGATACCTTACTGCTCTGGCTCATCCATCGGTCAGGGCTGTTGCGGCAAAATATCCAGGTCGTCTTGGACCTGAACCTGGTAGCCCAATTGACTTGCCCTAATGCTGCATTTACTAAAATAGAGCGCTTATTCATAATAAGTACTAGCCATCGCATTTCTTGACATCGCAAGTTTTCCCCACTTATAATAAAGCCTGATCAGCCTGTAAGGCTGATTTTTTACTAATAGGTCTTTAAAATGTACATTAACGTTGCCCAATTGCTGAAGGAGCCAGTAGGCTCAACGAGGCACTATAAAGTCGATGAGTTTATTGGTGCTGATGACGCCCTTCATGTTCAGGGCGAGGTCACCTTGACTCAAACTAACCGCAGTGTGCTGGTGCAGGGTGCCATGACTGCTCAGGGCCACGGCACCTGCTCCCGCTGTCTTGAGCCGGCCGATATCTCCGTAACCTTCAATTTGGAGGATGAATATTTCCCCAGCATAGATATCGTGAGCGGTTTACCGTTACCACGAAATCCTGATAATTTAATGCTTGATGAAAGCCATGTGCTGGACCTGAACGAGGCGTTAGAGCAGTACCTGGTCGGTGCTATGCCCATGAAGGTGCTGTGCCAGCCGGATTGCGCCGGCATCTGTCCCACCTGCGGGCAAAATCTTAACCAGGGTTCCTGCTCATGCACTGGCCAGGTGCGTGACTCGCGCTGGTCAAAGTTAGTCAGCCTGAAAAAGGGGAGGAAAAACTAAATGGGATTACCAAAGAAAAAATATCCGAAATCACGTCAGGGGAAAAGGCGGAGCCATCTGGCTCTCAAACCCCCGGCGACAGTGGAATGTCCTCAATGTCACAGTTCTAAACTGCCATATCACGTCTGCCCTGTCTGCGGAACCTATGATGGCCGTGAGGTAATCAAGGTGAAAAGCCCCAAGAAGAAGAAAGCTGCCTAGCACTATAATTAAATCCGCTAACATTCTGCGTTAAGCTGCCGCTTGCATTTTTAGAATGTGAGCTTATCATTTGGGAAAAGTAGCGCACCAGAAGGAGACCAACAAATGGACGTATTCGAAAAAATTAAACAGGCGATAATCAAAGTGCAGCCGGGAATAGACGAAATCAAGATAGTCCCGGCAGCCAGGCTCACTGAAGACCTGGAAATAGATTCACTAACCAAGGTGGAGCTTGCCCTGGCGATGGAAGACGCCTTTGGCTTCTATCTGCCGGATGAGGAACTGCAGAACGTGGCCACCGTGGGCGATGCCATAGCTCTCATAGAGTCCAAGATGAAGGAGTCCAAACTGAGAACTCAAAATGCCTAATCGAGTAGTCATCACCGGCTACGGAGCGGTGACCCCGCTGGGTTTAACCGCTGAGGATACCTGGCAGAGCTTGATAGCGGGCAAGTCAGGCATCGGGCAGATCAGTTTGTTCGATGCTGCTGACTTTGTGGTTAAAATAGCGGCTGAGGTGAAAGGCTTCAACGCTGTTAGCTATATGGACCCGACAACCGCAAAATACACCGACCGGTTCACCCAGTTTGCCATTGCTGCCAGCCTTCAGGCAATTGAGCAAGCCAAACTGAAAATAGACGATTCTAATAGATACGATGCCGGCGTTTTAATCGGCAGCGGCATCGGCGGTGTAAACACCTTATCGCAACAGTATGCTGTGCTGGGCACCAGGGGACCAGCCAGAGTTAGTCCTTATACTGTCCCCATGATGATAGCCGACAATGCTGCCAGCCGTGTCTCCATTATTACCAAGATGATGGGACCCAACCTGTGTCTGGTAACCGCTTGCTCCACGGGGGCAGATGCTATCGGCATAGCCTATCAGATGATCAAGCATGGTGAGATTAAAATCATGCTCGCCGGTGGCAGCGATGCTGCCGTTACCCCTATCGGGGTGGCTGGCTTTCAACAGGCAGGAGCCTTATCCCGGAATCCCGACCATCAGAAAGCATCACGACCCTTTGATGCCAAACGCGATGGCTTTATTATTGGCGAGGGCGCTGCGGTTTTAGTGCTGGAAAGTCTGGATTATGCTGCGCACAGAGGCGCCGGGATACTGGCTGAAGTAGTCGGCTATGGTGCCACCTCAGACGCCAACCATATTACTCAGCCTGCAGAGAGCGGCGAGCCGGCGGTGAAAGCGATCGAGCTGGCACTGGCAGGTATCAATCCTGATGCTGTCGACTATATCAATGCCCACGGCACCTCGACGCCGCTCAATGATTTAAGCGAGACCAGGGCGATTAAGAAAGCTTTCGGCGACAGGGCTTACAAAATACCGATTAGCTCTATCAAGTCGATGGTGGGACACATGCTCGGCGCTGCCGGCGCCCTGGAGGCAGTAGCTTGCTGCAAGGTGCTGGAGACCGGTGTGATTCCACCGACCATCAACTTTGAATATCCTGACCCGGAATGCGACCTCGACTATGTGCCCAATAAAGCCAGAACGGCTGATATTCGCCTGGCTATTTCCAACTCTTTCGGCTTTGGCGGACACAACTCGGTACTGGCTATCAGCAAATATTCGTAATGCGGGGGAGAAGCAGTGGAGACATCACCTAAGATTGCTGTCGGCGTGGATATCATCGAAATAGACCGCATTGAGCGAGCTACGTTAACCTTGCAGGACTCTTTCCTGAAACGTGTATATACTCAGGCTGAGCTAAAACTTTCCGAAAATGATGCTTCAAGTTTAGCCGTGCGCTTTGCTGCCAAAGAGGCAGTGATGAAGGCGCTGGGCACTGGTGCCAGGGGCATCGGCTGGAAGGATATTGAAATCCTGGACAACAACGCCGGCGCCCCGTTTATTCAGCTCTACGGAAAAGCTCTCAATAAAGCCAGGGAGGTTGGATTGTCGCAATTTTCGGTAAGCCTATCTCACAGCAAACAGTATGCTGTGGCTATGGTGGTGGGCTATGCTGCATAATTTCAAAATTTGTGAACTGCTCAATATCGACTATCCCATCTTCCAGGGTGGCATGGCCTGGCTGGGCACAGCCGAGCTGGTATCCGCAGTCTCCAATGCGGGAGGTCTGGGGATAATCGGCTGTGGTGATGCCCCTCCCACCTGGGTGAGAGACCAAATACGCTTGACTCGAGAAAAGACTGATAAGCCCTTTGGCATCAATGTGATGCTGATGTCCCAGTATCTGAATGACACTCTGAAAGTAATCATGGAGGAGAAGGTCAAAATCGTTACCTTTGGCGGCGGCAATCCCGGCACCCAGATTCCGGCCATGAAGGAGGCTGGAGTTATCGTGATGCCGGTGGTTTCCAGCGTTGCCCTGGCGAAGCGCCTGGAGCGGCTGGGTGCGGATGCTATTATCGCTGAAGGCATGGAGTCCGGCGGCCATGTTGGCGAAACCACTACCATGGCGCTGGTGCCGCAGATAGCCAGTGCGGTCAAGGTGCCGGTAATAGCTGCCGGTGGCATTGCTGACGGGCGGGGGCTGGCGGCGGCGCTGACATTGGGCGCCCAGGGAGTTCAGATGGGAACGCGGTTCATCTGCTCCGATGAATGCATCGCCCACCCTAAATTTAAACAGCAGATTATTCAATCTCAGGACAGGTCAACTGTGGTCACCGGGCAGTCGACAGGGCATCCGGTTCGCTGTTTGGAGAACAAGCTGACCCGGCAATTCACCGCCCTGGAAAAGTCCGGTGCTGCTAAATCTGAGCTGGAGGAGTTCGGCCGGGGGAGGTTGTATTTAGGAGTTATTCAAGGTAATATAGAGGAGGGTTCGCTTATGGCTGGCCAGATAGCTGGCTTGATTACCGATATCAAGCCAGTGAAGCAAATCATTCTGGATATCATGGCTGAAGCTGAAAGAACCCTGGAGACGTTCAGTAAATTTAAATCGTAAGGAGGATAGACCATGGCAGAGGAAATAAAGGTCGCTTATGTTTTTCCAGGGCAAGGTTCTCAGTCAGTTGGTATGGGGTTAGACCTTTATGTCCACTACGCTTCAGCAAAGGAAGTGTATGACCAGGTAGATGATATTCTGGGCTTTTCTCTTTCCCGTTTATGCTTTGAAGGTCCTGAGGCAGACCTGTTGCAGACAATAAATGTCCAGGCAGCGGTATTAACTACCAGTATCGCCTGTCTCAAAGCGGCTGAGGAAGTTACCAAGCATACGCTGCCGTATCCTACATATGTTCTGGGGCACAGCCTGGGCGAATATACGGCGCTGGTGGTTGCCGGCGTTCTTAGCCTGACTGATGCGGTAAAGCTGGTTCGTGAGAGAGGACGCCTGATGCACGAGGCGGGCAGGAGGAAAAAGGGTGGCATGCTGGCTATCCTCGGTTTGGATTTAGAGGCTGTGGAAAATGTTTGCCTCTCCGTGGGCACCACCGTTTCCAATGTCAACTGCCCGGGGCAGGTGGTCATCAGTGGCACTCAGGAGAATCTGGAGAAAGCACGGCGACTGGCGCAGGTAAAGGGGGCTCGCCGGGTGATACCTCTCAAGGTAAGCGGCGCCTTTCATTCACCTTTAATGGAGCCTGCTCTGGAAGGTTTGAAGAACGCTGTGTCCGGGTTGAGCTTTAATAAACCGCTAATGCCGGTGATTGCCAACGTTACCGCACAGCCGTTGGCCGCGGTGGAGACCATCAAAGAGGAACTTATCAGCCAGATTGTTCACTGCGTCAAGTGGCAGCAATCAGTGGAAGCGACCATTGCCAGGGGTGTCACCACCTTCTTCGAGATAGGGCCGGGAGACGTGCTCACCGGCTTGATCAAGAGGATCAGCCCGGGGGCGCAAACGATTAACGTCAATAGTGTGGAGTCCATCACCGGACTGGCAAACTGGCGCAGAGGGTAAGCGAGGCCTTGCCGCTTACAGCAATAAGCTCTTTAAAATGCTCTATAGGTGGTAAAGGTGACTGGATTACGACGAAAAGCCAGGATTGTAGCTTTACAGGTACTTTATGAGGTTGACTGCTCCGGTCATCAGGCGGCTGAGGTTTTCCAGAGACATATTCGGGAGAGCGATTTGACGGAACAGACTGCCGGGTTCGCCCGAGGCCTGGTCAGCGGGGTTATCCAGAACAAGCAGGCTATTGATAGCCAGATTCGGCATTTTGCTCCGCTGTTTCCTCTGGAGCAGATTGCCGTTATTGATAGGAATATTCTGCGGCTTGCCATTTACGAGATTTCGTTAGATAATCAGGTGCCGGTGAAGGCGGCGGTGAACGAAGCTGTTGAGCTGGCTAAAAGCTTTGGCGGCGATAGTTCACCGAAGTTCATTAATGGAGTACTGGGTTCGGTGCTGGCTAATACAGACCGTTCACCAGCGAAATCAGCAGGGGCCAAGCCCGTTTAATACTATATACCCCTCTCTTTCCATTGAGAGGGCGTTAGGGATGAGAGGTAAACAGGCAAATTCCCTTGCGGGAAACACGCCTGATAAAATGCGTTATGGCGACTATACTGGAACGGCTGAAGAAGATTATTGCCAACGACCTCGGTGTGGACGAGGACTCGATAGAGCCTTCATCCTCTTTTACCGAGGACCTCAATGCTGACTCCGCTGATTTGGCGGAGCTCATCGCCATGGTTGAAGAGGCATTCAGCACCTCCAAGCGAAAAGTGACCATATCCGACGAAGCTATCGAGGAAATTACCACCGTCCAGGACCTCGTTGACATCCTCCGCGAGTATATTCCAGAAGACTAGCAAGCGAGCATCATAGTAACGTTGTCATTGCGAAACACATCCCCATCCTGTCATCCTGAGGAATCCCGACTTGTCGGGATGACGTGAGGATCGCTTCACTTTCACTCACCTATAACTCAACATGAGACGAGGGAGTAATGGTGGTGTGCTGGATATGGTGAAGGGATTCTCACGATACGCTCAGAATGGCGGGGGGGTTGCTGCGGCATACAGAGATCACCTGAGGGCGAGGTGACTTCCATAAAAAACTCGCATACTTGTTAAGTTATTTCTTTAAACCGAGCTATAATGAAAAATGTGCAAACATAACTCTAAGCGCGGGAGGTTTTATACTGCTCCCGATTTCATCGGGACTCGCAATGACAGTAGG
The DNA here is from genome assembly GCA_037443085.1 of Chloroflexota bacterium. GTDB lineage: Bacteria > Chloroflexota > Dehalococcoidia > GIF9 > UBA5629 > JBBIPA01. The sequence goes on along the minus strand of JBBIPA010000031.1, from coordinate 18,005 downwards.
TACCATGGGGGGTCACTTATTGTCCGCCGCTGCCGTTTCCAGTAACTTCTGTAAGATGTCCTGCCAGCTATCGCCCAGGTATCTGGTATCCAGGGTTATCTGTTTGGTTCCCAGCGTAATGCCACCTCGGGATTTCTTCAGCATGGGAGACAGGTTAAAGTCCCTGGCCTGGTGAAACTGCACGATTATTTGTTTACCCCTGGTGGCGATGGATTCTATCCCTGCCCTGGCGGCGAGCTGTTTTATTCTCACCATAGAGAGCAGGTTTACCACCGGCGGCGGCAGTGTCCCGAAACGGTCTTTCAATTCCGCAGCCACCTCGTCTATATCTCGACTTTCCCTGGCTGCGGCCAGCTTTTGATAGAAAAGTATTCGGGTGTTTTCCTCAGGGATATAGTCGGCAGGAATATGGTAGACCAGTGGCAGTGACACGCTGGGTGCTGGGGGTGATGCTTTGGCCGGTTCGATTTGTCCTGCCCTTCTCTGCTTTAATTCCTCTACTGCTTCGGTTAACAGGCGACAGTAAAGGTCAAAGCCTACGGTGGCTATGTAGCCGCTCTGCTCCGCCCCCAGGAGATTTCCCGACCCTCTAATCTCCAGGTCCTTCATGGCAATGGCGAAGCCGGCGCCCAGCTCAGTGGCTTCAGCGATGGCTCTGAGGCGCTTTTTGGCCTGAGGGGTGAGTTGCTTGCTGCCGTCAAACAGGAAATAGGCATAGGCGCTGTTGCTGCCCCGGCCCACCCGTCCTCGCAACTGGTAAAGCTGAGTCAAGCCCAGCTTGTCGCTGTCATCGATAATCAGCGTATTCACATTGGGCATATCCAGACCCGACTCGATGATGGTGGTGGTGAGCAGCACATCGCTTTTATGAATAGCGAAGTCTGCCATGACCTCCTCCAGCTCGTCCTGCAGCCGACCATGCGCTACCGAAATTCTGGCTTCGGGAACCAGCTGGCTGAGACGATGCGCTATGGCATGGATGTTGTAAATTCGGTTGTGGACGAAAAAGACCTGCCCATTCCGCTCCAGTTCCCGCAGTATTGCCTCACGAATCAGCCTGTCATCATAAGCGCCGACGCAGGTTTTTACTGGCAGGCGGTTCTCGGGTGGTGTTTCCATGATGCTTAAATCACGGATGCCGGAGAGCGCCATATGCAGAGTGCGGGGGATGGGGGTGGCGCTCAGGGTGAGGATATCCACCTCCTGCCTCATTTTCTTGAAATACTCTTTATGGGCGACGCCGAAGCGCTGCTCTTCATCGATGATGAGCAGTCCCAGGTCATTGAAAACCACGTCCTTCTGTAACAGGCGATGCGTGCCGATGCAGATATCTACCGTGCCATCGGCTAACCCCTGGATAATCCTGTCCTGCTCCTTTTCTGGAGTGAATCGGCTCAGCACTTCAACCCTGAGGGGAAACGACTGCAGCCGTTCATGAAAGGTAATCATGTGCTGCTGGGCGAGCACGGTGGTGGGCACCAGCAGGGCTACCTGCTTATTGCCCATTACTGCCTTGAAGGCAGCCCGCAGGGCAATCTCAGTTTTGCCGTAGCCAACGTCGCCGCAGACCAGCCGGTCCATTGGCCTGATCGTCTCCATGTCCGCCTTCACCGCCTGCACCGCTGCCATCTGGTCGGGCGTTTCCATATAGGGGAAAGACGACTCCATCTCCTGCTGCCAGGCGCCATCGTAGGCGAAGGCAAAACCCGATATTGTCTCTCTGGCGGCATAGAGTTGTAGCAATTCCTCTGCCATATCGGTGACCGATTTTTTGATGCGTAGCTTGGTATTTGTCCACTCCTGCGTCCCCAGCCGGCTCAGGCTCGGCGGCCGGTCGGTGCCGCCGACATAGCGGCTGATGCGGTCAACCTGCTCCGTGGGCACGTAGAGTTTATCGCCGGCGCTATACTCCACGACCAGGTATTCCCGTTCCACGCCGTCGGTAAGCCTCTTGACAAGCCCGTTGTAGTTGCCTATGCCGTGGTCGATATGCACCACATAGTCTCCCGGGGTTAATTCGGGGACGAAGCGATGGTGACGCACCGGTCGGCGTTTGAACGCTCGCCGCTGCTTGACGAAGCCGAAAATCTCGTTATCGGTGAGCACCGTCAGCGCCTCATGTAGTTCCCAGCCCTCAGCCAGGGAGCCGTGGATGAGTGTCACTGACCCCGGCGGAGGTAGCTGTTCCAGTTGAGATACGGGAGCGGCGAGGATATCCTCCTGCTGGAGCAATTCGGCAAGTCGGTTGGTCTGCTGACTGATGATTACCAACCGTCGCTTTTCCTGAAGCTGTTGCTTTAATTCTGCGGAAAATGCTGCCAGCCTTCCGCCGTACTTCGTCGCCGCAGTGATGGGCAGGGATGGCATCTGCACTTCGTGGGAACCGTCAATATTCCATGAGTACAATAGTAACTGCCGCTTTATCTTTGCTATGCTCGACTCAAATTCGCTGCGGCACAGCAGGGGAGCACTGGAATCAGAGTTGCCTTTGCCCTCTGCGGTATGGGAGTTTTGAAACTCGGCATATTGCTCATTCAGAGTATCGATGACATTGCGGATTTCATTGAGGTCATCCAGCACCAGCAGGGACTTGTCAGGCAGATAGTCCAGGATGGTGCTATCGTTATGTCGATAGCTCTCTTTGGCTGGCGTTATTACTATTGAGGTTACTAATCCCGTGGAGCGCTGGGTGCGAGGGTCGAAAAGTCTAATGCTTTCTACGCGATTGCCGAAGAATTCGAGACGTGCCGGCTGCTCGCTGGAGACGGGGAAGATGTCGACGATGCCGCCACGGCGGCTCATCGTTCCCGGCACTTCCACCATGCTCTCCACGTCATAGCCGATATCCTGCCATCTGTTCATAAGCTGCAATAGGTCTATGGTCATGCCCGTGTCAACAGTATGGTAGGCTTTGCTGAAATCTGCTGGCGACAATGTCTTGCTGACCACAGCCGAGGCGGGGCCAATAATGATGGGGATGATGGTATTATGGGCAGATTGACTTCGATAGGAGGTGAGAGTCGACAGCGCCTGCAATCTCTCTGTTACCGAGGTGGAGTCGGCGGAAGAGAACTCTCCCGCCAGGAAATCAGTTTCCGGGAAAAACTGCGGCGTTGCTATCTTGGGACGCCAGAGCTGCAATTCGTCGTACAGCCTCCGGGCGCTCTCCGGCTGCGAGGCTACTACCAGCAGGGGCACAGGTATTTGCTGAGATAAAGCCGCTATCAGGTATGACCGGGCAGCATCGGATATCACCAGCCGGTTTCCCGAGCTTGATACCTGGCTCAGTTTCTTGACCAGCCGCTGGTAATCGGGGTTTTGCTCTATCACCGCAAGCAAGCAGGATAAGCTCATTACAAACACCTTTAGGGCTAGCCATGCCCACACAGGGCATGCAACTAGCCCAGCCACTGGATTGTAACACAGTCTCCTAATTCAGAACAAAGGTGGGGAGTTTGGGATGGGAGCGTCCCCTGTCATGGCGAGCGCAGCGTGGCCATCGCTTCACTGGAGCCGGAGGGCGACCCTTCCTCAACTATGAAAGCTACAGTGCTGGGAAGGGGTGGGAATGTGCAGGGATCGCCACGTCCCGCTTTCATCGGGCCTCGCGATGACAGAAAGGGGACGGAAGTTGCTAAATCCTCCCTTCTATCTTAAAATCAAGGTGACGGCAAAATGGAACTGACCAGAGAGCACTGTGACCGCCTTATCGAGCAAGCCCTCGCTGAAGACCTGGGCAAGGGTGACGTTACCACCGATGCGCTGATACCGGGAGACCAGCTTCCTGGCGGGAGTGGAGGTTGCCAGGCAGGTTTTCTTGAAAGTCGACCCTGAGCTAAGGGTAACTGTCTTAATCCAGGATGGCACCGCTCTCGAGCCCGGCGATGCCATAGCCAGGGTAGAGGGCAGGATTGCCAGCATACTAAAGGCGGAGCGCACCGCGCTCAATTTCCTGCAGCATTTGAGCGGAATTGCCACCGAGACTGCCCGCTACGTGGAAGCAATTAAGGGTCTTCCCGCCAGAATTGTTGACACTCGCAAGACCATCCCCGGTCTAAGAATGCTGGAGAAGTACGCCGTGCTCATGGGCGGTGGCAAGAACCATCGCCTGCGTCTTGATGATGGAATTTTGATTAAGGACAATCACCTGAAAATGCTTCACCGTCAGGGATTGGGTATGAAAGGGATAGTTGCTCAAGCCCGACACAAAAACACCGCCGGGCTGAAGATAGAGGTGGAGGTGAAAAGCACTGAGGAAGCGATGGAAGCTGCCGATGCCGGCGCTGATATTATCATGCTGGATAATATGAGCATTGACGATATGAAGAAGGCGGTTAAACTGCTCAAAGGCCGTTGCCTGTGCGAAGCTTCAGGCGGCGTCAATCTGGATACTGTGCGAGCCATTGCTGAGACGGGTGTTGATATTATCTCGGTAGGCGCTCTGACCCATTCCCCCAGGGCGCTGGATATCAATATGAAGCTGGATTAGTCGCTGACTTACTTCTGGCACTCGGCGCAGATGCCGAATACCGCCAGGTGCTTCACATCAGCTTTGAACTTGTAGTCGTGCGCCAGCATCTCCACCAGCTTCATCAAGGCGGATTCAGGCAAATCAATTATTTTGCCGCAACTGTTGCAGATGAGGTGATGGTGGTTTCCTTTCTCCGATGGATGATAGCGGACGCGCCCATCACCCAGGTCGATTTCGTTGACCAGTCCCAACTCCTTCAGTAAGTCCAGCGTCCGATATACCGTGGAGATATTGGCATAAGGGTATTTTGCCTTGACCTGAGCGTAAATCTCCTCGGCGCTGATATGGGTATCCACGCTGTGCAGGGAGTCGAGCACCATAATCCGCTGCGGCGTCATCCGATACCCTTTTTTCTGAAGCGTCTCGTTACAGCTCATTCGTGGCAAATGATAGCACGTCTGGAGGAGGAATGACAATCAGCCATAACTGTGACTTTTTTAACAGCCTATTCTGTGATAAGGGACTATAATACTTGTAAATGGCAGTATCTGTATATAGAGGAGATGCACATGTCTGGAGTTGCAACTGAGCACAAGGCAAACGACGCTAAAGATAACGCCGGGGAAAAGGGGGTCGCCATGGTCAGGATGGTCATAGAGCATAAAGTTAAAGACGTTGCGCTGGTGGAAAAGTTCATTGATGTGATTCGCCAGGTAAGAAACGAGGCGATGAAGCAGAAGGGCTTTATCACCGGCGAGACCCTGGTTAATGTTGATGACCCGACGAATGTGCTGGTGCTCAGCACCTGGGAAAGCGTGGATGACTGGAACGGCTGGGACACGGCTGATATACGGCTGAAGCTGAAGCCAAAGATTAATGAGCTTTTGAGCGAACCGTATACCGTCCGTAAATTTCATTACTATCTGGTGCAGCAAAAGAGGGTACGGACTATCTTTTAGCAGCGATTATTTCCTGTGCGGTTTTCATTCCCCTCCCCCAAAGGGAGGGGAATTTTTTTGACCACTTCTCTACATATATGTTGCCCAGGTGCTATAATGGCGTCCTGTAGCACCGCTCCATGATTCCAGCCATCACCATTGGCTTTGGTTATCTGCTGGAGAAGAAACGGGAGCAAAGCTGTTTTGCGTTGAGGTTACGTCCTCAGGAAAAGGGAAGGAGGCGCCATGTCCGAGCAGAAGCTGACTGTTACCCAAATTCCGTTGGGAGACCCCCGGCTGAAGGATTTCGTGAAATTTGCCTGGAAGCTGTATAAAGGCGACCCCTGCTGGACGCCACCGCTCAACGGTGATTATCTGGGCAACAGCCTTCTGGGGCTCAAAGGACTGCTAACGCCAAAGCATGCCTACCATCGTCATGCTGAGGTTACTCACTTCATGGCATGGCGGGGAAAAGAGCCGGCGGGGCGCATTTCGGCAGCGGTGAACCGCCATTTCAATGAGCACCATAAGAGCTCCTTCGGCTCCTTCGGCTTTTTTGAGGTAATCAATGACTATGAAGTGGCACGAGTGCTCCTGGACCATGCCCGGGAGTGGGTGGCGGAGCGGGGTATGACAGTGCTGCGGGGACCGGGTGAATATTCCAATGCCACGCATGAACGGCAGGGCATCCTCATCGATGGATTCCAGTACCCGCCCACGGTGGAATTGACCCATAATCCACCTTACTATCAGGAATTCTTGGAGCGCTACGGATTCCAGAAAGCCAAGGACTATCTTGCCTACATCATTGATATGACCACCTGGGACATACCGCTGGTGAAAAGGATGGCTCGTACCGCAAAGAAGATGGTGAACCTGGAGACCCGGATGATAGACATCAAAAAGCTCAGGGCTGAGGTACGCCTGATTGTGCACATCTACAATGAAGCATGGGCGCAGAACTGGGGATTTTTGCCTTTATCTGACGAGGAGGCTGATTCTATTGCAGATACGTTGCAGCTCATCATCGACCCGAAACTGGTAAGATTTGCTTATGTGGATGGCAAACCGGCTGCGGTCATGGGCGTTATTCCTGACCCAAACTATGCCCTGCGACCACGCTGGAGATGGTACGGGGATTCCGACCTGGTGCGGGTAGCCAGGCTGCTGCTGATGCGCCGCAAGATACCACACCTCAGGGGTATGTTCTTCGGCATCAAGCCGGAATATCGGCTCACCGGGATTCCAGTCCTTCTTGCCGATGAAATTGCGGATTATATCCTGACGGCGCACTACCATAGCTGCGATGGCTCTCTCATGCTCGAGGACAACGACGCCATCATCAAGGTCATCTCGGCTTTCGGCGGCAAATACTATAAAAAGTGGCGGATCTATGACTTGCCGCTGAAGTGAGTGAGGCTGCTACATTACCACTCTTTATTAATGGAGGCAGCTATTTCCTTGGTGAGTCTCCCGAGTGTTTCAGTTAGCCTGGAGCTCATCAAGGTGCTCAGGTTCTTCATCACCACATAGCCCATGGCTGGATTGGCGTCAAGCAGCTTCCGCAAATCCTCACCCATAATATAAATCTCCTCAACCCTGCCCACGCATTTGGCTGAAGCGGTGTATACATGCGGTTCTACCAGTGCCGACCAGCCGAACACCTCCCCTGCCTTCACTGCATGCGTAGTCACCTCTATAGCCCAGGGCTCGTGGATTCGGTACAGGATATTAATCTTGCCTTTATGGCACAGGTGCAGTCCCAGCGCCTTGTTTCCCTGCTTGAAGCATAGCGCGCCATCTTCGAGAGTACGTTTTTCACACAGCTTAGCTATCTTGGCCAGCTTGGTGTCGTTCAAACCAGAAAAAAGTTCAAACTCTTTCAAATCCCGAAAAGATACCATGATAACCTCCATTCACGTAGTCGTCGCTAAATATACCCAAGCCCATGATAGCATCGCGTTGCGTTCAAATCAATAGAGTAAAGCCCTCATTTTAGCAGGGGAATCACCTGTCATAACGCAAGTGATTTTGGTAGCATCTCATTTCTTGAGGAAAGAGATATCTAATTGTTGACACCCAGGATACATAGTAATACAATGCTCTTTGAGAGAATCTGTAAAGATATTCAATCAAGGCGTTGCCATGGTGAAGCTTGAATGAGAGACAAGGAAGAACAGGCATGGCGGATGTAGCGATTGTGACGGACAGCACGGTTTGCCTGCCCCCGGAGCTGGTGGAGAAGTACGGGATTGAAATCGTGCCCATGGAGTTTATCCATGAGGGCAAGGTTTATCGTGACGGCGTGGATATGAGCCCTTCCGACTTCTACCGAATGCTGGCTAAATCCCAGAAGCTGCCCACCACCTCCGCCCCCTCACCGGGCACCTATTTTGAAGTTCTGAAAAAGGTAGCCAAACGGACCAAATCCATCCTCATCATTGCGCCTTCTGCCAGGTTCAGCCATGCCTTTGATTCTGCCAGGGCTGCGGCGGATATGGGCAAAGAGAAATTGCAGGCTGTCATCGAGGTGCTGGACAGCGGCACCGCCGCCGGTGCCCAGGGGTTCATCGTGCTGGCTGCAGCCAGGGCAGCCGCCGTGGGTGAAAAGCTGGCCCGTGTGCTCGAGGCAGCGCGCCAGCTCATGCCCCGGGTGCGGGTGGTGGCGTTCATCGACACACTCCGCTTTCTGGCTAAGGGGGGCAGGGTTCCTTATGTTGCTGCCTGGGCCAGCCAGTTGCTCAAGATTAAGCCGGTATTTGAGCTGTTACCCATGTCCGGTGGCGCTACTCCACTGGATAAGGTGCGCACCAGAGCCAGAGCTATTGAACGTCTCACCGAAATACTTCAGGAACGTACCGACAAGAAGCCCATGCATGCTATTGTGTTGCACAGCAATGCGCTGGACGAAGCCGAGAAACTGAAGGATGACATCGCTGCCAGGTTCAATTGTGTGGAAATCTATGTCAGGGATTTCACTCCGGTCATGGGAGTGCATACTGGCCCCGGCCTGCTCGGCGTTGCCTTCTATTTCGAGGAACCATCTCAACCTGTATAATAGACATTTAACTTTGTCGCAGGAGTTTCAGATATGATACTTGCCGCTATACTTGGTGGTCTTACAGGTGTTCCTGGTGTCCTGGCTGGCAGGAAAAAGCACGCCACCTGCAGCCGCTGACTGATGCCTGTTGCCTTGTGCCTGTCGCCTATTGCCTCTCTGTTTTGAATTTGGTCTTTTGAGTTTGTTTGGGATTTCGAAATCAGGATTTGGTATTTACCCTAAAGCATGGGAGGGTGTGCGGTTGAGAAAATACTACTTCTTCAAAGATGCGATGAAATCATCGATTTTGTACGCCGGTAACGTCATTGTTTTGAGGGTGCCTCTGGAGCCCAGCTCGATGGCTACTTTGGTTACCGCCTCATTGGTGGGGGCATCCAGAATGTTGACGAAGTCATATTGTCCCATCAATGCGTATTGCGCCAGGATTTTCACCCCCATAGCCTCAACTTCCTTGTTGACTTCCTTGATTCTCTCCGGGTTACTTTTGACGGTTTTCCTGCCTTCTTCCGTCAGGGTTGTGAGCATGATGTAGATAGACATTCATTCACCTCCCATAATTTTTGCCTGGGCACACCCTCCCAAAGCATAGACTTATTGTAACAGCTTTCTGCAATAGTGCAAGCCCCCGGCTGGACGCACGCCTTACGTATTCCCCCCAATTGTATTATAATATTACCTGATAGCCTTAAGGAATCATCCTATGTGGCAGACGGTAAGCACCAGAGGCACGCATGTCGAAGAAGCTGTCAAGCAGCTATTGCCCCCCTGTCAGATAAAGTGCCCCATTAACGAAGATATCCAGCGCACCAATGTGCTCATTTCCCTGCTGCCTGATACCGACGGCGCGGTAAAGCAGGGCGTTATCCAGATCGGAGATTACCTCTACGAGAAAAACCCCTTCTTCAATATCTGCGGCTACATCTGCGGCATCTGCGAGCTGGAGTGCAACTACAAAACCAGGGGCGGCGCCATCAGGCGAAGGCTGATTAAGCGGTTCCTGTCCGACTATTACACCAACCATCTCAACAAAAAAGAGGATTTCGATATTATCAAGAACAAAGAGAACGTTGCCATTATCGGCGGCGGCCCCGGCGGGCTGATGTGCGCCTATGTCTTGAGCAAAAAGGGATACCGGGTAACCGTATTCGAAGCTTCCAGCCGCCTGGGAGGAACGCTGTGGCTCATCCCGGACTACCGCCTGCCTAAAGATGTGCTGAAGACCACCATGGACAACCTGGTACGCATCGCTGGAATAGAGGTGAAGCTGAACTCCAGGGTAGGAGAGGGCAAGTTTTCCACAGAGAGTTTGAAAAGCAGGGGCTATAAAGCCATATTCCTGGCAAAGGGTTCGCCCACCCCGCGGGTGCTCACCTACGAGGGTAGAGTAATTGGAGGGCAGGACCTTTCAGGAGTGATGTACGGGCACACCTTCCTCTACGAGGTCAGCCACGGCAACATCGAGCCGAACTATTTCAAAAATAAGCGAGTAATCGTTTTCGGCGGCAATAATATGGCTTTCGACGTCGCCCGCACGGCGCGCCGGTTCGGAGGCGAAGTCACCTTACTGACGATTGGCAGCGAGGATAGAAGCTCCAAGAACTCCATACCCGCCGATGAGACCGAGGTACGAGGAGCCTGGGAGGAAGGCATCAAGATAATCTACTCCCGGGGCGTGCGCCGGATTATCGGCGAGGGCGGCAGATTCAAGAGAATCGAAAGCCCCAAGTGCACCAGGGTGTTCGACGAGCAGGGTTTCAATCCTAAATTTGATGAGTCTGACATGATGGAGTTCATGGGTAACATCCTTATCATCACCATGGGGCTGGGGCCGGACCGGGTTTTCCTGCAGAAGGAAGGGCTACTTGATGGGAGGGGGAGGCTGGAGGTTGACCACTTTACCCTGCAGAGCTTGAAAGACGAAGCGGTATTTATTGGCGGCGATGTCAGGCAGATAGGATTAGCGAGGGCATGGAGGCGGCGGAATCTATCCACCGCTTCTTAAGAGGGCTGGACATGAGGGAAGGCAGGAAGCGGGATTATGAGAAGTTCGATATCCCCCTGAGAAACAGCTATAAGCCGGCCATCGAGACAGCCTGGATAGCACCGGAGAAAAGGCTGCATTTCCAGGTGTTCGAGCGAGGACTTTCTCTGAAGGAAGCTATCGAGGAAGCCAAGCGATGCGTCACCTGCGGGCCCTGCGTATCCTGCAAAGCCTGCGTCTCTATCGGCTTTGAGAAGTCGCTCTATGCCGTTGCCGTGAATGAAGAGCGCTGCAGCGGCTGCAAGACCTGTGTTTTTGCCTGTAACTATGGTTCGGCGCACCTTATCAGCAGGGGAGACAAGCTGGTATCGGCAACGGATATGTTCAAGTGCAAATCCTGCGGATTATGCGTGGCCGCCTGCCCCTCGAATGCCCGGACGCTGGTGGATGATACCACCTACCAGAGAATCGATGAGGTGTATGCCGTGCTGGCGTAACTATGTTTGAGATAAGAAAGCATGAATGATTTTGAACCGAAGCTGGTATGCTTTTCCTGCAAGTTCGGCTGGGGCTATCTGGGCGATGAGTCCAGCCTGTCCTCCCAGATAAAGAGCTGGATACCGATTATCTGCAGCGGCAAGGTGGACACCAACCATATCATCGCTGCTTTCAAGCGCGGCGCTGACGGCGTGCTTATTCTGGGTTGCCCCGAAGGGGACTGTCACTACCAGGACGGCAATTTCGAAGCCAGGAAGCGAGTGCACCTGCTGCAAAAAGTGCTAAATGTCTATGGCATCGAGCCGGAGCGAGTCAGGCTGGAGCTTTCCATCGACCCTGAAGGCAAGAGGATTCCGGAAATGGTCAGGAAAATGAGCGAGACGGTGAAGAAACTGGGACCGGTGAAGGGGGCAGGAGAAATTCAAAATCCTAAATCCTGAATCTCAAACAAATACCAATGACCAAAATGCAAAACATGATTGGGTCATTGATATTTTGAATTTGGATATTGTTTGTAATTTAGAAATTAGAATTCGGGATTTAGGTAGCGGCAAGGCTAAAAATAAGGCAGGGTTATAGTGGCAGCAAAACCGAAGATTGCAATCTGCTGGCTGGGCGGCTGCGGCGGCTGTGATGAAGCAGTGGTCGACATCAACGAAGTCATCCTGAGATTTGTCGACGATGCTGAGCTGGTGCTGTGGCCTATTGCCCTGGACTATAAATATCACCACGTTGCCGCCATGGGCAACGGCGAAATCAGCCTGGCAATCGTCAACGGGAATATCCGAAACTCGGAAAACGAGGAAATTGCCAGACTGCTCCGGGCCAAGTCGCAACTGGTGCTGGCCTTCGGCGCCTGTGCCTGTCTCGGCGGCACGCCGGGGCTGGCTAACCTGGGCACAAAAGAGGAAATATTTAACTGGGTCTACCGCGATGCCCCCACCGTGGTCAATCGCAAGGGCAATGTCCCCCAGCCCAAATCCCATGTCAGCGGCAAAGAGCTGACGCTGCCCGAGCTCTATCAGCAGGTATATCCGTTAGACCAGGTCATTGATGTTGATTACTACCTGCCCGGCTGCCCTCCGCCTCCTGACCTGGTGGTCAATGCCCTCACCGCGGTACTGGAGCAGAAGCTGCCGTCCAAAGGCTCCAGGCTGGCGCCGCATAAGTCGCTGTGCGACACCTGCAAGCGAAATCAAACCAAACCGGTGCATATCATCATGAACGATATCAAGCGGGTTCATGAGGTTGAAGCCAGCCCTGATACCTGCTTCCTGGCACAGGAGATTCTCTGCCTGGGCATCGCCACCCGTGGCGGCTGCGGGGAAGCCTGCATCAATATCAATCTGCCCTGCCGCGGCTGCTTCGGTCCGGTGGAAGGCGTGGAAGATGCCGGCGCCAAGTTTATCTCCGCTATTGCCACCATGCTCAATGCCGAAAGCGATGCCGATGTGCAACGGCTGGTGAATAAAATCGTTGACCCGGTGGGCTATTTCTACCGCTTCTCATTGCCAGCTTCCAGCTTGCGAAGGAGGCGACCCGAATAGGTAAAGAGGATACTATTTATGACTAAAAGCATTACCATTAATCCTATCACCAGACTGGAAGGGCATGGTAAAATAGAGATTTTCCTCGATGGCAAGGGGAACGTGGAAGACGCCTACTGGCAGGTGGTGGAGCTGAGGGGATTTGAAAAGTTCTGCGTGGGCAGGCCTGTCGAGGAGATGCCCCGGATAGCCTCTAACGTCTGTGGCGTTTGCCCCACGCCGCATAATATGGCGGCGACCAGGGCAGTGGACGATATCTTCAGTGTGGAACCCACACCGACCGCCAAGCTGATAAGGCAGCTCCAGTATAATGCCTTTGTGGTGGAAGACCATTATATCCACTTCTTCTTCATGTCCGCCCCGGATTTCATCGTGGGGACGTCAGCTAAACCGGCGGAGCGAAACATCCTGGGACTCATCAACAAAGTAGGTCTGGATACGGGCGGGAAAGTCATCGAAATCAGGAAGAAATGCCGGGACATCATCCGCCTCATCAGCAGCAAGCCACCTCATCCCGAAGGCGGCCTGCCCGGCGGCGTTTCCCGCGGCATCACCGAGAACGAGAGAGTCTGGATTAAGAAGACCGCCGATGATACCGTGAAGTTCGCCCAGTCCACGCTGAAGCTGTTCAAGGACACGGTGCTGGCGAATAAGAAATACCTCGAACTGGTGCTCAGCGAAGCCTATAAGCTGGATACCTATTACATGGCAATGGTGGATGATAATAACAAACTGAATTTCTATGAGGGCAAACTGAGGGTCATCGACCCGCAGGGCAAACAGTACGCCTTATTCGAGCCGCGCGAGTATGTTGACCATGTCGGCGAGTGGGTGGAGCCGTGGACATATATCAGGCTGACGCATCTGCGCAAAATAGGCTGGAACGGGCTGAGCGATGGCAAGGGAACGTCGCTGTACCGGGTGGGACCGCTGGCCAGGCTCAATGTGGCTGAGGGCATGGCCACGCCTCTGGCGCAAAAAGAGTACCAGGAGATGTTCAACACGCTCGGCGGCAAGCCCAGCAGTCATACCCTGGCCTATCACTGGGCGCGGCTCATCGAGGCATTGCAGGCTGCCGAGGATATGCAGAGAATTGCTAACGACCCGCTGCTCACCGGTAAGGATATCCGTAATATGAACCTCAAACTGAAGAAAGTGGGCATCGGCTGCGTCGAGGCTGCCCGGGGCACGCTGATTCACCACTACGAGACCGATGATAACGGCATAGTAACCAGAGTGAACCTTATCGTGGCTACCCAGCATAATGCCGCCCCGATATGCCTCTCCGTAAAGAAGGCAGCCATGGAATTTGTCAAGGGCGCCGAGGTCAAAGAGGAGCTGCTCGACATGGTGGAGATGGCGTTCCGTGCCTATGACCCCTGCCTCGCCTGCGCCACCCATTCCCTGAACGGCAAAATGCCGCTGGTGGTAAATATCAGGGACCTGGAGCGGAATATTATCCGGACGATTAGCAGGTCTTAAAGCAGTATGCAGGGGCGATTCGTGAATCGCGCCTGCGTTTGTGTTACGGTATCACCAGGTTCAGCAGCCCGCCCATGATCAATGCTGACACAATCATGATACCGCTGGCTTTGAGCATGTCCTTGATGCCCAGCTCGCGGAGCAGTATGACGAAGGTGGCCACGCAGGGGAAGAACATCGCCAGCACCACGCTGCTGATTACCATCTGTTTAGCGGTGAGCGCCAGCGGCGCCAGCATGCCCACTGCCACATCCTTGCGCAGGAAGCCGATGATGATGGCAACCACCGATTCCTTGGGCAGACCCATCAGCCCCTGTATCACCGGCGCGGTGATATTGGCGATGAAATCAAAAACGCCGAACATGTAGAGAATGCTCACCGCCGCCACCGCCCCCAGGACGATAGGCAAAGCCTCCACGATGAAGCCCGAGACCCTCATCCACAGCTTCTCGCCGATAACCCGCCAGGGCGGGAAGCGGTAAGGCGGGATTTCCAGCAGCAGCTCGGGGCTGTATCCCCTGACGGTGCGGTTCAGTATCAGGCCGATGACTATCCAGGCCACCAGCAGGCTGCCGTAGACCATAGCCACGTACTGGAAACCCTGCTGCCCCACCAGGCCGATAATCATCGCCTGCAATGCTGCGCAGGGCACGCCGATAGAAATCAGGGTGGCGGCGATGAACCGCTCGCGTCGGCTCTCCAGTATCCGCGTTGCCATGATGGCGGGTACATTGCAGCCCAGCCCCAGGATATTGGGGATGATGGCGTAGCCATGCAGTCCCAGCCGGTGCAGCAGGGTATCCATCAATACCGCCAGGCGGGGCAGATAGCCGACATCCTCCAGTATCCCCAGCAACAGATAAAACGAAATGATATAGGGCAGCACCACGGCGAACTCGATATAGAGACCGGTGCTGAGCAGCCCGAAGGACTGCATATAGTCGATTTCCCCGTTGATAAGTTTGCCCACCACGATGTTGTGCCAGAAGCCCTCGGAGCCCAGCAGCGGGCTCAGCTTCATCAGCAGCGGCGTCCACAGGTTTTCAAAAAACGGGTCGGCGATATAGCTGATGATGCCCTCGCCGATGAGGCGGACTATCCAGAAGGTAGCGGCAATCACCACCACGGCGATGAGCAAGCCGCTGACAGGGTGGCTGCTGGCATCTTCCATGACCTCGCGCCAGGTATGGTGGCGATGAGTCAGAGACTGCACCCGGGCGATGAGGGCGCCGACTTTTGTCCAGCGCTCATCGTCGCTGGCGCTGGCAGCACGGGGCATTCCGGCTTCGGGGATGCCTGCCACCAGCTCCCTGATGCCTGCCACCAGCTCCCTGATGCCCTCGCCGGTGACGCCCACCGTGGGCACCACCGGCACACCAAGCAGCTCTTCTAACCTGGCGACATCGATATTAATACCGCGATGGTGGGTATCGTCCCACATATTGAGCGCCACCAGCATCGGCACCTGCCGCTCCAGCAGTTGCAGGGTAAGGTTGAGGTTTCGCTCCAGGTTGGTGGCATCCACCACGTTGATGACCAGGTCACCTTCCCTGAGCATTTCCACAGCCACTTCTTCCGCCTTGCTGGTCGGCTCCAGGGTATAGGTGCCGGGCACATCGATAACCTCGACCCGCTCACCAGCCAGGTTCAGATATCCCCTGGTGAAGCCGACGGTGGTGCCGGGGTAGTTGGCAGCGATGACGCGGGTGCCGGTGAGGCGGGAAAAGACAGCGCTCTTGCCCACATTGGGATTGCCCATGAGCAGGATTTTCATAATATGTCCTCGAGGGTGCTAGGAAGAGTCTCCGCCTCCACTTCCACGATGACCTTGTTAGCCATACCGAAGCCGAGGGCTACCTGAGTGCCATTGGACCTCAGGGTAACCGGCCCCCGGAACAGCATGGAGCTGACCTTGGTCACCTGTTTGCCGGGACGGATGCCCATGGCCTCCAGGCGCGCCACCAAGCCGCGTCCGCCACGTATTTCTACCACCATGCCGGTTTGCCCGGGTCCCAGTTGATTCAAATTAAGCTGCTTCCTGGCAGTCATTTCTTCTCCTCTGTCTTTTTACTGGCACAATTCGAACACAGCCCGCCCAGATGCACCTCCGCCTCCCTGACATCAAAACCGTATTTCCTGCCGACTTCGTCCTTGAACTGTTGCATCAGTGGCACATTTATCTCCACGATTTTGCCGCAGCTAAGGCAGAGCAGATGCTGATGTTCTCTGGCCGGTTTTGCCTCGTAATGGTGATGCTCCTCGTCGAAGTGATACTCCTCCACCAGCCCCAGCTTCTTGAAAAGCTGTAGATTGCGGTAGACGGTGGACAGGCTCAATCGGCGGTTTTTCTGCCGCGCCCGGCGGTGAAGCTCGTCGGCATCCAGGTGCCCTTCGTTCTGACGGATGAGGTCGAGCAGCAGCGCCCGCTGACCGGTCACCCGCTGACGGGAGCCATTCAGTATCTGACGGCTGGTTTTTTTCCTGGTCTTTGTTGCCATGTTTAATGTACCTTTGCTTAGATGCTAATGCTAATTATTTGCAACTACAAGTATACATGGTAGGGACGGTGCCGGTCAAATCGGGAGCAGGCGAGAGGCATGAGCACCATCACCCCTCCCTCTCCCGTCAAGGGAGAGGGTTTTCTATTCCCCCCCTGTGCGGGAGGGAGTTAGAGGGAGGGAGATAGCCCTGCGTCTCTGTTGACTTGTGTTAACAGGCAGGTTATAGTTTCCTTAAGATGACCAGTAACCAGAAGAAAAAGGTAATTAACCAGCGGTTCCCGCCGTGGCTGCTGGCGGTGCTGGTGCCGTTGGTGCTGGCGATACTGGCGGGAGGATCCTGGTTTTACACCATCCAGGAACAGCATCATCGAGAGACCAGCGCCAACCAGCTCCTAGCTATCGCCCAGTTGAAGGCAGACCAGATTGCGCAGTGGCGGCAGGAGAGGATGGCGGATGCCAGTAGCCTGGCAGAATGCCCGTTCTTCGCAGAAACGGCCGCAGCGTGGCTGATTTCACCAGATACCGAATCCAGTGACAAAATACTCACCTGGCTCGGAATAGTCCAGAAACGCTACCATTATCAGGATATCCTGCTGGTTGATGGCAACGGCAAGGTGCTGCTGAGTCTCAATAATACCGTAGACCGACTCAGCGAGGTCGCCCTGGCTGAGTTGCCAATCGCAGTGCGGGAACGGAAAGCTGTGCTTGTTGACTTTCACAGGCCGTCGGGTGAGCATGAGCCACATCTCGATGTTATTGCACCGCTTTTCACCCAGCAAAGAGGCTCGCAGCAAGCAGTAGGCGCACTGGTTTTATGCATCGACTCATCGCAGTACCTTTATCCGCTGATTCAGTCCTGGCCCGTGCCCAGCGATACTGCCGAGACGCTGCTGGTCAGCCGCGATGGCGACCAGGTGCTATTTCTGAACGAGCTGCGCCACCAGAAAGATACCGCGCTCAAGCTGAGAATACCGCTGAGCCGGGCAAATGTTCCCGCGGTTATGGCGGTACTGGGCAAAGAAGGCATCGTAGAAGGCAGGGACTACCGCGGCGTGGAGGTGCTGGCAGCGCTGAAGAAAATCCCGGATTCACCCTGGTTCATGGTAGCCAAGATAGATACTGAAGAAGCATTCTCGGAAATGCGGTTTGTTACGACATTGATCATCAGCGGGATTATCGGGCTGCTGGTAATCGCTTCTATCATCGTGGTGCTGCTGTGGCA
This sequence comes from Chloroflexota bacterium, assembly GCA_037443085.1. Classification (GTDB taxonomy): domain Bacteria; phylum Chloroflexota; class Dehalococcoidia; order GIF9; family UBA5629; genus JBBIPA01. Next base: position 304 of record JBBIPA010000031.1, on the reverse strand, counting down.
GAGAAAGCAGAGGTTGTACTATAAAACGCTGTACCAGGCGGAGGTGGAGCGCCAGGTGCTGCTGCGCCACTTCGAGTACCTGGTGAAATATGCCAATGACATCATCATCCTTTTCGACGAAAACATGCACATCATTGAAGTCAATGACCGGGCGCTGGAAGCCTATGGCTATACGCGGGAAGAAATGTACAGTTTGCCGGGGACCGCTATTATAGCTCCGGAGGATATCCCCAGCTATCAGGTACGGCTGCGGGAGATAGAGAAGGAGGGGAAAGATTCATACCTCCGTGAAGGCATCCACACG
>JBBIPA010000030.1:25462-26242 GCA_037443085.1 Chloroflexota bacterium | reverse complement strand
ATTGGGACCAACAGTGGCATTTGGTGTAATTGAGCCTGCTGAAAAGTTTTCCCCACGACCTATGGAATCCACCATATAGGCAGCAACAGCAGTCTGGATGTTATGCAGTTCGGTTTTCTGTGCTTCAGCTTCACCCCTGCCGATAAACTGGGTGACGCCCAGAGTCACCACACCTGCCAGCACCGCCAGAATGCCGATGACCACCAGCAGCTCAATCAGGGTAAACCCTCTCTCGCCGCGATATAACCGGCGCACCGCATTAGCTAGCCTTATCATCTGTTACCTCCTTTCTGTGATATTCTACTGCGACTAGTTATTCCTGTCAATGGCTACAGTATAGTATAAATCAAGCCTCGAGTAAATAGCCCGACTGTACTTTTCAGGTAGTCATTAAGTACTGGTCTGCCACATCCCGTAATCGCCAGCGAAGCGTGCGGAGCTGAAGTTCTCTCCTGCATCTCGCCTGGCAGGAACCGGAAGCCCTGGCCATAAAGCCTCCACGCCGGGATAACCAACGGGCACTGATGCCCATGACTAAAGTACCATGCTGGCTCCATGCCAGAAAGTACCATGTCAATTCAGTACCTTTATGTGATGTGCCCCAAAGCTACCTGACTTATGATGAGTATACTTGAGTATAGAGGAGGTGGCAGGTATGCCAGTCGTCATCAGCGGGAGCAAATTTTACAGGACTGCCGAAGCTTGCCAGAGCGCAGGTGTCAGTAAGAATACATTGCTGCGGTGGATACGGGAGAAAAAATTTGCCGAGGCAAAGTACCG